>NZ_JBHTJF010000022.1:0-572524 GCF_042675605.1 Savagea faecisuis
CAAATGATGACCGTGTTGGCGCAATGAATCTACACCGTAAAGGAATTGAACATATTGGTGTAGTTACCGCAGGAGTATAGCTCTTGCGGTAGGGGCGAAGTCAACCGTCCTTGTGTTCCACCACACGAAGGTAGGAGGTCTTAACAACCGTTCGCACTACTGGGTAGGAACAAGCGTAATTGCACTCTATGAGGGTAGAGGCACTGCTGTAATTTGGTAGACGCAAGCCCCCACTTCAAACAGACCGCAAAGTCGTTAAGTGGCGGGTTGTTGACTCACTAAAGATAGGGAAAATAAGAGATAGATATTTGGATTGAAGGAGCGGTAGCGGATGACGATCATTGAAGAAGTAGAGCTCGATCTCGGACGGTTAACGCGACTGTTAAAAGAAGAACAGATACACGAATTCCGTGAGCAGTTTTTAGCGTTGCACGCGTATGACCGAGCGGTGTTTTATGAAAAGACAACACCAGAAATACGCCAACAAATTTATTTATATTTATCACCGAAAGAACTCGCTGAAATATTTGAGACGAGTGAAATTCAAGAACATGAGTATCGCGATTATTTAGAAGAGATGGATACGACGTATGCGGCTGAAATGATTTCTTACATGTTCGTCGACAACGCGGTAGACGTTTTAAAAGAATTAGATCGCACGCAAGTTATTAGTTATTTAACATTAATGCATAAGGAAGAAGCGGAACAAATTCGAGCGCTTCTCCATTACGAAGAACATACAGCGGGATCAATTATGACGACAGAATTCGTCACGATTCCTGAAAGTTCGACAGTGCGCTCAGCGATGACGATTTTAAAGACAGAAGCGCCTAGTGCAGAGACGATTTATTATGTATTTATCGTCAATGAAAACAACCGTTTAACAGGGGTCGTTTCACTGCGTGATTTAATTATTGCGGACGAAGATACATTAATTCGCGACATTATGAATGAGCGTGTCATGAGTGTGCTCGTATCAGATGACCAAGAAGATGTTGCGCGTCGCATTCAAGACTATAACTTACTTGCGATGCCGGTCGTCGATTTTCAACAACATTTGCTCGGAATCGTCACAGTCGATGATATTATCGACGTTTTAGACGAAGAAGCGAGCGACGACTACTCTAAATTAGCAGGGGTTGTCGACATTGATACGACGGACAAAAACTCATTTTCAGCAGCGAAAAAACGTGCACCGTGGTTAATCATTTTGCTCGTGCTCGGAATGCTGACAGCGAGTTTAATTGACATGTTTACAGGAACGATTGAAAAAGTAGCGATTTTAGCGGCGTTTATCCCACTCATTGCAGGTACTGCCGGAAATAGTGGAACACAAGCACTCGCAGTTGCTGTTCGTGGTATTGCGACACGTGATAATGAAGACGAAAGCCGTTGGAAATTGCTCGTTCGTGAAGCGGGAACAGGTTTAATTACAGGAATTATTTGTGCGATTTTCGTCATCGCCTTAATTACGATTTGGAAAGGCGAGTTCATTATCGCACTTCTCGTAGGAGCAGCGATCATGGTGTCGATTTTCGTCGCGACACTATCTGGCTCATTCATTCCATTATTAATGCACCGTTTGAACATTGACCCAGCGGTAGCTTCAGGTCCGTTCATTACGACGTTGAACGACGTCATTAGTATTTTAATTTATTTAGGATTAGCGACGACATTTATCGACAAATTGCCGATTGCTTAACAAAAGACCTTTTCATGGATGAAATTTCATGAAAAGGTCTTTTACATTAGTCGATTAAGTTTTTTTCCATTGCGCGATGGACGATGTCAGCATCTAAAAATTCAGGAGATGTAGCGACATATCCTAATTTTTCGTAAAAAGGAATCGCATGTACTTGGGCATTTAATTTTAATTTTTGGAGTCGATGAGAGCGTGCTTCTTTTTCTACTTCTTCCATAATTAATTTCCCGAAGTTTCGGCCACGATATTGAGGAAGAATGCTAATGCGTTCGATTTTTCCTGTCGTTTCGTCAATTAAACGAATGCGTCCTGCACCGATCGGCTCGCCTCCTTCATATAAGACGAAATGTGTCGATTCTAAATCGAATTCATCTAACTCAATATGGAGTGGAACATTTTGTTCTTCTACAAATACTTTTTTACGAATGTAAAAGGCATCGTCTCTTTGTTCTTTCGTTTGGGCAATGATTACTTTAGCCATATGTAACCTCCTATAAACTCATTTGAAATAATTTGCAAATGGCACGTTCCATATCTTGTTGCCAATATTTCCACGTATGGTTTCCTTCAAATTCATCGTAAAAATAATACGTCGCTGTTTTTTCGAGCACTTTATTTAACTCGCGATTTGGTTGTAAAAAATCTTTAATACCATCGCTCGTCGTTTGGACTTCTGTTTCTTCCGTTCCGATGACGTGGTAAATCGTCGTCTCTAACGAAGAATCGAGTGATTCGGCAATATCCATTACAATTTCATTGACGAGTGGAGAGTGAAGTCCGGCTTTGCTGAACAGTTCAGGATAGCGCTGTAAAATAGTGAGCGATACGGTTGCTGCTAAACTGTCTCCAATTAAAGCGCGTGCGTCTCGGTCATCTTCCAAAGAAAAATGCTCTTCTAAAAATGGAATTAACTCCTCTCCGACGAAACGTACATATTTTTCTTGATGTTCTCCGTAAGGATGGTAGTATTCTCGACGAATATATTTGTCCTCATATGGAATGCCGACGACAATGGTATCTTCGATTTCTTCTGCATCCATTAACTGTTGAACGACTTTCCCAAGGCGTCCGTAGCGAAAATAGTCAGCTCCATCTGAAGCGATCAATAATTGATACGTCTGCATCGGCATGTACGTGTCAGGCATGTAGACGAGGATTGGCACCTCCTGTTCTAAAATTGCACTGGGAACTGTCATCTCGTTCACTTGTCCGTTTATCATTGAATTCTCCTTTCTCATCTTTCGAAATAAACAAATTCTTGATTATTCTTATTATAGCAGTGAAATGCCGAGAGCTGAAAGATTCGTGTTTAAAAGTTTGTGTGAGAAGTTGGAGATTTTGAAGGGAAACGATATAATGTTATTATTACTCTTTCGAAATACGAATAATTTTGTATGAAGTTGGAGGAAGTCGAGTATTTTTAAAACTCGACAATATGAAGGAGGATATTACTGTGGCAAAAGTAGAACTAGTACATTCAAAAGAAGTGACGAAAGCGACGCGAGAAGCGTTAGAAAAACGAGGAGTGGCGATTCAAGATATCGCAAAAATCGTTTATGAAATGCAAATTCCATACAATCATAGTTTAACGTTGCAAGATTGCGTCAATTCAGTCGAACGTGTACTTGAGAAGCGTGAAATGCAACATGCGATTTTAGTCGGAATTGAATTAGATATGCTCGCTGAAAAAGGAGAGTTATCAGCACCATTACAACAAATTGTCGAATCAGACGAAGGGTTGTTCGGTGTAGATGAAACGATCGCATTAGGTGCAGTATTTACATACGGTTCAATCGCGGTGACGACGTTTGGACATTTAGACAAAAATAAAATTGGAATCATCAATGATCTCGATACGAAAAAAGGAAATGGCATTCATACATTTTTAGATGATTTAGTGGCGAGTGTTGCAGCTTGTGCCGCTTCACGAATCGCCCACCGCACACGTGATTTTGAAGAAGGCGGAGCAGAGGTTTAACAAAGACGAAGCTTTTTGAATGAAAGGATGGATCACTCATGGAGACGATTGCAAAATTTCAAGACGTGGACGTCACATTACAAGGACGTCCAATATTAAAAAACATTCAATTTGAAAT
This sequence comes from Savagea faecisuis, assembly GCF_042675605.1. Classification (NCBI taxonomy): domain Bacteria; kingdom Bacillati; phylum Bacillota; class Bacilli; order Caryophanales; family Caryophanaceae; genus Savagea; species Savagea faecisuis. Next base: position 3,799 of record NZ_JBHTJF010000022.1, read on the forward strand.
GCAGCGTGGACAGCAGTGGGCATTGATCGGTTTGAACGGTTCAGGAAAAACGACATTGCTCAACATATTAGCTGCATATCAATTCCCGTCGAATGGAACAGTAGAAGTGATCGGTGAAACGTTCGGTAAAACATATATTCCAGATTTACGTAAAAAGATTGGATTTGTGAGCAACGCATTAGAGCGTTTTTCTGATTATTATCGCAACGATACGATCGAACGTGTCGTTTTAAGTGGCAAGCATTCGAGTTTTGGCATTTATGAAGAAATTACAGAAGAGGATGAAGCGGAAGCTCTTCAGTTACTAGAACAGTTTCGAATCGCACAATACGCAGGGAAGAAATTTCATGAATTGTCAGAAGGAGAAAAACGTCGTGTATTAATTGCGCGTGCTCTCATGAGTCATCCGGACATTTTAATTTTAGATGAGCCTTGTTCAGGACTTGATATTTTAGCGCGTGAACAATTTTTACAATCATTAGAAGTCGTCATTGAACGAGGGTGTCATATCATTTACGTGACGCATCATATTGAAGAAGTGATGCCACATATTACACATGCGGTACTCTTAAAAGAAGGAGAGATAATCGCGCAAGGAGAGAAACAAGAAGTGCTCACGGCAGAACGTTTAAGTGAGACATTTAACACTCCTGTTTCAGTAACATGGCATGCGGAACGCCCTTATGTGACAGTGAATGGGCCTGTTCAACGGCCGTAATTAGAGGAGAACACGTATGGAATTAACGATAACTTTTACGGTTTTAGCGGTTACGATTATTTTATTTATGACGAATAAAGTGAGAGCAGATCTCGTCGCATTACTCGCTATATTAGCGCTCGTGTTAACGGGCGTTTTAACTGCGCCTGAAGCGTTAAGTGGCTTTTCAAATAGTGTTGTCATTATGCTAGCTGCTTTATTTATCGTCGGAGCAGGAATTGTACGGACGGGGCTAGCTCAATTAGCGGGCGATTTATTAATTCGTGTCGCGGGTGAAAATGAAAAGCGTTTATTTATCGCGCTCATGCTCATCGTCGCTTTCGTCGGCGCTTTTATGAGCAATACGGGAACAGTAGCGATCATGTTGCCGATTGTCGTGGCAATCGCGATGAAAATTAATGAAAATCCTTCAAAGTATTTACTGCCTTTATCGTATATTGCAAGCTTTTCAGGATTGTTAACATTGATTGCCTCTCCAGCCAACTTAATCGTCAGTGAAACATTGATGAATAATGGCTATCCGAAGCTCGGATTTTTCCAAATGACACCGATCGGTATTATTGGTGTCATTGTCGGCGTCATTTATTTATTTTTCATCCGTCAGCGCTTAGGGAAAAGTGGTCGACGGAATGATGCATCTAAAAATAGTTACCAATTATCGCCGTTTAAAATTATGCAAGAGTATGAATTGAATAATCGGCTCATTCGTGTAGATGTACCGAAAGAAAGTCACCTTATTGGAAAGCGTCTTTCACAATTGAAGTTGCCTCATGAGTTTCAATTGTGCATTTTGAAAATAAAACGTTCTTCTTCGGAAGGGATGCATTTTTTACCGATTACGTTTCAAAAAATGGCGGATGCATCGACTGTTTTTGAAGAGCGTGATGAGTTATACATACAAGGACACATTGACAATGTTCGCCGCTTTGCGGAAAAATATCATTTGACGGTGCAAGAAGTAGATAAAGAGGCAGAAGAGCTCATTTCGAAACAGATGGGAATTGCGGAAGTATTATTAACCCCAAAGTCAACACTGCTTAACAAAACGATTCGAGAAATTGGGTTCCGTGAAAAGTATGACGTCAACATTCTCGGTATTAATCGTCAAGGGAAGCTCGTTTTAAAAGAGATGACGAAAGTGAAGTTAAAGTTCGGGGATGCTTTGCTCGTTCAAGGAGATTGGGAGTCGATTGAGCGACTAGCAGGCGAGACGAAAGATGTCGTCGTCATCGGTCGTCCTGAACAGCATGCAGGGGTGGCGGCTGCGACAGGGAAAGCACCAATCGCCGCATTTAATTTATTGCTCATGGTCGCACTCATGGTGTTTGATATCGTGCCAGCTGTCGTCGCGGTATCGATCGGCGCGATTTTAATGATTTTAACGGGTTGCATTCGCAATATGGACGATGCGTACCGAGAAATTAACTGGGAGACGGTCGTTTTAATCGGTGCGATGTTGCCGATGGCGATCGCGCTTGAAAAGACCGGTGGCATGGAACTGCTATCGGAAGGGATTATCGACTCGCTCGGATCATTTGGAACGCTCGGTGTTTTAGCGGGTATTTACGTTTTAACGATGTTATTCGGCCAATTTATTAGCAATACTGCAACGGCTGTACTGTTCGCACCGATTGCGATGAATGCGGCACTCATGATGGATTCTAATCCGACGTCATTTTTAATCGCTGTAGCGGTCGGAGCGAATATGTCATTTGCAACTCCAGTTGCGAGTCCGACGAACGCACTCGTCATGACGGCGGGAGGATATCGTTTTACGGACTTCGTAAAAGCTGGGGTTCCACTACAAATCATTATGTTTATCGTCATGATGGTCGCTCTTCCACTATTATTCCCATTTTAAATAAAAAGCGCCTTCCATTCGGAAGGCGCTTTTTGGATTATAATGTTTTGACGAGTTTTGCAAGTTCAGTTAAAGAAGTCACTTCATAAGTCGGTGCGACTTCCGCTGTCATCTCTTTATCGTGACGGTTGATCCAAACAGAAGGCATGTTTACTTTTGAAGAACCGAGAATATCGGTCATTAAGTTATCCCCGATCATTAAGCACTGTTCTGCTGGTGTGTCGACAAGTTTAACAATCTCTTCGAAAATTGACGCATCTGGTTTTCCGATTCCGAAGTCTCCTGAAATTAAAATGACGTCGAAATAATGGTTTAATTCAGGTGTAATTTTTAATTTTAAACGTTGTAATGACGGTGAACCGTTCGTCAACATCGCTAATTTATAATCTTTTTTCAATTCATCTAAAACGGCAAACGTATCTTCATATAAAAATGGTGCTTTCACACGCTCAGAACGGAAACGAAGTGCGAGTTTTTCACCGAGTGCCGCATCTTCAATGCCGAGTCGTTTTAATCCTTGTGTCCAAGCATCGCGCTGATAAGTCGGCATAATTTCTTTCATCTTTTGGAACATTTCACCTTCGTCATCGAATGTTCCCCAAAGCCCTTCGAATGGGTTAATGCCGATTTTGACTGTGTGATCGTACGTGACATACGATTGATACAACTTACGTGCTTCTTCACGTGTAACGCGCTCTAAAGCAACGGGATCGATTGCGTCGTTCACTTCATGCGCATATTCACATGTTTTGTCAAAAGCTGTTTGGATGCTTTTTTCATCCCACAATAACGTGTCATCTAAATCGAAAATTAAAGTTTGAATACTCAATGGTATAAAACCCCTTTCATAATATGTCGTGACATCCACTCCTCTCATCCATTATAATATGGAGCATAAGGAATGAGGAGGGGTATGTATGACAATTCAATACACATTTCAAACAAAACGTTTAACTGAAGAAAATTTACAACAATTGTTCGCATCCGTTGAATGGGAATCAGCGAACTATCCAGAGCGTCTTTATCACGCGATGTTAAATTCGCATTCTGTCATTACGGCATGGGATAAAGATCGCCTCGTCGGACTCGCAAACGCTTTATCAGACGATGTCATGACGGTATATTTCCACTACGTGTTGACAGATCCGGAATACCAGGGGCAAGGGATCGGTCGCCGCATGATGCAACAAATTTTAGCGAAATATGAAACATACTATACGAAAGTGCTCGTCGCTTATCCGAAAGCGATTACGTTTTATGCACGTCTCGGGTTTACAGGCGAATCAGACTCTTTACCGATGTATTTATACAAAAGATAAAGGAAATAATGTATAATATAGGTAAATAAAGAAGGAGTGATGACAAATGGCAAGAAAACGTGTACCAAAAGAAGTGTTACTCGATTTTGAACGCAAAATGTCATTGACAGAAGCAGCTACTTTTTTAGAGACGATTGCCACAAAATTAAAAGAAGAAGGGCAAATGAATCTCGTCCTCGGTGAACAACAAGTCGAATTGACACCGACAGAGCGTGTCGAATTTGAAATTAAAGTCGAACGTCGCGGTACGAAATATGAATTTGAAATCGAGCTAGAGTGGGATGAGAGTCGCCCAGCACAACATTTAAAAATTGAATAATGTTAAAACGAGAACTGTTCAAATGAGCAGTTCTCGTTTTTTATTTAAAAGTTGATCGCTTTCACTTCAAAGACGTTGTCAAATTGTTCTAAACCTTCGACTTCTTCTGGTTTCACTTCATAATCTACTGTGAGAATCATGATCGCTTTACCACCTTGTTCAGAACGTCCCACTTGCATCGTTGCAATATTGACATTTTCAGCAGCTAAATGCATACCGACGCGTCCAATTGCACCTGGTTGGTCTTTATGATTGATGAGTAAAAGGTGACCTTCAGGAACGACGTCTACTGGGTAGTCGTCTACTTTAACGATACGTGGTCCGAGACCGTTTAATAAAGTACCTGCAACTTTTACAGAACCTTTTTCAGTGACAACTTCCACTGTAATTAAGTTTGTGAAGCCTTTCGTTGCTGTCGTTTTTAATTCGTCGATTTTAATACCGATACGGTTTGAAAGGTAACGTGAGTTCACATCGTTCACGTGGTTGCCTAAGTTCAATGTGAGAAGACCTTTCATTAAGTTACGTGTTAATGGACGAACGTCAACTTCAGCGAGTTCACCAGCATATGTTACGTTCACTTCTTGGTATGCACCGTCTACTAAATGTGAAGCGAAAGCGCCTAATTTTTCTGTTAAGACGAAGAACGGCTCAATTTTGTCGAGTAAACGTTTTGAAATAGAAGGCATGTTCACCGGGTTGCGAACTGTACCGTCTGTTGCGAATTTAATAACGTCCATGCTGACGTCGATTGCGACACTTTCTTGTGCTTCTACTGTAGATGCTCCTAAGTGAGGTGTTGCGATTACTTGTGGGAGGTCGAGCAATTTATGACCGACGAATGGTTCTACTGAAAGAACGTCGAGTGCAGCGCCCGCTACTTTACCTTCTACAATTGCATCGTAAAGTGCATCTTCATCGATAATTCCACCGCGCGCACAGTTGATGATACGAACGCCGTCTTTCATTTTTGCGAAAGCGTCTGCGTTGATCATATTGCGTGTAGAATCGAGAAGTGGTGTATGGATTGTAATGAAGTCTGCTTTTGCAAGAACTTCATCAACAGTTCCTTGTTCAACACCGAGTTTTTGTGCTGTTTCAGCTGTTAAGAACGGGTCGTATGCGATGACGTTCATACGTTGTCCTTTCGCACGGTGTGCTACTTCTGCACCGATACGTCCGAGGCCGATAATACCTAACGTTTTATGTTTTAATTCAACACCGATATATGTTTTGCGGTCCCATTTTCCGTCTTGTAAAGATTGGAAAGCTTGTGGGATGTTACGAGCGAGTGACATGAGCATCGCAACTGTGTGCTCTGCAGCTGAGTTCGTGTTGCCATCTGGTGCGTTCACGACGATGATTCCGCGTTCTGTCGCTGCGTCTAAGTCGATATTGTCGACGCCGACACCCGCACGTCCAATTACTTTTAATTGCGGTGCTTTGTCGATTAATTCACGTGTTACTTGTGTTTGGCTTCGTACGAGAAGTGCATCTGCATCTTGCAAACGCTCGATTAATTGTGCTTCATCGCAATCTGTTGCGATATCGATCTCAATATTGTCTGCCTCGCGTAATGGTTGAATACCTTCTTCACTTAATGGGTCACTGATGACGACTTTGAATGTCATGGTTACATTCTCTCCTTATACATATGTTGTAATAGTAATTATCCCGAAAAACGGGTCAGTCAATAAAATGATGCGTGAACGAGTAAATGTTCACTACAGCTAAGAAAATGGAAAATAAAAAAGCCCTCCACTCCCTGCGTACTGCAAGGGGCGAAAAGCTGTATTTACGCGGTGCCACCCTTTTTCTGCATAGACGAATCTATGCCTTCATTACATACATAACGCGTATGAGCGAAATTATCTAATAGCACAAAGGGCGTTCAATAATTTGATTCTGGAGCGCTCGATTCATAAAGTTTACACTAGTTTTCACCAACCACTAGCTCTCTAAAAGTAAAGCATTTATGACCATGATCTCCATCATTATCTTTAAGCATATTGAAATGTTGAATATATCTTATCAACCTTAAAATGAAAAGTCAATACGAAATTCGTGAATAAAACATAAAAAAACAAAACAAACATATAAAAAGACATAAAAAAGCCTTAAAAGTGAATGATTAATCATTAAACAATGTTAATTGTTCGTGTTTAGTAGTGTAAAAGTGAATTCTGAATAGTTCAATTTCGGTTTTAGCATAGTAAAGGAGGAAAGTGAGGGGAGCAGATTGCACCTCAGTAGGACATCTATTATAATGAAAGACAATGTTGCACAGATAGAGGAGGAAATAAACAATGGAACAATTACAATCAAAAGAACAATTCGAACAATTGAAACAAGGGGAGCGTACAGTGTTCATGTTTACAGCAGGGTGGTGCCCAGATTGCACGGTGATCGAGCCATTTTTACCTGCTTTAGAAGTAGACTATCAAGAAATTGACTTCGTATCTGTCGATCGCGATGATTTTATCGAAATTTGTCAAGAACTTGATATTTTCGGCATCCCGAGTTTCGTAGCATTTAGTGAAGGAAAAGAAGCAGGACGTTTCGTCAGTAAAGAACGCAAAACACGTGAACAAATTGAACAGTTTTTAAATGATTTAGACTGGTAATTAAACTTCACAAATAGCAGAAAGTATGTCAAAAAGAAACAAAAGTGAATTGAATGTTGAAGTTTTTTTCATAAAAACGAAGTCTTGAGATAGAAAAACATCTATTTCAGGGCTTTTTTATATTAAATTAGCATAAATTTGATGAAACGTTCGCTAGTTCGTCATATTGACTTAACAGGAATTCCATAATTTCAAATGATAATAATAGATGCGGTATATAGTTACTTCATTTTATTATTTTATTTGGAGGGAGAAGTTTATGAACTATCCGGTCATAGAATTTCCTTGGTTAGGAAACGGTATGATAATTGCTGTTATTGCGATCATTCACGTAATCGTCAGTCACGGGGTTGCGATTGGAATGACGGTATTAATGGTTTCATTAGAGTACCAGGGCTTGAAGACGAACAACGAAAAGCTCATTAACGTGGCGAAAACAATTAGTAAATGGGTGCTCATTATAACGACCACGGTCGGAGCGATGACAGGGGTCGGAATTTGGCTCGTTACATCGGTTATCCAACCGGACTCAATCGGTTCGTTATTACGTATTTTCTTCTGGGCATGGTTTGCTGAATGGATCGTCTTTATTACAGAAGTTGTGTTGTTAATTATTTATTACTACACATGGGACACTTGGAAAGGTGCGAAGCGAAAAATTCACTTCCGCATCGGGGTAACGTTATCCATCTTCGGTTGGTTAACAGCGATGATCATCACAGGTATTTTATCAGCGAAGTTAACACCAGGAAAATGGACAGAAACATTATCATTCTGGAACGCCTTCTTAAACCCGACGTACATTCCGTCGCTTGCGTTCCGAACATTCATTGCCATCTTGCTTGCGGTATCGCTCATTTCATTACCGATCCGCTTGCTCATTAAAGACAAAGAAGTACGTCGTGACGTCTTCAAAGTATTCAGTTTCTGGAACGCTTTAACTGTACCAGGAGTTCTCATTACGGGAATTTGGTACTTACTCAGCATTCCAGATGAAGCGAAAGATTTAATTATTTGGTCAACAGGTATGCCAGAAAACATCTTTAACATGCTTCACATATTAGGACTTGCGCTCTTCCTCATCTTCGCATTGTGGATGGCAATCAAGCCTGAACGTGTACCTGTTATTTTAACGATTGCGATTTTCTTCACTTCGATTGCCTTCATCGGTGAATTCGAAGGGGTTCGTGAGTCTGTGCGTAAACCGTACATCATTTATGACTACTTATACGCGAACGGTGTAGAAGCTGCAAAAGTTGATAAGTTTAACGAAGAAGGATATCTTGCAAACTCAGCTGCCTCACCAATTAAAGAAGTGACAGCAGAGAACCAGTTAGAAGCAGGACGCGAATTGTATAAAGGACAATGTATCGCGTGTCATACAGTAGAAGGATGGAGAACGAAGCGTAACTTCGGAGACCGTCTTGAAGGCTGGGACGAAGCGGCATTATCTGGATACATCTCAACTCTACACGAAACACGTCCATTCATGCCTCCATTCGTAGGAACGGATGATGAGCGTGATGCTCTCGCTGCTTACTTAATCAAAGTATCGAACGAAGGTTTAGATGCTGATTTAACCCAAGGCAGCAAAGAGAAAGATGACGAAAAAGAAGAACAATAGTGAGAGAAGGAGGATGTGACCAGTGGTTTTACAAACGATGACAAATTTAATCCCGGACGATATTACACTTGCGATACCAGGGAACGTAGGATTTTTCGAAGTGTTGATTGTCGTCAGCTTCATTTTACACATTTTATTTGTGAACATTACGATCGGTTCATCAGTACTTGCTGTCAGTAAAGAAATTCAAGGGATGAGCAAAAAAGATCGTAAAATTGACCGTATTGCGCAACAATTAGCGGACCATACGTCCATCATGAAAAGTATCGCGGTCGTATTAGGTATTGCACCACTTTTATTAATTAGTGTTATTTACACACAGTATTTCTATTCATCAACGAACTTAATCGGTAAAGCATGGCTTTCATTGATCGCATTGCTTATCACAGCTTTCCTCATTTTGTATTTATACAAATTCACATGGGAAAAGATGCGTGGCGGTTCAAAAGCGTTACACGTTTTAATCGGTGCTGCTGGTAGTTTAATTTTATTATTCGTACCACTCATCTTTATCGTAAACGTCGTATCGATGCTTTATCCAACGATGTGGGCAGGTTCTGAAGGGTTCTTCCATTCACTCACATACTACCCACAAATTTGGCAACGTTACTTCCACTTTATTTTGGCAAGTTTCGCTACTTCAGGGATTTACTTATACTTCTATAATCGCCGTGCGGAGAAGAAGATTGAGCGTCTCTTAAAAGAAGGCGAAACAGTAGAAGATGAAGCGGAAAAACGTGAAGTACACAAAATGTCAAAACGTCTCGGAATTCAAACGATGTTCTGGACGACAGCTTTACAACTCGTAGCAGGTACTGCATTGCTAATGAGTTTCGAAAAAGAAGTAATGATGCTTTACATGGGTGAAGATGCTTTATTAACAGGTCTTTTACTCGGCTCGATTTTATTGACATTAGTATTGTTATTCTTCTTATACAAACTCGGCAAAACAGATTCGAAAGGCAATTTCAACGCTGTGATCATTACGTTCGTCATTATTTTAGTGTTCATGGGTTGGATGCGTCACGAATTGCGTGAAAGTTACTTACACGACTATATCGAGGCAAATCCACGTACGACAGAAAAAGTATTACCTGTTGTGGAAACAGAAGACGATGAAGAAGGTTTAGAAGTAGAGTTAGAAGAAGACGCAGAATAAAATAAAAGCGACTCACCTTGTACGAGGTGAGTCGCTTTTCATCATTTTGAGATTTTATTTTTTATTTCATCCATTAACATTTGAGCGCCGCGAGGACTTAAGTACATACCATTGGAAAGCTCGAAATTGTCTGGTGTAATTTCCCCTGTTAATACGCAAGCTTCATCGACTTCATATTTTCGTAAAATGACTTTATCTTCTTCTACGAAAATTTCCATCGGTACACCTTTCGTTAAATGTAAAGAAGTTCGCAATTCTTTAGGGATGACAATTCGCCCTAAATGGTCTACTTTTCTTACAATACCTAAACTACGCATAATTTCCATCTCCTTCTAAATGTATCATTAGTCAAGTATTTCCCTAAAAAATGGTCAGATAAACATTATGAAAACATATCGTTTCAAAAACATTATTTTGTTAGAATAGAAAGGATAGATAAGGAGGGAATTCAGTGAAACTGAAACAATTACAATCCAACCCGTGGTTAGACTATGCTCTTATTTTAATCGGTTCAACCCTTGTTGGTCTAGCATTTAACATTTTTCTATTGCCAGGTCGCATTGCGGCAGGTGGCGTATCGGGAATTAGTACGATTTTATATGAAATGTATCAATTCAATCCTGCATACGTCCAATGGATTATTAACGTTCCTCTCCTTATTTTAGCCATCGTTTTAGTCGGTCGAGATTTCAGTATTAAAACGATTGTCGGTACGGTATTTTTACCTTTCGTCATCTATTTAACGGATGGTTGGCATTTGGAGATGGACAATCCGTTGTTGAGTGCGATTTACGGAGGAATTTTACTCGGAGTAGGTCTCGGAATCGTCTACCGTGGAAACGGATCGACTGGAGGTACAGCGCTCATCGCGCAAATTTTAAAGCGTTATACGCGAATCTCCAGTGGCTTTTCGCAACTCATTGTCGACGGAGCAGTCGTCATTACGTCAGCATTCGTCTTTGACTTTGAATTGGCATTGTATGCGTTAATGAGTATTTATGTGACGAGTAAAGTAATTGATTTCGTGCAATTGCAGACGTCCCCAACGAAATTAGCGCTCATCATTACAGAAGAGCCAGAGCGTGTAGAACAAATCATTCAGTCTGAAATCGATCGGGGCTTTACGAAGGTTGATTCTATCGGAGGCTACACGAATGAAGAGAAAACGATGATTTTATCTGTTGTTGAACAATCGGAAGCGGTCTATTTAAAAAAGCTCATTCAATTGAACGAACCAGGTTCTTTTGTCGTCTTTTTGAACGCTTCAGAAATTATCGGTCGCGGGTTCACATTGGATAAATTTTACGTCGATCAAAAGTGAGCCGAACACTAGGATAACAGTTTAGGAACTGGTATAATGAGTACCAAATCAAATAAGTCTTATCAAGAGAAGTCGAGGGACGAGGCCCGTTGACGCTTCAGCAACCTACAGAATGCAAGGTGCTAATTCCTTACGGAGCAATCCGACCGATAAGAGAACGAAAACTCTCTTACATTGTAAGGGAGTTTTTTACATAAGGAGGAGAAAATTATGCCAATTACAATACCGAAAGCATTGCCTGCTCGTGAGAAGTTATTACAGGAGAAAATTTTCGTGATGGATGAAGAACGAGCATTCACCCAAGATATTCGCCCGTTAAATATTTTACTACTCAATTTAATGCCAGAAAAAGAAAAGACAGAACTTCAATTATTGCGCTTATTAGGGAATACGCCACTACAAGTGAATGTGACATTTTTAACGACCGCGACGTATGAATCGAAAAATGTCAGCAAAACGCATTTAGATACGTTTTACAATGTGTTTGATGAAATTAAAGACCGTAAATTTGACGGGATGATCATTACGGGAGCTCCGATTGAATTGATGGAATTTGAAGATGTTCAATATTGGGAAGAATTGACGGAAATTTATGAATGGTCAAAAACAAATGTGACGAGTTTGTTTAACATTTGCTGGGGAGCACAAGCGGCACTGTACCATTTTTACGATATCGATAAACACGAATTACCCGGGAAATGTACAGGTGTGTTTGATCATACGTTAATCGATCCGACGGAAGATATCGTGCGCGGATTTAACGACGTCTTTAAAGCACCTCATTCACGCTATACAGACGTAAAGGAAGACGATATTCTTAATCATCCTGAATTGAAATTGTTAGCGACGAGTGAAGAAGCAGGGGCGTTTTTAATCGCATCGAAAGATAAACGTCATTTAATGATGACAGGGCATTTAGAGTATGATGCGACGACATTGAAAGACGAGTATGAGCGTGATTTAGCGAAAGGTCCAGATGCACCGATGCCGAAACATTACTTCCCGAATGATGACCCGACGCAAGTGCCGCTCAATACGTGGCGCTCGCATACGCATTTAATTTTTTCGAATTGGTTGAACTACTACGTTTATCAAGAAACACCGTATCAGTGGGAATAAGAAAAGAGCAGTCTATGCGAGGGATGTTGGAGCGAAAATTCGTTCTAACATCCTTTTCTCTTCGTACTATAAAAGAGTATTGACAAGAAATAAGGCACTTTCCATTCGAAAACGAATAGAAAGTGCCTTATTGTTGTTTGAAAGAGTATTGAGTTATGAAAACGAAAGCTTTGCAACGCTCTCATATAGGATGTACAGTTTTCAAATGATGTTTATTTCGTTGCGTACATGACGCGGCATTGTTGAAGTTTGCTCACTCCTGTTTCAATCGCAGCGTTGCGGACTGCTTCTGCAACAGCTTGAACGACACGTGCATCGAATGGATCTGGAATGATATATTCTTCCGTTAAATCATCTTCATGAATGAGAGAAGAAATCGCATAAACTGCTGCACGTTTCATCGCATCGTTAATTTCTGTTGCACGTACGTCGAGTGCCCCGCGGAAAATTCCAGGGAAAGCGAGTACGTTATTCACTTGGTTCGGGTGATCCGAGCGACCTGTCGCGATGACACGCACGCCGTATTCTTTCGCAAGATCAGGTGAAATTTCTGGATTCGGATTTGCGAGACCGAAAATAATCGGATCTTCGTTCATTGAATCAATTAACGGTTTCGTTAATAAGTTTGCGACCGATACTCCGATGAAAATATCAGAACCTTTCATCGCGTCTTGAAGTGTTCCTTGTAACAATTTGCGGTTCGTTTGACGCGCGATTTTATGTTTAATCGGGTTCATCGAATGTTCGCGACCCTCGTAAATAATTCCTTGTGAATCACAGACGATAATGTTGTGGAAGTTTAAGTCGAGCAATAAACGGACGATCGCAACACCTGCTGCACCAGCTCCGTTGACGACAATTTTCACATCTTCCTCTTTTTTATCGACGAGTTTTAAAGCATTTAATAAGCCAGCTGCGACGACGATTGCCGTCCCGTGTTGATCGTCGTGGAAAATCGGAATGTTACATTCTTCTTTTAAACGATCTTCAATTTCGAAGCAACGCGGAGCTGAAATATCTTCTAAGTTAATTGCGCCAAATGTTGGTTCCATCGCTTTCACAGTTGCGACAATTTCATCCACACTTTTTGTATTTAAAGCAATTGGAAATGCATCGATATGAGCGAACTGCTTTAATAGTAAAGCTTTCCCCTCCATGACAGGCATAGATGCTTCTGGACCGATATCGCCGAGCCCGAGCACTGCTGTTCCATCTGTTACGACCCCTACTAAGTTCCCTTTGATCGTGTAGTCATATACCGATTGTGGATTTTCAAAAATCGCCATACTCGGCTCAGCGACCCCTGGTGAATACGCCAAACTTAAATCGTGACGATTGGAAAGAGATACTTTCGATACTGTTTCCATCTTTCCGTGAAAACGTCCGTGCATTTCTAAAGAGTTTTTGAATTGTTGTCCCATTGGAATCCCCCATTCCATTACTCCTTTAAACGAAAAATGTTTAAAGGGATCGACGGAATTTTTTCATGTTTCGTGTTCATGACGCCGTCTGATAAACAATATATTACGTCTTTACACATATAGCAACTATAAAATATGTGTACTATTTCACGTAGTTTCGATTTGTCAAGTGTAAAGTGCATGGTTGACATGAAAATAAAATTTGTCACAAATTAAAAATATTTTTAAAAGGCGTTAAATTTTATGAAAAAACGGATGAAAGCTTGACATTGTGCGATTCTTCACAAGGTAAAAAAGTTAAAAATATTTTTAAATTAATAAGAAAAATGTTCACATATTGAAAAATGAATAAGATTCATTTATAATGAATCTTATTCATTCAAGAGCGTGAGAGGGTGAATTAAATGGATAAAAAAGAACGAATTGTCCGTGCTGCATTGGACTCTTTTTTAGAGCGTGGCATTCAAAAAACGACGATCGCTCACATCGTGCAAGGGGCGGAAATCGCACAAGGGACGTTTTATTTATATTTCCCGTCTAAAATGGCGTTAATGCCTGCGATTGCGGAAGTGATGGCGGATAAATTGTTAACGACGATGAAGCAGTCTGTCGATGAAGATTTACCGATGTCGGAGCAACTCGTACAAATTATCGATGCGATTTTTGAAGTGAACGAAACGTACCATGAAGTGCAAGCTTTAATTTACGCTGGCCTCGCTTCGACGGAACATTTGAAAAAATGGGAATCCGTCTATGAGCCGATTTATGCGTATTTGCGCAATTGGTTATGGAAGGCGAAAGTGTTGAAATCTGTTCGTTCGACAATCGTCGAAGAAGACGTATCGAAGCTTATGATCGGATTGATTGAATCAGCGGCTGAGCAAGTGTATTTGTACGACGAACATAAGGAAGAAGGCGCGAGACGTCAAAAACGAGCGGTTTATGAATTGTTGCAGCATGCGCTCGAATTGCAAGAGGAGAAGGAAGGATACAATGGATAGTCAAACGAAAAGAAAAGCGTGGACATATGTCGCGCTAACGAGCTTTTTTGAACTCGTCTGGATTTATGGATTTAACGTCGCAAGTGATTGGTGGCACTGGATTTTTATCGTCACTTTTATTTTTATCGATTTTCACTTTTTAACGAAAGCGTGCGAATTGTTACCGACTGGTACAGTGTATGCGGTATTCGCAGCGGTTGGGACAGTCGGAGTCGCCTTGATGGATATTATCTTTTTCCATGAGCCGTTAAGCGTGGCGAAAGTCGTCTTTATGATCGTCATCGTTATTGGTGTCATCGGATTAAATGTTGCCGATTCAATCGATGAAAAGAAAGCATTGCGAGGGGTAAAATAAAATGAATGGTGGAACATTAGATTTCGTATTGAATTGGTTTCCGAGCATGTCTGGTGAAACGCTCGGTTGGATTTTAGTCATTTTAGCTGCTGGCTTTGAATTTTTAGGGGTCATCGGCTTGAAAAAATATAGTGAAGTGAAAAATGTATTTAACGGTTTTATTTATTTGCTCGGCTTCGGTGGAGCATTCGCATTTTTATATTTCGCATTCGACTACTTACAAGTGAGTATCGCTTATGCCGTATGGATTGGAATCGGGACAGCGGGCGCAGTCGTCATCAATATGATTTTCTTCGGAGAATCGAAAAGTATGGGACGCATTGCGAGTGTCATTTTAATCGTCATCGGCGTCGTCGGTTTAAAATTCGTATCTTAAAAAAGAAAAAGCATGTTTAAAGAAGACTTAAGTCTAACTTTAAACATGTTTTTTTATGCGTCGATATAAATCCATCCGCGTTCTAAAGCGTGTTTTTTCAAGCGAGGCTCCGCATTGACGACTGCTGGATTGCCGACGAGTTCGAGCATCGGTAAATCGGAATAGCGGTCGCTGAAGGCGAAGCTATTTTCCCAATCGACGTCGACTCCTTGTAAAATGTCGTGGATTGCGTCTACTTTTAAGTCGGATTGCACGTGTGTGATCGTCGCATTTCCATCAACTTTTCCGTCTACGAATGGAATGTCAGAACCTAAAATAGCATCGAATGCATAATCGCCCGTCACCTCTTCTAAAAATGGGATGAATGCGCCTGAAACGAGAATCGAACGAATGCCATTTTTCGCATTCTCTTCAACGAGATTTGCGAGTTGTTTATTAACACCTTCTTCAATCGTCGGCTTTAATTTTCGGAAAAAGGAGCGGACGTCTTCTTCTGATACACCGTCTAATGCGCTCGAATAATTTTGCATCGCGATACGTCGAGCTTTTTCCGGTTGCATTAATTTGATTTTATATTGCATGTAAGGAAGAAATGTCGGGTTAAAAAAGCGTTTGTAGCGATCTTTCAATTGTTCGTCATGCTTCAAATGATTTTGAAGTAAAGAAAATGTTTCGTATTTGTAAAATGTTTGGTCAAAATCGAAAAGTGCGACTCGTACTTGTTTTGTTGACATGAACAGAACCCCTTTCATCAATGTATGTTCTTCGTTCAGTATACCTGAATTGTTTTACAGAAGTGTGAAAAAGCGAACGTTTTGACAAGAAATCATGTTAAAATTCACTAAATTTTTAAATAAATATTGGTACAGAGCTTTCTTCAATGATAATATAAAGAATAGAATGACAACTTCTTTTTAAAGGTCAGAATATTCGCTTTAAAAGAAGATAAAAAGAAAGGGATGAAGCGCAATGACAAATTTAACGCCGAGAGAACTGGAACAACGCAAGCGCGCGAACGATTACGTCCACGAAGTGTATGAACTCGTTAAACAACGCAATAGCAATGAGACAGAGTTTTTACAAGCGACGAGAGAGATCTTTGATTCGCTACGTCCGGTATTCGCTCAACATCCTGAGTATATAAGAGACGGGATCCTTGAACGTATTACTGAGCCAGACCGTACGATTTCGTTTCGTGTAGCTTGGGAAGATGATCAAGGTAAAGTCCATGTCAACCGTGGTTTCCGTGTGCAATTTAACAGCGATTTAGGACCGTACAAAGGGGGATTACGTTTCCACCCATCGGTTAATAATAGTATTATGAAATTTTTAGCGTTCGAACAAATTTTTAAAAACGCACTCACTGGACAGCCGATCGGTGCTGGTAAAGGGGGGGCTGATTTCGATCCGAAAGGAAAATCAGACCGTGAAATTATGCGTTTTACACAAAGTTTTATGACGGAACTACATAAATATATCGGACCTGATGAAGACGTACCAGCGGGGGATATCGGAGTAGGACGACGTGAGATTGGCTACATGTTCGGTCATTATAACCGTTTGAACGGTGGCTATGAAGCGGGGGTCCTTACAGGGAAGCACCCTGATTCAGGCGGTAGTTTAGGGCGTACAGAAGCGACAGGATACGGATTAGTGTATTTCGTCGATGAGATGTTACGTGAAAATGAATTATCGTTCCAAGATAGCCGTGTCATCGTATCAGGATCGGGGAACGTTTCGACATATGCGATGGAAAAAGCGATGGAGCTCGGTGCGACAGTGATCGCATGTAGTGATTCAGGCGGTTACATTTACGACGAGACAGGAATTGACTTGGATGTTGTGAAACAAATTAAAGAAGTTGATAAAAAACGAATTCACGAATATTTAAAGTATTATCCAGAGGCAACGTATGTGGAGGACTGCTCGAAAATTTGGGAGCTTCCATGCGATATCGCACTTCCATGTGCAACTCAAAACGAACTGGATGAAGAAAGCGCAAAAGCCCTTGTCGCAAACGGTGTCAAAGCGGTCGGAGAAGGAGCGAATATGCCTTCTTCTATCGAAGCGATTCAATATTTCCAAAAGAAGGGCGTGTTATTCGCACCAGCGAAAGCAGCGAACGCCGGTGGAGTAGCTGTCTCTGCGATGGAGATGTCGCAAAATAGTATGCGTCTTTCATGGACGACAGAAGAGGTTGACGAACGACTTCATAACGTTATGAAAAACATTTATGATAGCTGTACGAATGCAGCTAAACAGTACGGTGAACCAGGCAACTTAGTAATGGGCGCGAATGTCGCTGGATTTTTAAAAGTAGCGAACGCGATGTTGACGCACGGTATTCACTAAACGAACC
Source organism: Savagea faecisuis (assembly GCF_042675605.1). NCBI lineage: Bacteria > Bacillati > Bacillota > Bacilli > Caryophanales > Caryophanaceae > Savagea > Savagea faecisuis. Next base: position 21,375 of record NZ_JBHTJF010000022.1, read on the forward strand.
ATTACATGTAAGACAAAACCTTCTCGATGTTGCGCGAGAAGGTTTTGTTATATCGTCTTATAAACTTGTAATTTTATGCATCAAGGGCTTGCGATTTTCAAAAGTTGTCACATATTTAAATCCAATCGACTGTAATAAATCGAGTGACTCACGAAATTCATGCGCAATTTCAGAAGGACGGTGTGCATCGCTACCGAGCGTAATTATTTCCCCGCCACGATCTTTGTACAATTGAAGGACATCGGGGCTCGCCAAGTTGTGCGATAATCCGTAACGTGTTCCTGACGTGTTGAGTTCAATTCCTTTTCCTTCAGGAATAATTAAATCAAAAATTGCGGCGAGTTCGTCGTGGAATAAGTTCGGTGTCGTTTCTTTCGCATAGCGCTTAATGAGATCGACGTGGCCGAGCACATTGTAATCTTTGAAATGTTGTAAGCAATGGTAAAACTCATCATAGTAAACAGCGAACGCTTCATCTAACGTACGACCTTCAAAGATTTCGCCGTAATGGAGTGATTTATTTTCGACCGTATGCATGGAACAAATGACAAAATCGAAAGACGTGTTCGCCATCAATGCATCATAACGTTCGAATAAATGAGGTTGAATCCCGAGTTCGACCCCTTTTTTAATCGTAATATCGTTTTGAAATTGTTTTTTGTAACGCTCGATCGTTTCTGTATACGCATCATAATCTAAGTCGAAAACAATCGTGTCGTCCGGGTAATCGTAGTCGATATGTTCGGTGAAACAAATTTCTGTTAAGCCTTTTGCAATCGCTGTTTCAATCATTTCTTGCATGTCGGCACGACTGTCTGCAGAGAAAGAAGTGTGCATATGATAATCAAACATTTAATTTCCTCCAATTCTATTGACAACTGTTTCTGTAAGCTTTATAGTACTATATAACTTTAGTCTAGTAAAGCAATAAAGTAAAAGGGGCGAGTGAATTGTTTAACTTACCAAATGAAAAGAAGTACGGGCGTATCGTACAAACGATTGCGAACCGTTTTGAAACGTACGGTTATGAAAAATTGAAAGTCGATGCGTTTGAACGATACGAACTGTATGCGAATGTGAAAACAGAAATGAATTTAAAAGAAACGATTAAAGTGACAGACTATGATGGAGAATTGCTCGTCGTGCGACCGGACGTCACATTGCCGATTGCTTACAAATATGCGAAACAATTGGAGCTTGCGATTTCCCCATCTTACGAGCGTTACTATTATGTAGAAGAAGTGTTTCGCCAATCGTTTGAAGCGAGTGAATCGATTGAAAAAATGCAGATGGGTGTCGAATGTTTCAATCCATCCAGCCCTTTAATCGATGCTGAAACGATCGCTTTAGCCTCGCATGCACTCGACGATTTAAACGTGACACAACATCAGTTCGAAATCGGTTTTGCGACATTTTTAAAAGATTTATTAGCACCGTTTGCTTTACAAGAAGAGCAAGTCGAAAAAATTGAATCGTACGTGCGAGCGAAAAATATGGCGGAACTTGCGACATATATTCAAACATTGAACCTCGACGAAGAGACGGCGAACATTATCGCCAACATTCCAACGTACTACGGAAACTTTGAAACGATCGCGCAACGATTACAGCCGTACGTCTCGAACGAAGCGGTGAAAGCGACACTCGATTATTTAAAGGACGTCAATGATTACTTACAATTGTTCGGGGTAGAACAACATGTCGTTTTTGATTTCGGGTTAATTAATCGTATGGATTACTACTCACATCTCATTTTCCAAGCTTATGTCGACGGTGTCGGAAAGCCAGTTTTAATGGGGGGACGCTACGACCAATTAGGAGAGCGTTTCGGCGCATCATTCCCAGCAGTCGGATTCGCATTTGATTTGGATCGTTTAATGGAAGCAGTATCCGCAGTGAAAGAAGATTCGACAGCGATTGAAATTACGATCATTACAGAACAAGCATATTTAAAAGAAGCGGTACAACTTGCGAATGAATTACGCAATCGTAATTTTGAAGCGGTGATCGGAAAAAATGCCATTCTTGAAACGATACATACTGTGACATTAGGAGAAGAGATTACACTTCAATTTAATGGAACGACAGAACGATTTGAACAAATCGATGATTGTATCGCTTACTTTATCGATAAGCAAGGAGCGATGTAACGTGAAAGAAATTACTTTAGCGCTCGCGAAAGGCCGCGTAGCGAAACAAACATTAGCGATATTGGAAGAAATGTCGGTTAAATTTTCAGAGTTTACGGAAGATACGCGCAAGCTCGTCATTTGGGACGATTCGAAAAAAGTGCGTCTCATTTTAGTGAAAGCAGTCGATGTCCCAACTTACGTTGAAACAGGAGCTGCAGATATCGGAATCGTCGGTAAAGACGTCATTATGGAAGATGCGAAAGATGTTTATGAACTGTTAGATCTCGAAATTAGTCGTTGTAAAATTGCGGTAGCTGGATTTCCAGAAGAAGAGATGGAAAAGCGTCCGAAAATTATCGTCGCATCGAAATACCCGAATATCGCGAAGCAATATTTTGAGTCAAAAGGACGTCAAACGGATATTATTAAATTGAATGGTTCGATTGAATTAGCTCCGTTAATCGGCATGTCGCACGTCATCGTTGATATCGTTGAAACAGGAAATACATTGCGTGAAAACGGACTCGTCGTCTTAGAAGAAATCGCTGAAAGTAGCGCACGTGTCATCGCGAACAAAGCAGGGTATGCAACGAAGACGGAAGAAGTTCAAAAGATGATTAAGCAATTGCGAGAAGGGATGGCGAAAATGAATGAAGATCGTAACAGCTGAAGCGTTTAAAGAAGAACGCCGGCGCGCATTAGAAACGAGTGCTTTAACGTCGTCGGTTGATGATACAGTATTAAACATTATTCAAACCGTTCGAAAAGAAGGAGATGCAGCATTGTTCCGCTATACCGAGCAGTTTGACGGTGCGAAGCTAGATATTTTGGAGCTTTCAGAAAAAGAGTGGGAGCGCGCTATGTTCCAAGTCGATCCGAATGTTTTAGGTGCTTTGACGACAGCGAAAGAACAAATTGAACAGTACCATCGCCTCCAAAAAGAAAAATCGTGGTTTGAACAAGTGCGACCAGGTGTGACACTTGGCCAAAAAGTGACACCGATTGAACGGGTCGGCATTTACGTACCAGGTGGTAAAGCGGTATATCCTTCTACCGTATTAATGAACGTGTTGCCAGCAAAAATTGCAGGTGTGAAAGAAATTTACATCGTGACACCGCCAGACCGTGAAGGGAACATTTCACCTTCTATTATTGCAGCGGCGAAGTTGGCAGGAGCGGATACGATCTTTAAAGTAGGAGGAGCACAAGCGATTGCGGCGCTCGCTTACGGAACTGAAACGATTCCGAAAGTCGACAAAATTACAGGGCCGGGCAATCAATACGTAGCGCGTGCGAAAAAATGGGTGTTCGGTGATGTCGCGATCGATATGATTGCAGGACCGAGTGAAATTTGTGTTTTCGCAGATGACACGACGAATGTCTCTTTTGCAGCAGCGGATTTATTGTCACAAGCGGAGCACGATGAAATGGCGAATGCGATTTGCGTGACGACGAGTGATTCATTTGCGGAAGAATTGCAAAAAGAAGTAGCGGAACAAGTGAAGCAATTAGAACGTTACGAAATTGCGAATGTTTCGATTGAGCAATTCGGTCGTATCATTATCGCTAACAATATAGAAGAAGCGCATGACATTATTAATTTCATCGCACCTGAACATTTAGAGTTGATGAATGAAGATGCGGTTAGTTCGATGCAACAGATTCAACATGCAGGTGCGATTTTCCTCGGACCGTATGGACCAGAAGCGCTCGGTGATTACGTTGCGGGACCGAATCATACGTTACCGACGAGCGGAACGGCACGATTCGCTTCACCACTAGGTGTGTACGACTTTATGAAAAAGTCGAGCATCATTCACTATACAGAAGAAGCTTTCATGCGTGAAGCAGATGCGGTCGCAATGATCGCCAATGCGGAGCAATTGACAGGTCATGCGAAATCAGTCTTAATTCGAAAGGAGTTTTTTCAATGAGATCAGCTTCACGTAGCCGTACGACAGAGGAGACGAGCATTAATTTACGCTTCGCGATCGACGGGACAGGTAAAACGAATATTCAAACAGGTGTCGGCTTTATCGATCACATGTTAACACTTTTTGCGAAACATGGCCGTTTCGATTTGGACGTATTATGTGATGGCGATTTGGAAGTGGACCAGCACCATACGGTAGAAGATATCGGGATCGCACTCGGGCAATGCTTTTACGAAGCGATTGGCAATAAAGTCGGCATTACACGATACGGCACATTTACGATGCCGATGGATGAAACGTTAGCGAATGTCACATTAGATATTAGCGGCCGACCGTACCTCGTCTTTAATGTAGAAGGAATGAAAGATAAAGTTGGGGAATTTGATACGGAATTAGTGGAAGAGTTTTTCGTAGCGTTTACGAGCCATTCACGTGTCACACTCCACATTAACTTACATTACGGAAAAAACACACACCACATTATTGAAGCGATTTTTAAAGCATTCGGACGAGCGCTCGCAGCAGGAAGTGCAATTGATCCGTTGCAAGACGGCGTACCGTCGACGAAAGGTCTTTTAGAATAGGGAGGAAGAACAAGATGATTTTATTTCCAGCAATTGATATTCGAGGCGGTAAATGTGTCCGTCTCACACAAGGGGACTATGACCAGGAGACAGTTTACCATGACTCACCGACAGCGATGGCACAACAGTGGGAGCGTGAAGGTGGCGAATTTATCCACGTCGTCGATTTAGACGGAGCGAAAAGTGGAGATACACCGAATATGAACGCAATTCGCGATCTCGTACAAGGAGTGAATGTTCCGGTACAAGTTGGCGGTGGTGTGCGCACGATGGACAAAGTGACGCAGCATATCGAAAATGGAGTATCCCGTGTCATTATCGGAACAGCGGCGATTGAAGACCCTGAGTTTTTAAAAGAAGCGGTCGCAAAATATGGTGATAAAATTGCTGTATCGATCGATGCTCGTGGCGGATATGTCGCAACGGACGGATGGACGGAAACGAGCACGACGAAAGCGACAGATCTCATTCAAGAACTAGAAGCGATCGGTGTGAAGACGGTCGTGTATACAGATATTTTGAAAGATGGCATGATGCAAGGGCCGAATATGGAAGAATTGAAAGAAATCGATGATATGACATCGATCGACATTATCGCTTCAGGTGGTGTATCAACGGAACAAAATATTCGCGATTTGCGCGAGATGGGTTTATACGGAGCGATTATAGGAAAAGCGTTATATGAAGGAGCACTCTCATTACAAAAACTAATTGAGGAGCAAAACGCATGAAAAAAATTATCCCATGTTTAGATATCGATAATCGTAAAGTCGTCAAAGGCCGCAAGTTTATGGACGTTCAAGAAGTAGCAGACCCACTTACACAAGCGAAAAAATACGTCGCGGAAGGTGCAGATGAACTCGTCTTTTACGATATTTCCGCTTCAACGACAGGACGCGGACTATTTTACGATTTAATTGAAGAAATCGCGAAAGAAGTTCCCGTACCATTCGTCGTCGGCGGTGGAATTCGCACAGTAGAAGATGTGAAAAAATTAATCGCACTCGGTGCTGATAAAGTGTCGATCAATAGTATAACGATTCAAAACCCAAACATCGTACGCGATATTGCAGACGCGATCGGCAGCGAAAAAGTAGTCGTTTCTGTTGATATCGACCGTGATGAAGACGGTGTATGGCGCGTATTTGCAAAAGGTGGACGTGAAAATACAGGCATCGATGCGCTCGAATGGGTAGAAAAGATGGAATCACTCGGAGCAGGCGAACTCGTCATTAACAGCATCGCTGAAGACGGTGTGAAAGACGGTTACGATATTCCGCTCATGCGCGCCATTAAAGAGCGTGTATCAATCCCGACGGTCGCAAGTGGTGGCGCAGGGAAGATAGAACATTTTATCGAAGCGGCAACAGATGGTCAAGCGGACGGTTTACTCGCCGCATCCGTATTCCACTTTGATGAAGTGAAAATTCAAGATATTAAAAAGGCCTTAAAAGAAGCAGGGCTTACAGTGAAGGATGAATAAAATGGACATTAAATATGACGCAAATGGACTCGTTCCAGCCATCGTACAAGATGAACGTACGGGAACAGTTTTGATGCTTGCTTATATGAACGAAGAAGCGTTACAAAAGACGATTGAAACGAAAGAAACATGGTTTTATAGCCGTTCCCGTCAAGAACTTTGGAATAAAGGCGCAACATCTGGCAATACGCAAAGTGTGAAATCACTCTCAGTAGATTGTGACGGAGATACGATTTTAGTGACGGTCGAACCAGCGGGACCTGCTTGTCATACAGGAGAGACTTCTTGTTTCTTCAAACCCGTCATCGAATTTGAATCGGTACGCACCGTCATTTATGAAGTGGCGGATGAAGTGAAGCATCGCAAAGCGAACCCGAAAGAAGGGTCATATACGACGTACTTATTTACTGAAGGACTCGACAAAATTTTGAAAAAAGTAGGCGAAGAGTCGACAGAAGTAGTCATCGGCGCAAAAAATCGTGACTTTGAAGAAGTGACGAATGAAATTGCCGACCTCGTTTACCATACGCTCGTATTAATTGCGGAACTCGACATCGACGTCGATGATATTAAACGCGTCTTACGCGAACGTAGACCGTAAAAGGAGAGAGTGAGATGAGTAAATTTTGGACGCCAGTCGTCAAACGGACGAATCCGTACGTACCTGGTGAACAATTAAATGATCCAGATGTTATAAAATTAAATACGAACGAAAATCCATATAAGCCGAGTCCACGTGTCATTAAAGCGATTACGAACACAGCGACAGGCGATATGCAAAAATATCCGTCACCGACTGCCGATGAATTGCGTGAAGCCATCGCAGAAGTAAACGGTGTGAAAAAGGAAAATGTTTTCGTCGGAAATGGTTCAGATGAAGTGCTTGCCTTTGCTTTTTATGCTTTTTTTGAAGAAGGAAAAACATTGAAATTCCCAGCGATTTCATACAGTTTTTACCCGGTTTATTCAAAGTTGTTTAATATACCGTTTGATGCGATTCCGTTACAAGATGATTTTACATTGCGTGCGGAACATTATTTCGATGCGGAAGCGGGGGTTATCTTCCCGAATCCGAACGCGCCGACGAGCATTTACTGGCCACTTGAACAAGTGAAGCGCGTGCTCGAAGCGAACCCGGATGTCGTCGTCATCGTAGACGAAGCGTATATCGATTTTGCAGTAGGTGGGGAATCTGCGGTATCACTTATCGATCAATATCCAAATTTACTCGTCATTCAAACGACGAGTAAATCGAGAGCGCTCGCGGGACTTCGCGTCGGTCTTGCGATCGGTCAACCTGAACTGATCGAAGGACTCGTGCGTATAAAAGATTCATTCAACTCGTATACGATCGACCAACTCGCATTAGCAGGCGCAACAGAAGCGTTTCGCGATACGGACTATTTCGAAGAGAAACGACAAGCGGTCATCGCAACGCGCACAGAAACAGTAGCCGCTTTAGAAAAAAGAGGTTTCGATGTGTTGCCGTCTGGAGCGAACTTCGTCTTTGCGAAAAAAGACGGGATCGATGCAGAGCGATTGTACGAGCAATTAAAAGCGAAAAAAGTGCTCGTCCGTCATTTTAAAGATCCGCTCATTGCGAATTATTTACGCATTTCGATCGGAACGGATGAACAGATGGATGAATTTTTCAAACGTTTGGACGAAGCGCTCGTCTAACGAAACGTGTAGCCTATTCATATGGCTACACGTTTTATTTGTTGAGAAAACATGCGTAAATTCTCGTCCAATTGTTTCCACCGATTGGTGATTCATGTTACACTGTTGAACAGAATGTTAAAAGAAGGTGCAACGGTATGATGGAAATCGTAATGACCGTTTTACTTCTCGTTTCCGCTTATTTTGCGTATACGAGCGGCATGACGTGGATTGCCGTTTTATTCGTCGTTTTGTCTTTGACGTACGTCGCTTCATTCGTGCGCGGATGGAATAATGCGAAACGAGAAATGGAACAGCGCATTCAACAGCAAAGAGAAGAAAAGAGGAAGAAATAATGAAACAAGCCATTTACGGTTTGACACAACAGCAGTTAACAGATTGGTTACTTGAACGTGGGGAGAAAAAATTCCGTGCGAAACAATTATGGGATTGGCTCTATGTAAAACGTGTGAAATCATTCGAAGAAATGACAAACTTAAGTAAATCGATGCGTGCTCTATTGGAAGAGCATTTTTATATTACATCTCTTCAACAAGAAGTGAAACAAGTGTCGCAAGATGGCACGATTAAATTTTTATTCCGTTTGGACGATGGCAATTTAATTGAAACAGTTTTAATGAAATTCCCTTACGGCTATTCGGTATGTGTGACGACACAAGTCGGTTGTAATATCGGCTGTAGCTTCTGTGCGAGCGGACTATTGCGCAAAAGCCGCGACTTAACCGCAGGTGAAATCGTCGAGCAAATTATGAACGTTCAACATCATTTAGATGAAGTTGGAAAAGAAGAGCGCGTCAGCCATATCGTCGTCATGGGAATCGGAGAGCCGTTCGATAACTATACGAATTTAATGGACTTTTTACGCGTCGTGAACGACCAAGACGGCCTTTCGATTGGAGCGCGTCACATTACAGTATCGACGAGTGGACTTGCGCCAAAAATTCGCGAGTTTGCGGATGAAGATATTCAAATTAACTTAGCGGTTTCGCTTCATGCGCCGAATGACGAATTGCGCACGAGCATTATGAAAATTAATAAAGCGTTCCCGATTCGTGAAGTGATGGACGCGGTAGATTATTTCATCAGTAAGAAAAACCGTCGTATTACGTTTGAATACATTTTAATCGACGATGTCAACGATCATCCAGAAGAAGCGATACAACTCGCGAACTTATTGCAAAAGATGCGTCATTTAGCGTATGTGAACTTAATTCCGTACAATCCAGTAGATGAGCATAGCCAATATAAACGAAGCAAAACAGAAGCGATTGAAAAATTCCATAAAATGCTTCAAAATCGTGGAATTCAAAGCGGTGTCCGCTACGAAAATGGAGCGGATATCGACGCAGCTTGCGGTCAACTTCGAAGCAAACAAATTAAATTAAAATCAGCTTGTGACAGAGGATAACAAAAAATGCATACATCCGTATCGGATGCAGCTACTGAATAACCGACAATGACTAATTGTTGTTTTAAAATAAAAAGAAGCTAGTTGTTCAAAATCGAACAACTAGCTTCTTTTCCTTATGACCAAGTATATTCTGTTGATTGGAGCGAAAGGTGGCGACTCCTACGGGAATAGCACGAGCCGAAGACCCCGGGCGTTACAATTTTGACTACATGACCTAATCTATGTCCTGTAGGCCCGAGGCTGAGGCCGTGCCCGTGGAAAGCGTCCGCCTGTAGCGGAAATCAACAGTTTTTAGAAAAAACGAAGTGAAAAAGACTTTTTTGGTGGCTTCGTATCCGGGTGTATGCGTTTTTTTTACGTTCGTTTCATTAAAATTTGAATGAGTTGAACGATGACGGCAAGACCGCAACCGAGGGCGGAAATGCTGTACAAACCGAGCATACCTAAAGAGTCCGCATGTTCAGCGTTGGAAAATAAAAAGTTGCGGTACATTTCTAAAAATCCGATGAAGAGCCCAGCGGAAAAAATCCAAAAAGCGATCATCCATTTATAAAATAAAAGCAATGTCATAATGACGCCGACGGTAAAAGCGAATATCGAGAAGGCTAAATAGTTTTTCCAGCCGAGTTCGACTCCGAGTATCGTTCGCACGCCGAGTATGAGAAGGACGAGCGTCGTCAATCCGACGAAAAAGCCAATCTTCCCATATTTTTCATGCCATTTCATGTCGTAACTTCCTTTCTTCATTTGCGTTTCGTAATTTTTTTGAATGTTTGAATAAACGTATTTGGACTTTCGATGACGTGAAAGGAAAATACACCTTCATCCGTATGGACGTATAAAAATCCTGACCCGTCTGAGAACGGTTTGTAAGAAACATCGATAATGGACGTAAAGGAAAATGAACGTTCTGCGCTCTCAATAGAAGTTAAAGAAAGTTGGAGTTCATGAATATCTGTCGTATGGGCTGCGGACAATTTATCGATTGAACGAGCAACAGTTGAATATTGTATCGTCGTGCGCATCGTACCCCTCCTTTAAAATGACCATAATACAGGTTTTGTCACCATGAGCCAAAGCATTGTGAGCATAATTCCGATATAGATCCACGTGACACGTCGCACGTTCGACCAAAGCTGTTTGTTCGTCCAGCGCTCTCGTTCGAACGCTTTCCACTGTCTCGAGTAAGCGGTCGCTAAAAAGAACGAACAGAGCAACATGACGAGCACAGTGAGGACGACCCAAGACGTATGCCAAGGGTAAGGGCCAAATAAAATTAAAAGGACGCCTGTCGTGACGACGAGATGTCCGCCGTGCATGACGACCCAGACCGCTTTTTGAATCGGCACGATAATCGCATCGCTTTGATCGATTCGCTCACGTTCCGCATAGCGTAAAAGCGGGAAAATCATAAATAGTGGTCCAGTCGCTAAAATGGCTGAAACGATGTGCAAAAAGATAAATGTTTTATACATTAGCGCACATTGATCGTCTGCATCGCTCGGAATGTCGCATCTTCTACCGGGACGACGACTTCCAATTTAGCGAAACCAGCTTGTTGGAATGTATAGTTGGCACGATATTCACCGCGCTCTTCATTCGTCACTTCCAACTCAACAGGTTCTGCATCATCAAAATGTAAAATGAACGTCGCAGGTAATTCGTTTTTCGGGATTCCTTTTTCCGTAATGTGAACGATGAGCGTTTCTTCTTTTCCACTTTCAACATCATCGGTTTGGACGTAAGCAGCGTACGCTGTTTCTTCTACTTCTTCGTACTCTTTCCCTTCACCGACAATCACTTGTTTGACAGGCATATTGTGCATACCACGAGCAGTAACGTGAATTTGTACGTTCATGACGCTCTTTTCACCGAAAGTGTAGTCGAGCGTGTAAATTCCATCACCTTCTGGTACAGCTTCGATCATTTCACTTTCTAATTTATTCGTCTCTTCCCAAATTTCATAAATAACTTCGTCCGCATCATCGACAGTTTCATCACCTTGTGTGACGACAGTGCGTAATGTGATTGTTTCACCTGCTTCGACTCGCTCAGGTGTTTGCAAGTCGACTTCGATAATTTCAGGAATGAAGTCTTCTTCCACTACCTCTTTTGAATCATTTGAACAAGCGACTAAAACGATCGTAAGTAGCGCGAATAACCAACTTAATTTTCTCAAACAAATTCCTCCGATTTTAAATATTTTCATGATACGATAGTAACATGAACAAACGTTTCCTTCGTGAAGTCTGTTTCACACCAGCTTCACATTTTTTTGTGAAAATCGTAATATCGTAACAAAATTTGAAAGACGAGGTGTCTAATTTGAAACGTTACACAATTATGATTATAGACGATGAAGCGCAAATGAGAAAACTCATTCGCACTTTTTTAGAAAAAGAAGGGTATACCGTTGTAGAAGCGACGGATGGGGCACATGCATTATCGCTCGTTGAAAAATTTTCACCCCATTTGTTCATCGTCGATGTAATGATGCCTTACATGGATGGTTTCACGTTCGCAAGCGAAGTGAAAAACATCGCGGACATTCCGCTCATCTTCCTTTCGGCAAAAGGAGAAGAATGGGATAAAATTCAAGGGTTAAAATTAGGGGGAGACGACTATATCGTCAAGCCGTTTTTACCAGGCGAACTGTTAGCGCGTGTCGAGTCAGTATTGCGTCGTTCTTACAATGATAAGCCGACGACGGATACGTTAAAAGTAGGGCCGATCGTCATCGATAACGATGCGCACACGGTCACATTAAATGGAGAGCCTCTTTCCCTTACTTTGAAAGAGTTCGGTGTGCTTAACATTTTAGCGAAAAATAAAGGACGCGTCTATTCGCGTGAGCAATTGCTTCACCTCGTATGGGGAGAAGATCATCAAAGTAGCGAACGAACGGTGGATACGCATATTAAAACGCTCCGTTTAAAAATGGGGAGCGCTGGAAGTATGATTGAAACGGTTTGGGGAATTGGCTACAAGCTAGAAGGCTAATGATGAAAAAATTAAATTTAAGTCAAAAAATATTGCTCATGTTCGTCGTAAGCGTCGCATTTACGATTTTATTTTCCTTTTTCTTCATCCACTTTTTATACTCAGAACTTTATTTGAAAAGCATTGAAGAATCGCTCGTCTATCAAGGACAACGGACAGCTTCTCATTACCATTACGGCGATTTAAGTGACGATATTATCGAGAAAATCCAATGGTTCAACGTCATTTCAGAATATGAAGTTATTGCGGTAGACGATTTAGAACAGTTATCGACGTATTTTCCTTATCAAATTAACTACGAAAATTTAATCGACGATGAAGATCGCGAACAGTTAGAAAAAGGGACGTATGTCGTGAAAAATGGATATGTCGAAGAATTGGACCGTGAAATATTAGGAGCGATTTTCCCGATTAAAATGGAAGAAGGACTCGTCGGATTTATTTACATGTACATCCCATTAGCGACGATTCAAGTCGTCTTCCAGCAAAGTATTCCGCTACTCGCATTTGTCGGGACGCTGTTTTTCTTGCTTTTATTTTTAATCGTCAATCGCGTTTGGATATCGATGTTCGAGCCGCTCAGACAGCTTCAAGTGTTGTCGAAAGAAGTGTCGAAAGGGAATTATTCGAGCCGTTTGCAACTTGATCGTGAAGATGAAGTAGGTCAACTCGCGAACGCATTTAACGCGATGAGTTTGTCGTTAGAAGAACAAGAGAAACGAAAAAAAGAGTTCACGTCGAATATCGTGCATGAAGTGCGAACACCGCTTACGTACATTAGCGGATACGCACATGCATTGGAGAGCAATATTTATGAATCGCCTGAAGAAGCGAAACAATATTTAGTGACGATTCAAAAAGAGACCGAACGTTTAAATAAATTGATGACGGATTTAGTCGAGTTAAATCATCTTCAAGAAGATATGTATACGTTGGAGAAACAGCCGATTGCGCTCGCGCAATTGTTGTTAGATACGCTCGAACTATTTTCGATTCATATTGCGCAAAAAGGATTGACATTACAGACGAATATCGATGAAGATATCATTATGTCTGGAGATGCGCAACGTTTGCAACAAGTGTTTTACAATACGTTAGACAACGCCATTAAATATTCGGCGGAAGATGGCGTATTGAAAGTGTCATTACAAGAAGATGAGCATCATGTCACGTATCGTGTAACGAATGGCGGCGTGACGATCTCACAAGAAGATATACATCGAATTGGCGAACGCTTTTTCCGCACGGATAAGGCAAGGACACGGACGACGGGAGGCACTGGACTTGGATTATCAATCGTTAAAGAAATTGTACGTCTCCACAATGGAACGTTCGAAATTACGAGTTCTCCTAAAGTAGGAACGACGGTAACGATTGAGTTTGAGGAGGGAGAAGCGTGAACAAATTCGCGTGGGGAGTAGTCATTAGTTTATCGCTCATTCTCGTTGGCTGTGCGCCACCGGAAGATGGGCATCAAATTCAACCATTTACGTACGTCGATCAGCACGATCAACCGTTCGGAATGGAGCAATTAGAAGGGAAGATATGGGTGGCAGATTTCGTCTTTACGAACTGTACGACCGTCTGTCCCCCCATGTCTGCTGAGATGGTAAAATTGCAAAAACGAGCGAAAGAAGAAGGACTCGATATCGAGTTCGTTTCGTTCACGGTAGATCCGACGATCGACACGCCTGCTGTTTTGAAACAATATGTCGAGGCGTTCACGGATGATCCATCGAACTGGCATGCGATTACAGGATATACACAGGAAGAAATCGAACGGTTTGCGAGAGAAAGTTTCCGCACGATCGTTCAAAAACCCGACCATTCAGATCAAGTGATTCATAGTGTCAGTTTCTTTTTAGTGAACCGACAAGGAAAAATTATGGATGAGTACAACTATATGGATGAAACGTATGCGGACCGCATGTTTGAACGGATTCATCAATTACGCTAAAAAACGAAGTCCCTCCTCGCGAGGAGACTTCGTTTTTTGTTTAAAACAATTGAAGTTTAGCGATGCGTTGCACAGCTTCGACGAGTCGTTCTTCACTTTCAAGAAGTCCGACGCGCACAAATCCTTCACCATATGTTCCGAAGCCGTGCCCTGGTGCTACAGCGACATGTGCTTCTTTTAATAAAAGGTCTGCGAATGATTCGCTCGTATGAGGAGCGGGAACGGGTAACCAAGCGAAAAATGACGCTTCTGGCGCGTGAACATTCCAACCGATGTCTTGACAAGCTTGAACGAATGCATTGCGTCGCGATTCGTACATGGCGACGAGTTCGTCTACGGCAGATTGGTCTTCACCTAGCGCTTCGATAGCTGCATGTTGAATGGCAGGGAAAATATCGATAAATAAATGGTCTTGTAGCGTATGAATCGCTTCAATCATTTGTGCATTGCCGACCGCAAATCCGACACGCCATCCTGCCATATTAAATGTTTTCGACATCGAATATGTTTCGATCCCGACGTCTTTCGCTCCGTCCGCTTGTAAAAAGCTCACTGGTTTTTTACCGTCGAAGCCGATACCTCCGTAAGCGAAATCGTGGACGACCATAATGTCGCGAGCTTTCGAAAATTCGACAGTCTCTTCAAAGAACGAGAGCGGTGCGACAGCTGCTGTCGGATTGCTCGGGTAGTTTAAATACATCATTTTAGCCGCTTCTTTCACTCGTTCAGGAAGCGAAGCATAATCGGGTAAAAATTGATTTTTTTCAAGGAGTGGCATCGTTTCTAATGTCGCATTGACGAGATGGACCCCAGATAAGTAGTCAGGATAACCTGGGTCTGGTAATAAAATCGTTTCCCCTTCATTTAGTAGAGCGAACGGAATTTCAACGAGTCCTGTTTTCGTCCCGTATAAAACAGCTACTTCTGTTTCAGGATCGAGCGTGACGTCGTATTCTCTTTTGTAAAACTTAGCGACGGCTTCCTTTAATTCAGGGAGTGCTCGGAAAGGCGAGTATCCGTGATTTTCAGGAACGTCTACTGCCCGTTTTAACGCTTCGACGATATGGGGAGGAGTCGGTTGATCAGGATTGCCTCGTCCGAGTAAAATGACGTCATGTCCTGCTTCAATTTGTTCGGCCACTTTGCCGACGAGTGTGGAAAAGAAATGTTCTGGTAATTGTTGTAATCGTTTCGATTGTTTCATAAAAGTCACCTGCTTTTTTAGTTTGACCAAAGTATACAGACAATTGTTGAAAACGACAATGAGGAACGAAAAATTCGTTCCTCACATTCATTAAGCTTGTTCGATTTCGTCTGTTAATGTGATCAGTTCATCAATCAATGAACCGATAAATTGAATCGTTTCACGAAGTGGCGCATCTGTCGTAATGTCGACTTTTGCCATTTGTGCGAGTTGTGCAGGTGTTTTCGTTCCACCAGCACGCAAGACGTTTAACCAATCTTCTACAGCCGGTTCGCCTTCTTTTAAAATACGTTGTGAAACAGCTGTCGAAATCGTTAATCCTGCGCTATATGTGTACGGGTATAAGCCCATGTAGTAGTGAGGTTGACGCATCCACGTGAGCGCCGCATCGTCATCGATGACGACATCGTCTCCCCAAAACTGTTGTAATGTTTCTTTTTTCAATTTATTGAGCAAGCTCGCGTTCACATTGTGACCTGTATCAACGAGTTCATACACTTTACGTTGGTAATGCGCTTCTAATAAATGCGTCACGAAGTTATGATAGTACGTGCGCGATACGATAGATGAGATGACCCAACGTTTAAATTGCGGATCAGTTGAATTTTTCAATAAATGATTCGCCATTAACATTTCGTTCATCGTAGACGGTGCTTCGATAAAGTAGAGAGAAGGGCGAGCGTTGAAATAGCTTTGATGTTGATGAGCCGTGTAAAAATGTCCCGCATGTCCGAGTTCGTGTGCGAGGACGAAAACATCTTCCATACTACCTGTCCAAGAAATTAAAATGTAAGGGTGACTGCCGTACGGGCTTGAACAAAATGCTCCCGTCGACTTTCCGATATTTTGTACGAAATCGATCCAACGTTCATCGTAAGCGCGCTCTAACATAGTGTGATAGTCGTCTCCCATAATCGAAAGCGCATCGAAAATGTACTGTTTCGACTGTTCGATTGAAACGGTTGGCTCATAGTTCGGGTCGAGCGGTACTTTTAAGTCAGCGAATGTCATTTGTTCAATGCCGTGAACACGCTGCAATAATTTTGCATATTTTCGCATATGCGGTGCTAATTCTTCCATAATGACATCGATTTGACGATTGTACATCGAGCGGTCGACTTGTTGGTCGAATAGTAAGTAGTCGATGACCGAATCGAATTTACGTAACGATGCTTCTGTTTTTTCACGTTGAATGTGCATATCGTATGTTTTCGCTGTCGTATGTTGGTAGTCGCGTAATTTATTTGAAAAGGCGCGGAACGCTTCTCGACGTTTTTCTAAGTTCGGATGGGAATCCCATACCCCTTCGAAAGAGACGTAGCTTAAAGGGAAAGATTCATCATTCACTTGGAACGGCTCGAACGTCATATCGACGAGTTTCGTCGTATTGTATAAGCTGTACGGTGAACTAAATGTTGAACCGAATGCTTTTAATGTTTTTTCGACTTCGGGATGAAGTTGATGAGGAATAAAGGCAATCACTTCATTTAAATACGTAGCGAGTGTCGGCTCTTGTTCAATCGCTTGTTGTAAAACGCTTTCTTCTAATGCCGCAAGTTCACTTTCGACGAATGATAATTGACTCGCAAGACGAGAAGCGAGTTGGCTGAAGCTGCTGGCACGCATTTGAGCTTCCGTATTCGTTTCATCGACACTTGAAGCGAGGCTCGCATATGCTCCGATTGGCACGAATTGCATGAGCACTTGTTCATACGCTTGAACGATTGTAACGACAGAAGAAGCATCCTTCATTTTTCCGACGTATTCATCGTGAAATGTTTGGACCGATTTTGTTAAACGTTCAATCGCTTCTTCGTATTCTTTTTCCGAAGCGAATAAATCTTGTAAATTCCACGTTTCTTCCAGTTTAACTTGGTCACGTGAGGGTAATTGTTGAACCATAATCTATTTCCTCCTTATTATTTCGAAATTCGAACTACTTGTAGTATACGAAAAAGTTTGAAAAGAAGTAAAGGAAAAATGAAACCAATTGAGAATCTATTCGTATATAAGATACAAAGTAAAAGAGAAAAGGGTGATCAACATGACTTCTCAAGATAAAGGAACAAGAATCATTTTACATTTAAGTGCACTGTTCGTACCGTTTTTAGGACCGCTCATCATTTATTTCGTACAAGACGACGCTTTAACGAAAAAACTCGCCGTACAAGCGATGATTTTTAACGCGATTATGTGGATATGTATCGCCGTTTCAACATTTTTCTCTTGGTTCATTATCGGGATTCCATTTTTAATTTTCTTCGGAATTGTAGAAATTGCAGTACCGATTATTGGCGCGATTAAAACGATGAACGACGAAGTGTATCAATATCCAATCGTCAAACATTTCCTCTAATAAAAACGTCCGACTCTTTTTAAGGAGCGGACGTTTTTTTATTACAGTAAAGCGGAGAAAAGGCGCGTGAAAGAAAAGCGCGGTTTCGTCTGCTTTTTGCTTTCTTCGTTAACGTCAACAATGTCATCGACGGTAATGATACCGATCAGTTCATTCGTCATCGACACGACAGGAAGCAATAGTAAGTCATGTTCGAAAATCGCTTCGACGGCGAGTTGTTGATGGACGTGTGGATGTAAGGCAATGACTTGTTTTTTCATGACGGAATGAAGCGGTGTCGCACCATCTTTAATGACGAGTAATTCGCGCAAAGAGAGGACACCCATCAATTTATTATCGTCATTGACGACGAAAAGGTAATAGATCGATTCCGCGTCTTTCGCGACGTTACGAATATGTTGTAACGCTTCATCCGCTGTTGCGTTTTCTGAAATGGAGACGAATTCCGTCGTCATGATAGAGCCGACCGAGTCTTCGTCATACGATAAAATCTCTTCCAATTGCGCTCGTTTTTTCTCAGGAAGCAATGTGTAAAAGGATTCACGCTCTTCTGGGCTCACTTGTTCAAGCAATGTGACGAATTCGTCTGTTCGCAGTTGTTTGAACATTTTAGAACGTAATTCTTTATCGAGTTCTTCGACGATGATCGCTTGATGCTCAATCGATAGTTTCCCGAAAATTTGAGAGACGAGATCGCTCGAGACAATTCCGTAAAAAAGCTGGCGACGTTCTCTCGTTAGTTCTTTAAAGTACTTTAATTGATAGTGTAATGGCAATTGCTCAAAGTCGACGAGAAATTGTGAAGGGCTTTCTTTTAAATAAATGGTTAAGTAATATGTATACTCCTCCCAGTTTTTAATTGTTAAATTCATTGGAATACCTCCTATAAACGTTCGATTTTCACACCGATGACGTCATCGATTTTTTTAAACATGTAGTAAATTTCGGTCGTATATTCATCTTCAGGTGCGGAGAGCACGAGATTAATTTTTTGTTGACCGTTTTCGATATCTTGAATCCGCATTTTTCGGACTGTTAAATCTTTGCTCATATTGCCTGCTAAACTCGTCGTTTTTCCTTCGATTGATTGTAGTAATTCAGTCATCTTTGAATTAGGATTCATAATGATTTGTACCGCAATTTCACGTTCACGCAATCGTTTCGGGCCGAATCGTTTCACGATGAACGGTAAGACGTTTACGGATAAAATGAATAAAATAACAGCGAATGTCGCTTCTAAGTAAAGGCCAACGCCTACTGCAATTCCGAGTCCGGAAGCAGACCAAATGAGTGCGGCACTCGTCAATCCTGAAATGACATCATTCGTGCGACGCAAAATAACACCAGCACCTAAAAAGCCGACTCCACTCACAATTTGAGCAGTGAGGCGCATCGGATCCATATTGCGGAAAGTAGGTGTTGCATAAGTCAAAAAGGATTGAATCGATACAATCGTAATGAGACAGCTCGCGACGCTAATAATCATCGACGTTTTCATGCCGAGTGGTTTATGTTTGAGCTGTCGATCGAGTCCGATGAAGAAACCGAGTATGAGGGCGAAAAATAATTTGAAAATCATTTCGTAATGCGTCATCTTGCATAACCTCCTTTCTAAAAAACAAAAAACATCCCTCCGAAGAAGGATGTTACATGACATAGTGACTGAATCGCTAAAAAAGCGAATCAGAAAACAGATTCCATAACCTCCTTCGTAGAGCTTTAGCACTGTATGACATAGGCGAAAACCAGCTACATTAAAAACGACCTTAGCTCGATCGTTCCTGCTGACCCGTTGGCGTCTTTAGACGTTTCTGGGCAGTAGCTTATCTTCATACAGGAGCCTCACCTAACGAGGGCTTGTGCATTGAAGCACATCTAATAATATACCAAAGAATACCATCAATGTCAACTTTCAAGAGTTTCTACTTGACGGTTTGCATACCAATGGATAAATGTTTCCGCAAAGTCTGTCGGAACATCTTGAATCGTATGAACGTGAATCGGTTTTGAACGGTTCGTCATGACGACGGTGCAAAGTCCGAACATTTTTTGAAAAGCGGAACGTTTCACTTCAATTTCGATAATTAAGTCTCGTTTCGTTATAAATGTTTCGGTCGTCCAAGCACCTGTTTTTAATATGATATGTTCACCGTCGATTTGGTATCGTGTAAATATATATTCAAGTAGGCGTCCTGCGTACGTAAGGAATAGCGCGAGCGCTCCCCACCAGTAGCTTTTACCCCAAAAGTGGATGATGATAAACACGATAATTGCAAAAATCGGCAAGCGGATCAGTTTCATCCAAAGAGAGCTTTTCGGTAATTTTTCTAATGTCGGTTGAATGGCAAATTGGGGTAAAATATCAGCTAGTAATGATGCTGATTTTTTTACGGGCAAGAAAGGGTAAAGGGAATTTGCTTCTTGTTCGATGTCTCCTATTTTACCGACACTAATTAATTTAATTTGGGAAAGTTTAAGCAATCGTTTTAAAAATGTTTGTTCGATTTGAATCCCTTGTACATTTTTCTTTTTCATCGTGAACGATTGTTCCGAGAAAATACCTCGTTGAATATAGACGCGTTCATCGTCTGATTCAATCATAAAGCGTCCGAAACGGAAGTACGTAATAATGAGTCCGAATACAAGTGAAATAAGTAAAAGAGCGATAGAAGCTGCAGTAATGAGTAACCAATTCCCACTGAATAAATCGACCCAACGACTCGCTTGATCTTCTAATTTGAATAAGTCGATCGTTTTAAAAAATAATGTCGCTAAAATTGGGATGAGGGCGAAAAAGCTGAGCGATGCGAATGTCGCTCGAACGGTATCGCGCTCTGTCGGTTCGAAATGAAGTGTACGCTGTTCTTTCGAAGTGAATTCGATAGCCGGTTCGCTTGCCTCACTTAATCGCATATCCCACTGTGCGCTAGGTAGTTGAGGACCGAATGGAACTTGTTTTCGTTTAGCGTGTAATTTGCGCTCGATTTCTGTCGCTTCTTCAGGACGAATCGCATCGAGTTCAATGGAAGCATCGTCACCGGTTGCGCCTGTTTCGAGCGTCAATGTCGTTAAACCGAGTATTTTATGAAGCGCGGACGTTTTTCGTTGAATGTTTTGAATCCGATCATAATCGATCGTTTGTCTCGTTTTCGAAAAAATGCCATGTTTTAAGACGACTTGTTCTTCTTCAAAACGATACGTCGTCGTCCGCCACGTTAATATCGCTTCAATGATGCTCCAAACGATGAAAAATAGCGCCACGTAGCGAGCGATTGTCCACAATAACGCATCATTGTTAAAGTTGAAAACAAAAATAAGAAGGAGCGGGAAAAACCAACTTTTAAAAAAGGAAGCAATTTGAAGAATGACTGATAAAAAATGAAAGCGTCTATTTTCCATTACACTTCCACTTCCTTCACTTTAGCGTAGTGGGCAATTTCCTCTCGTAAACGTAATGCTTCATCTTCGGGGAGACCTGGAATTGTATGTTCTGAGCCCATCGTGCCGATGCGCAATGTGTATAATCCGTATTTGCGCAAAATAGGTCCTTGATTCGTCGCGACGAATTGTACTTTCGTCATCGGAATCATTTCATAATGTTCGAAGAGACGACCGCGTTTTAATTGAACGTATTGTTCATCGACTTCATATGCCCAATTGACGACGGTAAATTTAGATTGAAAGAAAAAATCCCATACATTATCGAGAATGATGAGTGCGCCGATGACGTATAAAACGATATTAATCCAGTTGAACCAATCAAAATAATAACTCACGCCTAATAAAATTCCGACGACAAGAATTTCTACGATGAATTCAAGAACTGCATTTACTTTCAGCACTTTCGTATAGGAAGGGGAAAGTTTTCCTGTTAAATGAGCGTATATGTTTTCCAATTGCCTCACACCTTTCGTTATAATAGTATATACGGAAACCGTATAAAAAAGTTACAGGAGGGGAAGAAATGTTTACAGTAGAACGAACGGCATTTATGTTGATCGACGTACAAGGGAAATTGGCAGACATCGTTCAAAATAGTGAGCGTATGTTACAAAAGCAAGAGCAACTCATTCAAGGAATGCGCACACTCGATATTCCGATCATTTGCATGGAGCAATATCCGAAAGGGCTCGGTCCGACGAAAGAGCAGTTGCGTCAGCATTTAGAAGGTGTACCAACGTATGAAAAAATCGAGTTTAACGGGATGTTGAATGAAGGGATTCGACAAGCGGTGGAACAATTAGGCCGCAAACAATTTGTACTTGCTGGCATTGAGTCGCATATTTGTGTATACCAAACTGCGCTCTCTTTGAAACGCGAAGGGTATGATGTCGCGGTTGTCGAAGATGCTGTGTCGTCACGCTATGCAGAAGATAAAGAGCGTGCGATGAGCATGTTGCGTCATGAAGGAGTGAAAATCGTCGGGGTGGAAACGATTTTATACGAGTTGTTGCAACGAGCAGGAACGGCTGAATTTAAACAAATTTTGCAATATGTGAAATAAAAGAAGCACTCATCCGTATGTAGGGTGAGTGCTTTCCTATTATAATTCTTCGGCAATTCCGAGTGCGATAATACCGATCATCACAGCAGCGATAAGCGCATACTGTTTTTTCGATAATACTTCTTTTAAGAAAATACGCGATAATAAGACGGAGAAAATACCGCTTGATGCGATGAGTGGCGCTGCAATCATCGCATTACCTGCCATCGCGAACACGTAGAAAAATTGTCCAGCTGTTTCAAGTAAAGCGGCAATTCCACGGTCTTTTTGCTTGAAGATTTTGAAGTCTTCTTTTTTAATGAACTTCAAATATAAATAGACGAGAATCGCACAAATGAGGAAGGTGAATTCGTAAGCGAGCAATGCATTATCTTCACTCATCCATTGTTTTTTATCTAAGTAAACACCGTCTAAAAACGAGCCGACTCCGTCGATTAAAGCGTATAAAATCGGGAAAGTGATCGCTAAAAATCCGAGTTTATATTTAGGGTCAAATGTTTCCCCGCTCTGTAACATAATTTCGTGATCATGCGTTTGTTCGTAACGAGCGAGCATAATGACCCCCGCTGTTACGATGACGATACCGAAAATTTCAAGTGCTGAAATAGATGTTGGGAAAAATATCATTAATAAAATCGCTGTAATAGCCCCAGCCGAGTTTTGAACGGGAGCGGCGATCGATAGCTCGATATAACGCAAGCCGACAAAACCTAATGTCATCGATAAAATATACATGAACGATACAGGGAAATATAACACCATATTCCATACATCGAATGTAATGCCTTTAATGAGCATATAAGAAACGGCATGAATCCCCATGACAAAACCGATCATGACGACGATTTTTAAGTGACTCGTCGGGTCTCCAGGGTCAGAACCTTTCTTATAATATAAATTAGCTGCGCCCCAAGCGAATGCTGTGAGAACCGCAAAGATGAACCACATCGTCGACATACCTCCTATAAATCAGTCTATAGAGACTCAAATTGTAGCGCGAGTTGCGCCCAAAATATTGTATAATTCAAAAGAGAATCTGTCAAAATGAAGAAAAAGTGTACGAAGCGCATGAAAGCCCTTCGTACACTGACTTATTTATAAGAGGGTAAACGATAAGTCCGAATCTTTTTTTATAGAGATAATAATGTGCTTGCGATTGAGAAGTAAATGAGTACTCCGACGATATCTGCAATTGACGTGATGAGTGGAGCACTAGCTGTTGCTGGGTCTAAGTTTAATTTGCGGAAGATGAACGGTAAGCTCATTCCGATTAAGCTGCCGACGATGACGACTGCGACCATCGTTAATGCGATGACTAATGCAATTTCAGGTCCACCGCGGAACATACCAACGCCTGCAACTGCTGCTGCCATCGTCACACCGAGTAAAATAGAAACTGAAATTTCTTTCGTGAACATTTTCAACCAATCGGTCATGCGAACTTGTCCAACTGCCATCGCACGAATGACGAGTGTCGACGCCTGACTACCTGCGTTACCGCCACTATCTACGAGGAGAGGAAGGAAGAAGACGAGTGCAATATTTGCTTCGATAACATCCTCGAAATGGGCGATTCCAGCACCTGAAAAGACGTTCATAAAGACGAGTACGACGAGCCAAACGATACGTTTGCGATATAAAGTTGTCACTTTCGCATCTTTTAAGCTCACTTCTAAAGAAGAGACGGGTGCCATTTTGTGGAAGTCTTCCGTCGCTTCTTGTTCCATAACATCTAAAATATCTTCGACGTGAACGACACCGACAACTTGACGAAACTCGTTCACGACAGGCATTGAAACGAAATCGCATTTTTGGAAAATTTTCGCTGCTTTCTCTTGGTCGAGATCCGTCGGTAACGATTTGACATTCGTCGTCATAACAGAATTCAATGGGAGTTCGCCACTCGCGCTTAAAAGTTCACGTAATGACATGACACCTTTTAACATCCCGTCTTGATCCGTCACATATAAGTAATGAATATTCGTTTTATTTTCTACGTTGTCGCGGACGTATTGCACCGCTTGTTCGACGGTAAAGCTTTCTTGGAGCGTTAAATAAGCGCGATCCATTAAGCTTCCTGTCGTTTCGAGTTTAAATTGTTTTTTCACCATTGCGTAAACCTCCTTACGCAATATCCACCGCAATGAAGGGGGCAAAATGGATATTGCTCCTAGTTAAAAACCTGAATACTTTGAATACTCTGAACCTAAACCTACAACTCGGAATGTCCATTCCACCACCTCCATTGATCATTTTTGAATCGAAAAAGGACACCCCTCGTCCGAAGAAGGGTGTCCTAAAAAAAGCATACGTTAATAAACGAGCGAATGCGTCGTCATTTATTAAAAATAGGAATATTTAAAACGCCTCCTTCATAGAGCTTTAGCACTGTATGACATAGTAAAGTTACAGCTACATTAAAAACGACCTTAACTCGATCGTTCCTGCTGACCCGTTGGCGTCTTTGGACGTTTCTGGGCAGTAGCATATCTTCATACAGGAGCCTCACCTAACGAGGAACTGTTATTTAGTTTCAATCACAGCTACAACCTTAGCAACGAAAAAAATAATTGTCAACACCATTTTTCATCAATTAAAAGGTTATGATTATATCGAAATAGTAAAAAGTGTGAAAAATTTGCAAATTTCTTATTCTCGCTTTAACCTATAAGGAAAGGGAGGGAATGCATGTGGCTACATTTATTGTGAATACAGGGAATCGTAAAGTTGTCCATCGTCAAGATGCGATTCAACCAGAATGTAAAGTGAATTTTATACACCCAAACAACATGGAAATGACCGATGAAGATTATGTAGAACTTTATCCGATGATTTATAAGCCATGTCCACATTGTTATCGCGACAAATAAAACAACCACGAACAAAAACTGTTCGTGGTTGTTATTTTGAGATAATGAATAAAGAGAAATAAAAATGATAAAATAAGTCTAAACGACTAAAGAAAGTTTCTGTTCAGTCGATGTAAAGTGAAAAGGAATTGGGAAAAAGGGGGAATTGTAGTGAGAATTCACGGTCTATATCCGACAAATTCGCCATATCGTTTGAGGAAAACAGAGCGAATTAAGGCGAGAGATGAGAGAGAAAAATCATTTAAAGTGACAGAAGAATATGATGATCGCGGGGAAAAAGATGAAAACGTCTGGCAAAAAGTAATAGCGCGTTACGATTTCACGTATGCTTTAGGGGAAGAAGTACATGAAGTTGCCGATGAGTTGTATGAGGCGCGACTTATTGAGAAGCCGATTTACTTACATCTCGTCTTCGAAGCGAAACAGAAGCGCACAGAGCGTTTAAATTGGATTGAACATTTCAAACAATTATCGACATCAGCACAATTGGCGAACCGTTTATTACAAGCGGAACAAAGTCGAACAGTCGCGCAATTATTACAGCGATTATCCGCATAAAAAATATCCAGCTCTATAAAAGGGCTGGATATTTTTGTATTATTTTTCGATTGTGACGTTGCGTAAGTTGTAAAGTGCAGTTCCGTCAATTTCGAAACCTTTTACTTTATTGCTGATGCCGACTAAGTGCTGAGGGTGTTGGATGAAGACGACTGGAGCATCTTCACGGATCAGTTCTTGTGCTTTTTTGTAAGCAGCGAGACGAACTTCAGGGTCCGCATTGTCGCGACCTTCATCTAAGTACTTATCGACTTCTTCGTTTTTGTAGAATGAACGGTTTCCTGGATCTCCGAAGTATGAAGAGTGGAAGAGTGAATACAATCCGTAGTCCGCATCTCCTGTCGGGTTACTCCATCCGAGCATGAACATATCGTGCTCGCCGTTCGCTGTTTTTTCTAAATATGCACCGAATTCCATCTGTTCGATTTCAACATCGATGTTAATTTCTTTTAACGTTGATTGTAAAAGGACTGCAACTTCCACGTTTTGTGGGTCTGTGTACGTCCATAACGTCGTTTTGAAGCCGTCTTCAAGTCCAGCTTCTTTCATTAATTCTTTCGCTTTATCGACATCTTTGTCAATCGCTGTTAAATCTTTATCGAAACCGAAAATGTCTGGTGATAAACCACCTGTTGCACGAACGCCGAAACCTTCGTACACTCCGTCAATAATTTCTTGTTGATCGAGCATATATGTGATTGCTTGACGTACTTTCACATTGTCGAACGGTTCTTTTTCTACGTTGAATCCGAGGTACGTAATACGTGTCGACGTTTGTTCTAACACGCTTGCGTAATCACTGTTGTTTAATGAAGCGACGTCTGTCGGTGGAATTGGAATGCTAATGTCGATTCCGCCGTTTTGAAGTTCTGCTTCACGTGTTGCTGCTTCTGGGATGACGGCGAATTTAACAGAGTCAATTTTCGCTTTCTCTCCCCAGTATTCGTCATAACGCTCTAATTTTACGTAGTCTCCTGTTTTCCACTTACTAAATTTGAATGGACCTGTACCGACTGGGTTGTTTGAAACGACAGAACCTGCCATTTTGCCTTCTTTCATCGCGGCATAATCTTCCTCGATGCTTTTCGGGCTCACGATACCTGCAGCTCCGTGTGATAAGTTCGATAATAATGGAGCGAATGGTGCGTCTGTTTTCATTTCAACGACCATATCTTCCGGTGTTGTTACTTCTGTGATCATTTCGAATAAAAATGCTGCTGATGCTGCGACTTCAGGATCGCGCACGCGGTCTAAGTTCGCTTTAATCGCTGCGGCATCTAATTTTTCTCCGTCATGGAATGTAACTCCATCACGAATTGTAAAGCGCCACGTTAATTCATCGACTTGTTCCCACTCTGTCGCAAGTCCACCTGTAATTTCAGATGTTTCTTCATCGCGGTACACGAGTGTTTCATAAATGCTCGCTTGCGCCGCTGCTGAAGGGACGTCGTTTGAACCGGCTGGGTCTAACGTGTTGACGTCGAGCAAGTTCCCGATGACGAGTTCTCCGCCTTCTGCGCTTTCTTCTGAATCTTGTCCTTCTTCTTTCGGCTTTTCTTCATTATCTGATCCGCCACTACATGCTGCAAGTACGAGCATAAGTGCACCGAACATAACGCCAAGCCACCACTGTTTCTTCATGTAATTCCCCCTAAACAATAATATTTTAAAATCATATCATAAAAATATCTGAAATTCTATAACAATATGAATGTTCTGTAAATTTTTTAAAAAATATCATATAAGTAGTAAATGAAGGAGTGCTACGCATTAATTTAACTAAAAATAAGTGGATTTTTTCAGTTATTTGGACTTTCATTGTTTAAAATAGAAGGAATGGTGGAAATGATGAATAAGGAAGAAAGAGGAGGATATAAAATGGCGAAACATAAAAAACAAAATACGATGATGAACAATGTAGTGAAAGCAGCGGAAACAGCGATTACGTTATACGCGGTTCAAGATGTTGCGAAGCAGAAAGAATTTAAAGTTGGGAATAAATTAATTTGGACACCAGTCGTCACATTCGGAAAATTCGTCGGACCGGCTGCTTACTTTTTGTTCGGTAAAAAAACAAAATAAAACATAGGGGAATTCCCCTTAAAGTATTAAGCAACCAGCTTTCGGTATTTTACCGGGGACTGGTTGTTTCGTTTAAGCTGAACTTGGGTCTTGTTCAAGATAGAACGTTTCAAACTTCCGGCAAGAATAAAACGATGTAATATGAGAGAAGTGAAAATCTAAAGTTAAAGAATGCCTATACTGTTCTTATGAGTATAGGCATTCATGTTTTAAAAATATTCTCATATTTAAGGATTCTTTCTTTATAAAAAACACCCCAGCCCTGCAAACGGTAGCGGGGAAAGGGTGTTGTGCGAGCTCATCCAGCCCTGCAAATGGCAGCGGGGAAAGAAGTCACTCGAATGAATAAAATTATATTTAAATTATAACTTAATTATAAAAAATTTCATAAAAACAATTAAAAACTTATCGGGAAACGCAAAATTTATCGGCTGATCT
The DNA here is from genome assembly GCF_042675605.1 of Savagea faecisuis. Classification (NCBI taxonomy): domain Bacteria; kingdom Bacillati; phylum Bacillota; class Bacilli; order Caryophanales; family Caryophanaceae; genus Savagea; species Savagea faecisuis. The sequence goes on from NZ_JBHTJF010000022.1 coordinate 49,568, forward strand.
ACACACGAAATGCACACGATGATAAAATTTTCCTTTTAATATCTATAAACTACCTTTTTGATATCGAATAAAAAAACCTTAAACGCTATTATATCAACGTTTAAGGCTCTTTTTAAAGTATGATTCCGACTGGGCTCGAACCAGCGACCTCTACCCTGTCAAGGTAGCGCTCTCCCAGCTGAGCTACGGAATCAAAGTTCTGGGATGGCTTCATCTGAAGCACAATTTATATATTAACACAGCTTTATTTAAAAGTAAACACCTAAATGAAAACAAAAGAAGAAAAATGTTGAAAAGCTTACATTGTTACATTTTAGTGAAAAAATTAAGAATGAAAGATGAATTTTATGATGAAAATACTACATGATGCTTCAATAATTATGGTATTGTAGGAAACGATTATATGAATTGAGGTGGCGAAATGTCAAAGAAAATGATGATGACGAATGAATTTCAACGCGAGTGGGTGGAACGTTTAGAAGCACAGACAGAAGCATTTAAAGAACATCGTGCAGAAAACGACCGCAATTCTTCATTCCCGAAACGTAACGTAGCACAATTAGTGGAAATGGGCTATACACGTCTTCCGATGGAGAAAGCACTCGGTGAGAATGACATGACGATGCGTGATTTCGTATCGTTTCAAGAGACGATCGGCGCGATGGATAGCGCAACAGCTTTGTCGATTGGTTGGCATCAAGGAATTTCAGGTGAGATTTTCGATAAAAAATTGTGGAACGATGAAATGACGCAGTTTTTAGCAGATGAAATTCGAAACGGTGCTCTCATTAACCGCGCATTGAGTGAGGCGGCGACAGGAAGCCCGACACGTGGTGGAAAGCCTGGAACAGTAGCAGTGCGTACGGATAATGGATGGAAAATTGACGGACGTAAATCGTTTACGACGATGTCTCCTGTCCTCACATATTTCCTCGTTTCTGCATGGGTTGAAGAAGAGCAACAGATCGGCACATTCCTCGTACCGAAAGCGGCGGAAGGTGTAACGGTCATTGAAACGTGGGATATGCTCGGTATGCGTGCTTCAGAAAGCCATGACTTATTGTTAGAAAACGTCGAAGTGTCGGATGCTTACTACGTAGAGCGCGATCCGAAAAGCCGTAACGATGCATTGAATCCGTGGTCACTCCACATTCCAGCATGTTACTTAGGTATCGCACAAGCGGCGCGTGATGAAGCGCTTCGTTTCGCTGTGACGTATCAACCGAATAGCATTAATACACCGATTTGCGAGTTACCGAATGTCCAACAACATATCGGGCAAATGGATATTGAACTGATGCAAATGCGTCATTTATTGTACGGAGTAGCAGATATTTTAGATGATGATGCACGTAAAGAAAATGTGACGACTGAAATGGCCGTTGCGAAATATACGGTGACAAACGGTGCGCTTTCTGTCGTAGATCGTGCGATGCGTTTAGTCGGTGCACGCAGTTTACAAATGTCAAACCCGCTTCAACAAATGTATCGCGACGTGCGCGCTGGGCTTCATAACCCACCGATGGACGATATGACGATTGCAAATACAGCAAAAGCGGCAATTGCGGAGATGAAAGACATACTTGGTTAAACGACTCGTCGTCACCGGATATCGTCCGCATGAACTCGGAATTTTTAACGAAACGCATCCAGGGGTTCCAATCATTAAAGAAGCATTGCGTCAACAGTTGTTAGCCCAACTCGATGAAGGGTTAGAATGGGTCATCGTGAGCGGCCAACTCGGTGTCGAAGCTTGGACGTGTGATGTCGTTCGTGAGTTGAAGGAAGAGTATACGCATTTAAAATATGCGGTACTCCTCCCGTTTCAAGGACAGGAAGAACGTTGGAATGAAACGAATAAAGCGAAGTTTGAAGAGATGGTGTTGAAGGCGGACTTTTCCACATATTTAACGAATCGACCGTATGCAGGACCGTGGCAATTTCAAAAGAAAGATGAGTTTTTATTCGAAAATTCGGACGGGATTTTATTCGTGTATGATGAAGAGAATGAAGGTTCTCCAAAATTTACAAAACGAGCGGCGGAACGATTTCAAGAACAGCATCCGTATGAACTGTTCGTCATCGATGCTTTTCAATTGCAGCTCATTCAAGAAGATATGCAACGAGAACAATGGGATTAAAAAAGATCGAAGCGTCATGCTTCGATCTTTTTTGTATATTTTTGCAAGCCGTTTTGCTCGGTCGATTGTTTTTCATATCCGAGTTTCGTTAAAAGATGGATGGACCGTTCGTTTTTTAAATCGACGAATGCGTATAAGTAATGGAGGTTAAAATAGAGCGACGCCATTTCTTCCAAAGCGTGTAACACTTCTGTTCCGAAGCCTAAACCCCAATGAGTTTTTCCAATCTCATATCCGATTTCCGCTTCGCCATCTTGGATCACATTGAAACCAGCGGAACCGATCGCTACTTGCATATCTTTTCTAAAAATCGTGTAGCGGGCTGCTTTTCGTTCATGCGTTAGTTCGGTAAGAAGCGTAATCATCTTTGTCGCTTCATCGATGGAATGCATCGGTTCGATATTCATAAATTGAACGACATCTCGATCTGCCCAAATCGGAAGCAAATGAATCGCATCACTCGGATGAATCGAAGATAGAAGAAGTCGTTTCGTTTGAAATGAGCGCACCATTTTTTCTCCTTTCTTGAAAAGAAAACATTCAAAAAGTATAGGCGAGAAGTGCAAAAATGTCAATGTTTCCTTTCGACGAATGACGCATAGAAGTGATACACTGAAGAGAAAGAAAAGAGAGGGGAATGACGATGGACGTACAAACGTATATTGCAGAACAACGTCACTATTTTGAGCGAGGATTAACGTACCCGATCGAGTTTCGGAAAAAGATGTTAATCCAATTAAAAGAGGCGATTCAACAACGAGAAGAACTCATTTTAGAAGCGCTCGAAAAAGACTTAGGGAAGTCGGCCTTTGAATCGTATGTGACAGAAATTGGTTTTGTTTTGGCGAGTATCGATTACACGATTAAACATTTAGATGAATGGCTCGAAGTTGAAACGGTGAAAACGCCGCTTTATTTACAAAAGGCGACGAGTTCGATTGTTCGAGATCCGTACGGTGTCGTTTTAATTATCGGCCCGTTTAACTATCCGTTCCAACTCGTGATGGAACCGCTCATTGGATCGATTGCAGGAGGGAATACGACGATTGTGAAACCTTCTGAACAAGCGCCAGAAACAGCGAAAGTCGTGGAGCAATTACTCGAATCAATTTATCCGCTTCAATATGTACGCGTCGTCCAAGGGGCTGTAAAAGAAACGGATGCGCTCATTCATGCCGACTTCGATAAAATCTTTTTCACAGGCAGTCAAAAAGTAGGGAAAATTGTCATGAAAGCCGCGGCAGAACGACTCGTGCCGGTCACGTTAGAACTCGGTGGAAAAAGCCCAGTCATCGTCGACGAAACAGCGAAAATCGATATCGCAGCAGAACGCATCATTTGGGGGAAATTTACGAATGTCGGGCAAACGTGTGTCGCACCCGACTATGTGCTCGTTCATGAGTCAAAAGCGGAGGCGCTGACGAAGGCACTGGAAAAAGTGCTCGTCCGCTTTTATGGGAAAGATCCACAGAAAAGTGAAGACTACGGGCGAATTGCGCAACCGCACCATTGGGAACGACTCGTCTCTTTACTCCGTGAAACGAAAGGTGAATTATTTGTAGGAGGAGCTGTCGACCGCGAGGACTTATACATCGCACCGACGATCGTAACGAATGTCACGCAACGTGATGCGCTCATGCGAGATGAATTGTTCGGTCCGATTTTGCCGATTTTAACGTATGAAACGTTAGAGGAGGCGGTACATCTTATTAGCTTGCGTGAAAAACCCCTCGCCGCGTACATGTTTAGTGAAGATGAACGAGCGATTCGTTACTTTACGACGTATACACAATTTGGAGGCGGTTGTATTAATGATACATTGTCGCATGTCGGCAATATTCATTTACCGTTCGGAGGTGTCGGACCATCCGGGATGGGACGTTACCACGGATATGCCAATATCGAGACGTTTACACATGCGAAATCGATGATGCGAAAAAGTACGACAATCGCACCGAAAATTGCGTACCCGCCTTATAAAGGAAAACTTCCGCTCGTCCGTTCTGTTTTAAAATAGAAGTGACGACTCGAAAAAATGAGCTTATAATAAGAAGATAGTGAAGAAAGGAGAGTTTGATGTGACGATGCAATTTGATCAACAGTGGACACTTCAAACATTACAACGTTTAGTCGAAATACCGAGCCCTTCTGGATATACGGAAGCGGTCATGGAGGAGATTGAACGTCAATTCGAAACATTTGGCGTTGAAACGAAACGTACGAACAAAGGAGCACTCATCGCAACATTACGAGGTCAAGACGATACGCGCCACCGTTTATTAACGGCGCATGTCGATACACTAGGCGCGATGGTGAAAGAAATAAAAAGTGACGGTCGTTTGAAATTAGCGATGGTAGGAGGATTCAATTGGAATGCCGTAGAAGGGGAATATTGTACGATTCATACAGAGTCAAAAACGTATACCGGTACAATTTTAATGCATGAAGCGAGCGTTCACGTTTACCGGAATTCTGGCACGTTGCCGCGCGATGAGCAACATATCGAAGTTCGGATCGACGCGCGCACGACGAATGCGGAAGAAACGCGAGAGCTCGGTATCGAAGTAGGCGATTTCGTCTCATTCGATCCGCGTTTTCAACTGACGGATAACGGCTTCGTAAAATCGCGTCATCTCGACGATAAGGCGAGTGTTTCGTTACTGCTTGCGCTCGTTAAACAAGTGACAGAACGAAAAATCACATTGCCTCAAACGACACATATTTACATTTCAAACAATGAAGAAATCGGCTACGGTGGGAATTCAAACATTCCAGAAGAAACGGTTGAATATATTGCGGTCGATATGGGCGCATTAGGAGACGGACAAGCTTCGGATGAATATACGGTTTCGATTTGTACGAAAGACTCTAGCGGACCGTACCACTACGGACTCACTCGCTTTTTGAAAAAATTATGTGTCGACGGAAACATTCCGTACCGTTTAGACATTTATCCGTATTACGGGTCGGACGCTTCTGCGGCGATTCGTGCAGGGCATGATGTGCGTCACGCATTGTTCGGTCCAGGCATTGAATCGAGCCATGCGAATGAACGAACGAATGTCGATTCATTACGTGCGACATTTGAGTTACTAAGCGCATACGTTCAAACAGAAATGATCAACTGAGGAGAGATAACGATGAACACGATGACGATGCTAAATATATTCGAGTACGATAAAATCGTTGGTGAACTGCCTCAATCGGTCGAAGCGCTCGAAATCGATTCAAGAAAAGTAGCTGCCGACGCAGCGTTCATTTGTATCGATGGCTTTACAGTGGATGGCCATCAATATGCCAAACAAGCGGTACAGAGTGGAGCTTCCCTCATCATCGCGGAAAAAGAAATTGACGTGGAAGCTCCTGTCATCTATGTGAAAAATACGAAAGAAACGTTGCAACGTCTCGCACCTTTCTTTTATGAAATGCCCTCGAAAGCGATGCATATGATCGGTGTGACAGGTACAAATGGCAAAACGACGATTGCGAATATCATTCATCAACTGCTTCAAAAACTCGGTGAGAAAAGCGCAGCGATGGGGACGATCGGTTTTCAAGTCGAAGATGAATTAATCGATACTGACAATACGACGCCCAATGTTTTAGAAACGCAAAAATTACTGCAATTAGCGAAAAATCGTGGCATCGAAACGACGACGATGGAAGTGTCCTCTCACGGACTCATTGAAGGACGACTTGCAGGAGTCGTGTTCGATACGGCCATTTTCACTAATTTATCGCATGATCACCTCGATTTTCATGGAACGATGGAACATTACGGATATGCAAAAGGTTTATTATTTGCGCAACTCGGGCAAGATGTAACGAAGGAAAAGTATGTTATTTTAAATGCGGATGATGCTTGGTCTGAGCGCTACCGTCAAATGACTCCTTATCCTGTTTGGTCATATGGCTTTACGGAGGGCGCGATGTACCGAGCGCGCATTATTGAAATGGATCCGACACATACGATTTTTGAACTTACGACACCGAAAGAGACATTTGAAGTGAAGACGCAACTCGTTGGAGATTTCAACGTATTAAATGTCGTGGCGGCGATGCTCGCAGTCCATAGTCGAGGATATGAGTGGCCAGCTATTATCGAAAAAATTCAAGGTGTGACTGCGATTAAAGGGCGCATGGAAAAAGTGGAGACGGATTTACCGATCACATTATACGTCGACTACGCGCATTCACCTGATGCGATTGAAAAAGCGATTGAAGCGATTTTACCTTATAAAGAAGCTTCGCAACGTTTATTATTTTTAATCGGCACTGGCGGCAATCGCGACCGTGCGAAACGTCCCGTCATGGCGGAGAAGGCGTCCCTTGCAGACTACGTCGTATTGACGACGGACGATCCGCGTTTTGAAGGGGAAGAGACGATTTTAACTGAACTTGAAAAAGGGATGACACATGATCGTTATGCGACGATCGGAGACCGTGAAGAAGCGGTGCGCCATATCGTACGAGAAGCGAATCCGAATGACATTATCATTTTCGCGGGTAAAGGACATGAAGATTTCCAAGTCGTCGGCAATGAAAAATTACCACATTCCGATGCCGCTATTGCGTTGGACGAAGCGAACAAACATTTTACAAAATAAACGATTTGTCACCTTGAGGGCAAAAAGTGCATTCAAGGTGTTTTTTAAATAGAAGGAGTATATGGATGAATAAAAAAGATATTGAATCAAGACGCACATTTGCGATTATTTCTCACCCTGATGCAGGGAAAACGACGATGACAGAAAAACTGCTTTATTTCGGTGGAGCGATTCGCGATGCGGGAACGGTAAAAGGAAAAAAGACTGGGAAATTTGCGACGAGTGACTGGATGGAAATTGAAAAACAACGTGGAATTTCCGTCACATCTTCCGTCATGCAGTTTGATTATGACGGTAAACGTGTAAATATTTTAGATACGCCAGGTCACGAAGATTTCTCGGAAGATACGTATCGTACACTTATGGCAGTCGATGCTGCCGTGATGATGGTCGACTCAGCAAAAGGAATCGAGCCACAAACGATTAAATTGTTCCAAGTATGTCGCATGCGCGGTATTCCGATTTTCACATTTATGAACAAAATGGATCGCCAAGGACTAGAGCCACTTGAATTGATGGAAAACTTAGAAGAAGTGTTAGAAATTGAATCGTATGCGATGAATTGGCCGATTGGAATGGGGAAAGAATTTGCAGGTGTCATCGATCGCTACAATAACCGCATAGAACGAGCACGTGCGGAAGAAAATGAACGCTTCATCGCTTTAAATGAAGACGGTGAGCCGGAAGTTCATGATGCGTTCATGGATACGAGTTATTATGAACAAGCGATGGAAGATGTCATGCTATTAAATGAAGCGGGTAACGAATTTGATCCAGAACGCGTCGCAAAAGGTGAGTTAACGCCTGTATTTTTCGGAAGTGCGCTTGCGAACTTCGGCGTGCAAACCTTTTTAGAAACCTTTTTACAGTTTGCGCCACCACCGCAGCCACGTGAATTAAAATCAGAAGAGATGAAAGATCCGATGGACGATGACTTCTCTGGGTTCATCTTTAAAATTCAAGCGAATATGGACCCGCGCCACCGCGATCGTATCGCTTTCGTCCGCATCGTTTCAGGACAGTTCGAACGAGGGATGAGCGTACACGTACCTCGCTTAAATAAAAATATTAAATTAGCACAAACGACACAGTTTTTAGCGGATGATCGTGAAACGGTCGATACTGCTTTACCTGGTGATATTATCGGATTGTACGATACAGGAAACTTCCAGATCGGCGATACGATTATCGGTGGAAAAGGCAATTATGAATTTGCGCCACTGCCACAATTTACGCCAGAGTTATTCGTGAAAGTGTCCGCGAAAAACGTTATGAAATCAAAACAGTTCCATAAAGGAATTATGCAACTCGTACAAGAAGGTGCGATTCAATATTACAAAACATTGTATACAGAAGAAGTGATGCTCGGAGCGGTCGGACAATTACAGTTCGAAGTGTTTGAACATCGCATGCGCAATGAATACAATGTCGAAGTGCAAATGCAGCCAATCGGTTCAAAAGTGACGCGCTGGATCGAAAATGAGGAAGATGTGACAGAAGCGATGACAGGTCCTCGTTCTATGCTCGTGAAAGACCGATACGATAACCTCGTCTTCTTATTTGAAAATGAGTTCGCTTTACGTTGGTTCAATGATAAATATCCAGACATTCGTCTTTACGGTTTACTGTAAGTACAAAATATGTACAGATAGTATGACGAATTTGTTACATCGTGTATTTTTGAAGGGAAGTTCGTTGAACTAAGAGGGCAGTTTGCATAAAATGATAAGTAATGTTTAAAAAGAGAGGATACCCGATATGAAAATTAGTGAGTTTTCGATAAAACGTCCGGTCTTTACGATTGTGACAATGTTCCTCGTCATCATTTTAGGAGCGGTCTCTTTCTTCAAAATACCGGTGACGTTAATACCAGAATTAAATCCTCCTGTCGCAGTCGTCGTTTCCAATTACGATGGTGCTTCACCGACAGAAGTGAATGAAAAAGTGACAAAGCCATTAGAACAAAGTTTGTCGACCGCACCGGGATTAAAGACGATGCAGTCGATTTCACAAGAAGGTTCGAACTTCATTTTGCTCATGTTTGACTGGTCGACCGTCATTGATGATGTGCAATTAGACATTATGCAACGCGTCGATCAAGTGCCGATGCCTGAAGGGGCTTCAGCGCCACGCTTTATGAAGTTTGACCCGTCGCAGTTCCCGGTCATTCAATTGACATTGCGTTCAACGGATAAAGATGTCGACATTCGACCGCTCGCCGAAGAACTTGAAACGGAGTTACGCCGTACGAAAGGTGTCGCAAGTGTTACCGTTTCAGGGAAAGTGACAGAAGAAATTAAAGTCGTATTGAACGAAGAAGAGTTACAAAAAAATCGTCTCGCACAATCGGATATCGTCCAAGCGATCCAAGCGAATAACGTTTCGATGCCAGGAGAGCCGATTAAGACGGATGATGGAAAACAATTAACGACGCGTATCATTAGCTCATTGACGACATTAGATGATGTTCGAGATGTCGTTGTAGGTCGTACAGAAGCAGGAGAGATGCTTCGTGTGAAAGACGTCGCAACGGTTGACATTCACGATGCGGACTCAGGGGCGCTCACACGTGCGAACGATGACCGAGCTGTTCTCGTCAACGTATTGCAAGAGTCAGGAGCGAATACAGCGAGCGTATCGAAAGAGTTTAAATCGACGCTCGATGACTTACTCGATAAAAAAGAATATAAAAAAGTCGAAGCGGACATTTTATTTGACCAAGGAGATTACGTCAATTTAGCGATCGGCAATATCGGACAGTCGTTACTACTCGGTGGATTGTTCGCGATGATCGTCTTATTCGTCTTCTTACACGGAATTAAAAGTCCAATCATTATCGGGGTTGCGATTCCTTATTCTGTTATCGTGACGTTCGTACTCATGTTTTTCGCAGACTTCTCACTCAACATTATGACGCTCGGTGCACTCGCACTCGGTATCGGGATGCTCGTCGATAATGCGATCGTCGTCATCGAAAATATCGAGCGACATTTAGCGATGGGGAAAGAATCGAATATTGCTGCTCGCGACGGAGCGAAAGAAATTGGCGGTGCGATTACTGCATCGACATTGACGACATTAGCCGTCTTCGTTCCTGTTATTTTCATTAGCGGTCTAATCGGTCAAATTTTCACTGAATTCGCATTGACGATTTCCTTTAGTTTGTTCGCCTCACTCGTCGTCGCTTTAACGGTTGTTCCGATGATGGCGAGCAAAATGTTAAAAACGCCAGATTTAGAATTGTTAGCAGCACGCAAGCGTCGTACGAAAAAGAGCAATCGTTTCGGAAGCACGATTCGCTGGGCGCTCGATAACCGTCCGGTCGTATTATTAGCAACGATCATCATGCTCGGTGCAAGTATTTTCGGTTTGACGCGTGTCGGCACAGAATTTTTACCACCTACCGATGAAGGGTTCGTTTCAGTAGCGGTCGAATTGCCAAATGGTGCCTCGATCGAATCAACGGATAAAATTGTAAAAGAAATTGAAGAAGAATTACAGCGTGAAAAAGACGTTGAAGTGTATGTCAGCTTAGTCGGCGGTACGCAACAAAATATGGCGCAAGGCACTGCGCAAACGAACGTCGCAGAAATTTATATTAAAATGGTGCCACTCGAAGATCGAAGCCGTTCTGTTTTCGAATTTGTCGATGAGGTTCAACCTGAAATTGTCGATTTATTAGAAGATCGTGCGACAGTGAACTTCAACTTACAAACAGCAGCTGGTTCTGAGCCGAATACGGTCACGTTCTCTTTAAGTGATACGAATGAATCTCGCTTAGAAAAAGCAGTGAAGGAAGTCGATGAAGAACTTCAAGATATGAAATCAGTACTCGAAGTGTCGAACACATTAGGAGATACAGTTGAGGAAGTTCACGTCACGGTAGATCGTGAAAAAGCAGCAGAACAAGGATTAGCACCTGCTCAAATTTCACAAACGGTCAACTCGGTAACACGAGGTACATTCGCGACTCAAATCGTCGGAGAAGATGAAGAAGTGCTCGCGATGTATGTCCAATACGATGAAAAATTCCGCGATAGTATCGATCAATTGAAACAAATTAAATTGTTAACACCTGCCGGAACGTATATCAATTTACAGGATGTTGCGACAGTCGCCATCGCAGAAGCGCCAGTATCGATTCAGCGTGTCGATCAAGCGCATTCTGTCTCGTTCACAGTAAAATACGAATCAGATCGCTCGCTCGGTGAAATGACGACACAAGTGAACGATATGATTGATAAGTTAAAATTACCAGAAGAAATCGACATGAATTACGGTGGGGATCGTGAACTGTTCGAAAGTGCAATTAACGATATGTTGTTAGCGATCGTTCTCGCAGTTGTGCTCGTTTATATCGTGATGGCAGCGCAGTTCGAATCGTTTAAATATCCATTCGTTATCATGTTCTCCGTACCACTGATGGTCATTGGGGTAGCGCTCGGGTTATTCTTAACAAATACACCGCTCAGCGTAACAGCTGTCATCGGAGTGCTCGTGCTCGTCGGGATTGTCGTCAACAACGGAATTGTGCTCGTTGATTACATTAATCAACAGAAAGAGAAGGGCATGCATTCATATGATGCGATCGTTCACTCAGCAGAAGTTCGGGTCCGTCCGATTTTAATGACGGCCTTGACGACAATTCTCGGCTTATTACCGCTCGCGCTCGGAATTGGAGAAGGTACGGAAATGAACCAACCGATGGGAATCGCCGTCATCGGTGGATTGCTCACCTCAACATTGCTGACATTGTATATCGTACCGGTCATGTACAGCTTATTTGATAGCCAAACGAGAAGTAAGAAAAATTGGCCGGAAGACGTAAAATAATGTTTGCAAGTCGGGAGATTGTGGTATACTAATTGTACAAACAAGATCCCGACAATTTCATATCACTTTGACAGTTGTCAAAGGGGAGTAGCTTTAGGAGAAATCCTATCTCAATGTCGTCAATACATGACGGAAGTCATCGGTGTTGAGAGCTTAGATTAAATCTAAATTAGCGAGACCTTTGCCTATTTATTAGGCGAGGTCTCTTTTTGTTTGCAAAAAAGGAGGAAGATTTAATGGAAACAATTTTATTGGAGTATGCATGGGTGTTGCTCGTGCTCATTTTATTGGAAGGTTTATTATCAGCAGATAACGCTGTTGTCATGGCAGTGATGGTGCGTCATTTACCGAGAGTTCAACAGAAAAAAGCATTGTTTTACGGATTGCTCGGGGCGTTTGTCTTCCGATTTGCAGCACTCTTTTTAATTACGACACTCGTTAAATATTGGTGGATCCAAGCACTCGGAGCAGCTTACTTACTGTTCATGTCGGCTAAAAGCTTATACGACTTATATCACGAGTCGAGCGAAACGGCGGAAGATTTATTGGAAAAACCGCGTAAAAAATCTGGTTTTTGGATGACGGTTTTAAAAGTCGAATTAGCAGACATTGCGTTTGCACTCGATTCGATGTTAGCAGCTGTCGCACTCGCAGTGACATTGCCAGCGCTCGGGGATTTTGAAATCGGTGGCATTAACGGTGGACAGTTTGCGGTCATCTTCATCGGTGGGATTATCGGATTAATTTTAATTCGATTTGCCGCACGTAAATTTATCGTCTTACTTGAAAAATATCCGAAGTTGGAAGTGGCAGCTTATTTAATCGTCGGATGGGTCGGAGTGAAATTGCTCGTTTTAACACTAGCACACGAAAGCTTACAAATTATCGACCCTGCATTCCCACAATCGACATTGTGGAAAATGACGTTCTGGATCGTCTTAATCGGTCTCGTCTTGTACGGTTATTTTTCAAGTGTTCGTCAAAATAAAAAAGTTGCTTAAAAGTAACTAAATAATGAATGAAAAAGCGAATGTGTATCTTTTGGTGCACGTTCTCTTTCGTTTTTGGAAGAAAGTACGATATACTGAATGTAATGAATAGGCGGAGCAATATAAACAATGGTTCATGGCGAACACGCCGTTAAAACGTTACGGTAAGCCGGAAGAAATTGCGAAAGCGATGCTCTTTTTAGCTTCGGACGATGCATCATTTATTACAGGTGTAGAACTTCCTGTAGATGGTGGTGTGACAGCGATTTAAAGTGTGGAAGAGAAGAGGCTGAATGTCTTTTCTCTTTTTTTCTTTCCTTTTGGAGTGAAGTTGATTAAAATACTTGAATAGCAACCATTTAGAAAGGAAGAAATCGTTCATGAAACGGATGCGGATTTCGCCTGAAAAAATTAATAAATATACGCCTGCTCAATTGATCGTGTTCTATTACTTTATGGCGATTACCGTATCGTATATTTTGCTGAACTTGCCTGGAGTATATTTACCAGGAGTTCATGTTACGTTTATTGATAGTTTATTCACTGCGGTGAGCGCGGTGAGTGTCACGGGGTTATCGACGATCAGTATCGGTGGTACATATACGACATTCGGTCTCGTCATGTTAATGCTCGTCTTGCAACTTGGCGGTATCGGCATTATGTCACTCGGTACATTCTTTTGGTTATTAATTAAAAAAAGAATAGGCTTGCGCGAACGTCAGCTCATTATGGTGGACCATAACCAATATTCTTTACAAGGTGTCGTCCATCTCATTCAAGAAATTATTAAAATTATTTTCGTCATTGAGTTGACGGGTGGTCTTATTTTATCTATTTATTTGAAGCAGTTTTATGCGACGTGGAATGAAGCTTTTTTGCACGGGATGTTCATGGCCGTCTCAGCGACGACGAATGCAGGGTTTGACATTACAGAGGCGTCTCTCATGCCTTACTTCGGAGATTACTTCGTTCAGACGATTGTCATGATTTTAATTGTACTCGGTGCGATCGGTTTCCCTGTTTTAATTGAAGTGAAAAGCTTTGTAAAACGTCGTAACGATAAAGTGCGTTTCCGCTTCTCACTATTTACAAAAATTACGACTGTAACATTCGGTATTTTACTCGTATTCGGAACCGTCGTCTTATATGCGATGGAATCATCGAATGCTTTTCGTGGAATGGCATGGCATGAGAAATTTTTCACGTCATTATTCCATTCGGTGTCTGCACGTTCCGCAGGGTTGACGACATTTGATGTGACGCAGTTTACAGAAGCATCGGATATTTTCATTAGTACGCTCATGTTTATCGGAGCTTCCCCGAGTTCGGTCGGTGGCGGGATTCGGACGACGACATTAGCGATTGCGGTCTTATTTTTAATTAATTTCGCAAAAGGAAATGATGTCATTCACGTATTTAAGCGTCAAATTAAATTAGTTGACGTGTTCCGTTCATATGCGGTCATCATTTTAGCGGGCTTTATGGTCATTACCGCGCTCATCACATTGCTGTTAACAGAACCAGATGTACCTGTCGTCGCTTTATTATTTGAAATTACGTCAGCGTTCGGAACGTGTGGGATGTCGCTCGGCATTACGAGTGATTTAAGTATGATTGGTAAAGTCATCTTAATGTTGCTCATGTTTATCGGTCGTGTCGGATTAATTTCATTTTTATACACATTAGGTGGAAAAGAAAATAAAATCGCTTATCGTTATCCGAAAGAGCGAGTGATTATCGGTTAAGAAAGGAAGAGTGTGATATGGAAGAAGCACGAATTGAAAAATCATTGAAATTATTCGTCGTCTTATCACGCGCGAGTAAAGTGTTAATGGAGTCGGCCAACGGTGTGTTCGAAGCGCACAGTTTAAATCCGACGGAATTCGCTGTATTGGAGCTCTTATATCATAAAGGCCCACAGCCTATTCAAAAAATTGGGCAAAAAATATTGTTGCAAAGCGGTTCGATGACGTACGTGATTAATCAATTGGAGAAAAAGCAATTGTTGCGCCGCGAACGTTGTCCAGAAGATCGTCGTGTCATTCATATTAATATTACAGAAGAAGGACATGCGCTCATTGAAAAAATATTTCCTGAACATGAGCGCCAATTAGCAGAGTTGATGAATGAGTTATCGGATGAAGAGATGGATACATTAATTCATTTAACGAAAAAACTCGGATTGTCGATTCGACAATTGTAATAGAAATAAAAAATGAGCAGGCCTACGTCAGGCTCGCTCATTTTTATTATTTAATCGTAGATAACATTTCTGCGAATTCATTTGTATACTTTTCTGTCGGTTCGTCGTAAATTGTTGCACGTACGACTTTACCGTTCATTTCAAAGACGAAAATAGAAATTGTTGATTCGCTAATTTTCGTTTGGTAGCTCATTGCTTGTTTCGCATTTTGTAAGCTCACTGGATCGTTCGTATGAACTTCTGCATCACCTGCGATCGCTTGTGCTAATTCGAGGCCGTTTTGTTTATAAAAGTCGTACGCATCTTGCGTAAACTCTTCCACTTCTAAACGCATGAACGTTTGACCATCTGCTGAAAGTGAAACGATGTCACGTCCCGGCTCTTCTTCCATAAATGTATAGCCTTTTAACAGTGTAATCGCATAGCGGTCTGTTTGAATGACTTCTCCATCTTGTGTGGCAGGAGCTGCTGGTTTTGCTTCTTCTTTATTTGGCTTTGCAGCAGGTGTTTCAGTCGGCGTTGTTTCTTCTGCCTCTTCTGCTTTCTCTTCTTCTTGCTCTTCTATTTCATCAGACTGT
Organism: Savagea faecisuis; assembly: GCF_042675605.1. Lineage (NCBI taxonomy): Bacteria > Bacillati > Bacillota > Bacilli > Caryophanales > Caryophanaceae > Savagea > Savagea faecisuis. Next base: position 64,919 of record NZ_JBHTJF010000022.1, read on the forward strand.
GCGGCATTTTGTTCTTCGAGTTCAACTTTGTCTTTTTCTTGTTCTTTTTCAGCTTTTTCTGTTCCACACGCTCCGAGAACGAGGAGAAGTGAAGCGAACAAGGCGAGTGCTACTTTGTTCTTCATACAAAATCCCATCCTTTCTTTACATACATAGAGACGTTTCAAAAATTATTTCGTTGCATCTTTTGACTTTGCGATAATTTTGTAACGCTTATGATTGATGACTGTTTTTTCTTCCATTTCGAGTTCTTCGAAATTTTTCATGTACGTGAGGTCGACGATGACCGAGTTTTCATTCACTTTTTCCACAATACCTTGAAGTCCTTCTTTAAATTCAATAATATTTCCTACTTCTGCAATTTTCATAATCCGTGTCTCCTTTGTCATAAGTTATTTCACTTTAATGTGCCATAGTTTACACGTTTCCGAAAGAGTTTGCACTGAATTTGCTGAAATGTCGTCATTTTGTTAAAAAATGGAGGACTATTTCATATGGAATGGACATCCAGTTTGTTCTTTTTTACGATAGAAGAAGTTCGGTTTTAATGTCGTATTGTCATAAGGACGATGGAAAATATGACTCGTCGCTGGTGCGAGAGGCGGAATGAGCCACGTCCAGTTACCTGTAATATGTCGGCACGCTTTTTCCTCAGTTTTTTCAAAAATTTCGAATTGCTTGCTCGCTGTATGATGGTCGACGAGTGTGACGCCATGTTGTTCATACGAGTGCAAAACAGCAATGTTTAATTCGACGAGTGCACGGTCTTGCCAAAGTGCACGGTTTGAAGATGTGTCGAGTCCGAGCAATTGAGCGACAGCAGGTAGTTGATCGTAGCGGTCGGTATCCGCAAAGTTACGCGCGCCAATTTCTGTCCCCATATACCATCCGTTAAACGGAGCTGCTGTATATTCAATGCCCCCAATTTCCAAAATCATATCCGAAATGATCGGTACCGCATACCATTGTAATCGTAGCGGTGTAAAGTCATACTCGGGGTGTGTAATCGGCACTTCACGAATGATGGAAGAGGGAATGTTACGCCATAATTGTTCCCCATGTTCATTTTCAATGACGAGCGGTAAAATGTCAAAGGGAGTTTTAGCCCCTTGCCAGCCGAGAGATTCGCAAAAATTCGTGAATGCACGAGAAGCGGGATCTCCCGTCGTATCATAGCCTGCATAGCGTAATAACTGATGATTGCGTAAGCGGATAGGCTCAGTGCCATCTGGGCGTTTAGCAGGGAAAATTGTAATTGTGGAACGGATTTTTCCGTCGTTCGTCGCATATTCGATATGTCGAAATAAAGCGTTCATCACATCTTCTAAATTCGTCGTAGCTCGCTCGTCAAAGACGTGCAATTGATTCCAAAAAAGTCGTCCGATACATCGGTTGCTATTGCGCCATGCAAGTTTAGCACCGTAACTCAATTCTTCAAACGTATGAGTGTACGTTTTCGTCTCCTCAATTTCTTTTGTGACAGCTTCAATTCGAGCATCTCGCTCATTTATCGGTAATTCATTTTCTGCATAATATGTGTGTAAAAAATGGATCGCTTCTTTTAAGACATCGTTCATCGTATTATCCAACTCCTTCTCTTATAAGCTTAAATGATTTATATGAACGGAAAAGAGACTGTGAAAACATTATAAAAAATAGATGTTTGATGTTCACATAAAATACATATTTTCACGCAATTCATAATTGTTTTGTTATAATAACGGAATGGAAGAGAAAGAGGTGGATTATGACAAAGGAAAATCAATATTTTACGAAACCGACGTATGCGATCATGGTCGCGATCGGGATTGCGCATTTATTTAACGATGCGATTCAAGCAGTCGTTCCGGCGATGTTCCCGATTTTAGAAAAGTCGCACGGCATTTCTTATACGAAACTAGGATTTATAGCATTCACATTAAATATGGTGTCGGCACTTTTGCAACCGGTCGTCGGATACATTAGCGATAAAAAACCGCGTCCGTTCGCTTTGCCACTTGCGATGGTATTGTCAGCGATTGGGATGGCGGGTCTTGCGTTCGCTTCGAGCTACGGGCTCATTATCGCATCGGTCGCATTGCTCGGATTAGGGTCTGCGGTATTCCATCCGGAAGGGTCAAAAGTTTCGTTTTTATCCGCAGGTTCAAAGCGTGGTCTTGCGCAATCGATTTATCAAGTGGGAGGGAATACCGGTCAAGCGCTCGCTCCTTTAATTAGCGCCTTCGTTTTAGTCCGTCTCGGGCAGAAAGGGGCAGCTATTTTCGTACTTGTCGCATTCGCAGCTGTCTTATTATTGACGCGTGTGTCGTTTTGGTATCGTGAACAACTTGAAAAAGAGCGAACGTCGAAACGGAAAAAAGTGCTCGTTTCAACGCTCGGTCATTTAACGAAGAAAAAAATCGGAATCGCACTCGGACTTTTAATGGTCATTATTTTCGCGCGTTCTTTTTACGTGACGAGTATGTCTAGTTTTTACGTCTTCCATCTCATGCAAAACTATGACTATACGATTGAAAAAGGACAGCTCTACATTTTCTTATTTTTAGCATTCGGTGCGATCGGAACATTTTTTGGCGGGCCGATTGCCGATCGTATCGGAACGAAAAATGTCATCATTTTATCATTGCTCGTCCCATTGCCATTTGCGCTCGGATTACCGTTCATCTCAGCCACTTGGATCGGCGTATTTTTAGCGATCATCGGATTTTTCATTATGTTGAGCTTCTCGGTGACAGTCGTTTATGCACAAGAGTTAATTCCGAGTAAGATTGGAATGATGGCTGGCTTAACAGTCGGACTCGCTTTCGGTATGGGAGCGGTCGGTGCTGTATTTATCGGGAACTTAATGGACCGTATCGGTGTGATGGATACGATGATCGTCGCAAGTTATTTACCGTTTTTAGGTTTAGTCGGTTTACTTTTACCGAAAGATGGGCAACCAGAACAGACGAATATGTAAACATATCATAATAAAATTGTAATGAATCGCACTTTTATGTTTTAATGTATTTATAAAGGGTAAGTACCTTTATACTTTAAAACATTAGGGAGTCGATTTGGTTGGATGACAGGTTTTGGAAAAACCCGGTATTTTTAATTTCGTCGATTACAGTATTTGTACTCGTCGTACTAGGAGCGGTAGCGAAAGATAGCTTTGAGCGTGTCGCTACAATTTTATATGATTTTACGCAAGTGAATTTCGGGTGGTTTTACTTATTAACCGTCTTTATTTTAATTGTTTTTTTATTCGCTTTAGCCATTAGTAAATATGGCGCGATTCGTCTCGGTGGCGATGATGCGAAACCAGACTATCCATTTTTCACATGGATTGGGATGTTGTTTTCTGCAGGATTCGGTGTCGGACTCGTGTTCTGGGGAGTCGCAGAGCCGATGAGTCATTATTTCAATGCACCATTTGAAGGAGTGCCTGACCAGTCAGCGGAATCTGCGCGTGTCGCGATGGGCTATGCCTTTTTCCATTGGGGTATTTCACAATGGGCGATTTTCGGTTTAGTCGGTCTCGTCATCGGATTTATGCAGTTTCGAAAAAAGAAAGATGGTCTCATTTCGACGGCGCTCGAACCGGTCGTCGGATCGAATAAATATTTAAAAGGCGGCATCGATTCTTTCGCTGTTATTGCGACAGTGATGGGAATTGCGACGTCGATCGGACTCGGTGTGATGCAGATGGGTGGGGGATTAGAATCTGTCTTCGGATGGGAAAATAATTTCAAGCTTCAACTCATTATTATCGTGCTCGTTTTCGGTGCGTACATGTTGTCAGCTTCAACAGGATTAAATAAAGGAATTCGTTATTTAGGAAACTTCAACTTAGCGCTCGCTATCGCGTTACTCGCTTTCTTCTTCATTATGGGTCCGAAAGTGTTCATTATGGAGTCGTTTACGGTAGCGGTCGGAGATTACATTACGAATTTCATTCAATATAGTTTGCGTCTTCAGCCGTATCAAGGCGGTACGTGGGTGAGTGATTGGACGATTTTCTATTGGGCGTGGGCGATTGCCTGGAGCCCGTTCGTCGGGGCTTTCGTCGCTCGTGTGTCGAGAGGACGTACAATTCGTGAATTCATTACAGGGGTGATGATCATCCCGCCTGTCTTTGCGATGATGTGGGTAGCGACACTCGGTGGAACAGCATTGTATAGCGATTTAAACAATGGTACAGCGATTGCGGAAGCGGTCGATCTCGATGTGACGAGCGCGTTATTCGTCACGATGGAACAACTACCATTTACGAACGTATTGTCAATTCTTGCGATCATTCTCGTCATTACATTTTTAGTGACGAGTGCGGATTCAGCGACGTACATTTTAGCGAGTATGACGACGCGAGGTAATTTGCTTCCACCGATGATCGTGAAAACGATTTGGGGTGTGCTCATGTCGGCGATTGCGGCAGTTCTTTTATTCGCTGGAGGACTGAACGCATTGCAGACGGCATCGCTCGTTTCAGCTTTACCGTTTACCGTATTTCTCGTCATTTTAATGTTTGCGATGGGCAAAGTGTTGAGGAGAGAGCCGATTACGGTAAGGCCGGAAGATATTCGTCATTTTGAAAAAATAAGAAAAGAAGCGCAAAAACAGCGCGACGAAAAATAAAAATAGAGCCGCTCCTTTTACGATGAAAGGAGACGGCTCTTTTGTTATTTGTACAGTTGTTGCAATGCTTCACGGAAATTCGGACGGATATCGATTACATCACGCGCTTCTTTCGCCATTTGTTCGGCTTCTTCTACTGATGATGCGACACCGAGTTCCAGCAATAAAGCGGTAGCGGCTGCCCCTGTGCGCCCGCGTCCTGTATTGCAATGCATGTAAATTATTTCGCCAGCTTCGACCGCTTCTTTCATTTGTTGGACGGCGCGTTGTAAGCTCGTTGCTTCTTCACCGTCTGTTAGTGGTGTGTAGACGCTTTTTTCGTGGACGTCTCCGTCGCGTGTGCCACGCAAATCGAAAAAGGCATCGATTTGATGTTCAGCATCCGCTGTTTCGACGGCGTCAATCCCTCCGATATACACTTTTCCATCGAGTAAACTTTGATATGTCGTTCTGCTCATCGTCATTCTCCCTCCAATTGTTCGAAAAGTCCATTCGCTCGTGCTACTATATAGAGGAATGGAAATAAGGATGTGATGAAATGTTAGCACAGTTAATAAAAGAAGGAAAGAAGGTTGTCGTTTTCACTGGGGCGGGCATGTCGACCGAAAGCGGCTTACCGGATTTTCGTTCAGCGAAAGACGGGATGTGGACGAAGTACGATCCGTCCGAAGTAGCAACCGTCGACGCGTTGAATGGTCAGTTCGATACGTTCATCGACTTTTATCGCAATCGCGTCATCGGGGTGAACGAATACGGTCCTCACGAAGGTCATTACATTTTGGCTGATTGGGAACGAAAAGGGTATGTGACATCGATCATTACACAAAATGTCGACGGTTTTCATCAAGAGGCAGGCTCACGCCACGTCATCGAACTGCACGGAACGTTGAAAGAAGTGCATTGTGAAACGTGTGGCAAAGTATATAGCAATAAACGTTACGAAGACGAACAATATTACTGTGAATGCGGCGGTCCCCTACGCCCATCGATCGTCTTATTCGGCGAAATGTTAGATGAACGCGCTTTAATGGAAGCTGCACTTATGAGTGAAGGAGCGGATGTATTTCTCGTGCTCGGTTCTTCATTGACCGTCTCCCCAGCAAATCAATACCCGCTTATCGCAGTTGAACATGACGCGACATTAATTATCGTCAATCAAGACGAAACACAATACGATGCTTTCGCCGATCGTTGTATTAAAAACGAAAAAATCGGTGACTACTTACGCCGCATTCAAGCAGAATTACAGTCATAGAAAAGACCATCCTGCTAATTTGTGTGGGATGGTCTTTCGTTTTATTTATTTCGATCTTTCCAACGTTTGCGCGCATCGCGTTCGAGTTCGAACTGTGCGAGCTGTGCTTGTTTAATTTGGTCTCGCACGTAATCTCCGTTAAGGCGTACAACTTGTCCGCCGAGCTCATATGCATAGTTTTGAATCGTTTCGAAATCTTCTTCACGTGCGATTAAAATGACACCTGTTTGACCGTGTGCGATAAATGATGTTACTTGTTCGAAGACGTTCATCGCATTTTTAATTTCGCGCGCATCACCTGTCGCTCCGATAAATGTACCACCCATCCAGCCGAGTAAAATGCCGAGCGGTCCACCGATAATGCCGACGAGTGCACCGATAATGCTGCCGCGCGCTGTTTTGTCTGTTCCTGTGAAATCTAGGAAGTCTTTTATTTGAATGCCAGCATCCGCATCGTTCAAAATAACACCCATCTGTTCACCGACAATTTGTTTCGTCGCATGCATTTGCTTTAATTCAGAAAAAGTTTGATACGATTTACTTTCTTCTTCAAATTTAATGATGAATACGTTTTCAGCCATCTTAACTCCTCCTTCATTATATGAGGATAGTTTACCATGAATGCCAACAAATTCCTACTTCTAACAAAATCAATTGAGAAAAACAATCATTTATCCTTTACTTTTTAAAAAGAATGATTTAATATAGCGTTATAGTTGCTCTAGGGAAAGAATGTTTTTTTACTCTAGAGTTGCGTGAGGGCAAGTTTTATTTTTACATTGAAGTTTCCTAAAGGAAAAATGTTTTCCTGAACGAAAATAAAAAGCTGAATGAGAAGGTGAGAGTATGGGAAATTCCATACGAGTGAACAATTTATCCGTATCGTATTACGGCAATCAAATATTAAACAATGTATCTTTTAACATGGAAAGTGGCCGTTTAATCGGTATTATCGGACCGAACGGCGCAGGGAAATCGACTTTGATGAAAGGGATGCTCGGACTCATTCCGACAGATGGCGGAACGGTAACAATCGACGGAAAAGATGTGAAAGCGATGCGTAAAACGATCGCTTACGTCCCACAACGTGCGACGATCGATTGGGATTTCCCTATCACTGTGCTCGATATGGTCGTGCTCGGTACGTATCCATCTCTCGGTCTTTTCAAAAGACCAGGAAAGAAAGAGCGTACTTGGGCGCATGAATGTTTACAGAAAGTCGGGATGGAATCGTATGCTGATCATCAAATCGGCGAGCTTTCTGGTGGCCAACAGCAACGTGTCTTTTTAGCTCGAGCACTCGCTCAACAAGCCGAGTACTTTTTCTTAGATGAGCCTTTCGTCGGGATTGATGTGACGAGTGAAGCGCTCATCATCAGTTTGCTAAAAGAACTTCGAGATGAAGGAAAGACAGCATTTGTCGTCCATCACGATTTGACGAAAGTGAAATCGTATTTCGATGATTTAATTATCGTGAACCGCGAAATCGTCGGGGCAGGTACCGTTGACAATGTGATGCAACCTGAAACGATGAAGCGTGCATTTAAATCTCAATATTCATTATGGGATTCTTTAGAGGTGGCGAGCTCATGAGTTTTATTCAAGATATTCAAAACTACGAATTTTTACAAAAAGCGTTATTTACCGCGATTATCGTCGGTATTATTAGCGGTGTTCTCGGCTCGTTCATCATTTTGCGTGGAATGAGTTTAATGGGAGATGCGATTAGTCACGCTGTTTTACCTGGTGTTGCGATTTCGTACATGCTCGGCATTAGCTATTTTTACGGAGCGGTCGTTTTCGGATTGCTTACAGCTTTCGGTATCGGCTTCATTACGCAAAATAGCCGAATTAAAAATGATACGTCAATCGGTATCGTATTTTCTGCCTTTTTCGCCGTCGGGATTATTTTAATCGGAAAGGCGAATACGAGTACGGACTTAACGAGTATTTTATTCGGGAACGTGCTCGCCGTGAGGGATTCTGATATGTGGATTACACTCGGAGTCGGCATTTTCGTATTATTGATGATCGTGCTCTTTTTCAAAGAGTTTCTCGTCAGCACGTTCGACCCGACGTTAGCGGCATCGTTCGGCTTATCGAATAAATTGATCCATTACGGCTTGATGGTGTTACTGACACTCGTGACAGTAGCGTCATTGCAAACAGTCGGTATCATTTTAGTCGTCGCGATGCTCATTACGCCAGCAGCGACAGCATATTTATTAACGAACCGTTTATCGCATATGATTGTCATTTCGTCGATTCTCGGTGCTGTATCCGCAGTGATCGGCTTGTACATTAGTTTTATTTACAACTGGCCTTCAGGGGCTGCTATCGTTTTAGTCACAACAGCATTTTTTATCACAGCATTACTCTTTTCACCGAAACATGGTGTCGTATGGCGTGCATTAAAAATGCGAAAAAATAAAACAGCAGTTGGACAATAATTTTTTTAGAAAAGGAGTTTTAACATGTTGAAGAAGTTTTGGAAGTTCGGCCTCATGTCAATTATGGCAGTATTTTTACTCGCTGCTTGTAGCAATGATGACAACGGGCAATCAAGTGAGAAAGAAGAAGGGGACACACCTTCTAACGATAAAGAAAAATTACAACTCGTCGCAACGTTTTCAATCATTCATGACATTTTAAATGAAGTCGGTGGAGATTTAGTCGACGTTCACTCGATGGTTCCAATCGGTACAGACCCGCATGAATACGAGCCATTGCCAGAAGATATTAAAAAAGCGACAGATGCAGATGCATTATTTTATAACGGTTTAAACCTTGAAGGTGGAGAATCAGGTTGGTTCTTTAAATTAGTCGGTACAGTAAACAAGTCAGACGATCAAGTATTTGAAGTGATGGAAGGCGTAGAGCCGATGTACTTAACTTCAGATGATGGGCAAGAAGAAGAAATTAACCCACACGCATTTTTATCACCAGCAGTAGGTATTCAAATGGTTGAAAATACGATGAAAGGTTTAATTGCGATCGATCCAGATAATAAAGCGACATACGAAGAAAATGGTGCGAAATTTTTAGAAGAATTAGAAGCGATCGATAAAATGTACGAAGAAAAAATTAATGAAATTCCAGAAGAAAAACGTATTCTCGTAACGAGTGAACGTGCATTCCAATACATGACAGACCGTTACGGCTTAAAAGAAGGATACATTTGGGCGATCGATACGGAAGAAAATGGTACGCCTGAACAAATTAAATCGTTAGTTGAATTTATTAAAGAAAATAAGATTGATACGTTATTTGTAGAATCGAACGTCGACAAACGTCCGATGGAAACAGTAGCGAAAGAAACAGGTGCAGAAATTTTCGCTGAAATTTATTCAGATGAGCTTGGAAAACCAGGTAGTGAAGGAGAATCGTACACTGGTTTCTTAAAATCAAACATCGAAACGATTCACGCTGGACTTACAAAATAATTTCAATAAGATGTGACACACAGACAAAATGGGAGGCATTGACGCTTCTCATTTTGTCTTTTTGTGTATAAGCATAAACATGCTGTTAAAAAATAGTATAATGGAAAGAAGATAGTAAAGGAGTGGTGAACGATGAAAATAGTACATACTGCTGATTGGCATTTAGGAAAACTCGTGCAAGGTGTTCATATGACGGAAGATCAACGTTACACTTTGACGCGATTTATTGAAGAGATGAAAGAAGAGCGACCCGACGCCATCATTATCGCGGGAGATATTTACGATCGAGGAGTTCCTCCTATTGAAGCGGTCAATTTATTTGATGAAGTGCTTACAGCGCTCGCTTACGATTTACGCATTCCAGTGTTAGCGATTGCAGGGAACCATGATAGCGCAACGCGATTACAATTTGGCCGTTCCTTTATGCGTGGCGGGCGCTATTTCGTTTCAGGTTCGCTCGATGATGAGTTAGAACCTGTCATTTTAGAAGATGAGTACGGGCCTGTGCATTTTCATTTAATCCCGTATGTCGACCCGAGCATTGCGCGACTCGCTTATGATGACGATACGATTAAAACACATGATGACGCGATGCGAGCGATCATCGAGCGACTGACTCCAACTTTAGACGAACAAGCTCGTCACGTAGCGGTCAGCCATGCCTTCGTGACGAAAATGGGTGAGGAAGACGATTCGATGACGAGTGATTCAGAGCGTCCTTTATCGATTGGTGGTGCGGAATATGTGAGCAGCGAGCGTTTCAAAGATTTCCATTATACAGCGCTCGGGCATCTCCACCAAGCACACCATATCGGAGATGAAACGATTCGTTATTCAGGCTCTTTACTAAAATATTCTATATCAGAACAACATCATAAAAAAGGGTATTTGGTCGTCGAATTAGATGCAAAAGGACAATGTACAATTGACAAACGTCCATATCACATTCGACGAGATATGAGAAGAGTGGAAGGTTATTTAGCTGATTTATTAAAAGAAGAGCGCTCGGAAGATTATGTGTACGTCACATTGCTTGATGAGGAGACGGTGTTGCAACCGATGGAAAAAATTCGTGAAGTATTCCCGAATGCGATGCACGTCGAACGTAAATTATTTTATCGTCCGACAGAAGGAGCGATTGAATACGTGCAAGCAGAAAAGATGACAGATACTGAATTGTTCACTGCATTTTTCTCGAACATTTCTGAGGGTCAACCGACGGAAACGATGCTCGCTTTATTTGAACGTTTAAATGATCGTGTTTTAAAGGAGGAACGTGAACGATGAAACCACTTTATTTAAAAATGACAGCATTCGGTCCATATAAAGATACCGAGGAAATTGATTTTACAGAGCTCGCTGCTCAACAATTATTCGTCATTTCCGGTTCTACAGGGGCAGGTAAGACGACGATTTTTGACGCTTTAACGTATGCGCTTTACGGAGAAGCGAGTGGGGAGGACCGGAAAGAAGATGCGCGTAATTTGCGCAGTGACTTCGCAAAAGGTGACGAACCGTCCGTCGTGACATTGCGCTTCTCGATTAAAGAGCGAGTTTTTGAAGTGATGCGTCAATTACCGTATACGAAACCTGGCAATAAAAACGAAACGAAAGCGCGTGCTGAACTTTATGAAATCGTCGACGGAAAATTGCTCCAAGCGGTCGATCGTCAAATTATTACGGAAGTGAATGATAAAATCGAGCAGTTAATCGGCTTTACTGCGACGCAATTTAAGCAACTCGTCATGTTGCCACAAGGAGAATTTCGTAAATTTTTAACGTCGTCGACGGATGAAAAAGAAGCGATGTTGCGGAAAATTTTCCAAACGGAACGGTACGAGGCTTTAATTGAAGTGATGAAAGATGAAGTGAAAGAAGGAAGACAAGCGTATGAATCGAACCGACGAGACTTATTAATGACCGCTTCCCGCGTTGAAAAAACCGCTTATCAGAATGAAGAATTGAAACAACTGCACGGACAGACGACATTGCATGTAAACCATTGGACGAAATTCGTCGCGAATGATCGTCGCATGTACGTCGAAAAGCTTGAGAGCGGGGAAGGGAAAGTTCACGAGTTAGAAAAGCGCGAACAAGAAGTGATGAAACGTTTAGCAGAAGCGGAAGCTTTAAATGCCGATTTTGCGAAGCTTGCCGAACAGTTGAAACGAGACGAACAATTGAAGCAAGAAAGACAAACGATTGAAGAACAGCGTGTGAGGTTGCAGCGAGCAGAAAAAGCGCGTCCGTTAAATGAATACCGCAATCAACTGAACCGTTTGCGAGCAGTAGCGAAAGAAGAACAACAACGTCTAAAAACATTGCACGTCGAATTAGAACGAGCGATGGAAGAAGAGAGCCAAGCGTCAACACGCGTGAAGGAGTGGAAAGCGCGAGAGGAAGAATTCGCTCATTTACATCGTGCGATCGTTCAAATGGAAGAACGTCTGCCACTTTTCGAAAAAGTAGAAGAGACGATGCAGGCAAAACAAAAAGCAAAACAGCGCTGGACAGAAGCGACAACGATTGCAGAACGAGCGCGCACAAAACTCGAACAATTGACGAGCGAACAAAAAGAACAGGAAAAAGAGTTAAAGCGAGCACGCCATGAAGTGCGTCCGTATGAAAAGAAATTGATCGAGCGTCAAGCGTATGAAAAACAAATGGAACTGTTGGAGCATTTGGAAAAATGGGGAGCGCGAGCACAGTCATTAGAAGCGGATTATGTGACACAACGTCAAGCGGTGCAACAATTGACGCGCCAAGTAGAAAAGCTCGAAAAAGAATGGCTCGGCAATGAAGCGATCCGCTTGCGCAAACATTTAGTAGGGGGCGAACCTTGCCCGGTTTGCGGAAGTTTAGATCATTTCATTACGGAAGAAGAAGAAACGTCCGTCGATGAACGAGTCGTTCAAAGTGAGCGCAAGTTGTTGCAAGAAGCGGAGCGCACGTATTATCAATACGAACAGCAATACCAACATGCAGTAAGTGAGTACAACCGTTATGAAGCGGCGCGTGTGGAGCGAGAAGTACGTGCGACATTACCTCAATTAAGAGAAATGTTTGAAACGACATTAGCGGCATTAGACCATATTGAAAAAGAGCGTCAAAAAGTCGAACAATTAGAACCGAAAGTAGAAGCGTTGCATAAGCAAGTAGAAGAAGCGGAGCAAGCGGTACGTCAAGCGGAAGAAAGAGCGCGTCAAAGCGAAGGGGCGTACGTTGAACAACGCGCTATTTTACAACAAGTGAAGCAGTCGCTCGGTGAAGAGCAACGCGATATTCGCGCCTTCACGTCAGAACTGCATCGTATGCAGTTAAACTACGACAAGATGAAAAAAGACCGCGAGCGAGCAGAAGAAGCTTGGAAAAAATGGAGCGAACAAAAATCGTTAGCGCAAGAACGTGTTACGGAAACGGAAAAGCGTTGGCAACGTTTAATCGAAGAAGGGAAAGAAGCGCGAGCTATTTTCGATGAACAACTTACATTAGCGGAGTTTCAAGATGAAGCGGATTATGAACGAGCGCTTCAAGACGTTCCTGAAATTGAATCACTACGCAAGACGATCCAACAATATGAAACGGATTGTCATATGACGACGACGTTAATTGCGGAACTACAAGAACGTTTAAAAGGAAAAGAAAAAGTGGATGAAACAGAATGGCAACGTCACGTGGAACGAGTGCGAGAAGAATTGAAAGAGATGAACGCTTTCGTTTTACTGATGCGCTCAAGTATCGCTTTAATTGATGAGACGGTAAAAGAAGTAGAACAACGTGCGGAAAAACTCGCTGCATTAGAAAAAGAAGTAGGCGAACTCATTCAAATGTACGATTTATTACGCGGTCAAAACCATTTAAAATTGTCGTTTGAACGTTATATTCAAATCGAATATTTAGAGCGCGTCATTCAAGCGGCGAACGTTCGATTCCATCAATTGTCACGCGGGCAATATCAATTCGTGCGCAGTGAAGAACAAGCGAGACATAACCGTCAAAGTGGATTAGATTTAGACATTTATGACAGTTACACAGGACAAGCGCGCGATGTGAAAACGATGAGTGGAGGCGAGAAGTTTTTAGCTTCCCTTTGTTTATCGCTCGGCATGAGTGATGTCATTCAAAGTTTCCAAGGAGCGATTTCAGTCGAAACGTTATTTATCGATGAAGGGTTCGGTTCTCTCGACGACGAGTCGTTGCGCCAAGCGATCGACGTATTAATCGACTTGCAAAAGTCAGGACGTATGATCGGTGTCATTTCTCACGTCGAAGAATTAAAGCAAGCGATTCCGTCTCGCATCGAAGTAAATAAGACGAAAGATGGTCATAGTGAGTTACGCGTCGTTACAAATTAAGAGATTGTCGCTCGCAACTATGGTATAGTGAGACAACAAATCTAAAATGTAGGTAGGCGAAATGATGATCGAAATCAAAAACTCTCCATTAAGTAATGGTGATTACACACGCGGTGTGTTTGCGACAGAAAATATTAAAAAAGGAACACTTTTGCATAAAGCTCCTGTTTTAGCGTATCCGAATGACCAACATGAACATATTGAAAAAACGTTGCTCGCGGATTACGCATTTGAATACGGCATTGGCCGTACGGCGATTTTATTAGGATACGGGATGCTCTTTAACCATTCGTACACACCGAATGTGACGTATGAGATTGATTTCGATAATGAAACGTTCGATTTTTATGCATATACAGATATTGAAGCGGGAGAAGAAGTGTTAATTAATTACAATGGGGAAGAAGATAATGACGATCCCCTCTGGTTTAACGAAGAATAATGAGTACCCTTTCCGCGCCATGTGGAAGGGGGCTTTTTCAACAAAAGGAGGAAATAAAATGGAAGTATACATTGTGACAGGTGCATCAAAAGGGATTGGGAAAGCGTTAATGGATCAATTAGAGAGTGAAGGGCATATCGTGTACGGATTGGCACGTACGAATGATGAGGCACGACGCAATTTAGTGAAAGTGGACGTGACGGCGGATGCGGCGACGATTGAAATCGAGCAATTCGTTAAACGTCATCTAGACGAAGCGACATCGTTTACGTTAATTAACAATGCGGGTATCGTCGAACCGATCGGACTTGTCGGTTCGTTAGAGCGAGAAGCGATTGAGCGTGCGCTCGATGTGAACGTAGCAGCACCGATTCAATTAGCAAATGCGTTCATTTCCGCATTGCAAAATGAAGACGTTGCCAAGCGCATTATGAACATTTCATCAGGTGCTGGGCGCAAACAGTATGACGGTTGGGGTGTGTACGGAACGACGAAAGCCGCGCTCGACCATTTTTCGACAATCGTTCATGAAGAACAGAAAAAGCAACCGTATCCTGTTCAAATTGTTTCGATTGCGCCAGGGATTATCGACACGAATATGCAAGAGGTCATTCGTTCGAGCGATGAATCGCATTTCCCTCTTTTAGAGCGCTTTATCGACTATAAAGAAACAGGCGCACTTGCGACACCTGAAGAAACGGCAGCTCGCTTGCTCGCGTTTTTGCGTAGCGAATGGATGAATGAACGTATTATCGCTGACGTGCGAGACGTCGAGTAATGATGTACGTCGTCCTCACGCTCATTTTAGCGCTTTACGGAAGTATGCACGGATTTGTACCTGGACGTTAGCGAAACAGTTTCCACGGTTCGCCTTGCCGATTTATAGCATCGTTTTTGTCCTTACGGTGATGAGCATCGCTGTCGTAGCGGTGCGGACGAAAAGTATCGGCTCTTTATTCGGGCAGCTCGGGAGTTATTGGATGGCGCTCGGCTTGTTAGCGTTCGTCATTTATTAGAAGATGAAGTCGTCGATGTCGGACCGTTCGTCGTCGTTGGAAGAAAAGATGTTCGTCCGATCGGTGACCAAGGCGGCGAGCGCCATTCCATTGAACAAGTGCTCGATGCTGTCGATTCGTCAAAGCCGGTATTTATGCTCGACCATCAGCCGTCGACCGTGCTTGATTACGACGACCGCATCGACTTGATCGTCTCCGGACATACACATCGCGGGTAAATGTGGCCGTTTCATCTCATTACGCAAAAAATCTTTCCGGTCGACTACGGCATGTTACGGAAAGAAAACGGAAACGTCGCCATCGTCTCATCCGGCGCAGGTTTCTGGGGGACCTCCGATTCGTATCGGGACGAAAAGTGAATATGTTATGATTGAACTGCAACCTTTGTAGAAAGGTAAAGTGAGCAGAAAAGCATAGTTGAGTGTGTGAACTATGCTTTTTTTGTCATGTGCATTTATACTATGGAAACCTTTATAATTATAAGGGGTTAATTGAAAGTATACATCGTTATTGTTATATTTATTGATAAGTTTGTGCTCTTTTTCAAAAGTAGAATAGAATTCTTAATAGACTCTTCTCCCCCTCAAAATGATTAGATATGATGTATTAATCCAATATCATGTAGAAAAATAAAGAAGGAGATTTTGACTATGGAACTTTATGCTTACATTGATGAATCACAAAGAAATCATTTAACAGAATTAATGATTCGAAAATTAGGAATTCAGCTTCAAGAATATTCTATAACGACTGTGTTGTTTGAAAAGGGATATTATCAAAAAGAATTCGAAGAAAAATGGAATGCCTTTCGAGCCAAATATAATGTAAATGCAAAGAAAGCTATGCATTTTGTAGATTATAAAATGTTATGTTCCGGAGAGTCGGACAAGGTAAAAATGGACATATGTTAACAGTTGGAACGGATACGGTGAATCAGGATGTAGTTGCGGAAATACTAGATGAAATAAGATTTATTAGAAAAGAGGAAGTGGGGCATGGACATTCGCCTAATCATTGTGGTTTAGAAGTAGTAGATTTTTTATGTTCGATGATTTCTTGTGAGACGCGTTTGAAGCATTATAAGGACATTGGTTTAATACCAATAGACGATCGAAATATTGAATTTCAGGAAGGATATTTTGGGAATATTAGAGTTGAGGATCAGTACTTCGTAGATTTTTGGGAAATTATGAAAGATAAGATAGAACTTTCTCACACGGAGAGGATTTATTATCAAAATAAATAAAAAAACTCGCCAGAACTTGTCCGCGAGGTTCGATACAGAGAATGATATTCCTGTAACTAAATAAAATATAACATGCGAGTCAAAAAAATTCAATAAAAAAGCTTGAAAATAAAGAAGGTTGTTTTAGATAGGCAATAAAAAATCCCTCGATATAATGGTTGAACATTTATATCGAGGGGGACTTTTAAAACTTTATTGGTCGTACACTTCTGTTTCAATTTTTTTCGTTTTTGAGTTGAATGAGGCGGAGTAGCGTAAGTACCAGAAGTCGTCACGGTCGATATCGAGTTCGGGGTTCATTTCCGCTTCTTGTCGGTTCAGTTCGTACGTTTCCTCGTCCCATAGTTGGGCGTTGACGGAAGCGGATTGGTATTGGATGCCGAGGTCTTCGAGTGTTTTTTGCATAAATTGCACTTCTTCTTCAAACTGCTCGACTGAAACATTCGTCGCGTCCATCATAATCATGAGCCACGGCTCTTCAACGAAAGATAAAGTCGGTGACCAATCGGTATGCGTCGGCAATTCTCCTCGCATGACGGAAAACTCCATGTCGACTCCTCGTATATGTGGCGCTCCTGAACGAAAGGCCTCGATTAAATAAGCGCCTGCTTGTTCGTTTAGGCGACGATTTAATGATGTGTCCATACGGCTATCGCGCACGCCATCATAATGGGAGTGTTGACCGAAAAATCCAGCGCGCATCATTTCAACTTCTTGTGGCAGTTGATCACCTGTTACGGTAAAATCATACGTTCCTGTTTTAAAATTGTACCATCCTCTTTCAATATGAAACGTTTCTTCAGGGTACGTCTTTTGTAAAAACTGTTCCGTATTTTGTTTGGCGATCGTTTTGGAAAGCGGATTGCCAGTGAATGCATTGGCAATGAATGCGAAAACGAGTGTAATTGTAATCGCGATGCCGAGCCAAATTTTCTTTTTCATCGTTGTTCCTCCTTTTGTAAAGCTTGAATCCAAGCGTAAGCGATAAAAGCGCCGATGAGTGAGACGAGCGTGTAAATGGTTCCCATACTTGCGACACTGATGATGATTTCCGTAAAGGAAGCGTCTCCGAAATCATCTTGTACATAATATAAAAAAGAAGGGACGAAGCTTAGCACGATCGGGGGCAACCACGTTCTGTAAAAGGCGTATAGTAAGCCGCCGAGCAAAGCGTATGCCCATAAGCCATTAAAGGTCAGCTCCGGAATGATTGTCGTTCGCATCGCGAGTAAAAAGGCGAGGGTGACGAGTATAAATTCATACCGTTTCATTTGGCGTGTCACTTTTTTAATCGTCTTCGCCGCCTCTTCATTCGGATTCGGTAAGTCGACGGTAATCACTTCTTCCATTTGGGCTAAAGCGGTTTGGCAAGAAGGACATTGTGGCAAATGTTCTTCTACCCATTGCTTCGTCTCTTCTTGTAATAAGTCGTCGACGTATAAAGGAAGTAAATCTTCCACAATCGCACATCGGTTCATCTTCATTCCTCCAATCGTTGTTGCATTTTTTGTTTCGTCCGATGAAACGTGACGCGGGCATATGTTTCACTTTTTCCGAGCAGTTGACCAATTTCAGCGAAAGAGCGTTCTCCGAACAACCGTAATGTCATCACTTCTTTAGGTGGGGAGGGCAATGTTTGAATGAAGGCGAGAATGGTGCGTGTTTCTTCTTTGACGAGCCATTCCTCTTCTGTACTTTCCCGTGCTAATTGCAATGCCCATTCTTCTTGCAAAATCGGATCTTTCTTTTTCGAACGAATGTAATTGAGTAAATGAAAGCGAGCGATGGAAAAGAGCCACGTTTCTAAAGAAGCTTCTCCTCGAAATGTGTGGAGTCGTTTGAGAGCGGTATAAAATACATCTTGTGTTAAATCTTCCGCCATTTCTCGGTCGTACAATTGCGCGAGAAAATAGCGATACAATTTCGGTTGGACGTCCATATACGCGCGTTCTAACGTGTTCACATAACCCCTCCTTTTTCATTTGACTCATTAGTTAGTGTCGACGGATGCATTTTCGTTACAAAAAAATGCTGACAAATTTGTCAGCATTCAATTCGTTCATGTGTCGTAAAGTCGCGCATTTTTTCAAAGGCGAGCATAAACGGTGGATTATTTCGTTGATTGAGTAGTTCATAGCGTGCGACATGGACGTCTTTTTGGTATAGTGTGCGCACATATTCAAGCAAGGCGTCGCGCTCTTCAGGGCCGCCTGGATGTCCGTCGTATACCGAGACGGTAATGATGCCGTCTTTTTTTAATAAGTCGAGCAAGGCGTCAATTGCAGCGATTGTCGATTCCGCTCGTGTGACGACAGAGAGGTCTTCACTGTACGGTAAATAGCCGAGATTGAACATCGCGCCACTAATCGGGGCTTCGACGTATTTTTTCACATTGGCGTGGCTGTCACAAATGAGTTGAACTTGCGTTAAACAATCATTTTGTTCGAGCCGTTCTTTTGTCGCATCGAGCGCTTCTTGTTGAATGTCGAAAGCAAAAACACGTCCATTCGGTCCGACGGTTTCTGCTAAAAATTGCGTATCATTGCCGTTACCTGCCGTCGCATCGACGACGACGTCCCCTTCATTCGTCACGCGCTGAATGAGTCGTTTCGTCATCGGCAAAACGCGATGGATGATAATGTTTTGATTCATCGTTTTACTCCTTTTCCTTGATAACTATTGCGTCTTTCGAGTTCGCGGTCGATCGCATTGAGCACTTCCCATTTCGTCACGCTCCACATCGGTCCGATTAAGTCTTCTACAGGACCGTCGCCTGTAATGCGGTGAATGACGACATCGGATGGGATCATTTCTAATTGATCGACGACGAGACGGACATATTCCTCTTCTGTTAAAAAGTTTAATATCCCTTTTTCATATTGCTTCACCATCGGCGTTCCTTTTAATAAGTGAAGCAAATGAATTTTCAACCCTTGAATGTCGAGCTTTGCGACTTCTTGTGCCGTTTCCATCATCATGTCGAGCGATTCGCCAGGCAATCCGTTAATAATGTGGCTGCACACTTGAATGTTATGTTTGCGAAGACTGTCGAGACCTTCTTTATACGTTTCGAAGTCGTGCGCACGGTTAATGAGCGTCGCGGTTTCTTCGTGGACGGTTTGCAAGCCGAGTTCCATCCATAAATACGTCCGTTCATTGAGCTCTGCCAAATAGTCGACGACGTCAGGAGGTAAGCAATCGGGACGCGTCGCAATCGATAATCCGACGACGCCGGGTTGAGCGAGCGCAGCTTCAAATTTTTCTTTCAAAACGGGAAGCGGTGCGTGCGTATTCGTATACGCTTGGAAATAGGCGATCGTTTTGCCACCTTTCCATTTATCTTGCATGCGGTTTTCAATTTCGCGAAACTGAACGTCGATCGGGTCGACGCGGTCTCCCGCGAAATCTCCACTCCCTGCTACGCTGCAAAACGTACATCCGCCGTGAGCGACGGTGCCGTCTCGGTTCGGACAGTCGAATCCTGCATCGAGCGATACTTTAAAAGTTTTTTCACCGAACACTTCTTTCAAATGTTTCGATAATGTATAATACCGTTTTCCTTCTGATGGAAAGGGGAATAATCCGTTCACTTTCTTCAACTCCTCGACAAAATTGTATCATTATTTACGCAGAAAATCGTCTGAAATGAAGAACATTTTCATAAAGGCTTTTTCTTTTCGAGTAGAAAGTTTAAACTGTTTGGAGAATCTTTTTAGTTAGGGAGGCGAAATAATGCCGAAGCGCGCGTGGCTTTTAATTTTTGGGATGTTTATTAACATTGTAGGGGCTTCTTTTTTATGGCCGCTCAATACGATTTATATGCACGAGTATTTAGGGAAAACATTGACGGTCGCGGGCTTCGTTTTAATGGCGAATGCAGGGGCAGGAGTCATCGGAAATTTACTCGGTGGCGTGTTATTCGATAAGTTAGGGGGATATCGGACATTGATGCTCGGGAGCGTCATTTCGATTTTGGCACTCATCGTGCTCGTTTTTCGCCACGACTTCGTACCGTATGTAATCTTTTTAACGATTCTCGGATTTAGTAGTGGTATCGTCTTTCCGAGTTTGTACGCGATGATTGGAGCAGTTTGGCCAGAAGGGGGACGAAAAGCGTTTAACGCGATGTATTTGGCGAACAATATCGGTGTCGCGATCGGTCCTGCTGTTGCGGGGTTAGTTGCCGGACGTAATATCGATGCGATTTTTAGCGCGAATTTAGCGTTTTACATCGGCTTTTTATTTCTCGCCTTTTTCGGTTATCGCAATTTAGTGGCAGATACAGGACCTGCAACTGTGCTCAACCAGCGAAAAGAAATTCGACAAAAAGCGCCGTTTTATGCTTTGCTCATCATTTCGCTCGGTTATCTCGTCACGTGGATCATTTATTCACAATGGTCGACGACGATTTCGACGCATGCTTTATCGCTCGGTGTGACGTTAACGCAATATAGTTTAATTTGGACGGTGAACGGAGTCGTCATTTTACTCGGTCAGCCGATCATAGCGCCGATTGTGAAACGTTTTGAAAATCAATTGAAAGTGCAAATGCTCATCGGGTTAACGATTTTCTTCGGGTCGTTCATTTTCGTCAGCTTTGCGGAAACGTTCGGACAATTTTTAATGGCGATGGTTGTGTTAACATTCGGTGAAATTTTATTATGGCCTGCCATTCCGACGATTGCGAATCAACTCGCACCAAAAGGCCGCAACGGATTTTATCAAGGAATCGTCAACTCAGCCGCAACGATCGGTAAAATGATCGGCCCAGTCGCAGGGGGAGTATTTGTCGATTTGTACGATATGCATACGATGATTTTACTGTTGACGTCGCTCTTACTCATCACATTTATGACGACGATTTTGTACGACCGTCCATTACGAAAAGCGGAACAATTGCGACAATAGTAAAAACATTCTGTGGAAGCTTGTCAATTGTCGAAAGTTCAGTTACACTACATAGTAGTCAAAATAATTCATCGCAATGAAGTAGACTAGTAAGGAGCAACATTTTTTTAGAGAGCAGACGGTCGGTGCAAGTCTGTAAAATGAACCTCACGAACTCACCTACAGAGCGAATACGTCTCATCCGCGTTAAGGATTTGAAGTGGACATGAATGATGTCAATTTGGGTGGTACCGCGGGATAACTCTCTCGCCCCTTGCGTAGTCAAGGGGCGGGAGTTTTTTTAATTTGAAGGAGGATTTTACACAATGGCTTATGATCACAAGAAGATTGAGAAAAAGTGGCAAAATTATTGGTTAGAGAACAAAACATATAAAACGACAGAAGATGAGAATAAACCGAATTTTTATGCGTTAGACATGTTCCCTTATCCGTCAGGACAAGGTTTGCACGTCGGTCACCCGCTCGGGTATATCGCGACGGATATTTTAAGTTCATATAAGCGCAAAAAAGGCTATAATGTTCTTCACCCGATGGGATGGGATGCGTTCGGACTTCCAGCAGAACAGTATGCATTAGATACAGGGAACGACCCTGCTGAATTTACAGAGCGAAATATTCAAACGTTCAAACGTCAAATGAATGAGCTCGGTTTCTCTTACGATTGGGATCGTGAAATTAATACGACAGATCCTGAATATTACAAATGGACGCAATGGATTTTCATCCAAATGTATAAAATGGGTCTCGCGTATATCGACGAAGTACCGGTAAACTGGTGCCCAGCACTCGGTACTGTATTGTCGAACGAAGAAGTAATCGACGGACTTTCAGAGCGTGGAAGTCACCCGGTAGAACGCCGTCCGATGCGTCAATGGGTGCTCCGTATTACAGCGTATGCCGACCGTTTACTCGAAGATTTAGATGAGCTCGATTGGCCAGAAAGCTTGAAAGAAATGCAACGCAACTGGATCGGTCGTTCAGAAGGAGCGCAATTAACGTTCGAAATCGACGGTACGGATAAAACGTTCGAAGCGTTCACGACACGTCCGGATACGATTTTCGGTGCGACGTATGCAGTCCTTGCGCCAGAGCATAAACTCGTCGAACAAATTACGACACCAGAACAACGTGAAGCAGTACAAGCGTACGTTGATTCGATCAAGTCGAAATCAGACTTAGAGCGTACGGAACTTTCAAAAGAAAAAACAGGCGTCTTTACAGGTGCTTATGCGATCAACCCAGCGAGCGGTGAAAAAATGCCGATTTGGATCGCGGACTACGTGCTTGCAACGTACGGAACAGGGGCGATCATGGCAGTACCAGCACATGACGAGCGCGACTATGAATTTGCGAAAGAATTTAACTTACCGATTAAAGAAGTCGTATCAGGCGGTAACATTGAAGAAGCAGCACATACTGAAGACGGTGTGCTCGTGAACTCAGATTTCTTAAACGGTTTAAATAAAGAAGAAGCGATTGCTAAAGCGATCGAATGGTTCGAAGCGAACGGTAAAGGAGAAGGGAAAGTGACGTACCGTCTTCGCGACTGGTTGTTCTCACGTCAACGTTACTGGGGCGAGCCAATCCCGATGATTCATTGGGAAGACGGCACGATGACACCTGTACCGGAAGACCAATTGCCGCTCGAACTTCCGAAAGCGACGAATATTCATCCGTCTGGAACAGGCGAATCACCACTTGCGAACATTGAAGAATGGGTGAACGTCGTCGACCCAGAAACAGGAATGAAAGGTCGTCGTGAAACGAATACGATGCCGCAATGGGCAGGTAGCTCTTGGTATTACTTACGCTACATCGATCCACACAATACAGAAGCGATCGCAGACCCTGAATTAATTAAAAAATGGATGCCGGTCGACATTTATGTCGGAGGGGCAGAGCACGCAGTTCTTCACTTATTGTATGCGCGTTTCTGGCATAAAGTGTTGTACGATTTAGGCGTCGTTCACACGAAAGAGCCATTCCAAAAATTGTTCAACCAAGGAATGATTCTCGGTGAAGGAAACATTAAAATGTCGAAATCACTCGGTAACGTCATTAACCCGGACGATATCGTCAACTCACACGGAGCGGATACGTTACGTTTATACGAAATGTTCATGGGTCCACTCGATGCAGCGAAAGAATGGACGACGAACGGTGTCGACGGCGCACGTCGTTTCTTAGACCGCGTATGGCGTCTCTTCATGAATGAAGATGGCACATTGAGCGCGAAAGTGAATGGCGAAGCGGGTGGAGAACTTGAAAAAGTGTACCACCAAACGGTGAAAAAAGTGACGGAAGACTTCGAGAACATGCATAATAATACGGCAATTTCTCAAATGATGGTATTCGTGAACGAAGCGTACAAAGTAGACCGTGTACCGGTAGACTATGCGAAAGGTTTCATCACGTTATTATCACCGATCACACCGCACATCGCAGAAGAAATTTGGCAAGCGCTCGGCGAAACAGAATCACTCGCTTACGAGCCATGGCCAACGTACGATGAAAGTAAACTCGTCGATGATACAGTTGAAATCGTCGCACAAATTAACGGTAAAGTGCGCGCGAAAATTGAAGTCGCTCGCGACATTACGAAAGAAGAACTCGAAAAAGTAGCGCTTGAAAATGAGCGCATTCAAGAGATGATTGAAGGGAAAACGATTCGCAAAGTAATCGCAGTACCCGGACGTCTCGTCAACATTGTAGCAAATTAATAACGAAGCGCTAGCCTACCATAGCTAGCGCTTTTTGCATGAGGAGAAAGCGATGCATTTACAAACGATTCACCATCATAAAAAAGAGTACTTACTTTTACTATTGCAAGCGGATGAAGAAGAAAGCCAAATCGACACATATTTAAACCGCGGCACATTGTATGTCGCGTTGGAAGAGGGACGAGTGATTGGCGTTGCGGTCGTCACAGAAGAAAAAGAAGGTGTCGAATTAAAAAATATGGCGATCGACGTCCCTTATCGCAAGCAAGGATACGGAAAACAAATGCTCGAACAATTATTTGACTATTATAAAGGGCGAACGATGTTTGTCGGGACAGGAGATAGCGGGCTCACCGTTCCATTTTACGAAGCATGTGGTTTTACTTATTCCTATACAATCGAACATTTTTTCACAGAGCATTACGCTGAACCGATTATTGAAAATGGCGTATTGCTTGAACATATGATCGTTTTGAAAAAAGATATCCCTTTGTAAATTTCCTTTTTATTCATTGTGCTCGCTCTTTAATTGGTTGAAGTGTAAAATAATGAGAGAGAAATAGTGTAGCATTGTCGCTATTTTGAAACAATCATTATTCGCCAAGATGCTACAAATCATATAAAATAGAGCAGAATATAAAAAGGTGAGGGAAGCAATGGAGACATTTTTAAATAAGTTAATACAGTTGGAACTAGGAGAAGAGTCGCTCGCAGTAGGGGACTGGATGACGACACAGTTTGTTACAGTTTTACAAACTGTGTCGATTAAAGAAGCATTACAATTAAAACAAAAGTGGCTCATTATTGTTGACGAACAGCGACAGTTTGTCGGTGTCATGAACGACACAAGTTTGCGATATGCGTATGAACAGTGTATTGAAATGTCAGCACCTGTAAAAGAGATTGCAAGGCTTGATAATATTCAAACAGTACGAGAAGATGTGGCATTGCCAGAATTGTTACGTACAGCAGAGATGATTGATTTATACGTCGTCCAAAATGAAGTGGGCGAAGTACTCGGACTGTTGACGAAAGAAACCGTCGTCAAACATATTATTCGAATGCTAGAAAATGATTTGCATGACGAGCGAATGTCTGCAATTTTAAGCGTCATTTTAGAAAAAGCGTATGAAGGAATAGCGGTCGTTGACGAAAATGGATATTTGATCGAATTTAACGAAGCGTACAGCAATTTTACAGGAGTTCCACGAGAAGAAGCGCTCGGACGCCACGTGACGGAAGTAATTGAAAATACGAACTTGCATGAAACGGTTCAAAAAGGAATGCCGGAACGTGGAGTCATTCAAAACATTCAAGGACAAGATATGATCGTTCACCGCATCCCGATTTGGCACAACGGGAAAGTAGTCGCAGCGATCGGAATGCTCATTTTCGAAGGGGTGTCGCAAGTGTATCGCATTTACGAAAGCTTGCAATTACAAAACGTGAAGATGAGTCAAAAACAAGAGCTACACACGGAAAAAGAAATGGCGAGTTTAGAAGAAATCGTCGGCGTCAGCAAAGAAATTTTCCAATTGAAACGTCTTGCACGTAAAGCAGCGCGCACGAAAGTTCCTGTCTTTTTAACAGGGGAGAGCGGCACGGGAAAGAAAGCGTTCGGAGAAGGGATTCATCAATTGAGCTCGCGCCGAGATGAAGTATTTATCGCATTTGACTGCCGCAGTTACGAACCTGAACGAGTGAAGCAAATGTTGTTTCGTCGCATTCAAGAAGCGGACGGGGGAACGCTCTTCCTTGAAAATATCGACGTATTACCAGCGGACACGCAATATGAATTGTTAGAATTTCTAGAAGAAGGGAAAGGCAATGTGCTCGTCGATCAACAAATCGACGTTCGGCTCATCGTTGCTTCTTCTACGACGGTCGATGAGTTACTCCATTCTAAACAATTTGACCGACGTTTATTCGAAACGTTAAGCATCGTCCATTTAGATATTCCACCGTTACGCAACCGACAAGAAGACATTCCGATTTTGCTCGCGCATTACATGCAACAGCTTTGCATGAAACATCGCGTGCCAGAGAAGACCTTCACTTCGGAAGTTGTGCAAGCATTGATAAATTACGAATGGCCCGGAAACGTTCGGGAACTCGTCAACAGTATCGAACGGGTCATTACGTTGAGCGATGATGAAATGATTCAAGTGGAAGATTTAGATTGGTTGCTCACGGAGAAAAAAGAACAAGTGTCGACACATGTAGACAATGTGTCGGTCAATTTGGAACAATTTAAAGAGAAACAAGGGGAAAATGAACGGGAACTCATTATTTCTTTATTGAAAAAAACGGGTGGAAACAAGTCGAAAACCGCAGAAATATTAGGGATTCACCGTACAACCTTATATAAAAAGTTGAAAAAATATAATATTGATGCTTGACATAAGTGTAGTCTTAGGGCTACACTTATTTTAGTTGTAAAATTAATAAAACATAATTAAACAACATAAACTACATAAAAGTGTAGCTTTCATACATAAGAGTGTAGTTCTTGTGTAGGTTTCAAACAGAAAGGAGCAAGTGTGTATGGTAGAATGTAAAACGTTTCAAACTCCCCAAATGTTGTATTATCAACAAAATGCGTTACAAAAACTCGGTTTCCAAGCGAAGCAGTACGGTCAAAAAGCGTTGATCGTCAGCGATAAAATTATGGAAGAGCTCGGTAACGTACAAAAGTGCATCGATTTACTTTCAGAGGTCGGTGTTGAAAGCGCTATCTTCTTAGAAGTAAACTCGGAACCGACTGACGAACATGTCGCAGCAGCGATGAGTGTCTTGGAAAAAGAACAGTGTGACCTCGTCGTTTCAATCGGAGGCGGAAGCTGTATCGATACGGCGAAAGCGGTTGCAATTTTAGCGACAAATGGTGGCTACATCGGCGACTACATGAACCAGCAAAAAATTGCGTCAAAAGCGAGTCTTCCCCACATCGCAATTCCGACGACAGCAGGAACAGGTTCAGAAGCGACAGATGTGACAGTCATTACGAATACGTCGAATCACGTCAAAATGATGATTAAACAACCGGTCTTAATGCCGACTGTAGCAATTGTCGACCCATTGCTTTCTGTATCGAGTCCGAAAAGTGTCACAGCGGCTACAGGTGTCGATGCGTTATGTCACGCAATCGAAGCGTACATTTCGAAAAAAGCACAGCCGATGACAGATGTGATGGCACTTTCTGCGATGAAATACATCGTGCGCAATTTGAAAGTGGCATATGATGATGGCGAAAACATTGCCGCTCGTGAAGGGATGGCCATCGGTGCGCTACAAGCAGGAATGGCATTCTCGAACGCATCTGTTTGTCTCGTGCACGGCATGTCTCGTCCAATCGGTGCTTTATTTAACGTACCGCACGGTTTTTCGAACGCGATGTTACTCCCAGCCGTTCTCGAATATAGCCGTGAAAGTTGCGTCGAGCGCCTCGCTGATCTAGGTCGCCTATTCGCAGAAGAAGATACTGTTTTAACGAATGAACAAGCGGCAGATGTCGCGGTTAAGTCAGTGAAAGAATTATGTAAGTATTTGAGCATTCCGAACTTAAAAGAATGGGGCATTGAAGAGGAAGCATTCAATGAAGCGATCGATAAGATGGCGGACGATGCACTCGATAGCGGTAGCCCAGGGAACAACCCGAAAGTACCGACGAAAGAAGAAATTAAAGCATTGTATACGACATGCTACACATATGCGTTTTAAATTTGAAGGAGGATTTTAACAATGACAGTACAAAACAGTGAACTACCCACCACTGAACTTCGTTTGAAGTGGGGGCTTCTCGCTTCCACGAACATAGCTTGCAAGCAAGTCTTATGTGTTCTCCACGAGCGTGAATTCGGGGCATTCCAACCCTACTGATACGCAATGTTTTTAGTACCTTGGATATTTTACGCATACGAGGGGCTTGGTTTTCGCTCTTATTTCCGTATGCAACTCCATATATCCAGTTGTCAAAGAACATTATGTCTATATTTTACCAAATTCTTTGGCTAAAGCCAACCGAAATTCATCTCCCACCTACTCATTGGTGCTATTCGCACCTTCACATTCCTTGAGGATGGGAGACTTCTTTCGGAAAGTCGTTAAAAACTACATTAACGGTGAGTGGGTTGAATCAAAATCAACGAACATCGAGCCTGTATATAACCCAGCAACAGGAGAAGTCATCGCAAACGTTCCATTATCGACAGCAGAAGAATTAAATCACGCGGTAAAAGTAGCGGACGCAGCGTTCCAAGAGTGGAAAGAAGTACCTGTTCCACGTCGCGCACGCATCATGTTCAAATATCAACAACTTCTCGTTGAGCATTGGGATGAGCTTGCAAAATTAATTACAATTGAAAACGGGAAAAACTTTACAGAAGCACACGGTGAAGTTCTTCGCGGAATTGAATGTGTCGAGTTCGCAGCAGGTGCACCGACATTAATGATGGGCGAGCAACTTCCATCGATCGCAACAGGACTTGAATCAGGCGTTTACCGTTACCCAATCGGCGTAATTGGCGGTATTACACCGTTCAACTTCCCGATGATGGTTCCTTGCTGGATGTTCCCGATGGCGCTTGCGACAGGAAATACATTCGTATTAAAACCATCTGAGCGTACACCACTTTTAGCGAACCGCTTAGCTGAATTAGTAGAAGAAGCTGGATTCCCGAAAGGTGTATTCAACATCGTACACGGAGCGCATAACGTCGTAAACGGTATTTTAGACCATGAAAAAATTGCAGCGATTTCATTCGTCGGTTCACAGCCAGTCGCAGAGTATGTGTACAAGCGTGGAACAGACAACTTAAAACGCGTTCAAGCATTAGCGGGAGCGAAAAACCACTCGATCGTATTGAGCGATGCGAACATCGACAATGCGGCGACACAAATTTTAAACGCAGCATTCGGTTCAGCAGGAGAGCGCTGTATGGCTTGTGCGGTTGTAGCTGTTGAAGATTCAATCGCAGATGAGTTCATCGAAGCACTCGTTCAAAAAGCGAACGACATTCAAATCGGTAACGGCTTAGACGAAGGCGTATTTTTAGGCCCAGTCATCCGTGACGCACATAAAGAGCGCACACTCCAATATATCGAAAAAGGAGAAGAAGAAGGTGCGACATTAATTCGCGATGGACGACTCGATGAAGCAGCGAAAGAAAACGGCTACTTCGTAGGACCGACAATTTTCGATAACGTAACATGTGAAATGAAAATTTGGGAAGATGAAATTTTCGCGCCAGTGCTTTCAATTAGCCGCGTGAAAAACTTAGAAGAAGCGGTCGAGCTTGCGAACAAATCACGTTTCGCAAACGGCGCATGTATTTTCACGAAAGATGGCGGTAGCGTACGTACATTCCGCGAAACGATCGATGCAGGAATGCTCGGCGTAAACATCGGTGTACCAGCTCCTATGGCATTCTTCCCATTCTCAGGATGGAAAGATTCATTCTACGGCGACTTACACGCAAACGGAAAAGACGGATTGAACTTCTATACGCGTAAAAAAGTGTTAACTGGTCGTTGGGTATAACATATACCTAGTTGAAAGAT
This sequence comes from Savagea faecisuis, assembly GCF_042675605.1. Classification (NCBI taxonomy): domain Bacteria; kingdom Bacillati; phylum Bacillota; class Bacilli; order Caryophanales; family Caryophanaceae; genus Savagea; species Savagea faecisuis. Next base: position 94,480 of record NZ_JBHTJF010000022.1, read on the forward strand.
GCAGTGTACGCACTGCATCTTTTTTTCACCCAAAAATGGATGGTTTAGGAGGGAAATGCGATGTTTGGTATCGTTTTAGGGCTCGTCATCTTAATGGTATTAGCTTATTTAGGATGGTCGATCATTTGGGTTGCACCGATTGCAGCAGGAATTGTCGCAATTACAGGTGGACTCGACATTTTAGAAGCGTATAAAAGTACGTACATGAGCGGTTTTGTAGGGTTTGCGAAAGAATGGTTCCCGGTATTTATGCTCGGAGCGATTTTCGGAAAGTTAATGGAAGATACAGGGATGGCTCGTTCGGTCGCGTTATTCTTCTCGCGCGTCATCGGTGTGAAGCGTGCGATTTTAGGAGTTACCGTATCGACAGCGCTCCTCACATACGGAGGCGTCAGCTTATTCGTCGTCGTGTTCGCTGTTTATCCGATCGCTTTAACGATGTTCCGCGAAGCGAACATTAGCCGTAAAATATTGCCGGCAACGATTGCACTCGGTGCGCTCACGTTCACAATGACAGCGCTACCAGGAACGCCTCAAATTCAAAACTTAATTCCGATGAATTATTTCCAGACGACTCCGATGGCAGCGCCGATCATGGGCTTCATCGCGACACTCGTCATGGGCGGAGGAGGATATTTCTACCTCATTACACGCGAAAAACAGTTGCGTAAAAAAGGCTTCGTCTTTGAAGAGCCGAAAGATCAAAAAATTGTGGAAGATACAGGGGTCGTACCGTCTGTCATTTTATCTCTTTTACCACTTGTTGCGGTCATCATTAGCTTGAACGTTTTGAAATGGGACGTTATCGTCGCATTGCTTACAGGAATCGGTTTATTGCTCTTATTGAATATTACGAAATTCAAATCGTTTGTAAAAGCGATGAACGAAGGAGCGACAGGTTCGGTTACAGCGATCATTAATACGAGTGCGGCTGTCGGTTTCGGGACAGTCGTGAAAGCGATACCAGGATTCGAAACGTTAACACATTGGTTGTTAAATATTAAAGGGAACCCGTTAATTTCAGAAGCGGTTGCGATCAACTTGCTTGCGGGAGCGACAGGTTCAGCATCTGGCGGAATGGGGATTGCGCTTGAAGCACTCGGTGCACAATATTATGACATCGCCATTCAAACGGGCATTAGCCCAGAAGCGTTCCACCGTATTGCGGCGCTCGCTTCCGGTGGATTAGATGCACTTCCGCATAACGGAGCCGTCCTCACTTTACTTGCGATTACAGGTATGACGCATAAAGATAGTTATAAAGATATCGCGGTCATTACGATTGCGATTCCAATACTCGCATTAATTATTTCAATCATTTTCGCATCGTTCGGAATTTATTAAAACATTGTCGAGTGAATCGTTAAAAATTTCCTATTGAACAGGAAAAACGATGCAATTGTATGAAAAATTCACGAATACGTTATATTTGTTCTATCTAAACGAATGAAATGTTGCTATACTATTTTCATAATAATTGTTGAAAGTGTCACTCATATAATTCTTTAGAATATGGCTAGAGAAGTATCTACCGACTTACCGTAAAATAAGTCGACTATGAGTAGAAAAAGAAGTGCGTACATCGTGACGCACTTTCTTGCGTTCTACTTATGGCGTCAGAGTGCCTATTCAAGTAGGAGGAACTGAAAGTGAATTTAGGCAAGGAAACCGCACTCGGGATCCAACATTTACTCGCGATGTATGCAGGGGCAATTTTAGTGCCACTCATCATCGGGAAAGAGCTCGGATTTAATTCGGAGCAAATGACGTACTTAGTCGCGATCGACATTTTAATGTGTGGGGTTGCGACGCTATTGCAAGTGTATTCAGGACGCGTTATCGGAATCGGTCTTCCCGTCGTTTTAGGATGTACGTTTACGGCGGTTGCTCCGATTATCGAAATCGGAAGTGAAAAAGGAATCGGCGCGATTTACGGTGCGATTATCGCATCGGGTGCAATCATCTTTTTAATCGGCGGGGTATTCGGAATGCTCGTGAAATTTTTCCCACCTGTCGTGACTGGAACAGTCGTTGCGACGATCGGAATTTCGTTGCTTCCTGTTGCGGTCAACAATATGGCAGGCGGATTAGGTTCACCAGATTTCGGAAGTAGTGCGAACATGACGCTCGCCTTTACGACATTGCTCATCATTTTAGTCGTCTATCGTTTCGCGACAGGCTTTTTGCGAGCGATTGCGATTTTAGTCGGTCTCGTCGGGGGTACGATCATTGCGATTTTCTTTAAAATGGTCGATTTTACTCCTGTTCAACAAGCGGACGTCGTGCACGTCGTTCAACCGTTTTACTTTGGAGTACCGACGTTTGACGCGTCTTCTATCATTTTAATGACGCTCGTGGCGATGGTGTCACTCGTCGAATCGACAGGGGTTTATTTCGCTCTCGGAGATATTTGTGATAAGCCGTTAAATTCAAAAGATTTAGCGCGTGGGTATCGTTCAGAAGGGCTCGCTTCTATTATCGGCGGATTGTTTAACGCCTTCCCGTATACGACATTTTCACAAAACGTCGGTTTGACGCAAATGTCTGGTGTGAAAAGTCGCCGTGTCATCGTCATTACCGGTATTATGCTCGTCATTTTAGGATTCGTTCCTAAACTTGCGGCATTGACGACGATCATTCCAGAAGCGGTGCTCGGAGCGGCGATGATTGCGATGTTCGGAATGGTCATTATGCAAGGGGTTAAAATGTTAGCGCCTGCTGTCATTCATTCTGCAGAAAATGCGATGATTGCAGCGGTTGCGATTGGACTCGGTGTCGGTGTATCGATCGTGCCGGAAATTTTTCAGTCATTACCTTCACAAATTTCAATTTTAACGTCAAATGGTATCGTCGCTGCAGCGGTGACGGCGATCGTTTTAAATATTTTCTTCAATATGATCGGCCCGCGTCGTGAACCGACGAATCACGTATAAACGAACAATCCTTCACCCGTATGAGTGAAGGATTGTTTTTCATTATTGGATGTGTAACGTATCATCGTAGCGCGTAATCGTCCATGTCTTGTTGTGTGATGTGACGGTCGCGCCTTCCGGAGAATGTTCGAAAGCGAGCGTTGTCATCCCTTCTTTTTCGTAATGGAAAAGAGCGATGCCGCGTTCGGTTTCTGTTTCAAATGCATAGGCGACGAGTGGACCATCTTCTGAGCGGTCCAGTTCGGTAATGGCACCTGTCTCTGTCTCTTGCCAGTACAGCCATTCGACTTCTTGCCAAAGTTCGTCTTTCGCAGGGTAGTCGTAACGAGACCACGTTTCGTCATTCGTAATGTCATTGTTGCGTGACACTTTGTACATCCAACCGAACTGTGGAATCCGTTCATCGTACACGGAAAAGACACCGACACGGTCGCCTGTTTTCGGGTCGAACGTCGCTCGTTCAATGACGAGATGAGGACTTGATATCGCTTCTACGAGTGTGACATAGCGTCTTTCATGTTCGTATTTTTGATACGTCGGAAAGAGCGCGTACGCTGTGATGTATAAAACGACAAGAATCGCGCTAATCGTCGTCGCTAGTTTCGGTCGTTGGCGCAAAGTGAGCCAAACGATCGCGATGATAAATAATAGAAGCATTCCTACCATGAGGAATGGAATGAGTTCAGATGGTTGCATCATGTTCTCTCCTTAGCTGTTTGCGGCATGCATGCCCGCCACTCTTCCCGTGACGAGTGCCGATGTGATGTTATAACCGCCCGTATAACCGTGAACGTCGATAATTTCTCCACAAAAATGGAGTCCTCGTTTCAGCTTCGATTCCATCGTTTTCGGGTTTAATTCTTTCGTTTTGACGCCTCCGCCCGTAACGAAAGCTTTTTCGATCGGCTGTGTGCCGGTAATCGAAATCGTAAATTGTTTAAATTCATGAGCGAGCGCGCGCAATTGTTCATTAGAGATGCTCGCGCCTTGTGTATCTGGCTCGATTGCGGCACGTTCGAATAAAAATAAAAGCCACCGTTCTTGTGCGAAAGATTTTAAACTATTTTTCACCGCTTTTTTCGGGTCTTCTTTACAAGTCGTGCGCAATTGTTGGAACAATTGTTCTTCGTTTTGTTCTGGGTGAGAGTCGATTGTGACATTGACCGGTTTGTTTTTCGTTTTCATTTGTTCTTTGACGACGAATTGGCTGCATCGTAATACGGCCGGTCCACTAATGCCAAAATGGGTGAATAACATATCCATTTGATGGGTAATTAATTTTTTACCTTTCGCATTCCAGACGCTTACCGCAACGTCTCGCAAGGCGAGTCCTTGAAGCTCTTTTGAACGGATGAAACGCTCATCGGATAGTAAAGGAACTTCCGTCGGGTATAATGTTGTGACCGTATGTCCTGCGCGTTCTGCCCACGGATAGCCGTCGCCCGTACTCCCTGTTTGAGGAACGGCTTTCCCGCCGACTGCGACGATGACGTTGTCCGCTTGAATATCTTCGCCTGTCGTTAAGCGCACGCCGCGCACTCGTTCATCGTCCATCAACAATTTGTCGACTTTCGTTTCGAGTCTTACGTCGACATGTAATCGTTCTAACTCTGAAAGAAGCGCACTGACGACATCTTTCGCTTTATTAGAAACTGGAAACATACGTCCATGATCTTCTTCTTTTAAAGGGACGCCAAGATTTTCGAAATAGCGTATAATGTCTTCATTGTTAAAAACGGAAAAAGGTCCGTATAGAAAACGTCCGTTTCCTGGTAAGTGGGCGATAATTTCTTCGACGGGTAAGCGATTCGTCACATTGCAACGACCGCCTCCTGAAATGGCAAGTTTCGTCCCGAGTTTTTTTCCTTTATCGAGCAAGAGGACGCGTGCGCCTTTTTCTGCTGCAGCGATCGCAGCCATTAAGCCAGAAGGTCCTCCTCCGATTACAATTGTGGCATATGCCGTCATACTATCCGACCTTTCATCATTTTCTCGTTTCATTTTACCATACGTGGCGCTGAAACTTGCAACTTTTCGTGGATGAAAGTCGTCTTAGTCAGTTGGACGAATATTGTATAAATGACGATGGAGCGGTAAACTATAGAAGGATTATTATAGAATGGAATGATAAATGAAGATGTCATCAACTCTCATACGTGGTACTGCGATTATTACGATCGGCCTCTTTTTATCAAAGGCGCTCGGTCTTTTATATTTAATTCCTTTATATGCAATTGTCGGAAAAGAAAGTATGGCACTTTATCAATATGCTTACGTTCCGTACAATTTATTTTTATCGATAGCGGTGTCAGGGGCTCCGCTCGCAATTTCTAAATATGTTTCAAAATATAATACGCTCGGCGACTATGAAACCGGTCGTCGTTTAATGAAGTCAGGTATGGTTCTCATGATGATTACAGGAATGACAGCATTCGTTGCGCTCTTTTTATTAGCGACACCGATCGCTGGAATCGTCAACCCAGAAACCGCTGAAAATCCAGCGGATGAAGTGTATACGATTGAACAAGTCGCAACGGTCATTCGTTGGGTCAGTTTCTCTTTAATCGTCGTGCCGTTACTCAGTTTGACGCGAGGATTTTTCCAAGGGTATAACAAAATGGAACCGACTGCCGTTTCGCAACTCGTGGAACAAATTGTCCGCATTTTATTCGTGCTCGGCGGTGCGGCATTCGTCGTTTATGTGATGAAAGGGACGGCGGATATGGCGATCAATGTCGCGGTATTTGCGGCTTTCATTGGAGCGATTGCTGGATTGCTCGTTCTTTATCGATACTGGCAAAAATATCGTGATGAATTCGATATGTTAAGACGTCAAAGTATCCCTTCTGGAGAAGACGTGTCGTTTTGGGCGATGTATAAAGAAGTGTTTGGTTATTTAATTCCGTTCGTGCTCGTCGGGACGATTAACCCGATGTATCAAGCGGTCGATATGTTGACGTTTAAAAAAGCGATGGCGTCGATCGGACTTGCAGACGTGTCGCATATGTATCTCGGGATGATCAACTTATTGACGCATAAATTCGTCATGATTCCCGTCATGGTTGCGACAGGCTTTTCGATGGCGCTCATTCCTGTTATTACCGGATATTTCACCGGGAAAGATCGTCCTGGAATTATTCGTGCGCTCGACCAAACGTTTCAAATTATGCTTTTCTTAACGATTCCGATGGTGCTCGGTTTAATGGTATTGTCCGATGAGTTTTATACATTTTTGTATGAAAAAGATGCAGCAGGGGCTTCCATTTTAGCGCACTACGCACCCGTTGCGATTTTGTTCGGGATGTACAGTGTGACGGCGGCCATTTTACAAGGGATTGACCGTCATAAATGGATCATTTTTACGTCGATGTTCGGTTTATGGGTGAAAATGGTCATTAACATTCCATTCATTCAATGGTTTGAAGCGAACGGTGCGATTTATGCGACGGCGGTCGGATATTTCATCGCAGTCGGTATGAACGTCGGCATCATTATGAAAGTCGTCAACTATCGCTCAACGATGGTCATCCGTCGTCTCGTGCTCATTTTATTGTTAAACGTTGTGATGATTGCGGTCGTTTATGCGACGTTGACAGGGCTTCGTGCCATCGCACCAGCGGACGGACGTTGGCTTGCGTTTTTATATGTCTTAATCGGCGCAGCGGTCGGAGCGGTCGTTTACGGCGTGCTCGCTTACCGTACAGGACTGTTACAACGTTTGCTCGGAGATCGCATTACGCGACTCGTCGGTAAGTTTTCGAGAGGATGAAGAAATTGAGAATTGATAAAATGCTCGGCCATTTAGGCTATGGAACGAGAAAAGAAATTAAACAATATGCGAAACAAGGGATGATCGCGGTCAATGGCGAAATCGTGAAAAATTCGAGTGTGAAAGTGGATGTCGAAAAAGACGTCGTCACATTTGTCGGAGAAGAAGTGCATTATCGCGAGTTCGTCTACATTTTGTTAAATAAGCCAGCCGGTGTCATTTCAGCGACAGAAGATCATGTAGAGCGTACGGTCATCGATTTATTAGATGATGAATTACGTCATTTCGAGCCGTTTCCTGTCGGACGTCTCGATAAAGATACGGTCGGATTTTTACTGTTGACGAATGACGGACAGCTGGCGCATCGCTTACTCACACCGAAAAACGATGTGCCGAAAACGTATTTTGCGCGCATCGACGAAGCGGTAACTGCCGCTGATGTAGAAGCTTTTAAAGAGGGCGTCACATTGGATGACGGCTATGAGACGAAGCCTGCAAAGCTTGAATTGACAGAGCGACCTGATGAAATTTTCGTCACGATTACAGAAGGAAAGTTTCATCAAGTGAAGCGCATGTTCCGTGCGGTCGAGAAAGAAGTCGTCTATTTAAAGCGCTGCTCGATGGGGCCGCTTGAACTCGATGAACATTTACGAGAAGGCGAATATCGTGAGTTGACAGAAGAAGAAGTCGAAGCATTACAAAATTATCGTTAACGAAAAAAGTTCACCACTACTGAAATGAGTAGCGGTGAACCTTTTTTTAATCGTTATTATTTTCTTCGACCCTTTCTTGTAATTTTTCGAACCGTTGAATGTCCCGCTCTTCAATCGGAAGCATTTCATTTTTTAAGAGCGACAAGATGGAGAAGATGAGCAGTACTAAAATGATCGTAAACGGTAAGGCGGATACGAGAGAAGCGGTTTGTAGCGCATTGAGTCCGCCACCTGATAATAAGGCGAGGGAAGTAGCTGCAATGATCGTCCCCCAAACGACTTTATTCGCAAGCGGTGGGGTAGAAGAGCCACCTGACGTCATACTCGCTAAAATGTACGTCGCCGAATCGGCACTCGTCACTAAAAAAGTGAAAATTAAAATGATCGCAAAGCCGTTTAATAAACCGGTCATCGGCAATGTGTCGAATGTGACGAATAAAGCTTGTGTCAAATCTTGGTCGACCGCTTCCGCAATCATCGTGCCGTTATTCATATCGTTATAAAGTGCAGTCCCTCCGAATACCGCAATCCAAAACGCAGCGATGAGCGGTGGAATAATCATCACGCCTAATATGAATTCTCGAATCGTTCGTCCTTTCGAGACACGTGCGACGAATGCTCCGACGAACGGGCTCCACGCAATCGCCCAAGCCCAGTAGAAAATCGTCCAATCTTTCACCCATTTCCCTTCGACATACGGCTCTAGGCGTAAACTATACGAAACGAAATGATCGATGAAATCGCCGATTGCGAGTGTAAATGTTTCTAAAATGAAAAGGGTAGGACCTGTGAAAAAGACGAAAGCGAGTAAACCGATCGCCATCCCTAAGTTCAATGTACTTAAATATTTAATCCCTTTTTTCAATCCGGTCGTCGTTGAAAATAAGTAAGCGACCGCCATGATGATGATTAAAATCATTTGGATGAGGAGCGTTTGCGGTGTGTTAAACGCGATATTTAATCCACCATTCATTTGTAAAACACCGAGTCCAACACTCGTCGCCACACCCATCACCGTTGAAATGACCGCTAAAATATCGACGGAATGTTTCACCGTTTTATTGTGCCCAATAATTGGCGTAAGCGCTGTTGACACGAGTCCGTCTTTTTTCTTTTTAAATTGTAAAAAAGCAATCGCAAGTCCCATTAACGCGAAGACCGACCATTGGCTAATCCCTTGGTGGAAAAAAGCATACCCCATCGAAATGCGCGCAGCCTCTTCACTTTTAGAGCCGACTCCTTCAAATGGAGGAGAGAAATAATGACTCATCGGTTCGGCTACGCCCCAAAAGACGAGACCTGCCCCGAAACCTGCGGAAAAGAGCATGCCAATCCACGAGAAAAATGAAAATTCAGGTTCGCTATTTTCGTTCCCAAGCTTAATGGAGCCGTAAGAAGTGAACGCAAGCCCGAGTAAAAAGATGACGATTGCAAAAATCGCAAGTAAATAAAACCAGCCGAAATACGTCGTTGTCCAATTAAATAAAGCGTCTGCAATATCTTTGAATTGTTCCGAAAACAGTAAACCGAATGTAATTAATAAAATTAAAATAGTTGAGGAAATGAGAAAAACAGGATGTTTTAAGAAGTGACGGTTCATTGAAAGCCACCGCCTAGTATGTGAGGTTCTTGATTAGAAAAAATGTGAGCCAACTCCTTTATATTTTTAATAAGTATAAACTTACCATTTTTAATTTAAAAATTCAAATTATACATTGTAAAAATTTATAAAAAAATAAAGGTAACGAACAAAAAAAGCTGCTACGCGCAGCTTTTCATGGTCACATTATGATGAAAGTTCGACTTCGATTTCAGTTGTTGTCCACTGTCCGCGCGTTGGACTTTTAATGAGCTCATTATATTCGAGTACATTTAAGTCGCGCTGGACTGTGCGTGCTGTGACGCCGAATTCCTCAACAATTCGATCCGTTGTAACAACCCCATTGTCCAAAATAAAGAAATACACATCTTTGACACGTCGTAACATCCTGTCTGTTGAATTACTCATCGCATTCACCTTCCGTCGTTTTTTCGCTTGATGCAAATGAACTCCGTCTACACTATGAAATCGATTCGTCCTTTCATTATTAGTATACCTTATTTTGACAAAAAAGTTGTAAAAAACGTGTTAAAAATTATCGTTCAATCAGTAAATAACTGCCGAATTGCTGTTTACACACTTTTTTTAATTCACTCGCGCGTTCCGCAAGTTTATGCAAACTGTTAAAATGAGCAGTTTGCACGCCAGCGACTGAAATGGAAAGAAGCGGGAATGTTTCTTTTTCGCCGTGACGATTCGTCGCTTGAATATGACCCGTTTCGTAATCTTCTTCGCGGTAAAAAGAAGGGACGATGTCATCGAATTTTTCAATGATGGCTTTTCCTAACTGTTCGGCTTGATCTTGTGTCGTCATGAAAATGAAGTCATCTCCACCGATATGGCCGATGAAATCGAGAGGAGAGGCGATTTTTTTCAAAATGCGAGCGACTGCTGTAATGACATCATCCCCATTTTCGAAGCCGTACACGTCGTTATACGGTTTGAAATTGTCTAAATCGATGTATAAAACTGTGCACCCCTCGTCATCTTCGATATTCCGTTGAATTTGTTGTTCAATCATTAAGTTACCTGGTAATTCGGAGAGCGGATTTAAATGTTTCGCAAAGTTAATTTCGATTTGAATCGTCTGTTCTAATAAATCTTTCACAGTGACGGTCCCGTAGTAGTCGTTCTTTTTCGTCACCGTAATAAAATCGTACAATTGGTCGTCTGTTCTCATCATTGCGAGTTTTGAGACGATATTAATAGGAGTTGAGCGGTCGACGGAAATGAAGTCAGTTTGCATAATTTCGCTCACAGGTTTATCGCTATACAAGCTATATCCGAAAGGTCCGCTCAGTGCGGCATATAGCCTTTGCTTCGTCACGACTCCGAGAATTTTGCCATCTTTCTCGACGCACAGCCCGTCGACGAGTAAAGATTTAAAAATCGTCGCCACTTCTTTGATGACAGTCGTCGGTTGAACAGTCGGTGTCGCTTTCGTAATTTGTTCGACAGAGGTCGAAATAATTTGTGTCGGTTCGAGATTGCTTTTTTGTTCGTTTTCTCGGATGATAATAGTGTGAACCTCCTCATTGCGAGGCTCTTTTTGTGGAGAAGGACGTTGGATGAGATACCCTTGTCCGTAATGGATGCCAAATTTAATTAAAGTTAACAGTTCAGCCGTCGTTTCAATTCCTTCTGCAATGATGAAAATATTCGCTAAATTCGCAAAGTCTACTAAGCTTTTCACGAGAGATTGCTTCGTTTCATCGTGATCGATATTGCGAATTAAATGCATATCTAATTTCAAAAAATGAGGATGGACGTCTGTAATAATATTTAGCCCAGAATATCCCGACCCGACGTCATCGATCGCGACACGGTATTGTTGGTTTTTATAATGGTCGACCGTTTGTTGGAAGTGAGCGATGTGACGAATCGCTTCTTTTTCTGTAATTTCAAAAACGATCGCATCCGGATCGATGGAAAACTGGCTTAAATAATCTTTCGTAAACCCTTCACGAAAGCGAATATCACTCATAATGTTCGGGTTGACGTTCAAAAATAATTTCCCTTCCAACTGAAGGTTCGCATAACGTTCGAGCGCTGTCGTGCGGCAAAGGAATTCAAGTTCCCAAAGACGTTGTTGTTCGGTCGCAAATTCGAAAAGCACTTCAGGATTGACGAATTTTGTTTGAGCTGGTCCACGACACAGTGCTTCATAGCCATATATTTCTCCGTTTTTTAATGAGATAATAGGTTGGAAGACTGTTTGGACGTTGCGCTCTGTTAAAATAGATTCAAAGCAAGCGCAGTCGTCAAAGATTTTTACTACCATAATTCAAAAACCCCCTAATAAATATCGAACATACATAATGCAAGCTTATATGAATTGATTTACTTATATGTTAAAGGAATGTAAAGATATCGTAAAAAAATGTAAAACTGAGGTGTAATAATGGCTCAATTAATAAAAATATTAGATTATGTGTCACGTTACGAAAATGATTTATCCCACTATACGACACAATTTATTCGTTTAAAGCGTTATCAATGGGATCGTTTAAAATTACAATGGCAAAATCAGAAAGACGGCTTTTTCTTTGAGGAAGAAGAGGAAGAGATTGAAGAAAAACCGACATTATTTCAATCGATTGCGCGTCGTTTTAAAAAAGCTCCTGAGCGAGAGGAAGAAGAGGAACGGGTCGATGAAGACATTTTGAATCAGTTCGATCCTTTCGTTCCAGGATCTGCAAATTCGATTGAACAATTGAAGCGCCAATATACGGAGCAGTTGTATGATTTTCAGTTGAAATGGGCGAGTTCAACATTGCTTTCACGTTCCACGATCCATGCGAAATATCGTCGAGATACGTTAATGAAACAGTTTACACAACGGCTACCTGACAATTTTTTAATGATGTATGAACCGATCATTCAAATTAAAAAAGCGCCAGTTGAGATGAATATACTCTTGCTCACGCCCGTACAATGTTATACAATCACCGTACTTGAGCACGAAGATGTCGCAGCTTTCATCGGAGGAAGTGAACGTTTTTGGGTGAAGAAATATGGTGAACATGAACAGAAATTGCTCAATCCACTCATTGAACTAAGTCGTAATGAGTCGATCGTGCAACAAATTTTTCAGGAGGAAGAAATTGAGCTTCCGATTAAAAAAGTGTTGCTTTCACGCAATGGGTATATCGATTATCCAGGAGTGCCTTTCGATACGACGATTATCGATCGTCGCACATTCGATGAATGGTTCGAACAGTTGCGTCGCCAATCGACAGCTCCGATGAAACTTGCGCAATATCGTGCAGCAAATCGTCTATTGCAACTTTGCCAGACGACTGCAGACAGTATGCTTTTCCCGACTGAGGAAGAGGATGTAGAAGAAAGTGAGGAAATTTAAATTATGCGTTTACGCCATAAACCGTGGGCTCTTGATTACTTACAAGAAAATGACCACATCGCAAAATTACAACCAGAACAATTGAAAGGAAAGTGGGCAGAAGAGTTTGGGAACGACCATCCGATTCATATCGAAGTCGGTACGGGGAAAGGTCAATTTATCGCTAATATGGCGAAAAATAATCCAAATGTCAACTATATCGGCATCGAGCATTTCGACAATGTCGTCGTCTCTGCAGTAGAAAAAGCGATTGAATTAGGGACGCCTTCAAACTTGCGTTTAATTCGAGGCAATGCGGAGAAATTAGAAGAGATGTTTGACAAAGGGGAAGTCGCGCTCGTCTATTTAAATTTTTCAGACCCTTGGCCGAAAGCGCGTCACGAAAAGCGCCGCCTCACGTTTAAAACATTTTTAACGAGATATCGGAACGTCATGCCAGACGGTGGCGAAATTCATTTCAAAACGGACAACCGTGGATTATTTGAATACTCGCTCGTCTCAATGACGAATTATGGGATGCAATTGCTCGACGTTTCGCTCGACCTTCACGAAGATGATGTTCCAGACAATGTTATGACGGAATATGAAGAGAAGTTTTCGGAAAAAGGGCATCCGATTTATCGTTTAGAAGCGAAATATGAATAAAAAGGGGATGGAGAAATGGATGTATGGAAATTTCACGACGTAACATTTACTTGGTTGGACGGGGGACTTTGTTATTTAGATGGGGGCGCGATGTTCGGCGTCGTACCGAAAGCGCTTTGGAGTCGAAAATATCCAGAAGTTGAAAACAATACGATTCCGCTCCGAACGGATCCAATTTTAGTAGAAGTAGGCGGGAAGTACGCACTCATCGATGCAGGGGTCGGCTATAATAAATGGCCGGATAAAACGAAGCGCAATCTCGGCATTCAGTCTGAATCACGCGTCGAGCAAAGTTTAGGGGAACTCGGCTTGACGCCCGAACAGATCGATATGATTTGGATGACCCATATGCATCATGATCATGCGAGCGGTTTGACGAAGCGTGACGGTGATGGATGGACGTCGATCTATCCGAATGCGGATATTTATGTTTCACAAACGGAATGGGACGAGTTGCGCAACCCGAACATTCGCTCACGCAATGCGTATTGGCGCGAAAATTGGGAGCCACTCGTCTCGCAAGTGAAAACTTTCGACAAAACGTGCACCGTCGCACCTGGTGTGACGATGGAACATACGGGAGGACATAGCGACGGGCATGCGGTCATTCGTATCGATCGCGAAGGAGAAACAGTCATCCATATGGCAGATATTATGCCGACGCATGCGCATCAAAACCCGCTTTGGGTGCTCGCGTATGATGACTATCCGATGACGTCGATTTATGCGAAACAACGTTACATGGAAGAAGCGTTAAACAATCAGTATCGCTTCATTTTTTATCACGATGCGATTTATCGCATGGTACAATTTAGCGAAGACGGTCGCTCGATTACGGAATCACTCGAGAGCACAGCACCTCGCTAATTCAAAACCCGCCTACTCATGAGACGACTCGATAGTAGGCGGGTTTTGAATGAAATAAAAAATAGCGCAACGAATGCTGCGCTATTTTTTGTCGTGCTTATTTTTCTGTAACGTTTAAAAGTGTACCTGTTTTTGCGTCCGCAACGAATTCGAACTGTTGTAAGTTTCCGTTGTCGAGACGTGTAATTCCACCGCGGTATACTTCAGTCGTTAAAATACCGTTTTGGTATTCTTCCGGCTGCATAACGATCCAAGAACCTTCGATTGGACCTTCTTTTAAGAACGCGTTTTTCACTTCATTTAAAACGTTGTCCGCTGGCGCATATTTCGAAATTTGCGTCATCGCTTGTTGAACAGCGATTGTCGCTGCCACACCTGTTGCGATCCCGAGAATAAAATCTTTTAATTTCATCTGTATGACCTCCTAAAAAGTTTGAACTCATTTCTATTTTACCATAGTTGTATCAAAAAGCGTTAAGGACATCTCTTTTCAATAAGAAAAAAATCCATTTTCCTTACAAATTTTCAACAAGTCGATATATTTCGTTTTCCGAAAGACTTAAGTAGAAATTTGACGAAAAATTGCGTACAATGAAGAAGACTAAACTGGAGGAGGCAATTTTTTTGAAACAAGATACGTTAAATATGTTTAAAACATTAACAGAATTACCAGGTGCACCAGGGAACGAATACCTCGTGCGCGACTACATGCGTCAAGAGATGGAGCCGCTCGTCGACGATATCATTCAAGACGGACTCGGAAGCATTTTTGGCGTGCGTAAAAGTGAAGAAGCGGACGCGCCAACGATTATGGTAGCGGGCCATATGGACGAAGTAGGCTTCATGGTAACAGGCATTACAGATAACGGTATGATTCGTTTCCAAACGCTCGGCGGTTGGTGGAGTCAAGTGCTTCTCGCACAACGCGTTCAAATTATTACGGATGAAGGACCAGTCATCGGGGTAATCGGCTCGATTCCTCCACATTTATTAAGCGATGAAGTGCGCAATAAACCGATGGACATTAAAAATATGTTGATCGATGTCGGTGCGGACGACAAAGCAGACGTAATGGACAATATGGGCATCCGTCCAGGACAACAAATTTTACCGATTTGCCCATTCACGCCGATGAAAAACCCGAAAAAAATTATGGCGAAAGCTTGGGATAACCGTTACGGCTGTGGACTTGCGCTCGAATTGTTAAAAGAAGTGAAAGACGACAAGCTTCCGAACCATTTATATTCAGGAGCGAACGTCATGGAAGAAGTCGGTCTTCGCGGTGCACAAACAGCAGCGAACATGATTAAGCCGGACATCTTCTTCGCACTCGACGCGAGCCCAGCGAACGACGCATCAGGCGATAAAAACCAATTCGGACAACTCGGAGAAGGGTTCTTACTCCGCATTTATGACCGAACGATGGTGACACACCGCGGACTTCGCGAGTACATTCTCGACACAGCGGAAACGAACAACATTCCGTATCAATACTTCATCTCTCCAGGTGGAACAGACGCAGGACAAGTTCACGTATCGAACGAAGGAGTGCCGAGCGCAGTCATCGGACTTTGCTCACGTTACATTCATACGCACGCTTCAATCATCCATACGGATGACTACGCAGCAGCGAAAGAAATGATCGTGAAACTCGTCCGTTCACTCGACCGTACGACAGTCGAAACGATTAAACAAAACGTATAATTTGCAGAAAGCACTTTTCATTCAAAATCGGATGAAAGGTGCTTTTTCATTACATAAAAAGCAACATCACCATTTATCATTTTTCAACGAACATTCACTCACCCTTTTTGCGACGGTGAGTTTTTTGTCGTCCGTTCGTTAAAAAAGACGACGTCGGATGTCCAAAAATGACACACAAAATATAATCATACAAGTAGAACGATAAAAAATAAGAAACGTCACCGATACGTTTTGAAAGGAATGAGCCAAATTGTATCGATACGCCTTTTATCAATTGCCACATTTTTTCTTTACGACAGCACCGTACGATCAACTTAGTTTACAAGCGAAAGTGATGTGGAGCTTACTTCGTCACCGACACGAGTTATCGGTGAAAAACGGATGGAAAGATAGCGAAGGAAAAGTGTACGTCATTTGTACGAATGATACGTTAGGGAAATGGCTAGGGATCAAAAGTAGACAGACGATTGCGAAAGTAAAACGCGAGTTAAAAGCGATTGATTTATTGAAAGAAAGACGAAGAGGAAATAATGAGCCGAATTATTTATACGTTTTATTTCCGAAAAAAGTACAAGGGTTGAATATTACTGATGATTTAGTGGATGAAGGACAACATGAACGACAGAAGAAAAAAGAACAGTTGGAAGAAGAAGCGTTTTACAGTTCAACCGAATTACCAGAGCGCATTCGAGAAACGATACGCCTGTATAGCCACACACCTGAAGATGCGAAAAGATATTATGGCATTATGAACGGAGCGAAACGTAAATTTTCAATGCGAGCGAATTTTCCTGTTCGCTGGGAAGAAGATGAACAATTAGAAAGAGAAGTATGTCGTTCATTCATTCGAGCTGTGCGCCATATCGAACATTCCGGCGAAGTGAGAAGTCCGTCTGGTTACTTGTATGAAGCGATTTATTTCACGTTGTTTAAATGGTTTTCAAGCAACTATCCGCATCTTTTATAAAAAAGAGTCCAGATTGAAACCGCTCCTCGGAATATAGGAGGTGTAGAAAGGAGGGAGTGCGATGATGCAGTTTCATTTTAAACGTCAAACGTTAAAATGCACGTATGAAAATGGCTTGAACGATGAAGGAAAAGAAGTCTTCCGTTCTAAAACGTACGCGAACGTCAATCCAGAAGCGGATGCCAATTCATTACGTCAAGCGGCGAATGCTCTGTTTTCATTGAGTGAACGCGCTTTGTTCCAAGTGGAAACGAGCCAAACGTCAGAAATTTATTAAGGAGGAATAATTGATGAAAGAATTACAACTCGTCTTTTTAACGTCACTCGGGAAACGTGTCACGTATGCGATTCCTGATCCGCGAGAGTCGGTGACGGAAGAAGAAGTCGTCGATGTGATGCAGGAAGTGATCGCGACGAACGCTTTCGTCATTGACGGCGCAGCGTTAACAGAAGCGCTCGAAGCGAAAGTAGTCGCTCGCGATACGTCCGTCATCTATGCACGCTAAAGAGAAGCCGAATGAGAGCCGAGCGCTTTCATTCGGCTTTTTCGTGTAAGAAAGGAGTGAGAGGCATGAATGAATTTTTACAGTTTATCGAAACAATCGGGTTTCCAATATTTTTATCCTTTTATTTATTGCACCGCATTGAAGAAAAACTGACGGCCATTCATCATGCACTATTAGAAACGAATCAGAAATGACCGAAAAGCGCAAGTTGCTACAATAATGTAGGCTTGCGCTTTTTTAAGTCGACAAGTTTGCATACGTTTCCGACTCGCTTTAAAATGAAAAGACGAATATGTAGAGGAGCGTGCTTATGAATAAGAAGTTAATACTCGGCTTACTGTTAACATTTACTTTTCTTCTCGCAGCGTGTAATGCGACGACAGAAGAAGGAGCGGATGCCGCGTTCGAAAAGATGGATGAGCTCGTAAAAGAACCGATTCCAGAAACGAATGAAACGATCGGTCATTATCAACTATACGTTCCAGAAAAGTTTGAAATGAAGGAAGAAGTTGACGAGTTTAATATTTTATTTGAAAAAGGAAAAAACCCGTACATTTTATTTGTCAATCCGAATGAAGATGAAAGAAGTAAACAGTTGTACGAAACGACGATTGAAAAAACAGAAGGCGAAATTACGAAAGTGTACGAGCAAGACGGTCAATTTATGTACGTGATCGTCACGCAACTCGATGACAATCGTTCAGAACTGACAGTCGGTGTCGGTGGAAGAAAGTTAACGACGTACGACAAAAACAAAAAGCTCGCTAAAGCGGTAGAGCCGATGGTACAACTCATTCGTTCTTTAGAAATTATGGAAGAAGAGAATGACGTAGAACCTGAAGAAAAGCCGTTAGAAGAGCTGAAAGAAGAAAAGGATGAAGCAGCTTGAAACCATTAGAAATTATCGAAGCATTGAAACAAAAAATCGAAATGGCAGATCAGCTCGATTGGGATTATAACCGAAAAGAAGAGCGTGTGAAAATTACCCATCGTGAATGGCATCAAGGATTAACGCTCGGCATTTCAGAAATTAGCGCGAAAATTACTGCACGTGGAGTTGAAGCGTTAGACGAAGTCGTCTATATTATTAATGAAACATTTCGCTCGATGGCACGCGAACGAGCGGAAGGGTTTAACGGAGAAGAAGCGGTCGTATTACCGGTCATTCGTTCGACATCATTTCCCGAGAAATCAAAAGAAGGTCATCGTTTCATTACGGAATATCATACAGCGGAGACGCGCATTTATTACGCGCTCGATTTAGGCTCGACGTACCGTTTAATCGATGAACACGTTTTAGCGCAACTCGGCATGAGTGAAGAACAATTGAAAGAACGTGCCTTATTTAAAGCGCAAGCATTACCGATCGAGATGAAAGAAGATGAAGTGGACGGCAATATTTTTTATTTTCTTAATATGAACGACGGTTACGATGCGACACGTATTTTAAATCGCGCGTTTTTAAAAGAGATGAGCGAAAAAGTAGAAGGCCATATGACAGTATCCGTGCCACATCAAGACGTGTTAATTATCGGTGATTTACGCAATAACGTCGGTTATGACGTATTGGCGCAAATGACGATGCACTTCTTCACAGTCGGTACTGTCCCGATCACTTCTTTATCTTTCATTTACGATGAAGGAAAGTTAGACCCGATCTTTATTTTAGCGAAAAATCAACGAATCGAAGGAGAAGACAACTGACATGAACGTATTTTACAACCGAGCACATTTAGGTGACACATTAATGATCGATTTAGAGGATGCGACAGGAGAGCCGACAGTTGAAAAGTTTGGTGACGTCGCGGTCGTACGTATGGACGACCGTGTTGTCGGCATGAACGTATTCAATGCGAGTGAGAAATTAACGCTCGAAACGGAAGGACCGATCAAATTAACGGAAGAGTTCGTCGCACAATTAGAAGCGGTGTTAGAAAAAGAAGGCTTCACTTACAAGTTCGACGTGGACCTTTCACCGAAATTTGTCGTCGGACATGTGTTGACGCGTGAAAAGCATCCGAACGCAGATAAATTAAGCGTTTGTACAGTCGATGTAGGGGCTGAAGAGCCGTTACAAATCGTCTGCGGAGCGGCGAACGTCGATGCGGACCAAAAAGTCGTCGTCGCGAAAGTAGGCGCGGTCATGCCTTCTGGACTCGTCATTAAAGACGCAGAACTTCGCGGAGTACCTTCAACAGGAATGATTTGCTCGGCGAAAGAATTGAATTTACCGAACGGTGAACAACAAAAAGGTATTCTCGTATTGGAAGAATCACGACAAGTGGGCGAAGATTTTTTCGCATAATAGAGAGCGCTATGTGAGGGAAGTCTCACATAGCGTTTTTTTACGTAACATTTTTGAAGTCAATATCGGAACTATGATAAAATAAGTAGATGTCTGAAATTGAAAGAGTGATTAAATATGAGTTTCTTTAATAAAATAAAAAAAGTATTTCACACTGAAGACGAACGAGATGAATATATTGAGCAAGAAGAAGAACGCGCAGTCGTTCAAGAAGCACCGCAACCCGAAGTGAAACAAGTTCCGGCGAAGAAAGGCGGACGTACGAAACCGTTCACTTTTCCACTAGTAGAACGTCAACAAGACGTATCGAGAGAGCGAATGAAATGGGAAGAACGCATTCTTTGTACGGATGAATTGGAAGATTTTGTGCCACGTCCATTGTATGAAAATGAGCGTTGGCCCGGAAGGAATCATCGTTCTCGACAACAAGCGCACGTCGACCGTCAAATATTGCGAAGAAAAAAAGAGGTGAGACAAGTTCCACGACATGTAGAGCGACCGTCAAAACCTGCTACGGTGGAAGTAGAGCGTCCGAAAGTATTTGAGAGCTCACAAGAAGAGCGAAAACCATTTAAATTGAGCGATGTCCCTTCGCCGATTTACGGTTTTCAACAACCGATTCGAACGTTGCAAGAGTTAAAGGACGAACCACTCCCTTTAAAAGACGAATGGAGACAACAAGAAGAGGTTGAGAAACATCCGAATCGACCGATCGATGAAGATCAACGTTCTTACAATACTTACAAAGAACAAACGGTTCCATACGTTAAAAAATTACAAGCACATCGCATCGCTAACAGTATGAATGAAGAGAAATTGCCTTCTTCCAAACGAGATGAAAAATTAAGTGAAGCACCGTCTCCACAACGAACGAGTGCCTATGCTCCTTCTGATGAACAAGTAGGGGGAAATGATGACAATCAACGAACGGACGATGTCATTGTGCAAGAGGAGAAAAAAGTAGTCGCTGCCCCAAAAAAACCGCAAGATGTGCCTGTCAGCGAAGAACAACAGGAACGAGCTTTGCAAAATGAAATGAGCGAACGACTACGTAAAGTAGAAAAGATAGAAGATGATTTTTCAGATGAACGAACAGTATCGACTTCAACAATAGAAGAACAAGAAGAAGTCGTTGCTAATGATGAAGAGAATACGAATGTTGTCATAAACGAGACGGAAGATATCGAAGAGCCGTCAACGCCAGAAGTAGAACAGGTTGAGGTGGCAAGTACGGAAAACTTACCTAACAGCGCGTTAGAGGAAGAAATATGTCCGGAAAAGTTAGGGCATGCATTGGAAGAGCGCTTCGATCATTTAAAACAATTAGATGAAAAAATCGAACACGTATCGAATGAAATTTCGACGATGACACAATTAGAAGAAGAAAAAGAAAAAGAAGAAAAACCATCGACGATTCCATTCAATGTTGTCATGTTGAAATCAGACAAAGAGAAATTACAGAAGCGAGAGACGCTCCAACATCAAGCGACGCAATTAGAAAAACTCGTCGAACGAGCACAAGAAGATGAAGAAGAAAAAAACGTAAATAAAGTAGAAGAGGTAGCGGAAGTAAAAAAGGCCTCGGTCATTACCGAAGAGCTTTTGAAAGATTATCAATTTCCATCCCTCGACTATTTGACAGAGCCGAGTGAGAAAAAGCGAGACGATGTTTGGTTGGATGAGCAAGCTGAAATTTTAGAAGAAACGCTCGCGCATTTCAACATTGAAGCGAAAGTGGAACAAGCAGTACAAGGACCGTCTGTTACACGTTTTGAAATGACGATGGAACGCGGAACGAAAGTGAGTAAAATTCGCAATTTAACAGATGATTTAAAACTTGCTTTAGCGGCGCGCGATATTCGAATTGAAGCGCCAATTCCAGGGACGAGCTTCATCGGCATTGAAATACCAAACCGCGAGTCACATGCAGTAGAATTGCGAGAGATTTTGGAGTCAGAACCGTTTCAAAATTCAGAGTCGCCATTAGAAGCGGCGCTCGGTCTCGACATTACAGGAGAGCCGATCACGATCGATTTAAGCGAAATGCCTCACGGATTAATCGCAGGAGCGACAGGTTCAGGGAAGTCGGTGTGCATTAACTGTATTTTGACGAGCCTTTTATACAAAGCATCTCCAGATGAATTGAAATTGCTTTTAATCGACCCGAAAATGGTAGAACTCGCGCCGTATAATGGCATCGCACATTTACTTAGCCCCGTCATTACCGATGTGAAAGCGGCGACGCTCGCATTGAAATGGGCTGTCAATGAGATGGAAGAACGTTATCAATTGTTCGCCGAAGTAGGAGCGCGCAACATTGAACGTTACAATGAAATGGCGAAAGAAGACGGACAAGCGCCACATATGCCGTATTTATTAATCGTCATCGATGAATTAGCGGACTTAATGATGATGGCTCCGCAAGATGTGGAATTGTCGATCAGTCGCATCGCTCAAAAAGCACGCGCAGCAGGCATTCATTTACTCATCGCGACACAGCGCCCGAGCGTCGATGTCATTACGGGAACGATCAAAGCGAACGTACCGACACGTATCGCGTTTAGCGTTTCTTCTCAAATTGACTCGCGCACGATTTTAGATCAAGCGGGAGCGGAACGATTGCTCGGTCGTGGTGACATGTTATATGCAGAAGGAAGCGACCCTGTTCGATTGCAAGGCGCTTTCGTATCGGATAACGAAATTGAACGCATCATCGATCATGTGAAGAGAGAGCGCGATCCGCAATATGCATTCGGCGTCGATGATTTAATGAAAATCGAAATTGCAGATGAACGCGACCCGTTATTTGAAGAAGTATGTGAATATTTAATCGGTCAAGAAACGGCGAGTACATCCGCTTTACAACGTCAATTCAACATCGGCTACAATCGTGCCGCACGAATTATGGAGCAGCTAGAAGAATTGCAATTTATTTCTGAGCAAAACGGCACAAAACCACGCACAGTCTTTTTGACGGAGGAGCAATTAAGCAGACTATAAGTTCATTTTAAAATGCAAGAGAGACATGGTATACTAAACTAATAAAGACTATGGGAAGTATTGTCCCGGGAGGTTACATTCATGACATTGTTTCATTTTACAGGAATTAAAGGATCCGGGATGAGTTCGCTCGCACAAATCCTTCACGATTCCGAGCAACGCGTACAAGGATCGGACGTAGACAAATATTTCTTCACAGAAGAGCCATTGCGTGAACGCGATATTTTAATTCAACCGTTCAGTGAAGAAAATATTCAAGAAGGGATGACAGTCATCGCGGGAAATGCTTTCCCAGATCATCATCCAGAATTAGAACGCGCCCGCGCATTAGGAGTGCCGGTCGTACGCTATCACGAATTTTTAGGGCAATATATGAAAGATTACACATCGATCAGTGTGACGGGAACGCACGGTAAAACATCGACGACGGGATTGTTGTCGCACGTGTTGACACAAGCGAAGCCGACATCATTTTTAATCGGTGACGGTACGGGAAAAGGTGTGAAAGATTCGACGTACTTCGTTTTTGAAGCGTGCGAATATAAACGCCACTTTTTAGCGTACCATCCAGACTATACGATCATTACGAACATCGACTTTGACCATCCAGACTATTTCCATGACTTGGATGACGTCTTAGATGCGTTCAACACGATGGCACAACAAGTGAAAAAAGGGATTATCGCATGCGGAGATGACTTGAATCTTCAACGCATTCGTGCTAATGTACCGGTCGTGTATTACGGTTTCGACCCTGAGAATGATTTCACGGTGCGTCAATTAGAGATGAATGAAGAAGGTTCATCATTTGACGTCTTCATTCGCAACGAGTTTTATGAGCGTTTCACAATTCGTCAACCGGGAAAACATGCTGTATTGAACGCGCTTGCGGTCATCGCAATTACACAATACGAACAAATTGATCCGAAACTCGTCCAACAAGGATTCGACACATTCGGCGGAGTGAAACGTCGCTTCTCCATCACAGAAGTAAATAATCATGTTTTAATCGATGACTATGCGCATCATCCGACAGAGATTGCGGTAACACTCGCATCGGCACGTCAAAAGTTCCCAAATCGTGAAGTTGTTGCGATTTTCCAGCCGCACACATTTTCACGGACGGAAGCATTGTTAGAGCAATTTGCGGAAAGTTTAAGCGGAGCGGATCACATTTACATTTGTGATATTTTCGCATCAGCTCGCGAGCAAAAAGGAAGCTTGACGATTCAAGACGTCGTCAAAGCGATCGACGGTGCACATTATTTACAACTAGAAGAAATCGATACATTAAACAAACATGGTGAAGCCGTTTACTTATTTATGGGTGCAGGAGATGTCCCGAAATACGCAAAAGCGTTTCGTGAGCAATTATGACAAAATAGTGACACCGACTAAATTTTAGTAAAAGATTAGACAAGTCGTTTATCATTCGTCACAATAGGGTATGACAATATCAATACGATATAATGTTCAGAGGAGGACTAGGAATGGAGAATTTACTTTACGTTGCCGCGATTGTCGCAGCGATTGCCTTTTTAATTTTATGCGTTAGCTTAGCGATCACACTCATCTCTTTAAAAGATACGATTAAAGTAGCGACAGCAACTTTAGATGATGTATCGAAACAGATGGAAGGTATCACAGTAGAAACAACTGCTTTGTTACATAAAACAAACGCACTTGCAGAAGACATTCAACAAAAATCAGAGAAATTAAACACAGTTGTCGACGCGGTGAAAGGTGTCGGATCATCAGTAAGTAACTTAAACCAATCGGTCACACGCGTATCGAACTCAGTCGCACTCGAAGCTGAGAAAAATAGCGACAAAATTGCGCAAGCTGTTCAATGGGGAAATGTCGTCATTGAATTAGTGAATAAAGCGAAAGGTACGAAACTTCCGAAATCAAAAGGTTGGAAATCGTACAACTAAAACGAATATTACTAGGAGGATGGAACATGACAAACGAAAAAGAATATGTAAACACGTATGGCAACCCAAGTTATGAACACCGCCCGAGCGCGAAGGAAAGCTATGAAGCTGAATCAGGCGTAGGCAGCTTCCTCGTCGGTGCAACACTAGGAGCACTTGCAGGAGCGGTAACAGCACTTTTACTCGCACCGAAATCAGGTCGTGAAATGCGCGAAGATATTTCGACACAAGCGATCGAATTAAAAGATAAAACGATCGAATTATCAGCAGTCGCGAAAGAAAAAGCGGAAGGGTTCGCTCAAGCGACGAAAGAAAAAACAGACGAATTGACACAAGCTGCAAAAGAGAAGACAGATGAGCTTACACAAACAGCGAAAGAAAAAACAGACGAAGTAACGAAAGCGATTAAAGAAAAAACAGGTGAAGTCGTCGATAAAGTAAAAGGTGAACAAGAAGCACCGCTTGATGACGGCACAGCTTCAACAGAAGGCGAAGAGCCACTCGAAGAACAACCGAAAGAAGAAGAGAAATAACAAAAGAGCGTAAGTAGAATAAATTTCTGCTTACGCTCTTTTTATGTTAGAAAAAGTTGACGGCGAGTTCATCACCGTTAAAAATAGGATCTGTAAATTCTGCAGGATTGCCATTACGGCTTAATTGATACTGTGCCGTCGCTGCTGTCGGCAATTCAAAGTCGGTATGTGCAAATACATCGCTAAACATGAAGTTTGTCGTCGGACGTGCTTGCCACGATACGTCGTCTTCATTCGTCACGACGAGTTGTAAATCCGTCACTTCTTCTTCATTGACGAAAATCGTATAGTTCATCCGCGTAATGTTGACGAGCTCTCCGTTAAATTGAACGGAAATGGCAGACGTCGTATATAAATTGAGCTCTTTCGCAATTTGGGCGAGTGTGCGCTCGGATTGTTGAATGAGTTGGATGACAGCACCGTTTTGAATCGCTGTTTGTGGTGTCGTCATTTGGCCGTTCATATAGAGCAGTAAATTGCTCGGCTTCAATTGGTGAGGACGACCGTCAATTTTTACGAGCAAACTTTCCCCGCGCGCAATTTCGACACCGCAATGTTCGAGACATTGTCCGACCGTTGTCAGTTGTTTCGCTTCGACAACATCTCGATCTTTTAACGACTGATCTAAAGTCGTCGGCTCGCCATTCAATGTTAATGTCGGCTCAATCGTGTGCGGTTCACCATTGATCGTAATGTGTAACGGCTCTACTTTTTCGATTAAATCTTCAATTTTTGCGACAGCATCTTTCCCTTTTTTACCGGGTATGACTTCGATGGAATCGCCGTCCGCAACAGGTGACTTGATCGAGACGAGTTCTCCATTTCGCTGAATGATGGACGGAGTACCGTGTTCACCTGGGACGGTAATGAACTGTCCATTCACCGTGAGAGACATGCCGAGACCAGGTTTTCCGAACAGTTGCGACACGTTAATTTGTGCATTGATGAGTACGTCGCCGACCGTTAAGTTCGATAATTCAAAAAGACGAATGTCGCGGCCGTTAACGGAAATCGAAACGTATTGAATCGGTGACTCTTGTGCTGCAAGTGCAATTCCAATCGGTGTGACGAGTGCAGGTGAATTTTGGATGTTATCTTGAATGATGACATTTTTAATCGCTTTCGTATCGCGAATTTGAACGCGAGCTTGAGGGAGTTTTAAATGTTCACTCACTCGTTCTGTTAATGTTGGCGTTAAGCTTCCTCCCCCGATCACCATGACCGCTTGGGGTGGATGGTCTCCATTCAAGCTTAAAATTTGTTCAGAAATCGATGTCGCTAACTCGTCAATCGATGGGGATAAAATCGATAACAATTCGTCATAAGTGGCTTCATACATCATCCCTAAAATATCTTCAAATTCGACCGTTTCACCGTCTGTCCATTGTCGTTTAATTTGTTCGGCAATCGGGAAGTCGAGCAAGTAATGATTGCTTAACTGTTCGGTAATCTCATCTCCAGCAATCGGAACCATGCCGTAAGCAGAAATGGTATTATCGCTCGTAATTGCAATATCACTCGTACCAGCTCCGATATCGACGAGTGCGACGTTCAAGCGACGCATCGATTGCGGGATTAAAACGTGAATGGCAGCGATCGGCTCTAGTGTGAGTCCTGCCATTTTTAAACCTGCTCGTTCCAATGAATGAATTAAACTTTCGATGACGACGCGTGGTAAAAATGTCGCGATCACTTTAATCGTTGCGACTTGTCCGTGTTGATCGATTAAATTGCCGATCACTTCGCCGTCGAGTTCGTATTGTAATACGGAATAGCCGACGCAATAATACGTCGTTGACAATTCTTTCGTTTGTTTCATCAATTGTTCATGCGCTTCTTGCACGGCAGCGAGTTCTAAATTTTGGACAGCTTCTGTCGAAATGAGCAAACGTTCTGAAAGGTCGATGGAAGCTTCTCCACGAATCGTTTTTAACGCACGTCCAGCAGCAGCGACATTCACTTCTTTCAGCGGACCGTGCCTTTCTTCAAATTGTTCCTTAATTTGTTCAATGACTTGTGCTACGCTTAGCACGTTATGTATTTGGCCGTCGATCATCGCTCGTTCTTTATGCTCGACTTGCACTAAGTCAATTACCTCATATTGTTCGTCGTCAAGTTGCTTCATAATCGTTCCGACGACAGAGCGAGTGCCGATGTCTAAAGAGAATAATAATGGGGACACGCACGTTCATCCTTTCATCAAAAAAATGTAAAAAATTTAATATTTACTTAAATTGCGTGACTTTTCAAAAAGGTTTCTTTATAATGAAGTCTATTATATCAAAATGTAACATACAATCATTAGAACGAAAAGGGTTTCGCGTGATTGTTATGTTCGGAGAGGAGATTTAAATCAGATGAGACAACAAGACTTAGAGCAGTTACGAAAAGAAGTTGACGGACTGAACGTTAAGATTTTAGATTTAATTAACGAACGTACGTCATTAGTGAAGCAGATCGGTAAAGTAAAAGAGAAGCAAGGTGTCAATCGTTATGACCCTATGCGTGAGCGTGAGATGTTAAATTTCCTCAAAGAATATAATGAGGGACCGCTTCCGAATGGAATTTTAGATGAGATTTTCAAAGGCATTTTCATGTCAGCATTGGAAATTCAAAAGGACGAGGAGAAAAACGCATTGCTCGTTTCTCGTAAGCGTAAACCAGAAGATACAATCGTTAATGTAAATGGTACGAAAATCGGTGATGGTAGCCAAACATTCGTGTTCGGTCCATGTGCTGTTGAATCATATGAGCAAGTGAAAGCAGTCGCACAGTCTATTAAAGCGAAAGGCTTGACGATGATTCGTGGGGGAGCTTACAAACCACGTACATCACCTTACGACTTCCAAGGACTCGGCTTAGAAGGATTGAAAATTTTACGCCAAGTAGCGGATGAAGAAGGTTTACAAGTCGTGACAGAAATCGTCACACCAGGTCACTTAGAAGAAGCGCTTGATTACGTAGACGTCGTTCAAATCGGCGCGCGTAACATGCAAAACTTCGAACTTTTGAAAGAAGCAGGAATGATCAACAAGCCTGTTCTTTTAAAACGTGGTATGTCAGCGACGATTGATGAATTCGTCAAAGCAGCGGAATACATTATCGCAAAAGGAAACGACCAAATTATTTTATGTGAGCGCGGTATTCGCACATACGAACGTGCGACACGAAATACGTTAGATATTTCAGCTGTACCAATTTTAAAACAAGAAACTCACTTACCTGTTATGGTCGACGTTACACACTCGACAGGACGCAAAGATTTATTGCTTCCGACAGCAAAAGCTGCAATTGCAGTTGGTGCGGATGGCGTCATGGCGGAGGTTCACCCGGATCCAGCAGTTGCACTTTCAGATGCGCAACAGCAAATGGACATCGGAGAATTCGACGCATTTTACGAAGAAATTCAACGTTTCATGAAAAATTACGCAACTGTATAATAAAAAATGCCGGAATCACCTCACAATAGGTGGCCCGGCATTTATTTTGTGGTAAAATGAAAATAAAGAGGAGGGCGATACGTTATGGCAATAACGATTTACGATGTAGCGGAAGAGGCGAACGTCTCCATGGCTACCGTATCGAGAGTCGTCAACGGCAACCCGAATGTAAAGCCGGAGACGAGAAAGAAAGTATTGGCAGTGATCGAACGATTAGGATATCGTCCGAATGCTGTAGCGAGAGGACTCGCAAGTAAAAAAACGACGACGATTGGGGTTATCGTACCAGATGCGTCGAAAACGTTTTATGCAGAATTATCACGAGGGATTGCGGATATCGCAACGATGTATGAATATAATATTATTTTATCCAA
Source organism: Savagea faecisuis (assembly GCF_042675605.1). Lineage (NCBI taxonomy): Bacteria > Bacillati > Bacillota > Bacilli > Caryophanales > Caryophanaceae > Savagea > Savagea faecisuis. Next base: position 123,131 of record NZ_JBHTJF010000022.1, read on the forward strand.
CTCTGACAAACGACAAGATCGTGAAGTTGAATTATTAGAAGACCATCTTGGTAAACAAGTGGACGGTATTATTTTCATGAGTGATTCGATCACACCACAATTACGTGAAGAAATGCGCCGTGCGAACGTTCCGATCGTTTTAGCAGGAACGCTCGATGCAGAAAAAGAATTTCCAACTGTGAATATGGAATATGAAGAAGCAGCATATGAGGCGACGAAAAAGTTAATTGAAAACGGACATTCGAATTTAGCATTCGTGTCAGGACCATTTACGCGCGATATTAACCGTCTATGCAAAAAAGTCGGATTTGAAAAAGCGCACGAAGAAGCAGGATTTACAGTGAATCCAGAATTTATTTTAGAGACAGATAATACGTATGATGATGCGTACAATCATTGGTGCGAAATGTTAGAGCGCGACGATGCACCGACAGCGATTCTCGTCAGTAACGATGAGCTTGCGGTAGGTATTTTAAATGCGATTCGCGACAATAAATTTTCTGTACCAGATGATTTCGAAATTATTTGTTTCGAGCATTCATTGCTCGCACGTGCAGTGCGTCCACAGTTAACGTCTGTCGTCATTCCATTGTATGACCTCGGTGCTGTTTCGATGCGTCTTTTGACGAAGTTAATGAATAAAGAAGAAACAGAAGAAGATAAAGTGACGTTGCCGTATCGCTTTGAGTTACGAGCATCGACGAAAGAAAAAAATCCACTCGCATAAAAAAACAGCCGAAAAATCGTAGTTGATTTTTCGACTGTTTTTTATTATGGACAAACGACAGATAATGCGCGTTGCATCGCATTGTAATTGTTCACATCGATGACGGAACGGCGCTCGATCGGAGCGAATATTTCAGCGGGGTCACGCCAGTGCAGGTCGATCGGTTCGTCATAATATTTTTGAATTTCTTTCATCACATTCGGTGGAAGTGGACCGTCTGGAATTTCAATATCGTTCATAACGAGCCAAATCATCGCCCACGCACGAGTGACGGCACGCCAATCATAACCGCCACCACCTGTCGCAATCCAACGGCCTTCACAATATTTGTCCGCGAGACGACGTGCCACTTTCGGAATCGTCTCATATAAATCGATGGAACAATGCAAGTGAGTGAGTGGATCATACGTATGAGCATCTGCGCCATTTTGAGTTAAAATGACGTCCGGTTTGAAATGTTCGCAAATCCGTTCCATCGCCTCGGTATATACTTGTGTGAAGGAATCATCTTCTGTGAAGGCATCGAGTGGAACGTTAAAACTTGAACCATATCCTTGACCTGTTCCTCTTTCACTCACTTCTCCAGTTCCAGGGAATAAGTAGCGTCCTGTTTCGTGAATCGATAATGTAATAACATTCGGATTGTCATAAAACGACCATTGTACACCGTCCCCGTGGTGCGCATCGGTATCGACGTACAATACTTTTTTGCCATAGTTTTGAACGATATGTTCAATGGCGACGCTGCAGTCATTGTAAATGCAAAAGCCGCTCGCTTTACTGCGGAAACTATGGTGCAAGCCACCGCTTAAGTTGGCGCTATATTTCGCACGTCCTTCCATCACTTCTTCAGCAGCAGTCAAGGTCCCCCCGACGATGAGTGCTGTCGCTTCGTGCATATTATCAAAAATCGGCGTATCTTCTGTACCGACTCCGTATTTATTAATCTCTTCCTGTGTGACAGGAGAATCGCTCGCTCGTTTAATGAAATCGATATAACGAGCATCATGAACGAGTAGTAGTTCCTCATCCGTCGCCATACGAGGGGCGACAATTTGATCATCTGTCAAAGCACCGATCGAACGCAATAATTGATAGGCGATATACATGCGGTCTTGGTTGAACGGATGTCCGTCTTTGAAATGATAATGTAAAAAATCTTCTGAAAATACAAACTTATTTTGTGCCATTCTCCTCATCACCCTTTGTTATGTATTACCTGTGAAGCGCTTACAACTGTATGTAAAAATGGAGAAACTTCCTCCATTTTATTCGTATGTCGCATATCTTCTTGCGAAACGAAGTCGATCGAATTGGTCAATCGTATGTTGGTCGACATCACGTCCGATGCGCACCATTAAACAGTTAGCGGGATGTGAACAAATTTCTGGATCATCCGTTGGTGTATACATGAGGCCCCCATGATTCATCATTTTTTCCATCATGCGACGGTAATCCCAAACGTTCAAACCGGTTGATTTTAAATCCCAATGCCAATAATATTCTGTCGTAATAATAATATAATCTTCTACCGCTTCATCCATCATCGTCACTTCAAGAAGTGCTTTACCGATTCCAGCGCCACGATAATTCGGTGATACTTCGACAGCACCGAGTACGAGCAAGCGCTCTAAATTACCTTCTGCCCACCGTTCGAGCGGGTCCGGATATGAAAATGCAGCGTAACCGATAATGACATCGTCAATACGTGCGATCGTCATGCGTGCTTCAGGCTGTTTCGCCACTTCGATGAGTGCAGTATGTTGTCGTGAAGCAGGACGGAAAGCAATGAGCCCTTCGTCGAATGTGTATGATGCGAAACGTTCACTCGGTACCGGACTTTCTACGATAATTTTGCCATAAGGCGAATCTTTCTCTAACTGATTATGGTTTTTCTTATGTTCCATCACATTCACCACCTATCATTCAATGCGAACTTGTATCTAATAGTATACACTATAACAGTTTGGAAACGAAAGAAAACTCAACCTCGTTTAAACGAAGTTGAGTTCTCTTTGTTACGATTCTTTGTCTTCTTCAGGAGCTTCAGGTTTATTCGGTTTTTCTTCCGGTTTTTCTTCCGGTTTTTCGCTCGGCGTTTCAGGTTCTTCCGGTTTTTCTTCCGGAATTTCTTCTTCCGGAACCTCTTCTTCTTCTTCCTCAACTGAGATAGAAGCAGGAGTAGAAGTTAAACCTGTAATGTCGACAGCGACGACGGATAAATTACCTCCGCCATTGACATTCAGCGACAAGCTTTGGCCGTCTTGAATCGTTGCGATTCTGACACCGTCACGCATGACGTAATAACCGATGACGTCATTGGATGGTGAAGCTGTCCATGTTAGCGTAGAGCCGTTATAAGAAACGGTAACAGGTGCTGGTGCGACATCGTCTGCTGGGAAAACTTTTCCTGAGACGACACTTTTTGCGAACAATGAATTCGCAGGGAACAATTTCGAAGCATTACCTCCGAGTGGCGCAAGCATGCGCTGGATAAATTGTTCATTAACACCTGTTCCTCCTGCTCGAATGAATTCGGCTGGAGTAGAAGGGTGAGCTAAATAATTTTCACCTTTTACAGAGACGTAAGATCCGGAGATAATACTGTCGTCTGCTTTTGAAGGGACCATCACTTTTGCGTTGAATAAGTCTGAACGGACGAGCCCTGCTGCGCTACACGCTTCAGATGGAGCGAGTCCTGAAATACCACAAAATGATCGATTGACGACTTGAGCTGGACGTTCGAAACGTGCCCCTGCTTGAATGACGTCAGGATTCGTAGCGTTGGCGACGTTCATCAGTCGACTGAATAAGCCACTGACACGTGTCGTCGGGTGAGCGCCACTGCGTTGTGCTAAGTTTCGCTTCACACCATTTTCAACGATTTTATCTTTGTAACCGAACCAAACGCCGAGTGACACGTTCGGTGTGTAACCGACGAGCCAAGAGTCTGCGAAGTCGTTTGACGTACCAGTTTTTGCGGCCATATCGGGACGGAAATTCATCTGTCCAGTGACAGCAGGTGCTGTACCGTTACCGTACAATACACCTTTTAACATATCGGTTACGATGTATGCTGTTTCAGGTGAAAATACTTCGACAGGGTTCACTTCGTGTTGGTAAATAATGTTGCCTTCTTTATCTTCGATGCGTTCAATCATGTAAGACTTGGCATATTTTCCACCATTCCCCAAAGTAGCGAAAGCGTTCGTATTTTCTTCAACGCTCGCATCGACAGTTCCGAGTGCTGCTGATGGGACTGTGTAATCTGTTTCCGTTAAACGAGAGAAGCCCATATTGTGTAAAAATTCCATCGGGCGTCGGTCGATAATGTCGTAATAGAGCCGTACAGTTGCGACGTTTAATGACATGGCGAGCGCTTCTCGTGCTGGAATAATTCCTGCTTCATAACTTGCGATATAGTTTGATGGACTCCAACCTTTTGACGTAAATTTCACGTCGACGACTGGACTTCCTGCACCGATGACACCATATTCAATAGCCGGTGCATAGACGAGAAGTGGTTTGATCGACGAACCGAGATGACGATACGCTTGCGTCGCGTGGTTCACTTCAGAAAGTTCAAAGTCGCGTCCTCCAACGAATGATAAAATACGTCCTGTCGAGTTTTCAATCATCATCGCTCCGACTTGAACAGGGTCGTCCACTAAATATTTTTCCCCTGTTTCTGGGTCACGTTTTTCACGTTTATACGTAAATCCGTAGTTTTGGTACTCTTTAGCGACACGGTTCATTTCTTTATACATGTCGCGGTCGATCGTTGAATGGATGCGATATCCTTCTGTACGCATCGCACGATCGGCTATGATGCGATATTTTTCTTTTAATTTTTGTTCTTGTTCGAGGCGTTCTGGATCAATGCCATCTTCCGCTGCGAAAATTTCTGTTAAAATATCGACCGTACGATTTTGAATTTCTTGTGTTAAATACGGCTCTTCGATATTCGCGCGCAAATACGGCTCACGGAAATCTTTTTTAATATCGTAAGCGAGTGCTTCTTCATATTCAGCTTCGGTAATGTAACCTGTCTCTTTCATACGGAAGAGTACGGTTTTCATACGCGAAATACCTCGTTCTAATAAATCATCACTTTTTAAACCTCCACCGCTAACGTTACTTTTGAAAGGTGTGTAAGCGAATGGTGCTTGTGGAATACCTGCGATAAAGGCAGATTGCGGCAAGTTTAAATCGCTCGCTGGTTTATTGAAAATCCCTTGCGCAGCCGTTTCGACACCGGCAATGTTTTGTCCGATCGCGTTCCGTCCGTATGGAATAACGTTCAAATACGCTTCTAAAATTTCATCTTTTGTCATGAAATGTTCCAAACGCATCGCGAGTAAAATTTCTTTCGCTTTTCGTTCGTACGATACTTCATTCGTTAAAATTTGGTTTTTAATTAATTGTTGTGTTAAGGTCGAGCCACCTGTTTGGCTACTCGAGTTGGTGATATCTTGCAATAATCCACGAATGATTGCTTTCGGGACGATCCCTTCATGTTCTTCAAAGTATTCATCTTCTGTCGCATAGACAGCATCGATGACGTACGGTGAAATTTTATCTAATGTTGTTTTTTCTCGCTCGATATCGGCATTAATCGTTCCGAAAAAGACGTTATTGGCATAATAAATTTCTGACGTTTCTTCATAGTTGAAAACTGCGTTTCTCATTTCTTCTGGAGAACGGAGTGGTTCTTTTGAAACGAGATGAGCGAAATAGCCAGCGCCGACCGAAACAGCAAAGATGCCTCCTATAAACATGACGACTAAAAGCAAAATCATTAAGTTCCATGCGATCCCTGAACCGATGCGGATGATAGAGCCTGCTTTAGACTGTTGGAACTCGTTATACTTGCGTTCGAATCGCGTCGCAAAACGCTCTTCATTTTGTTTATGACTCACTAATTTTTTCCCTCCTAAAACCGTAATTCATTATAGCATATTTTGAAAAAGATTTGACAAAACAAAAAAACGGCTTACAATAGGTACTATTCACAACTTTTATTATACGATGAATGAGCCGCAGTAGGAAGTAGTATGGCAGAATCAGAGACGTGACGGTCGGTGTGAGTCACGATGCGACTACAGTCCGAATTACAGCTTTGGAGTATACGTGTGCATAGCGTTAATATGCCTTCAATGAGGAATGACGGAATACGCGTCATTCAACTAGGGTGGTACCACGTTTGTAAAAGCGTCCCTGTGCGAACATTTTTGTTTGCGCAGGGCTTTTTTTATTTTAAAAACTCAAGGAGGAAGTACAATGGCTAACGAATTAATGGAAGATTTACGATGGAGAGGCTTACTCTACCAACAGACAGATGAACAAGGTTTAGAAAAATTACTCGATGAGAAGAAAGTGACATTGTACTGCGGTGTGGACCCGACAGCAGACTCTATGCATATCGGACATATCGTACCGATGTTAACACTTCGTCGTTTCCAAATGCACGGACATAAACCGACACTTCTCGTCGGCGGTGCGACAGGGATGATCGGTGACCCGTCAGGACGTTCTGAAGAGCGCGTTCTTCAAACACCAGAACAAGTCGAACAAAACGTTCAAGGCATTCGCGCACAATTAGAGCGCATTTTCGATTTCGATTCAGGAGAAGAAAACGCCGCACAGCTCGTGAACAACCGCGACTGGATTGGTGAAATGACATTGATTGACTTTTTACGCGATTACGGAAAATTGCTGACAGTAAACTATATGCTCGCGAAAGATAACGTCGCGTCACGTTTAGAAGAAGGAATTTCATACACGGAATTCTCATACATGCTCATGCAAGCAGCAGACTTCGACCACTTATACCGCAACTACGGCGTGCAAGTTCAAATTGGAGGAAGCGACCAGTGGGGCAACATTACGACAGGACTTGAAGTACTCCGTAAAACACATGACGAAGAAGTGAATGCGTTCGGTTTCACAATTCCACTCGTGACGAAAGCGGACGGTACGAAATTCGGTAAATCAGCAGGTGGCGCAGTTTGGTTAGACGCTAACAAAACATCACCGTACGAGTTTTACCAATTTTGGATCAACACGGCAGATGCAGACGTCGTAAAATACTTAAAAATCTTCACATTCTTGTCACGTGAAGAAATTGAAGCACTCGCTGAAAAAGTGGAAACAGAGCCACATCTCCGCGAAGCGCAAAAAACATTAGCGGCAGAAATGACGCGTCTCGTACATGGTGAAGCAGCACTTGAACAAGCGGTGCGCATTACAGAAGCACTCTTTAAAGGAGATTTAAAAGCGTTGACGGTCGCGGAAATGAAAGATGCGTTTAAAGACGTACCGACAGCAGAAATGGCGAAAGAAGATGTGAACCTCGTCGATTTCATCGTCACAGCGAAAGTTTCTCCTTCAAAACGTCAAGCACGTGAAGATATTCAAAACGGTGCGATTTCATTAAATGGTGAAAAAGTACAAGACCTCGACTACACAGTCGATGCGAAAAATCGTTTAGATGATGCGTTTACGATCGTACGTCGCGGTAAGAAAAACTACACGATGGTACAATACAAGTAATAAAATATGGATGTGAGCGTCATGCTCCATCCATATTTTTTCGTCTTTTGAACATTCTTTTCGATTGTTCATCATATTTTCATAGAGCGACCATAAACTGAAAGAAGCGTTAAGAACGGAGGGAAGGACTTATGCCTTCAGCTTGGATCATTTGGACAGTTGCCAAAATTATATTAAGTTTTTTACTAGGAGCGGGTGTTTATTTCATCGTCATTCAAGGCGAAGCGAAAATGAAATGGCAAGCGATAGAGGAAGTATTTTCATTTATCATTAACGTCATTTTATACATGTGGCTCGCTAAAATTTTGCTCCATTTGCAAATGTTCATACAAGACCCGTTCGCTTTACTCGCTTATCCGAGCACGCGCCAAGCTTTTTATATCGGAGTGGCACTCGCAGTCATTCATAGCGTGTACAAAGGGTGGAAAAAAGGGGAGTTCCCGACCGCTTTATACGATGCGTTCGTCCCGATTTTTATTTTTTCTTCCTTTATATATGAGTTTATGCAACTCATTGAGCGCAAGAGCAACTACGAGCTACCGTACGTCATAACGTTAGCCGTTGTCCTTCTATATTATGTATTCATTGGAGCGAAAATGTCGGCGAGTTTGCGTAGCTATACGACTGCACTATTATGGCTCGTCGGGGTTTTCATCCTTCAGTGGATCATGCCTGTCGTTACGATGTATCAATACCGCATTACAATCCCGTTCATTGTCATTGTGTTACTCGCACATGTCGGATATGGAATTATTCAGAAGAAAAGGAAGTGACCTCGTTTGGAACTTACAGCAACGACGCCTTTACTGCTCGGGTTATTACTCTCGCTCGGAGCAGGTGCGTTATCATTTTTATCTCCTTGTGTACTGCCTATTTTTCCGGCTTATTTATCGTACATTACAGGGGTGAGTGTGAAAGAAATTCAAGGAGACCAAACCCCTCAAATTCGAAAAAAGATTTTAACGAACTCTGTCTTTTTCCTATTAGGTGTTTCGCTCGTCTTCATTAGTTTAGGATTCGCAGCATCACTGTTAGGAGACGTCATCGGTCAATTGTTAGAAGGGTCAATCGGAAAGTTCATTCAACGACTCGCTGGAATTTTACTCATCGTTATGGGATTATTCGTCGGTGGTTGGATTCAAATTAAGTTTTTAATGCAGGAAAAGCGCATGCAAATGAATCCGTCGAAATCGGGCTATCTCGGTTCATTTTTCGTCGGCTTAGGATTCGCAGCAGGGTGGACGCCTTGTATCGGGCCGATTTTCGGAGGCATTTTATTTTTAGCGGCAACGAATCCGACGTATAGTATTTTATATACGGTCTTTTACGTCATCGGATTTGCGTTACCGTTCCTCGTCTTTTCATTCTTCATCGGTTCAACACGCGCGATTTTGAAACATAGTGGAACGATTATGAAAGTCGGCGGTGTCATTATGATTTTAATGGGACTCGTCTTATTCTTCGGTTGGATGCCACGCATTACGGAGTTTTTATTGGATCTTGTAGAAGATACGTGGATGAGTAAGTTAGGATAAGGAGGAAGACATTTGAGAAATATCATTATCGGCCTCGTCGTCGTATTAATGGTCGGTTGGGCGATTTTTGAGTTCACTGGTGAGAAGAGCGAAGAGAAACAACTCGCTGCACAACGAGCTGCATTGTTGAAAGAACAACAGCAATTAAATGCGAAGCAAGAAGCGTTTGAAGGGTTCGGCATTAAAGTAGGCGATATGGCGCCGAACTTCGAAGTACAAGATTTAGCGACAGGGGAACAAGTGAAGTTGACGGATTACCAAGGGGAACCAGTCATTTTAAACTTCTGGGCAACGTGGTGTCCGCCATGCCGAGCGGAGATGCCGGATATGGAGCAGTTCTTCAAAGATACCGATGCCAATTTGCTCTCTGTCAACTTAATTGAAACTGAAAAAAGTAAAGAGCACGTGCCAGAATTTATCGATAGTTACGGATTGACGTTCGATGTGTTGCTCGATCACAATTCAGCAACAGCTGCAACGTACAAAATCCAACCGATTCCGACGACATTTTTCATCGATCGTGAAGGAGTTATTTCGTTTATTGCATACGGTGCGATGAACTACGATACGATGGCACAAGAATACGAAAAAATTAAGTAAAGAGAAGGGAGGCTCGTCCTCGCTTCTTTTTTATCCGAGGTGAATACATTGAAAGAGACAGTACTCGTCGTAGAAGATGATGCGATGATTCGCAACTTATTGAAAATTTATTTGGAAAAAGAACAGTACGATGTCGTTGAAGCAGTCGATGGAAAAGAAGCGCAGGAAAAATACGAGCGCGACCAACCGTGTGTCATCATTTTAGATCGGATGATGCCTCACATGTCAGGGGAAGAGTTTTGCAAATGGTTGCGTCACGAGAAAAAAAGCGATGCGACGGTCATTATGTTATCGGCGAAAGCGCAGACGGATGACCGAATCGAAGGGCTCGATATCGGAGCGGACAACTACGTGACGAAGCCGTTTGAACCGTCTGAAATTGTCGCTTACGTGAAAGCAGGGATTCGACGGAGCGGTTCGACGTGCAAAAAAATCGCGTCGGATGAACTCGTATTACATCCAAATCGTCGCGAAGTCATTTTGCGAGGGAAAGAAGTGCAGTTGACGAAACATGAATTTGATTTATTGTATTGCTTTATGAAAAATCCGCAAATCGTCATGACGCGCGAGCAGCTTATCGAACAAATGTATCCGTACGATGAGCGGGACGTGTTGGACCGGACGATCGATGCGCACATTAAAAAATTGCGCGAAAAAATAGAGGATATCCCATCTCAACCGAAGCGCATCGTCACAGTGCGCGGCATGGGGTATAAATTTGTCCATGAGCAAGCGTAAAGCACTTTCTGTATTGTCCGGCAGCTTTCTTTGGCGCTTAACATTCGTCAATATTGCGGTTATGGCGGTAGCGCTCACCGTGAGCAGTTATACGATCTACAATACAGCGTGCATGCTCGTCGAACATCTCGGTCCGTCGGAAGCTCATCGCAATGAGTTTTTTAACGCGACCTTGTTTCAATATTTATTTATCATTACGTCGATTGGTATCATCATTAGCAGCTTGCTTCAAATGCATTTCACTCGCCGCATCGCAGGTCCGATTAACGATTTAATCGAAGCGATGGAAATGGTGAAACGCGGACTATACCCTGCGAAGCTTCAACCGAAACGCGAAAATGACGAAATCGGTCAGTTGCTGTTACAATTTAACGCGCTTATGGAACAGCTCGAATCGAATGAGCAAGAGCGTAAAAAATTGACGACTGATTTATCCCACGAAATTCGGACGCCGCTTACGAACATCGCCGGTTATTTAAAAGCGATGGAGTCCGGTGTTATCGAAGGGGACGTCGCCATTTATCGCTCGCTCATCGAAGAGACGGAACGCGTGACGAAAATGGTCGAACAATTGGATGACTTAACAGCAATCGACCATTTATCGAACGATACGATGACGCGTGAGCTGCTTGATATGCGACAAGAAGTAGAAAAGATGTACACGTTGTTCCAAGTGAGTTTAACGAAAAATGACATTGCGTTACACATCGATGTCGAGCCGATAGAGCTTTATACATTGAAAGAAGGATTGCATCATATTTTGACGAATTTAGTCGACAATGCGATTCAATATTATGACGGTGTCGGGCCGATTACGATCACCGGAAAACGAGTGGATACGGAATACGTGCTCGCCGTTTCTGGACCAGGTCCTGTCATTAAAGAAGAACATCGCGCGCAACTGTTCAATCGCTTTTACCGAGTCGATGCGTCACGCAACGACGAAACGGGAGGGCGTGGACTCGGACTTGCGATTGCGAAAGAGATGAGTCGCAAAATGGGCGGAGACTTACAATACGTCCCGACCGAACCGACGAACACATTCGAACTGCGCATTCCAATCGAAACGAAATAAAATATATGTGCAACAATAAAACACCTTCAGCGTGAGTACTCATGAAGCACTCCGTTGAAGGTGTTTTCGTCGTTATAAAAATTTGTTGCGATCTGTTCTAGTTAGCGCTGTTTACGAATCATATCGTACTTTTGAACAGGCGTATTCACTTTCATTTTACAAATCATCATCGCATTGCGCGCGCGGTCGATCTCTTCGCCGTCTTCATCCCATAGTTGTTCCACTGTTTCGTAAGAATGACGGAAGCCAGGTCCGTAAAACTCGATATCGTCACCGACACCGAAGTTATTGCGCTGTTGAATCGTCGCAATTTGTGTTTCTTCATCGTAGTCGAGCACTTGACCGACGAATTGGTAACGTGGAATGCGTCGTGGTTTACCGAAAAGCTGTTCGTTTTCTGTCGGTGTTCCCCAATAGAAGCCGCTCGCTAATTCACGCTGCGCTACTTTCCAAAGCTCGTCTTCCCACGCTTGGTTGAACACGTAGTTGTCTGGGTCTGCACAATATGCGTCGATCGCTGCACGGTAAACGTTTGAAACGGTCGATACGTAGTGAATCGATTTCATACGTCCTTCAATTTTTAAACTTTCGACACCGCTTTCGACAATTTCTGGAATGTGACGAATCATCGCCATATCGACAGAACTCATCGAGAAAGCTTCCAATTCTTCTTCAGAAAGTCCAGCGAGGTGTGAGTTTTTCTCGCCTGGTTCTGGCATTTCGAAAATGTCGTATTTCCAACGGCAGGATTGTGAACAACCGCCGCGGTTCGCGTCGCGGTCTGACATGTAGTTAGAAAGCACGCAACGACCAGAGTAAGAAATACACATCGCACCGTGGATGAACACTTCGATTTCAACGTCTGTATGCTTTTGCATTTCGTTAATTTCGTCCATGCCGACTTCACGTGCGAGAACGATACGTTCGAGCCCTTCATCTTTCCAGAAGTTCAACGTTTCGTAGTTCGTCGCTGAAGCTTGTGTCGATAAGTGAATCGGAAGTCCAGGAGCAGCGGTAGCACAAATTTCGATCAATGCAGGGTCGGATACGATGACCGCATCGATGCCGATTTCTTTCAACGTTTGGAAAAATTCGTCCGCGCCTTCCGTATCTCCTTCGTGTGCGACGATATTTGCCGTCACGTAAATTTTTGCGCCGTATTCGTCCGCGAACGCGCGAGCTTCACGCATTTCATCATAGCTGAAGTTTCCAGCGCGACTGCGAAGTCCGTACGCTTCTCCTCCGATAAATACAGCATCTGCGCCGTAAATGATTGCCATTTTTAATTTTTCTAATGTGCCTGCGGGTGATAATACTTCAGGCTTTTTCGTAATGACACGTTTTGTCATAGTGGATCGTCCTTTCTTATTTTGATTCAATCGAGTCTGGATCTTTTAAGAAAAATCCTTCATCTAATGAGCGGTGTGGTGGATGTAAGTCGTGAAGCTTTTCGTTTAATTCATTCATCACTTCTTCTGTCCACGTTCCGTTTTGGAAATGAGTGCGGGCTTCATCGAATAATTTGACGATTTTGACGAAGTTTTCACCTGGTGAAAAAATGCCGTCCAATTTCCATTGTTTTAAGCCGAGGTCGACTAATTTATCTAATTGCGTCATCAAGTTGACGTCGTCGGTTGCGAAAACGTGTGTCCCGTTCATATCTTCATAAATCGAGTAATGGTTTTCTTTATTGCTTTCTGATAAGAACAGTTCACGGCTTGCCATCGATTCCGGTACTTCTTGATCGACGTAGTTGAAGTAGTTTTGAACGAGTTTTCGTTTTGATTGGTGAATACAAGTTGCGCCGTAAACGAGCGTTTCGACAGGGATGATGACATTTTCTGCGAGTTCTTGTAGTTCTTCAAACGTCAATTCGCGTGCTAAGACGCCAGCGATTGCGCCACGTTTTCCCCAAAAGTTAATTTGTGTAGAGTTCGTGACGAGCGTTTGTGCGTCGTAAATGTAGTCCAAGTTGAATTCGTTTTTTTGTAAAATACGAACTGCTCCTGGATCTCCCGTCGTAATCGCATCTACGTTGAGACGCTCTAATTCTGTGAGATAGTCTTTCAATTTTTCAATGCGGTCATTATGGAAGAGGGCGTTCACAGCGACGATTACTTTTTTATTCGCTGTATGTGCAATTTCCACCACTTGACCTATTTCTTCTAAAGAGAATGAATAGGGAAGGCGTAAACCAAATTCATCTTCTCCCACGTACAAATAATCGACACCTGCGTCAATTAATTGCTTACTTTGTTCCACCGACTCGGCTGTTGCAATCAGTTCGATCATCGGTTTCACTTCCTTTCTTAAAAAAATACGTACGATTTCTATTTTACTCCACAACGTAAAAAAACGACATACGTCATCGTATATTGTTTGGAATTGTTAACATATCGTTAGGAGACGAGCGAGTAGTAGTCGTTTCGCTCATCCTGTTGCAATCTCTTCGGAGTAGAAAGTTTTTACGATTATTTCATGACGTAAAAAAACGCATAGAATCAGAGGAGATTCCATGCGTCGCGCTTCGTTTCATTTAAAGTAGTCCTTGTTCGCGTAATTTTTTCTTTTTCATAAATCCGAGTCCCATGAAGACGAGGACTAAAATAGAAGAGATGATAATCGTCAACGGTGACTTTTCTGCGACGCCGACGCCGATTGCGCACATCGATGAGACAGCTAAAAATGAGTAAAGGACGAAAATCCATTGAATATTTTTCAAAAAAATGCCTCCTTCTGAGTATCGCTTGTTTGGATATGTAGATTCATGTGTTATAATAACACAGTTAAAGAGATGATAAAAGATAAACGGAGTTGAGAAGAGAAATGAAAGAACGTTCAGACATTAGAAACATCGCCATCATCGCTCACGTCGATCATGGTAAAACGACATTAGTCGATCAGTTGTTAAAGCAATCAGGAATTTTTAGAGAAAATGAGCATGTCGATGATCGTGCGATGGATTCGGATGATATTGAAAAAGAGCGCGGTATTACGATTTTAGCGAAAAATACAGCTGTTCATTATAAAGATAAGAAAATTAATATTTTAGACACACCAGGTCACGCGGATTTTGGGGGAGAAGTAGAGCGAATCTTGCGCATGGTGGACGGTGTTATTCTCGTTGTCGATGCGTTCGAAGGATGTATGCCTCAAACTCGTTTCGTATTAAAGAAAGCATTGGAAGCAAATCTTCAGCCGATTGTCGTCGTCAATAAAATTGACCGTGATTTCGTGCGTCCAGAAGCAGTCGTTGATGAAGTGCTCGAACTGTTCATCGAGTTAGACGCAAACGACGACCAATTAGAATTCCCAGTCGTGTACGCTTCAGGATTTAACGGTACAGCAAGTTTAGAGCCGGAACCAGAAGCACAAAAAGAAACGTTACAAGACTTATACGATGCAATTATCGAACATATTCCAGCACCGATCGATAATCGTGAAGAACCACTTCAGTTCCAAGTATCATTATTAGATTACAACGATTACGTCGGACGTATCGGGATCGGACGTATTTTCCGCGGTTCGATGAAAGTCGGAGAACAAGTCGCTTTATTAAAACGTGACGGTTCAGTGAAACAGTTCCGTGTAACGAAAATGTACGGCTTCCTCGGCTTACAACGTATCGAAATTCAAGAAGCATTCGCGGGTGATTTAGTAGCGGTTTCCGGAATGGAAGATATCGACGTAGGAGAGACAATTTGTCCAGTCGGTCATCAAGAAGCGTTACCAGAGCTTCACATTGACGAGCCAACATTACAAATGACATTCCTCGTGAACAACAGCCCGTTCGCAGGAAAAGAAGGAAAATGGATTACAGCACGTAAGATTGAAGAGCGTCTCGAGCAACAACTTGAAACAGACGTATCGCTCCGCGTAGAGCCGACTGCTTCACCAGATGCATGGGTCGTTTCAGGACGTGGAGAGCTCCACTTATCTATTTTAATCGAAAATATGCGTCGTGAAGGATATGAACTTCAAGTGTCAAAACCAGAAGTCATCATCCGTGAAATTGACGGTGTGAAATGTGAGCCGTTCGAACGTGTTCAAATCGACGTTCCGGAAGAATATTCAGGTGGCGTTATCGAGTCTCTCGGTCAACGTAAAGGTGAAATGCTCGATATGATCAATAGCGGTAACGGTCAAGTGCGTGTCGTCTTTTTAGTGCCTGCACGTGGATTGATCGGATATACGACAGAGTTTTTAACATTGACTCGCGGATACGGTATTATCAATCACACATTTGACACATATAAACCATATATTAATGCTAAAATTGGAGGAAGACGTAACGGAGCGCTCGTTTCGATGGAAAACGGTGTCGTTACAGCTTACAGTGTTATGCAACTCGAAGATCGTGGGACGATGTTCGTAGAAGCGGGCACACCGATTTATGCAGGAATGATCGTCGGTGAAAATACACGTGAAAATGATTTAACGATCAACTTGACGAAACAAAAACACGCGACGAACGTTCGTTCAGCGACGAAAGACCAAACGGTATCGACGAAAAAACCACGTATTTTAACGTTGGAAGAAGCACTTCAATATATCGGTGACGATGAATATTGTGAAGTGACACCAGAGTCGATTCGTATGCGTAAAAAGATTTTGGATAAAAACGAACGTGAAAAGATGAAAAAGAAAAGCAAACTTGCTGAATGATAAAATCATCGTGAATGAGGAGGAGAGTGTGAGATGGAAGATGCGAAAGATTTAGAGCGCGCGTATGAACGGATGACGGGGATTTCTCGTCTCATTTATGAGAATGCTCCTGACATCGATACGGGTGGGATGATTCTATTCGTCCTAGTCTTACTATTATCTGCTTTTGTTTACAAATTAGGATTTGCGCGCAAAATTAAATGGTGGCAAAACATTATCGTATACGTGTCACTCGCATTAGGTTGTTTAATTTTGACGTTTTTAGCAATTTATTTACCTGTCGTCGAAGGATTGCTCGTCGCAGCAGCGATTTTAATTTTATATCGCGCACGCCGTATGGCAGACGATCGACGAGAAGCAGCACAATAAAAAATACGACGTGTTCCTTAGTGGAATGCGTCGTATTTTTTATTTGGGTTCTTTGTCAAATAACGTTGGTGAAGAATTCTAATCGACTGTAGTTGGTTAATCATCAGGCTGTTTAGAAGATCAGTAAAACTGATTTTCTAGACAGTCTTTTTTATGTAGTGATTCAAATATCCCGTTTCTTTCCGTTCCAGGTGGCGCTTTCCGCGGGCACGGCTTCAGCCTCCTCGTCGCGAAAACCACGCTCCTGTGGGGTCTTCAGCTCGTGCTGTTCCCGCAGGAGTCGCACCTTGCACTCCAAGAAACTTAAAACGCACTTTAAAATCAAGTGAAAAACTTTCGATTTCAAAGTTACATTATGCTACTTTCGAGTATGGTTGTTTTTGTTTAGAATTGGATTCAAATGGCTTTAATTTAAAGTGAATCAAAATTCGTTTTTTATAATTCATGAAATTTCGATAGCCATAAGCAACGCGATTGAGCACTTTAATCTTATTGTTAATCCCTTCGATACGGCCATTATTGTACGGGTAGATGAAGCTGTTTTGAATGTAAGGGAGATGCTTCTTAAGTGTCTTTAAACTTGTTCTCATATAGCCAGAAATAAGTGGATCTACTGGCTCAACCACATGGAATTTGAGCGCTTTAAAATCTTTATTTGTCATCGCTTTTAATAAGGACTGATAAATCACATAGTTCGCCTTTAAGATAGGGCTATACTCTAACATTTCTTCTATCATCCCGCCTTCCGTTCGTTGACCGAATAAAGGATAATGTTTATATTCCGTGTTAGAAATACGCATCGCATTTTTAAGTAGTAATTTCCAGAACTTTTTTAATCGGCGATACTTCTTCTGATCTTCTCCGTTTGATTTATTGAACTGATTCATTACCTGAATCCGACATTTATTCATCGAGCGACTAATCAGTTGAACGAGATGAAAGCGGTCAATGATAATCTCAGCGTTGGGAAACAATTCTTTTATGACTGTCGCATAACCTGCATTCATGTCAATCGTAACGGTCTTGACGCACTTTCTATCTGCTAAACTGTAATTCGCAATGAAGTGGTTTTTAATGGTGAATTGATTTCGTCGATCTAAAATATCTAATATGTCTCCAGTCATCGCATTGATATATTCAAATGCCATTTCACCTTTAGCATACTTGAATTCATCAAAAGAAAGGTGTTCAGGCAATGCCTGATAATGTGGCTTAAAGAGTTTAGCTGCTTGATTAATTTCTCTTTGAACAGTCGTTGGTGAAACCGAACAGTCGCTCGCAATAGAGGTTAGAGAACGAGCTTCAGCAGCCTTAATCACAATTAAAGTCTTCACATTTTGTGAAACAAAACAATTCTTTTTAACGATGGATGTTTGAGCAGTAAATGTTTGTTTACAGGCTTTACACATAAAGCGCTGTTTCTTTAATAATAAATAAGCAGGATACATCCCGATAAAAGGCAAGGTAATCCTTGAAGTTTGTGAGCCATTTTTATAAATCGTATCGTTTTGATTTTCAACTCCACACGCCTCACAATGCGTAGGTGTGTAACTTAATTTTCCGCTGATATACTTGCATTTTTTCCCTTTAAAAGTCCCCATGTGGAAAAACTCTTCATTAAAAACAATATTTGAGTCTTGAATATCAATAAACTTTCCAATAGAATGAGTAAGTGACAAGTGAAATCCCTCCTGAATTTGGTTTTGGTCGACTTTAATTCTACATGGGATTTCACTTGTTTTCTATTGAAAACAAAAAATAACGTTAGTGAAATTCCATCACCTTCTCTGTATTTCAGAGAAGGTGATTTTTCTTTCACCAACGTTATAAATTATAGAACCTTTATTTGTCCTTACGATGTGGACAGCGGTCATTTAAAATTGGTCTTCTGTCGTGTGAGAACTGCGATACAATTTGAAGCGACCTGTCGCGATGCGTGCTTCTGTATTTTCCGTAATACGGGTATTGCATTCATCGCATAAATAGGTGCGAATCGGTTTATTGCGCAATTTTTTAGCGGTCGTTGAAAAATCGGGTATGTTATCGATTTTATCGCATAATGCACATTGTACTCTCATACTATCACCTCTATTCGATGCGGATCGCTTGCACGTGACGAATCGGGTCTTTCACGTTCGAACCGTCTGCGAACAACACGTAAACGGGACCATCTTCACGCAACGGTTTGCCGCGCAAACTGTATTGTAAAATGACATCGTTTAAGCGGTCATATGGAATCGCCACTTCTTCGCCTGTCGTTTGCTCAAAGACAATCGTCGTCGCGTCTTCATGTGGTTCAGCATTTTTCAAAAAATGTTTGAAATGGATGCCGAGCGTATCCTTCAATTCTTTTTTCAATGAGAATGTTTCTTCAGCTTTCAATGTTGGAGGAGCGGTAGACCCTTCCATAATCTCGCGGGACCAATGTTTTCCCATCCCTTGTAAATATTTCGTATCTTCGTCGACCTCTTCATACGTCGTATGGAAAAATTGCTCTAAGTCGATGCGACGGTCATCAAAAATCCAAACGGTTGGATCGAGTGTAATAGCGAATTGTACTTTACCTTTAATAGGTACCATGAAATTCATGATAAACCCTCCCTTTTCTCTTACTTATTTAGTATATCGTGAAAAGAGCGAGAAAGAAACCGTTGAAAAAAACGTGGAAAAACGAAAGAAATTGAAAAGTTCGAAAGTTTGACACAATTTGAAAAGGGCAAAAAAGATGCGCGTGATAAAAGCAACCCAATTACTTGCAATTTCATCGTGGTAAAGTTACAATTTACTTTGATAACAATGAACGTATTTTAACGTAATTGGGGGCGTCCTCATGGAAATAAAAGTTCAACAAACATACAGAGAACGAGCGCTTGAGCAACTGCTGGAAGATGCGGAGAAAATTGCCCAACTCATTAAAGTGCAAATGGATCATTTAACGATGCCACAATGTCCACTTTATGAAGAAGTACTAGATACACAAATGTATGGCTTATCGCGCGAAATCGATTTCGCAGTAAAGCTCGATTTAATCGACAGTGAAGTCGGTAAAGAAATTTTGACGCGATTAGAGCAAGAAATGAACGCATTGCACGAGTTATATATGAAAAAATAACAGCTAAACTCAAACTAGTTTTTAAGTTTGAGTTTTTTGTTTACGGATTGGCAGGAGAGCAAGAGATGAACAAAGTGAAACAATTGTACAAACATTTCGATTACCCCCTCTTTCTTACATATATTATTTTAGCGTTATTCGGCTTGCTCATGGTGTACAGTTCCAGCATGATTCAAGGGCTGAACAAGTTTGATGATTCGACCTATTATTTTTCGAAACAGTTAAAACACGTACTGCTGGCGATCCCTTTATTTTTTGTCGTCGCAGCGATTCCACATCAACATTACAAAGATAAAAAAGTGATGGTTGTGATGGTTATCGCAATGATTGCCTCTTTATTTTCCGTCTTAGTTTTTGGATTTGGTAAGGAAGAAGTAGGGTCGAAAAGTTGGATCCGTACACCGATCGGAAATTTCCAACCATCCGAATTTGCAAAAATCATTATTATCTTGTATTTTTCTAGTTTTTTTGCTAAAAAAAATGAGAAGGGTACGTTAGAGCAATTTAATAAGTCAGTTGGTCCGCCGTTATTCATTTTAGGATTTGTTGCAGGACTTGTCATGCTTGAAACAGACGTCGGAGCGACACTCATTATCGTCTTCGTAGCGATGACTGTCATTATGGCGAGCGGTTTAAGTTTAAAATCATTTCTTCGCATGATCGTCGCGATGTTCGTCGTGATCATTCCGATGGTCGCTTTATTGTTGCTGTTCAAATCGAATACGATTTTAACGGACGGTCGTCAAGGCCGATTGAAAGCTTTTATGGACCCATTCAAATATCCAGAAGGTTCGGGACTTCAAATTATTAATAGCTTCCTCGCGATAGGAAGCGGCGGCATTACCGGACTAGGTCTCGGACAATCTGTTCAAAAGCTCGGTTACTTACCAGAGCCCCATACTGATATGATTTTTGCGGTCATTAGTGAAGAATTAGGAATATTCGGAACGACAATTGTATTGGGAGGAATTGGCTTCATCGTCTTCCGCGCATTTTCGATTGGATTGAAGACGAAAAGCCCGCAAGCTCGCATGTTAACGTTCGGTTTAGGAAGTTTATTCGGCATCCAAACTGTCCTGAATATTGGCGGTTTAACGAGCGTAATTCCACTTACTGGAGTAACATTACCATTTATTAGTTATGGCGGAACGAGCTTTATTCTGTTATCTTTAGCTTTAGGGATACTGATGAATGTATCCATGTTTGTTAAAAAAGAATTAAGCGATAAGGGAGTGTAGTAATATGGCGCAACAACAAATTGAGAAAATTTTAGTAGCGAACCGTGGAGAGATCGCTATCCGAATTTTCCGCGCGTGTACGGAATTAAACATTCCGACAGTCGGGATTTACTCGGCAGAAGACCGTGGTTCATTCCACCGTTACAAAGCAGATGAATCATACTTGGTGGGAGAAGGGAAGAAGCCGATCGATGCTTACTTAGATATCGAAGGCATCATCAAAATTGCGAAAGAGAGTGGCGCCAATGCCATTCACCCAGGGTATGGATTTTTAGCAGAGAACGAAGAGTTCGCTCGTCGTCTCGAAGAAGAGGGCATCATTTTCATCGGACCGACTTCAAAGCACTTGAACATGTTCGGTGACAAAGTGAAAGCGCGTACGCAAGCGATCAATGCAAACATACCTGTTATACCTGGTAGCGATGGTCCTGTATCATCCGTAGAAGAAGTAGTACAGTTCGGAGACGAACATGGCTACCCAATTATTATTAAAGCATCACTCGGTGGTGGCGGACGCGGAATGCGTATCGTTGAAAAAGCAGACGAAGTCGTCGAAGCTTACAACCGTGCAAAATCTGAAGCGAAGTCAGCATTCGGTTCAGACGAAGTTTACGTTGAAAAATTCGTGCAAAATCCAAAACATATCGAAGTCCAAATTATTGCGGACAAATACGGTAACGTCGTTCACTTATACGAGCGAGACTGCTCGATTCAACGCCGTCACCAAAAAGTTGTAGAAATTGCACCGTCGATTTCATTGTCAGACGAGTTGCGTGCAGACATTTGTAACGCAGCGGTTCACTTGATGAAAGAGATCGAGTACGTCAACGCTGGTACTGTCGAATTTTTAGTTGCAGATGGTAAATTTTACTTCATCGAAGTAAACCCACGTATCCAAGTAGAACATACGATTACTGAGATGGTGACAGGAATCGATATCGTTCATACACAAATTCATGTGGCAAATGGTGAGCGCCTACATGAAAGCGTTGCCAGAGTACCAGCGCAGCAAAATATTCCATTATTCGGATATGCGATTCAATCTCGCGTTACTACAGAAGACCCGTTAAATGACTTTATGCCTGATACAGGTCGACTTTCTGTGTACCGTTCCGGTGGAGGATTCGGAGTTCGTTTAGATGCGGGTAACGGTTTCCAAGGAGCGATTATTACACCGTATTATGATTCATTACTCGTAAAATTATCGACATGGGGAATGTCATTTGAAGAAGCGGCGACGAAAATGGACCGTAACTTGCAAGAGTTCCGGATTCGCGGAATTAAAACGAACATTCCGTTTTTAGAAAACGTCGTTCGTCATCCAGATTTCTTAACAGGAAACTACGATACGAGCTTTATCGATACGACGCCTGAGTTATTCGAATTTAAACCGCGTAAAGACCGTGGTACGAAAATTTTGAATTACCTCGGAAATATTACGGTGAACGGTTTCCCTGAAATCGGTAACGATTCGAAGCCGATTTTCCATCACCCACGCAAGCCGATTGTCGATTTGTCAAAAGCACCTCAACCCGGTACGAAGCAAATTCTCGATGAGCGCGGTGCCGATGGACTCGTTCAATGGGTGAAAGACCAACAAAACGTCTTATTGACAGATACGACATTCCGTGACGCGCACCAGTCATTGTTAGCGACGCGTGTTCGTACGTCAGATATGACGAATATCGCAAGTGAAGCAGCGCATTTACTTCCAGATTTATTCTCATTCGAAATGTGGGGCGGCGCAACGTTCGACGTATCGTACCGTTTCTTAAAAGAAGATCCGTGGCAACGTCTTGAGCGCCTGCGCAAACAAATTCCGAACGTCATGTTCCAAATGTTACTGCGCGGTGCGAACGCTGTCGGATACACGAACTACCCAGACAATGTCATTCGTGAATTCGTTCAAGAATCGGCACAGTCAGGCATTGACGTCTTCCGTATTTTCGACAGTTTAAACTGGATTAAAGGAATGGAAGTCGCAATCGACGAAGTTCGTCAATCAGGCAAAATTGCCGAAGCGACACTTTGCTACACAGGGGACATTTTAGATGACTCACGTGCGAAGTATACGGTGCAATACTACAAAGATATGGCGAAAGAATTAGAAGCGACAGGTGCTCACATTCTCGGATTGAAAGATATGGCTGGTTTATTAAAACCGGAAGCGGCATATCGTTTAATTTCAGAATTGAAAGAAACAGTCGATATTCCAATTCACTTGCACACGCACGATACGAGCGGTAACGGTGTATACACATATGCGCGAGCAATTGAAGCAGGTGTAGATATCGTTGATACAGCGCTCGGATCGATGGCTGGACTTACATCACAACCGTCAGCGAGCTCATTGTACTACGCGATTCAACACGGAGAGCGTGCGATGAACGCTAATATCGAATCACTCGAACAATTATCTTACTATTGGGAAGATATCCGCAAATATTACCAGCATTTCGAAAGCGGCATGAACAGCCCGCATTCAGAAATTTACGTGCACGAAATGCCAGGTGGACAATATTCAAACCTTCAACAACAAGCGCGTGCAGTAGGACTCGCAGAGCGTTGGGATGAAGTGAAAGATATGTATTCACGTGTAAACTTAATGTTCGGAGACGTCGTGAAAGTAACGCCTTCATCAAAAGTCGTCGGCGATATGGCATTATTCATGGTTCAAAACGATTTGGATGAGCAGTCTGTCATCGAGCGTGGCGACACGATCGACTTCCCAGACTCAGTGATCGAGTTCTTCCAAGGATATTTAGGTCAACCACACGGTGGCTTCCCGAAAGAACTTCAAAAAGTCATCTTGAAAGACCGCGAGCCAATTACAGTTCGTCCAGGCGAATTGTTAGAGCCTGTGGACTTTGAAGAACTAGAACAAAAAGTAGCACCGATGTTAGAGCGTCCGGTGACGAAGAAAGACGTATTAGCGTACGCACTCTATCCGAAAGTGTTCGAAGAGTATGCGGCGACGTTGAAAGAATTTGGAGACGTATCGGTCATCGACACGCCAGAGTTCTTATACGGAATGCGTTTAGGAGAAGAAATCGAAGTGACGATTCAAAAAGGAAAAACATTGATCGTCAAACTTGTATCAGTCGGAGAACCACAATCGGATGGTACACGTGTCATCTTCTTCGAATTGAACGGTCAGCCTCGTGAAGTCGTCATCCAAGACGTTCACGCGGAATCTGACATAGAGAACAAACAAAAAGCAGATCCAGCGAACGATGCTCATATCGGAGCGACAATGCCAGGAACGGTGTTGCAAGTAGCGACAGCGGAAGGCACTCGCGTACGCCGAGGAGAGCATTTACTTATCACGGAAGCGATGAAAATGGAAACGACAATCCAAGCGCCATTCGACGGTGTCGTGAAGAAAATTCACGTCACAGCAGGCGATTCAATCGCACCGGGTGATTTGTTAATCGAAATGGAACATTAAAAATAAGCAAGCGGAGACGAAATTTTCGTTTCCGCTTGCTTTTTTCATAAAAAAATTCCTTTCCGACGTCGAACATCGAAAAGGAATGTGCTTTATTGTTTTGAACGATAAAGTAATAAAATGAAATACGTGAGCAAGCCGAACAACAGTGTGACGAATAAAGAGTGGAACATCGCGACGATTAAATTAGCTTTCGTAAAGATGACGATCGCACCTGCAATGACTTGTAATGTCACAAGTGTAGCAGCGATAATCCAACCCCAATATAGTACACGTTGATCTTTATAATGTTTCACCGCATGAATGGCAGCGTACACGATCCAAAGGAATAATAGACCTGCTGCGAGTCGGTGTCCCATTTGTACCCATTCTTCAAACGAAGCAGGCATGAGAGATGAGCTTCCTGAGCCGTCGTGACAAAATGGCCACGATGGGCAGACGAGCTCTGAATTCGTATGGCGTACGAGTGCGCCTGTATAAATGACTAAATAAGCATAGACGGTAATTCCGATCGTATGGAATCGCAATTTCGAACCGAAGCGCACGCCGTCTGCATCGAATTTTTTATCGACTTCGAAAACGATGAGCGTCAGTAATAAAACGGCTGCGAATGAAATTAAAGAAATTCCGAAGTGCAACGCTAAGATGAAGTCCCCTTGTCCCCACAACACTTGTGCGGCTCCGATGAGCGCTTGCAAGATGAGGAAGAAGACCGCTGTGATCGCTAAAAATTTCGTTTCGCGAATATGTCCGAGCGCTTTCCATGACCAGACAGCGAGGAGAACGATCGCAATGCCGACGACTCCTGTGACGAGGCGATGCGAGAACTCGATCAACACTTCTGTCGTAATGACATCAGGGATGAGTTTTCCATTACATCCTGGCCAGTGGCGTCCACAACCCATTCCACTATCCGTTTTCGTGACGAGTGAGCCCCCGAGCAAAATAAACAACATTCCGATTGTCGAAATGAGACCGAACCATTTTAAATTTTTACTGTATCGCAAATGAGATACACCTACTTTTATAAAAAATTGTGCTTTTCACTTGTGTCGCACTGTCATGATGATAGCGAAAAAATGTGTAAAAAACAATGTTATTCAATTCACAAACGCATTTTCAAACGGTTTTTCACAATTTGTTCATAAAAAAGACGTTTTAACTTCACAAAAGAAGTGGGGAAATGATTTACTATAAGTAAGTGACGACGTATTTAGTCGTATTACCATGGAAATTCGAGATAATTGTGAATTACTCTAGAAATTTTCTCGAATTTTCGTTATAGTGAAGTATAGTAGTAAGCTTTTAAGATAACTTTGAAAGGAGGGTTATTATGTCAAATGGGCGTGCGATTTCACAAAATGTCAAAAAAGAAGTCGAAACGAAGTCATTTGTGAAAGAATTTTTAGCACTCATTAAAATCGGAATTGTGAACTCTAATTTAATTACGACGTTCACAGGCCTGTTTCTGGCATTTCAATTCACCAACAAAAGTTTTCTTCACAGTTTAGACTTACTCGTATTAACGTTGTTAGGTACGGCGCTAATCATTGCAGGTTCTGCTGCGATGAACAACTGGATTGACCGTGATATCGATCCGCTGATGACGCGCACGAAAGAACGTCCGACGGTAACGGGGCGTTTTGACGGTAAAGCAGTCTTCACCATCGCGATGGTGCTCATTATTGCAGGGGAGTTATTTCTCTTCTCTATTAATAACGTCGCAGGATGGCTCGGGGTTGCAGGAGTTGTCAGTTATGTTGTCATTTATTCTATGTGGTCTAAGCGCAAGCACGTTAGCAACACAGTAGTCGGAAGCTTCTCAGGGGCTATCCCACCGCTCATCGGTTGGGCAGCAGTTGAACCGACGCTAGGATTTGGTGCTTGGGCACTGTTTCTCATCATGTTCGCATGGCAACCACCGCATTTCTATGCGTTAGCGATGCGCAGAACGGAAGAGTACAGAGCGGCGAGCATTCCAATGTTACCAGTCGTGAAAGGATTTAAACGAACGAAAATTTCCATTCTCGGATGGATCTTGTTGTTATTCCCACTACCGTTCTTATTAAAAGAACTCGGGCTCGGATTTATCCTGCTTGCGACAGTACTCAATATCGGTTGGCTCATTTTGTCGGTGAGAGGTTTCAAAGCGAAAGATGATATGAAGTGGGCGACAGGGATGTTCGTCTATTCCATCAACTACATGACGATCTTATTCGTCTCGATGATCATCTTCTCGATCTTCATCTAACTACGGAATTCTTTCTGATATGTAGAATTCATCATAAAAGAGGTTAGTAGTCCTCATAACTTATTATTTTATTTGGAAAGAGAGGTATTCATAAGCGATGAAAAAAGGACTTAAAAAGTGGCGTCTCTTTTCACTTTTAACGGTGCTCGCGATTTTCTTAGCAGGATGTGGTCAAGAAGAGATTTCTACACTCATGCCAGCAGGACAAGTCGGACGTGACCAATTTAACTTGTTAATGATTGCAGCAGCAATTATGTTATCGGTTATTTTCGTAGTCGTCACAATTTATACAATTGCACTCGTGAAATTTAGACGTTCAAAATTAGGGGACGATCATATCCCAGAACAGACAGAAGGAAGTCATTTCCTCGAGATGGTCTGGACGGTTATCCCAATTATTCTCGTATTGATCTTCGCAGTTGTTACAGTTTATTACACGTATAAGTTAGGTGACGTTTCAGCGATGGGTGCTACGGATGAGGAAGGTAATCCAGAGAACTTAGTCGTAGACGTTACAGCAAAATTATACTGGTGGGAATTTGAATACAAAGACCTCGGTATTATTACTGCACAAGAATTAGTAGTACCAACAGATGAGAAAGTATACTTCAACTTAATTGCAGCTGACGTAAAACACTCATTCTGGATTCCAGCAGTAGGGGGTAAACTTGACACGAACGTTGAGAACGTGAACAAGTTCTACTTAGTATTCGAAAAAGAATCTAAAGATTTACGCGATGGCGTATTCTATGGTAAATGTGCTGAGCTTTGCGGACCATCACACGCATTGATGGACTTCAAAGTAAAATCACTTCCACGTGCTGAATTCGACGAGTGGGTTGTAGCGATGCAAAACACTGCAGATGAAAAACCAGTAGCGAACCAAAAAGGTGAAGAAGTATTCGTACAGAGCGGATGTATCGGATGTCACGCGACGGACGCAACAGCAGTTCAAGGTGGCGTAAAACAATCAGGTACACAAGGTCCAAACTTAGCGACATTCGGTGACCGTAACCGTGTTGCAGGGTTCATGCCACATGACGCAGAGAACTTAGAAGACTGGATCCGCGATACACAAAAGAACAAACCAGGTAACAAAATGCCATCATACGGCGAAGACCAAATTTCGAATGACGAAATGGACGCTTTAGTCGAGTACTTGATGGGTCTTAAAGTAGAAGAAAAATAATGACTAGAATTTTGGATAGGAGGTAACAACGTGAGTTCAGTTGCTCAAAAGAAAGGCTTTGGCGCAGCAGTATGGGACTGGATGACGACAGTCGACCATAAGAAAATCGGTATTCTTTATCTCCTCGGGGGAGCGTTCTTCTTCGTACTCGGTGGTATTGAAGCGCTCTTCATTCGTTGGCAATTACTTACTCCGCAAAACGATTTCGTAACAGCGGGTATGTTCAACGATTTGATTACGATGCACGGTACGACGATGATTTTCTTAGCTGCTATGCCGATATTATTCGGATTTATGAACGCGATTGTTCCGCTTCAAATTGGAGCGCGTGACGTTGCATTCCCATTTATTAACTCATTAGGTTTTTGGATGTTCATGCTCGGAGGTATTTTCCTTAACTTATCTTGGTTATTCGGTGAGGTTCCTGATGCTGGATGGACTTCATACGCATCACTTTCACTCGTATCACCAGGACATGGTATTGACTTCTATGCATTAGGTTTACAAATTGCAGGTGCTGGTACGTTAATGGCAGGTATTAACTTCTTAGTTACGATTATTAACATGCGTGCACCAGGTATGACTTACATGCGTATGCCATTATTCACATGGACTACGTTTATCGCATCAGCGATGATTTTATTCGCTTTCCCACCATTAACAGTAGGTCTTTTCTTCTTAACATTTGACCGTATGTTCGGTGGACAATTCTTCAACCACTTAATGGGTGGTAACACGATCATTTGGGAGCATATCTTCTGGATCTTCGGTCACCCTGAAGTTTACATTTTAATTTTACCAGCATTCGGTATTTTCTCTGAGATCTTCTCAACGTTTGCTCGTAAACGTCTTTTCGGATACCCATCAATGGTATTCGCAACAGTATTAATCGGTTTCTTAGGATTCATGGTTTGGGCTCACCATATGTTCACGGTAGGTCTTGGACCAACAGCGAACGCGATCTTCGCGGTTGCAACAATGGCAATTGCAGTACCTACAGGAGTTAAGATCTTCAACTGGCTCTTAACGATGTGGGGCGGTAGCATTAAAGTAACAACACCAATGCTTTACGCATTAGGTTTCATTCCATCATTCGTTATGGGTGGGGTAACAGGTGTTATGCAAGGTTCTGCACCACTTGATTACCAATTACATGACTCTTACTTTATCGTAGCTCACTTCCACTACGTAATCGTCGGTGGGGTAGTGCTCGCAATCTTAGCTGGTACACACTACTGGTGGCCAAAAATGTTCGGTACGATGTTAAACGAAACACTTGGAAAGATCACATTCGTGTTCTTCTTCATCGGTTTCCACATGACATTCTTAATCCAACACTGGTTAGGATTCTGGGGAATGCCACGTCGTGTTTGGACATACATGCCAGACCAAGGTTGGGACTTAGCAAACATGATCTCAACAATCGGTGCTATTTCAATGGGTATCGGTGTTATCATTCTCGTGTTTAACGCGATTATGGCAACAATTAAAAACGAGCGTGTCGGTAACGACCCATGGGGAGACGGACGTACGCTTGAGTGGGCGATTCCTTCACCACCACCATTCTACAACTTCCCACAAACGCCACTCGTGCGTGGATTGGATTCAGTTTGGTTAGAAAAAATGGATGGGAACGAATCAGGATTCTTACCTGCAGAGCCAGTGAAAGATATCCACATGCCTTACGGATCAATTCTTCCGTTCATTATGACATTAGGTTTATTCATCGCAGGTTTCGGTGCGATGTTCCGTTTAGAACATGCTTGGGGCTTACCAGTTCTCGTAGGTGGTTTAGTCGTAACATTCTTCGCGATGGCAGCTCGTTCTGTACGCGATGACTTAGGCTTCTACGTAACGAAAGAAGAAGTACTTCAGACGGAAAAAGAAATTGCGCAGAGGGGGCATAATTAAATGGATGTTTTAAATCATAAGTTCACCCCTGAAACTTGGCCGGAGCACCCAGAACGTGCTACACTTGAGGCGAAAAACAAGTTTGTTGGTTTCTGGTTATTCTTAGGCGGAGAGACAATTTTATTCGCAACATTATTCGCAACGTATTTAGCGCTTCGTAACAGCGGTCCAGAAGGATTCGAACATACGACGCAAAGCTTATATGACTTGAAATTAGTTCTCGTCATGACACTTTTACTTTTAACATCTTCATTAACGAGTGTTTACGCGGTTTACCATATGCGTAACTTCAACTTCAAGAAGATGCAAATTTGGATGTCAATTACAGCACTTCTCGGTACAGGCTTCTTAATGGTAGAAGTTTACGAGTTCGTGCACTACGTTGGCTTAGGCTTCACATTTGGTAGTTCAGCGTTCGCGTCAGCATTCTTCACATTAGTCGGTACACACGGACTTCACGTTGCTATAGGTCTCGTATGGATCACATTGTTAATCTGGCGTAACGCGAAACGTGGATTGAACCTTTACAACGCTACGAAGTACTATACATTCTCATTGTACTGGCACTTCATCGACGTCGTGTGGGTGTTCATCTTCACGGTAGTATACTTGATGGGAGTGATTGGTTAAAATGGCTGAAATTCAAGTTACGAAACGTACTCCAGCGCAACAACAACTCAATCGCAAACGCGGTAAAGAAGGTATGCGCAATCAAATTATGATGTTCTCTTTAATGATTTTCTTGACGCTCTGTTCATTCGGTATGGTCGTTGCGTACCAAAATGAAGTACTCGGCATGTCAGGATACTTCGTATTACCAATGGTTCTTTTAATCGCAGCAGTTTTAGTAGGGTTACAATTTTACTACTTCATGCACATGGCGGAAGAAGAACATGGGATTCCACAATTCTTTATGTATACAGGCATGATCTTAGGTGGACTCGTACCACTCGCAATGCTTACAATCGTTTGGTGGTAATCGAATGAAGACAGTCACTTCCTCGTGAAGTGGCTGTTTTTTATTTTACGAATCGATGTCAATGTGAAAGGTGAACAAAATAAGAACAAAAGAAGAAACTTCATAAAAAAATGAAATGAAAGTGAAACGTACGCTTGAGTTCGATTTTTTTTAGCCGTATAATGAAAAGAGATTGATAAAAAAGGGGCGAACTACATGCTACCGTTAAGTATTTTTGGAGCGACGGCACTTTGGAGTCCATATTTTGCAGCATCGCTCGTCGTCTTAACTGTATTTTATTTTTTACTTACAGTGAAATGGCGTGATCGATTTGAAGGTTCGGAACCTTTAAAAGCGAGAGAACGTAATTATTTCATCGCATCGATGATTTTACTTTATATTGTAAAAGGTTCTCCGATGGACTTGCTTGGACATATTTTATTTTCCGTTCACATGGCGCAAATGGCATTATTGTTATTAATTGTCGCACCATTTATGATGAGCGGGATTCCGAATTGGATGTGGCGTAAAGTATTTGCGATCACACCACTTGCGAAATTCATTCGTTTAATGACAAAGCCGATCGTGGCTTTACTCGTTTTCAGTTTAATGTTCTCGTTATATCATTATCCGATTGTATTAGACACGGTAAAATTAAATGTCTTTTTACACGCAGGATTTACGATTACGATTTTCATTTCCGCACTATTTTTATGGTGGCCATTAATTAACACGTTAGAAGGGCAACCACAATTGCACGGATTGAAAAAAATCGGCTACGTCATTTTAAGTGCTTTGCTCATTACACCAGCATGTACACTTATTATTTTCGTAGACGTACCTGTTTATGAAACATATATGACAGGAGAAGCATGGTTACAAGCGATGGCGCTTTGTGTACCAGCTGGAACATTAGCGTCACTCCCACCAACGATTACAGGACCGCAATTGTTTACGAGCATGCCGGCACTGTATGACCAACAGCTCGGTGGAATTATTATGAAAATTATGCAAGAACTCATTTACGTCGTCGTTATCGGGAAAATCTTCATCACATGGTACCGTGACGAGCAGAAAAACGCAGATGTCATTACACAGCGTGAAATCGAAGAGCGTAAAAAACGTGAGGAATTGTATCAAACTAATTAAATAAAGGAGCATGTGACATGCAAGATGTACCATTATTGCCTACGATTAGTACGTTTTTCATTGTACTTTCAGCGATATTAGTTGCGATTGGTTGGGTGCTCATTGCGAAGCGTAAAATCGAAGCGCATAAAAAGACGATGATGGCTGCAGCAGTAGCGGCAATCTTGTTCTTTACGATTTATATTTCACGTACGGTTTTCGTCGGGAACACAGCATTCGGTGGTCCAGATCATTTAAAAATTTACTACACGATCTTTTTAGTGTTCCATATCATTTTAGCGACGACGAGTGCTGTATTCGGCATCATCACGCTTTACACAGGATGGAAAAACAATTTAGCGAAGCACCGTAAGCTCGGACCATTTACGAGCATCATTTGGTTCTTCACAGCGATTACAGGTGTTGCGGTTTACTTACTGTTGTACGTCTTCTATAAAGGCGGAGAAACAACATCTGTCATTAAAGCAATTTTAGGATTTTAAGTATCGTTCCTCTCATGAAGCAATGTCTTCTTGAGGGGAATTTTTTATATGAAAAAAACTTAGTAACGTCATTTGACGAAGAACTAAAAAGCTACCTTTGAAAATGTACACTTTAAAATCAAAAGAAGCTCATTCGTTCAAATTTTGAACGAATGAGCTTTCTTAAAAAGGCAAAGGTTTTAAATTTTGAAGTTCGTTCGGATGATACCTGCTTCGCGTGCTGTCGTAAATAAAATGACGACGAACGGTCCGATGAAGAAACCGAGGAAGCCGAATAGTTTCAGTCCGATAAACATCGCGATCAATGTCGGGAGTGGCGAGAGCCCAATTTGGGACCCCATCACTTTCGGTTCAACCGTACGACGGATGACGAGTAAAATGATCGCTAAAATCGCGAGTTGTGTACCGAGAGCCGCATCGCCTGTAAGGAATGCGTAAATGGACCACGGTGCTAAGACGATGATCGACCCGAGAATCGGAATGACGTCGATGATCCAAATGACGAGTGACATGACGACGGCGTATTCCGGAACGATGATGAGCAAGCCAATGAAAGAGACTGCTAAAATAATTAAACTGACGAGCAATTGTGCTTTCATGAAGCCGATGACGACTTTATTCAGTCGCGCTGTCATGTAACGCACTTTTTGAGACGTTTCGTCTTTTAAATGACGGAATGCCATTTCTTTTAATTGTGGTAATTCCAACATGAATAAAAAGAGAGCGATCATAAAAACGATTAAGCTAACGAGAAAATTCGGAATTTCTGCCGCGATTGCGGTCAATTTATCGTAACTTAATAAGTTGATTAACGAGTCGCGCAATGAAATAATAAAGTTGTTCAGCTCCACTTGAATCGCTTTGACGAATTCATCAGGCATACCTGCTGAGAACTTGAAAAAACGGTCCTGTGTTTCGTTCCAAGCGAGGATGAGGGAGTTAATATGAGCGGGAGCATCTTTGACGAAATTGACGATCCGCGCAATTAAACTCGTCACCGTGAAGTAAATCGCTAAAATGATAATAGAGATGACGAAAATGTAGACGGAAATGACCGAAACTTTTCGTGATATTTTAATGCGTGTTTCAACGAATCGAACGAGTGGTTCAATGAGCATCGCCATAAGTAAAG
Organism: Savagea faecisuis; assembly: GCF_042675605.1. NCBI lineage: Bacteria > Bacillati > Bacillota > Bacilli > Caryophanales > Caryophanaceae > Savagea > Savagea faecisuis. The sequence continues at coordinate 156,262 of NZ_JBHTJF010000022.1, forward strand.
CTAAAATGATCGGAATTGAAACAGGGACGATAAAATATAAACTAATAGCGATGGCGATGACCGAAAGTGTGATGAACACATTTCGCTTTGTTAAAATTTTCGACAACTTGAACCCCTCCGTAACTGGTATCTTCTATAACATTATAGCGAAGTCTCTTTCATTTGAATACTGTTAACAAAAGAAAAAGAGACCCACTCAAAAAGTGATGTCTCTTTAAACGAATTACGCTTGTACGTAAGGTTTTAAATCTTCTAATACTTGTTGTAACGTTTTTTCGCAATCTTTTACGAGGTTTTCAGGGAACACTTCATCTTCGCCATACTCTACGCCGAATGGGTAGTAGTGTTTGCCGAGTGCTGGTTTTTTAAGCGTGATTTCTGCTTGACCAGATCCGATGTCTCCATCTTCAGTGTATCCGAATACACGTAAGTAGTATGTACCTTCTTTGATGACATACTTTTTGTCAAATGTAATACGCTCGTAGTCCCACTGTCCATCAACGAAAAGGTCATGCTTGTGCATAATTTCTTTTAATAGACGTAAATCTACTACGAGTGACTCAAGCCCTGTATTTTCAATATACATTAATAAGTCCTCCTTTATAAATGGCGCAATCGTTCGCTTATACTTATTAATCATAGAACAAAACCTCAATAGTTGCAACGCATTTCTAAACTTTTTAAGAGACTGTTCACAAATTGGCAATAAAGTCGATTATACTATAGATAGAATGAGAGGAGGCGCCGATATGTGGAGAAAGTTTGTGTTCCCTTTTTTATTTATCGTCATCATTATCGTCGTTATGGAAACGATCAATGGTCAAATGAAAGAAAGTGAAATATTAAATAAGGAAGCTCAACAACCGACTCCGATTGGTCCGTCTATTTCTCATCAGTTTGAACAGTATGAGGAGTTGTTAGAACGTCCGAAAATTGGTTTGTCGACGTACGTATCCCATCCGATTGAAGAATGGATTGAGAAGTACGGAGAGCCTGCTCGCATTGAACCTTCTTTATATGCGTACAACTGGTACGTCTACCCGAAAATGCGCACGATGGTCGGTGTCAATGACGACGGGACGATCAATCAAATTTATACGATGAATGAACAGTTAAATACGGAGCCGTACAGCATTGATGAATCGCTTGAGCACGTTTTAAGCACGGCGATTTTAAATACGGAAGTCGCTTTTCAGCACAAAGATAATCAATATATTTTCACTTTGACACAAGAAGATATTCAAGAGCGGCTATTGCTCGCTTTTCAACAATTAAATATGCAAATTTATTTCGATGTGGAAGAAGAAAAAATTGAAGCGATTCGTTTTATCGATGATGCGACATTGCTGTTACATCAGCCGTACGATTTATATTATGAAGGAACGGTATCCCCACGACCACCTGTTTCGAGTGAACAGTCGAGTGATGTGTACCGAGCGGCAGAAAGACAACTCGTCGATTTGTCCAATTGGCTGCGTCTATCCCATGCGCGTAAAAAACTAGAGACGGATTACAGTTTGACTGTATTTGCGAGACGGATGAGCGAGCAGTTTGTGCTCAGTGCATTGACAGAAGAGAAAGCGGACAGTTTGCCAAATCGGTTAAAACAATTTAACATTAAACATGAGAAGGCAGGAGAAAATACAGCGTTCTCATCTGGAGATGCGATTGAAGTGATGCACGGGTTTTTAAATTCTCCAGAACATCGCAAAGTGATGCTCTCGGATCAGTATACGCATATAGGAGCGAGCGTTTACGGCAATTATTACGTGCTCGAATACATTTACAAAACGCCAAATCCAGCGGAATATGAAGAGATGAACTAGGGGGAGTACAATATGACGGAAGAATGGCTCGATATTTTGGAAGCTAGCGACGTGCTCGCAGCCCAAATTGTACAGTCTGACCTCGCACAACGATACTTTAATGCGAAACGAGCAGTTTATGAAGATGAACAGCTCGTTCAACATATAGAGCAGTTTTTGAACATGAAAGAGCGCTATGAGGAAGTGCAACGCTTCGGCAAATATCATCCGGATTATCGTGAAGTGATGACAGCTGTGCGCAAACAGAAGCGGGCGCTCGATTTAAATGAAAAAATCGGGAATTATCGTCTTGCAGAAACGAAGTTGCAAGAAATGTTAGATCTCGTCGGATATACGTTAGCCCAAGCGGTATCTGATAATGTCGCTGTCGATAGCAGCAATCCATTTTTCGAAACGAGCTCTTGTGGAGCAGGTTGTGGGTCAGGCGGCGCTTGCAGTTGTTCGGCATCGTAAAAAAGACTGAATCGTGAACGTTCACGATTCAGTCTTTTTATATGAATTAATGATGAAATGAGATCGTTCCGATAATCGATGGTGTTGTTTCAACTTCTTGGTCGTCCACTTCGATCATCACTTGAACGTTCAACTGATTTAAAAAGTGAATGAAACGTTGTTGATGTGCGCGCAATAAGTTATCTTTTAAGCGAATGATGGCGATATCGGCATTCGGTTGATATAAATGTCCGAGTGCGCTCGAATACGCAGCATATGCTTTTTTCACTTCGTCTTCTGTTGCGACGAGGACGACTTCATTTTGCGCATATAAATTGAATCGGTCGAGCTGTTCTTCATACTCGCTCGCAATAATTACCGAGTCGCAACGATCCGTCTTCTCGATGAACTCCCACAATTTCGACGGGATTAAACTCCCTTCAAAACTGCTCGGCTCATCGCCAATCATAATGAATAAAATGCGGTCATTCAATCGTTCGTGCAATTCATCCAGCAAGATGAATTGTGGATAGTCAGCAGTTAATTGCTCCGCCGTGCGGTATTTAATTTCACCGAGCGGAAGCGGTTCTGTTACTGGAATTGTCGTAGCGACGAGTTGTTCGTCTTGCGTGACATATACCGTCGTTGCGAACTGTTCATCGCTTTGCAACGTGTTTAACTGTGAGCGTACAGCAATCGGTAGTTTGTCATTTTGAAATAATGCTTTCGTGTCACGCGGTGTGCGTTTTACAATCGCTTTCGATGCTGCCCAAGCAGCTACACCTGCACCGACTGCGCCTAAAGTAATAGCCACTTTCGTTTTGTTTTTCATGGAAGGTCCTCCTCGTATTGCCAATCCTCTTCGCACTTATTGTACCATTGTAAATGAATCGTCATCAATTGTCAGCCGAATGCAGTTGCGACAAAATTCGTTTTTATGGTATTGTAAAGAGTAAGAAGAGAGGGGATTTAATTGGTTGAACGTCAAGGTTTAATCGTTTATATTAAACAATTAAAACATGCGAAATCGTTACGGAAATTCGGTCATGTTCACTACATATCTCGCAAGATGAAATATGTACATTTATATACAGATCTCGATGACAATGCGCGAGTGAAAGAACGAATTGAAAAATTACCATTCGTGAAAAAAGTCGAAGTGTCATACCGACCGTTCGTCGATACTGAATATGAAACAGTCCGACCAGATAAGGCGAAAGAATACGATTATAAAATCGGACTGTAACTAGGTCTATTGGAGTGGTGGTAATAAATGATTCATTCTTAAAATGCCTGTCACGTACTGATAATACAGTTCATACTCTTCAAAATGAGAAGAATGTTTAATCGCAACTTGAATCGGAGTCACATTACAAGCTTCACAGTTTTGTTCGAATAATGTGAGGCGCTTCGACGGGTTCTCTACATCATATGGGATGCCTTCTAAGCAAATGTAGATCGGCATAAATTGACTGCCACCTGCTGGTTTGAATGCGACGGCGAACGAGCATACCGCTTTACCTTCGTGCTCTGTCAATAATAAGAATGCGTGATGAATGCGTTTTTCATTCGTTTTCATCAATTCAAACAACTCGTAAATATCACCATATCCGTGACCGAGTTTAATAAATTGTTCGTTAATTAACATCGTCAGTCGTTTCCTTTCTATAAAAAACTTCGTAATTATGCTCTATCATAACATGAAAATTAGCAACATCGAAAGGGGTGCTTGTTCGTTGAAATTGATGGGTCGAATATTTTTCGTTTTGCTCATTATTAACGCAGCGTTATTGTACGTTCATTATAGCAATTCAGCAGTAGCAGATGGCTATGATAAAAATGCGCTGACGTACTCGCAAGAAATTGAAGTACAATATGACGGTAAGCAGTTTATCGTCACGCATCATTTCACAAATTTGGCGCCGCTCGATTATGACATCGAATGGCCAAAAGGCAGTAGCGATATCGCGTGTGTTGAAAGTGAAATAACACAATGTACACGTTCGGATGAACAATTATCTAAAATTGTCGCAGGTGAAGCGACTGAACAAACATATCGTTACACATTACCGAAGCCAGAAGCAGTACAAGGAGTTTTTGAAGTGGGACAGCCATTTGCGAAAATTGCGAATGCTGCTCCGCAACTCACGACGGTACATATCGTAGATGAAACGACGAGTGGCGGGATGTGGGTGACAGGTTTAGAGCAGATCGGTACGCATCAGCTTGAAGACTTCCATTACTTTTTATTCGCAGGTGTTGGAGAAGTGACCGATTTATTTTGGCAACAAGAAGTGACACCACTCGCTCACCGTGGTGAACGATTCACGCTATTCGATCGAGCGGTGACAGATGAAGAGTTCGGAGAGCATATCGATGAATTGCTCACACAGTTTAAGTCGAAACATATGACAGTCGTTTTGCATCAAGGGAATCACAACATTGAAGCGAATCGCTACGTCGCGCTCCCAGAATCAGAAAAGGAAAATATCGCGAACGTACTCTTTACGAAAAGCGTCCAAACCGCTTACGGCATTCCTTTAGAAGAACGCAAAATTGCTGAGCTTGTCGGGTCCATTTTATTAGAACAACCAATCGGAACTCCACCAGCGAATGCAGCGTATGGTAAGTTGACGGAAACATTAGCGGCGGACGATCTCGTTCGTTTAGAAAATGCTTTGCGCGAACCGCAAGAAGAACCGTTAACGGCAGAGCGTTTTGATCAATTAGTCGGCTCTGCGTCGCATTCCGAAGTGAACTACTTTAGCGAAATGTTAGCGGGCCAAACACCGGAGCACTTATTGCTTTACGAACCGAAAGAAGTAGTGCACGGTGAGAAAGTGTTAGAAGGTGTGCAGCCGATTAAAATGAAAGGGCAATTGTATTATCCTTTACGTCCTTTACTTGCGGCATTCGATTATGAAGTGACGTCGGATGAGCAATCGATCCATGTGAAAAGCGAAGACGAAACATTCCGTTTTTCATTGATTGATTCTTTTTATGTGTATCAACAGAAGCGTGTCAATTTAAGACAGTCGCCATACATGCTCATTAACGGTCAATACTATTTTGAAGAGCAATCGCTATTGCGTATTTTCAAACTTATTTTTGAACATCATGAAGATGAAATCCAAGTGAGCTCATTACGAGCGGTCATCGAAGAAGCAGTGGAAGATGAGGAAGAAGGAAGTGCAAAAAGTTGAGAATTATCGCAGGAACGTGTCGCGGCATGAAATTGCAAACATTGCAAGGCGAAACGACACGCCCGACATCAGATAAAGTGAAAGAATCTTTATTCAATCGAATCGGCCCTTATTTCGACGGTGGCATCGTCGTCGATTTATTCGGTGGAAGCGGGGCGCTCGCGTTAGAGGCGTTATCTCGCGGAGCGGAACATGCCTACATTTTTGAAAGCGACCGCCGTGCTTTAACGACGATTCGTCAAAATGTCGAAAAGAGTAAAATGACGAGTCGCGTAACGATCGTTCCGAGTCGTGCTGAAAAGAGCATCGACTACTTACAGCGACGTCAAGTGTGCGTCGATTACTTATTCCTCGACCCACCGTACGAAAAAACAGAATACTACGACCTGATTTTACAGTTTGTCGAAATGGAAATTATGTGTCATAATGCAACTATCGTATGTGAACATATGAGCTCGTACACATTGCCTGAACATTACGGAACATTCCAACGTTCGAGCGAGAAAAAATATGGTGCGAGTACAATTTCTATTTACACGGAGTGAAAAACATGTCAACTATAGCAGTAGTTCCAGGTAGTTTCGATCCCATTACGAATGGTCATCTCGACATCATCGCTCGAGCGTCTAAAATTTTTGAAAATGTGCGCGTCGTCGTCATGCATAACTCGGCGAAAAAAGGATTGTTCACCGCTGAAGAGCGAATCGAACTCATCCGTGAAGCGACGAGCCATTTTCCGAATGTGAAAGTCGAGACGTCAGCGGGATTGTTAATTGATTACGTTAATCGGATCGGTGCAACGGTCATCGTACGTGGCTTGCGAGCGGTGAGTGACTTTGAATATGAAATGCAAATCACATCTGTGAACCGTGTGCTTGATGATGAGATTGAAACGTTTTTCGTCATGACGAAAAGTCAATATTCATTTTTAAGTTCGAGCATCGTTAAAGAAGTGTCACAGTATGGTGGAGATATTTCTGCACTCGTTCCACGCAATGTGGAGCTCGCATTGCGCGAAAAATATAACCAAAATTAAAGGACCATCATCGAAGGAGAGCGAGCCATCTTGTGCCAGCGTAACAAACAAGAACGTAGCGCTCACTTTCGATGATTTTTATTAGAAAGGAGTCTTCCTGTGAGAAAGCACATCATCCGTTTTATCGCTATGTTTTCGATTTTAGTCGTCCTCGCTTTTTACCCTTTAAATTATTACATTTCGAAACCAGGCGGCGCTTATGAATTGCAACCACTCGTAACAATCGAAGAGACGCATCCTCAGCCGAAAGGGCTTTTTCATTTAATGACGATTTCGATTGCGAAAGCGACTCCTTTAACGTATCTTTACGCCCAATTATCGAAAGAAATGGACGTGCTTCCCGTCACTTCTGTTAAACAGGAAGAAGAAGACGATGAGGAATACTCCATCCGTCAAAAAAGATTAATGTACAACTCGCAAAATAAAGCGAAAATTGTCGCGTTCAATCGTGCGAAACGAGAGTATGAAGTGAAGTACGACGGTATTTATGTCATCGGAGTGGTGAAAGGGAGCGCCGCGGAAGGAATTATCCGCCCGGGCGACACGATCGTTCAAGTGAACGATTTTCCGCTAACCGAAAAGCAAACATTTCACCCTTATATCGAAAAGATGTTAAAAGGAGATCAAATTACGTTAGTCATTGAACGCAATGGTAAACAATTTGAAAAAGACATTACATTAGCCGAATTGCCGAATCGTCCTGGAAAAGTCGGACTCGGTATTCGTTATGAAGATAACGAAATCGTCGAGACGAATCCGAATGTCGTCTTCGAAAGTTCGAGCATCGGAGGTCCGTCGGCTGGTTTAATGTTCACGTTAGAAATTATGAATCATTTACAAGATAATGACTTGACGAAAGGCTATTCCGTGGCGGGGACGGGAGAGATTTTAGAGGATGGTTCTGTCGGAAGAATCGGCGGCATCGATTTCAAAGTCATTGCTGCACATAAACAAAAAATCGATATTTTCTTCGCGCCAGACGATGTCGTATCGAAAGAGATGCAAGCACAGTATCCCGATTTACGGTCAAACTATGAAGTAGCTGTCGAAACGGCAGAGCGTTTGAAAACGCCGATGCAAATCGTTCCGGTACGCACGATTGACGATGCGCTTGACTATTTAGAACAATTGCCACCGAAAGCATCTTAAAGGCGCACCGGTGGCATAGCGTAATCGACATGAATCGAGCGACAGTGGTTCGGGCTGTTCATCACTTGAGCATACAAGCTCGTTGCACGACAGTCGAGAGCGATTTGTTCATCGCTCACTTGTTTTACATTTGTAATGAGCGGAATGGAACGTTTCGGATTGTTTCTTTTCAGCCACTCGCGTCCGATGTCCGAAAATCCGAGCACGCGTGCATATTGTATCGTATCTGCTGGATCGCTCGGTGTACCGACGAGGAGATGGACGAGCATGCGTTGAATCGCTGTCCACGTAAACCGTTTCGTCTTCACGAACTGCATGAACGATTCGAACGTATCACATTCGCTCGCTGCTGCTACCATCCGATGTTCAATTCCTTCTCGCATGAGGAAGGTAGAACCGATCTTTTCAGGAGCGTTACGCAACAGTAAAAAGCGTAAAAAAGGATAAAAATGGTCCCATTTTCCGAAAAGAGTCGTATGTTGTTCATACTGTTGTAACGTGTCAAATGTCGATTTTGGCACGACGCGTTCAATATTTTCCTGTTCTTTCTGGAAAAGCGCTCGGCGGATCGCAGTGGCGCTAGCGATCGCATCATAGAGAGCAGGGTCGTGATAATGCGCTTGTTTGCGCAAAACGGTATGAATGTCTAGTGGTCGTCCGAGTTTTTCATTCGCGACAGCATAATGGAAGCCTAAACTGTTATTCGGTTCTGCGATTGCTAGTTCGGTATCGACCGCTCGTTGAAATGCTTCATTGAAAGCGCGCGGATACGATATGCCTGTTTCAAGTAAAGTTCTCGCCTTTCGTTGAATGACATCTTCTGCAACGACGTACTTTTCAGCAGCTTGCTGAAAAGAAGTAGACTTGCCGTCTTCGCTTCCGAAGCTGATCGCATCGACACCTATTTGAGCGAGTGTCGCGACGCCACCATAAGCAAATTCATGCGCTGCACTGACAGCGAAGCGAAAAGGAAGTTCGATGACGACATCGATGCCACTCGCGAGCGCTAGTTTTGTTCTCGTCCACTTGTCCAGTAGGGCTGGTTCTCCTCTTTGCAAAAACGAACCGCTCATTACCGCAACGATCGCATCCGGTTGAAGCGAGCGTTTAATTTCTTGAACTTGATGGTCATGTCCGTTATGAAATGGATTGTATTCTGAAATAATTCCAACAGTTTGCATAAGCGCTCCTTTCACGTTAAAATAGTTTCTTTTCATTATAGAATGAGAATGGAAGAGTGACAAGAAATTATCTTGACATGATGCTTTTGGCGGTATATAATCAACATTGTTGTCTTGAGGTGATAGGCATGAAATGGTCCATTCATCAATTGCGAAAACATCGAGGCGATCGTGTCCCACTCGATCAAGTGATTGATTTAAAATCAATCATTCAACGAGATGACTCGATTCGCGCAATCGGCCCGATTCGACTAACAGGTTATGCTGAGATTGAGAAAGATTGCATCGATCTTCAACTTCATATCGAAGGAGAAGTGACTGTTCCTTGTGCACGCACGTGGGAAGATGCAGCGTGGTCGTTCGCACTCGACACGTTTGAACGCTTTAGTTGGGAAGAAGACCTTCTCCAACGCGATGAGACGATACATCCTGTAGAACAAAATACAGTCGATGTACGATCGATACTAGAAGATTTGATCATCGTTTCGATTCCGCTACAAGTGTATGCGGAAGGCGCGGAAGACTTGACGTATAAAGAAGGTAAAGGCTGGACGTATATGTTGGCGGAAGAGCAAGAAGAAGCGGTTGAAGAAGAGCAAAAAGTCGATCCAAGACTTGCTGCCCTTGCGAAATTGTTGCAATCTGACGAAGAATAGATTGTATTTTGATTAATTTAAAGGAGGTGCCCGAACATGGCAGTACCAAAGCGTAGAACTTCTAAAAAAGTTAAAAACCAACGTCGTACGCACATTAAATTGAGCGTTCCAGGTATGACTGAATGTGATAACTGTGGTGAGATGAAATTATCACACCGCGTATGTAAATCATGTGGTCACTACAAAGGAAAAGAAGTTGTTGGCGAATAATTAGTCGCTAAAACTTGAGATATAGTATCTCCAAAATTGCTAAGAGACCATGGCTCTTAGCAATTTTTTTGTATCCTTTTTTCCTTTTCTACGTTCAAAAGTTATTTTGACTGTAGAAAAGGAAAGGAGTGCATTTGATGCGACAAGTGACGATTATCGGAGGGGGTTCCCTCGGTTTACTATTTACACATCTCTTTATAGAAAGAGGATGGGACGTTCAACTCGTCGTCCGCCGAGAAGAGCAAAAAGAGCGCCTGATGAAAGAGGGAATGACGTATCGCAAAGAAGGAGAAGTGCGAACGTACGACGTATCGGTGACGACTGCGCTTCAGAAAAATCGCGACGGTCTTTTTTTATATGCGATGAAATACGATGACCTCGTCCCACTTTTAACGGACTTACCGAAAGGTCCGAAACTGTTTATTCAAAACGGTATCGCGCATTACGACGCTTTACGTGATGAGCCGAACTGCTTTTTCGCAACGGTTGAACACGGTGCGAAACGGGTAGGAGAAACAGAAGTAATTCATACGGGAGAAGGGCGTCTCCGCTTAGCAAAAGGCGAGCCATCAGACGTGTTGCAAAGTTTAGAAGACTTATTCATAATAGAAACGATTGAGCCCGAACAGTTATTGTTAGAAAAAGTGATCATCAACAGTTGCATTAACCCGTTGACGGCACTTCTTCGTGTACCGAATGGGCATCTCGTCGAAAGCCCGTCTGCTAAACGAGCGATGCGTGACGTGTACGAGGAGTTGATGAGTGTATTGCCGAATATGCAAGCAATCGTTCCTTTTGAACAAGTTTGCACCGTTTGCGAACGGACGGCAACGAACGATTCATCGATGTTCGTCGATATACAACGAGGGCGTAAGACGGAGTTAAATACGATTGTTCGTCCTATATTACAACGAGGACGTAACAACGCTATTCCAACACCACGTCTTGAAATACTTTATGAGCTGCTTACTAGCTTGCAAGAAAGGTGACGGTCATCCTTGATTATACAGACGATTTTAGCGGTCAGTTTAATGTTTCCGCTCATTCCATTTATTTTATTTTTCATCGTGTTCGCCCTTCTTTTTAGAAAAGGAAAGCGTGCGCTTCATTGGAGTGCGGATTTGACGACTGTCGTATTATTTATTTCGAATTATTTATTGCTCGTACTTTGGACGAAAGAATATAGCCTACTCATTCTCGGAACGAGTTATTTATTCATTGCTCTTTTATATGCGATTCGTGAATATCGTAAAGAGTCAGACTTTTTATGGAGACCGTTATTGCGTAAATTGTGGCGTATCTATTTTATTTATGGAGTCGCACTTTATTTCACACTAATGATCGTGACGATGCTAACTCGTGCAATAGGTTACTCGTTATAAGTCCGCTCGCTACCATATGAAACGGACCTTTGATATACTTTCGATAAGTAATGATGTGAGGAGAATGAATGGATGAAAGTGATAGAGTTACTAAATAGACCGAAGCAAGCGATCATACAAGCGTATGAAACAGCTGACTTTCAAAAGGACTATTTTCAATATGAACGAACAGATTTAGGGGAACGTCAACGTTTACAAAAGATTGACGATACTTCTTTCAATAGAGAAGCGCTTCAAAAAGTGATTGCTCAATTTATGAAACAATATCGGACGAGTGAACGAATCGAGCATCATCTCGAACAAATCACTCACCCAGAAGCGGTATTCGTCGTCGGTGGACAGCAGGCTGGTCTTTTAACCGGTCCTCTTTATTCTGTCCATAAAGCGATTTCCGTTATTTTGTATGCGAAAGAGCAAACGGAACGTTACGGTCGCCCGTTCATCCCGTTATTTTGGGTAGCGGGAGAAGATCATGATATCGATGAGATTAATCATATGTACGTGGAGAAAAATGGCCAGCTTCATAAAGCGGTATATCCTGAACGCTCTCCTTTAAAAAAGATGGCGACTCAGACAGAATTTGACCGTGAAACGATGCACAGCTACGTCGATCAAATGATTCGTACATTCCGTGAAACGACGTATACGAAAGAAATTTTACGCCAATTGCACGAAGCGGTCGATGCGACGGATAACTACACGTCATTTTTCGTCTATTTAATGAATGAATTATTTAATGAAGCAGGCTTACTCTACATCGATGCAGCGTATGAACCGTTCAAACAAATTCAAGTCGACGCTTTAATTCAACTCGTCGAACGTAATGAAGCGATTGCGGAGTCAGTCGTTAAAAAAGAACAACAATACGCAGAAGCGATGGGTCAAAAGCCGTTACAAGCGACATTGGACAATGCGCATTTATTTTATGTCCACGATACAGGGCGTCTTTTATTGAAACGAGAAGGCGAGCAGTTCATATATGAACCTCTTCAACTTCGCTGGTCAAAAGAAGAAATAATCGAAGAAATAACACAACACCCTGAACGCTTCAGCAATGACGTCGTAACACGTCCAATCATGCAACAAATGATGCTTCCGACATTCGCTTTTTTAGCAGGTCCAGGAGAACTCGCTTATTGGGCGACGTTGAAAGAAGCTTTTCAAGCAGTGGATGTAGCGATGCCTTTACTCATTCCACGCCATTCGATTACACTCGTGCCACGAGATGTACAATATGCGCTTCAACAACTGGACATACCGGTTGAAAAATCGCTCGATCAACGTTACGATCTATTGATGGAACGTCATATGGAAAAAGCGAAAGACGAACAATTTCTCGCAGCTTTACACGAAGCGAAAAACAACTTAGAACAAGCGTTACAACAGTTACAACAAACAGCGCCGACGCCGAGTGTACAGCGAGTGTTACAAAAAAATAAACAATATCACGAAAAACAATTCGACTATGTCGAACAGTTTTACGACCGAGAAATCGCTTTGCAAGAAGAGACGATGATTCGTCGCCTTCGAACGGTGGAAAGACAACTTCTTCCGGAAGGAGCACCGCAAGAAAGAATGTATACACCGTATTATTATGTGAACGAATACGGATTAGACTTGATTGAAAAATTGTTAAAAAATTACTACTCTTGGAATGATTGTCATAAAATCGTCATATTATAAATAGAAAATAAAAATGAAATGAACTCCTCTCTTTTTTAAGAGAGGAGTTTTATTCTGAAAATATATAAATTTATCTTAATTAAAGGAAAAAAATAAGTTTCAAAACGATTGAAATAATGTATTTCAATGAAACGAGTTACTATCGATTTATTTTAAAATAATATCATATAATTTGTGGTGGAAAGTGGGGGAATGTGGTACATTATATGTATATTGGGGTGATTCATATGTTCATGGGGGAACACGTTCATACGATCGATTTAAAAGGGCGAATTATTATCCCTGCAAAATTTCGTGAACATTTGAATGACGGCTTTATATTGACGAGAGGTATGGACGGTTGTCTATTTGGATACCCGCCGCAAGAATGGATACAATTTGAAGAGAAGTTAAAAAAACTATCCATCGCAAAGAAAGATGCGCGGGCATTCACTCGATTTTTCTTTTCGGGTGCAACGGAAGTGAAAATCGATAAACAAGGCAGAATCAATATACCGACGACGTTGAGACAGCATGCAGCACTTGAAAAAGAATGCGTCATCATCGGCGTTTCCAATCGGATTGAAATATGGTCACAAGATCGTTGGGATGAATACTTTACGATGAGTGAAGATGCATTCAACGATATTGCAGAAAATTTATTTGATTTTGAATAATAGAGGAGGCGGTTTCCCTGTTTGAACACGTAACGGTTTTATTAAATGAAGCCGTCGAACAACTAAACGTAAAAGAAAATGGCATTTATGTCGATTGCACGTTGGGTGGAGCAGGCCATAGCGAAAAGATTGCGGCCCAACTTTCAGGTGCGGGGCACTTATATTGTTTCGACCAAGATGAAACAGCGATCGAGCATGCGAAAGAGAAGTTGCAGCCGTATGCTGAACACGTCACATTCATCCACTCAAATTTTGAATGGATTGAAGAAGAACTTGCCAAGCGTGGTGTAACGAAAGTGGACGGAGTATTGTATGACTTAGGTGTTTCGAGTCCGCAGTTTGACGTTCCAGAACGCGGTTTCAGTTATCGCTTTGACGCGCCACTCGATATGCGAATGGACCAAACGCAAGCGCTCACAGCACGTGAAGTGATCAATGACTGGACGTATGAAGAACTCGTCCGTATTTTTTTCCGTTACGGAGAAGAGAAGTTCGCGAAGCAAATTGCGCGTAAAATTGAACAAGCGCGAGAAGAAGCACCGATCGAGACGACATTTGAACTCGTCGAACTGATCAAGCTCGGAATTCCAGCACGTGCACGACGCACGGGAGGACATCCAGCAAAAAAAGTGTTTCAAGCTGTGCGAATTGCGGTAAATGATGAGTTAGGGGTTGCGGAACGTTCCATCGCGAAAGCCTTAACATTGTTAAATGAAGAAGGACGCATCGCTGTCATCACATTCCACTCTTTAGAAGATCGCTTGACGAAAGCGATGTTTAAAGAAGTGACGACATTGCCAGACTTACCACCGAACTTACCGGTCATTCCGGACGATATGAAATTATCGTATCGACTCGTGAATCGCAAGCCGATTATCCCGAGTGAAGAAGAGATTGAGAATAACAATCGTTCGCGTTCAGCGAAGTTGAGAGTCATCGAAAAAATAGTAAAGGAGTGAAGATAAATGGGTTTACGTCAATACGAACAATACATCGAACAACATGAAATTGAAGAGATTATTGAACAACCGCATACAGACCCCACCCCCGGCCCTTCGAAAAAGTCTCACAAAAAGAGAAAGGCCGTATCCAAGGGTGAGAAGATTTTATTTATCTTATACTCTGTCTTTACTGTTTTTTGCGGGACAATCTTGTTGCACAATCAAGCACAATTAAATGAGATCAATAGAGAAGTGCACTCGATGTCGATCGCAATTAACGATATCCAAAAAGAAAACGGACAATTGTTAATTCAAATTAACGAAAAATCATCTTATGAACGCATTTGGCAAAAGGCGAAAGAACGTGGCTTACATTTAAATGAGAGTAACGTAAAGGTCGTGCCAGGACGATGAAAAAAAATTTTCGATTCCAATGGGGAGCCTTTCTACTAGTAGTATTCTTTGTAGGCTTCTTTTTTATATTGTTTTTCAGAGTGACATTTATTCAAATGACAGGTTATGCAAAAGGCCAAGAGTTGACGGAAATGGCGAAAGAGAAATATGCGCGTGAATTCATTTTGCAAGGAGAGCGCGGCGAAATTGTCGATCGCAATGAACAACTGATCGCAACAGATACGCTGAGCTACCGTCTCGTCGCAGTCGTTAAGCCAGACCCATCAACTGAAAGGTCAGGCATCAATTACCATGTCGTCGACGCTAAAAAGACGGCTAGTGTACTCGCTCAATTTATCGACATGCCTGAACAAAAAATTTACGACATTATCCAAAAAGGAATCGATGAAGTGGCAGCAGGTAAATCCCGCTACCAAGTTGAATTCGGAAAAGCAGGTCGTGAAATTGGAATTGAGGAAGCGGAAGAGTTAGCCCAAGCAGTCGAAGATGAAGAGCTGACGGGTGTTTCACTCATCGAAGAAAAGAAACGCTTTTATCCGAATGGTATTTTCGCCTCTCATTTAATCGGCTATGCAACGAAGGAATTAAATGAAGAAGACAAGAAATACGAAACGACCGGTAAAATGGGAATCGAAAAAGTGTACAATGATGTGCTACGTGGACAGCCAGGATCTATCAACTATCAATCGGACCGTTGGGGCTTCGTCTTAGCAGGAACGAATCGAATCGTTGAACCAGCGAAAAAGGGCGCACAAATTAAATTGACGCTCGACAACACGCTTCAAAACTTCACGGAAGATGCGATGAATGAAATGATGATGCAATACAAACCGAAAAAAGCACTCGCTGTCATTGCGAATGCGAAAACAGGTGAAATTTTAGCGATGTCACAACGTCCGACATTCGACCCTGAAACGCGTGAAGGATTGACCGATAGCTGGTTGAATGAAGCGATTGAAAATACGATTGAACCAGGTTCAACGATGAAGATGTTTACACTAGCTGCCGCGATTGAAGAAGGCAAGTGGCGCCCGAACGATTATTTCAAGTCAGGATCGTACAAAGTGTATGATAAAACGATCAATGACGTAAATAAGCACGGTTGGGGAACGATTTCGTTTTTAGAAGGCTTTCAGCGTTCGAGTAACGTATCGATGGCCTACTTGTTAGAACGTATCGGTGACCGTCGCTTCATCGAATATTTAGAGGATTTCGGATTCGGTAAGCCGGTAGGAATCTCTTTACCGAATGAAGCGCCTGGAATTATATTGGATCGTTATCCAGCAGAACGTGTGACGACCGCTTACGGTCAAGGGTCCACGGTCACACCGCTACAAATGATTCAAGCGGCGACGGCCATTGCGAATGACGGTAAAATGATGCAACCGTACATTATCGATACGATTACCGATCCGAACACGGGCGAAGTCGTCACGAAAAATGAACCGCATCAAGTCGGCACACCCATTTCGGCAGAAACGGCAAAAGAAGTGCGTGACGTGTTAGCATCTACTGTGACAGCACCGCACGGAACGGGACAAAGTTATGCTTTGCCGACGTATGACGTAGGGGGAAAAACGGGAACAGCGGAAATTCCGCATCCGGATCGTCCAGGTTATATGAGTGGCGGAAGTAACTACTTATTCTCTTTCTTAGGTATGGCGCCGATTGATGACCCAGAATTAATTATGTTCGTCAGCGTGCAACAACCGATTACGAAGCCAGGAGAATACGGGTCAGTTCCTGTTGCGAAAGTGTTTACGAACGTGATGGAAAGTGCTTTAAAGTCACTGAACGTCGCTCCGAATGAAGTCGCACCAATCGAAGTGAAAGCGAATGAAAACTATGTCGGAAAATCATCCGATACAGCGGTACAACAATTGAGAGAATCAGGCTTCACACCGATCGTGATCGGTGAAGGTGGAGAAGTGACGGAACAGTATCCATCGGAAGGAACGGAACTGCCACCGAATACGTTCGTATTATTGAAAACAGCGGGAGACAGTACACTTCCGAATTTCGACGGTTGGTCGAAAAAAATGATTCTTTCCTACAAAGCGCTTTCTAATTTAGATATTCGCATCGCGGGAGAAGGATATGTGACCGAACAAAACTTAGGAGAAGGAACGCGCGTGACGAAAGATGATCCAGTCGTCATCCAATTAAAGCGTCCTGAACAAAAATACGAAACACCTCCACAAGAAGAAATAGAAGAGGAACAAGAATTACAAGAAGATGAGTAAGAAGGAGTAAGACGATGTCAACTGTACAAAATTTGACGATAGTTATCGCGACACTCGCATTAACGATCGTAATCGGATATGCGATTATCCCGATACTACACAAAATGAAATTCGGGCAAACAATCCGAGAAGAAGGTCCGAAAGCGCACCAACAAAAAGCAGGAACACCGACGATGGGCGGTTTGATTTTTTTTGCTTCGATAACAATTAGTACATTAATTTTTAGCTTCCTCTATGACGTTTGGTCAACGGAAGTTTGGATCATGCTCATCGTATTTATCGGGTATGGCCTCATCGGGTTTTTAGATGATTTTATTATCGTCGTGATGAAAAGAAATTTAGGTTTAACTTCTTTACAAAAACTAATAGCGCAAATCGTCGTAGGGGTGATTGCTTACTTCTTACTTCGACAATCCGAATATTTCGATACAGCAATCGCGATTCCGTTCACTTCTTGGACGATTGACCTCGGTATATTTTACGTCGTCTTTCTCGTCTTCTGGCTCGTCGGTTTTTCAAATGCGATCAATTTAACGGACGGTTTAGACGGTTTAGTCGGCGGAACGACATTTTTCACATTTACCGCTTTTGCATGGATTGCTTATGCGGCGGATGTGGTCAGTGTGACGTTCGTCTCAATCATTACAGCAACTGCGATGATCGGCTTTTTATACTTCAATCGCAAGCCGGCGAAAGTGTTCATGGGGGATACAGGCTCACTTGCGCTAGGTGGCTTAATTGCGACAATTTCAATACTGTTGAAAATCGAATTGTTACTGTTATTGATCGGTCTCATTTACGTCATTGAAACTTTATCCGTCATCATTCAAGTGATCAGTTTCAAAACGACGGGAAAACGCGTATTCAAAATGAGTCCGATACATCATCATTTTGAATTATCAGGTTGGTCAGAGTGGCGAGTCGTCTTGACATTTTGGTTCGTGTCATTCATCAGTGCGCTAATTGCTGTCCTACTGGAGGTATACGTATGAAGCACATTACAACTTTAAAAAATAAAAAAGTACTCGTTCTCGGACTAGCGAAAAGCGGTTTTTCCGCAGCGAAAATGCTTCATGAATTAGGCGCAATCGTGACGGTGAACGACTTTGCAAAGCTACAAGGGGATGAACACGCGACGACGCTCCGCAATTTAGGAGTGGAAGTGATCGGTGGTGGTCATCCCGAAGAAGTGCAAAACGGTAACTTTGATCTCGTCGTCAAAAATCCAGGCATCCCGTATACGAATGTCGTCATCGAAAAGATGGTTGAGCGCGACATTCCGATTTGGACGGAAGTCGAACTCGCCTATTTAATTAGCGAAGCTCCGATTGTAGGTATCACTGGTTCCAACGGAAAAACGACGACGACGACATTGCTTTACCACTTATTAAACATCGATGGCAAGCAACCGCTCATCGCGGGAAATATCGGCACAGTCGCAACGGATGTCGCAGAACATGCGAAAGCAGACCAGACGATGATTACAGAATTGTCTTCATTCCAACTAATGGGCATCGACCAATTTCGTCCACGCATCGCGATATTGACGAACTTGTATGAAGCGCATCTCGATTATCATGGAACGAAAGAACAATATATTGAAGCGAAAGCGAACTTGTTCAAAAATCAAACGGCTGACGATTTTTTAATTTACAATGCCGACCAAGAAGAAGTCGTTCGCGTGGCGGAACAGACAGAAGCGCAATTGTATCCATTTTCTCGCAAGCGTATTTTAGAGCGCGGAATGAGTGCGGACGATGAGATGATTTATTGGAACGGAGAGCCTTATTTAAAAAGAGCACTCATTAAAATTCCGGGCGATCACAATTTAGAAAACGTCCTCGCTGCAACGGCCGCTGCGCTACTTATGAATTGTTCGAAAGAAACGGTAGAAGATGTACTGAGTTCATTTACCGGAGTGAAACATCGCATGCAGTTCGTCTTAGAACAAAATGGGATTAAATTTTATAACGACTCGAAAGCGACGAACACGCTCGCGACGAAAAGCGCATTGCAATCGTTTAAAAATGCGCCTATTTTACTCATCGCAGGCGGGCTAGAGCGCGGCCATTCATTCGAGGAATTACGTCCTTACATGGACAACGTGAAAGCGGTCATTACGTTCGGAGAAACGAGGCGACGTTTCGCTCAATTTGCTGAAGATTGCAAAGTTCCGATTGTTGAAACGATGGAGACGATGGAAGAAGGTGTTGCAAGAGCGATGACCCATGCAGAAAAAGGAGATGTCGTATTGCTCTCCCCATCTTGCGCAAGTTGGGACCAGTACGGCAGCTTTGAATTGCGAGGAGAAGCCTTTATCGACGCCGTGATGAAATTGACGAAGTGAGGTGTTTGTCATGTCGACGGTTGTAGATATACAAGATAAAATTCCAGAACTCGTCAAAAAGAAAAGACGGCGACTCAATCGTCGTTTTTACACATTTGTCGTCATCATTTTATTGCTTTTACTAACGCTCATTTACTTCCAAACAGGTTTGAGCGATGTGAAAGAAGTCGACGTGTACGGCGCATCTTTAGCAGAACCAATCGAATACGTTGAAGAGAGTGGTATTCGAATGGGGGATTCGATTTGGGGATTGGAATTGAAAGAGATTGAACGACAACTGATGAAAATGCCGACTGTGAAAGCAGTTGAAGTGAGCCGCAGTTGGAATCGAATCGTCTCATTGAAAATTCAAGAGAAAATTCCTGTCGCTTACATTGAAACAGAAGGGCTGTTTCAGTTGATGCTGGAAGACGGAACGGAACTTCCTTACGTGCACAATCAAATGACGCGCAAAATTCCAATTATTTCTCAATTTGAAACGCTCGAACAGAAGCAGCAAATCGCTGCGCAACTGTTGCAAATTGAAGATGCCGTGTTCGAACTCATTTCAGAAATCATTATCACGCCGACCGACTACGAACTAAAAGTACGTCTATATATGGATGATGGGAATGAAGTGCATACGTTAATGAGTAATTTAGCCGAGCGCTTAACTTACTACCCACAGCTTGTGACCCAGCTCGGACCTGAAGAAAAAGGAGTATTCGATTTGGAAGTCGGTGCTTATTTTACATCGTATGACAAGCTATATGGAGGAAGTGAAAACAATGAGCAGCAAGAAGAGGTCGAAGAAGAATAGTGTGAGACAAATTTGGTTTTCTGTCGTCTTTTTAGTGCTAGGTTTCATTTTCGCTTTCTCATACAAAACACTCGGCATTAACAATCAGCAAGACAATTACCAACCGCTCGCTTATTTGCGTGAAGAGCAATATCGTGAAGAGTTGCTTCGTTTGCAAGAGCGCAATAAAGAACTTTACGAAGAATTGGAAGAAAAAATGCGCGAAGTGATGGACATTGAACATTCGTTCATGCATGAAGAAGATCGCCATACGAATTTGATTGAAGAAGCTGAACAATTACGTTTATTACTCGGACTCGTGCCAGCACAAGGAGAAGGTGTGAAAGTGACGTTAAAAGATGCCGACTACGACCCGCTTACGCAAAACCCGAACGACTACATCGTTCACGAAAGTCACGTACTGCGCGTCGTCAATGAATTGAAAATTGCGGGAGCGGAAGGGATTGCGATTAACGGACAACGATTGACAGCTAATTCATCGATAAAATGTACAGGACCGGTCATTACGGTCGATGGTAAAACATTTCCCGAACCGTTCGTCATCGAGGCAGTCGGCTCACAAGAAGTGTTGCAGTCATCTTTACAATTGCGTGGAGGCGTACTAGATTCACTTGAACAAGATCACATCGTCGTGTCTGTTGAAGAAAAAGAGATTATGTTACCAGCATTGAGGGAAGGGTAGTGATGAAAATAAAACCAAAAGTGAGCATCGCCCTCCTGCTCGTCGTGTCGCTCGTCGGTTTTATGTTGGCTGTCCAGTACAACTCTTTAAATCATCAACCAGCAGAGCGAGATACACGAGATATTTGGGCAATTCGGAATGAAATTGCCGAACAGAAACAAGCGCAATCCGAGCTGTTAAAAGAAATACGAGATATGGATCACACATTATATACGTATGAACGGGCAAAATCAGAAGACCCTGAAATGGCTTTAATCGAAACGGTAGACGACTTAAAAAAGCGAGCGGGCTTCACTTCTTTAACAGGTCCAGGAGTCGAAATTGAAATTCAACCATCGCCAGAAAGTATCGCTTTAGGTTTACCGATCGAAACAATACAAGCCGATTTGTTGACTCGTTTCATCAATGATGTGAATCGTATGAGCGGTTTAATTATCGAAATTGATTCGAAACGTTATACGATTTTAAGTGCAATTCGAGATATTAATGGTGTGACGACAGTGAATGGTTTGAATGTAAAGAACCCACCCTTTACAATAAAGATTGTAACGGAAACATTTGAGGACAGTGAGAAAGTGTACAACTACTTACTCGCATCTCCATTACACGATGATTTTTACATCGATAATCTCATAATTGATATTCATGAACCGAGTGAGCAAATCGAATTAAATGGTTGGACGGAACAGGTTGAGATGATGTACTTACAACAACTTCCGAAGGAGGACGATTAAATGTGGCTACCATTGCTCGGTTTACTCATAGGGATTTCTCTCGGATTGTTGTCTGACCTTCAAATCCCATCTGTGTACAGCAACTATTTATCGATTGCCGTATTGGCAGCATTAGATACTCTATTTGGAGGGATTCGTGCACACCTTCAACAAGTGTACGACGATAAAATATTTATATCTGGTTTCTTCTTCAACATTATACTCGCAGCGAGCTTAGCCTTTCTCGGAGTACACCTCGGAGTCGATCTTTATTTGGCGGCCGTGTTTGCTTTCGGAGTACGCCTGTTCCAAAATATTGCGATCATCCGTCGTATTTTGTTGACGAAATGGTCCGAGCGAGCTGAAGAAAAGAAACGAGGAGAGATAGAGGAGAGTCAGGATATTGAAAAACTTTAGACAATGTAAGAAAAATGCAATAGAATATAGTATGCAATCATTTGCAGGAGGTGTGAAGAATGGATGAATCAGAATATTATGCAGCGCTCGATATCGGATCGTCGACAGTGAAGTTACTCGTCGGAAAAGTAGCGGATGACACGGTGCATGTCATCGGTGTGACGGAGGTCGCGTCAAAAGGCATTCGTAAAGGGACGATTATCGATATAGAAGCGACAGTAAAATCGATCAAACAAGTTATTGAAGAAGCAGAACGAATGATGAATGTGAAAGTGTCTGAAGTCGTTCTCGGAATACCTGCAAATGACGTACAGTTCCAAAAAGCGAAAGGTGTCGTTGCGATTAACAATGACAATCGTGAAATTACGGATGATGAATTGCACCGCGTGATTGATTCGGCACAACTCATGTCTGTATCACCGGAACGCGAAGTGTTAAACATCGTCCCGAAACAATTTATCGTCGATGACTATGATGAAATTAAAGATCCGCGCGGTATGCTCGGAATCCGGTTAGAATTGGAAGGGACTTTAATTACGACGTCTAAAACATTGCTTCACAACATTTTACGTTGTGTCGACAAAGCGGGCGTCCAAGTACGTGAAATTTATTTGCAATCATTGGCAGCGGGAACATTCGCTCTCACAGAAGATGAAAAAAATCACGGTGTCGCCTATGTGGACATCGGTGGCGGTATTACGACAGTTACGGTATTTAAAGATAACCATATCGTCGGCAGCTCTGTCATTCCAGTCGGTGGCGATAATATGACGAAAGATTTATCTATCGTATTAAAAACATCGACAGAAGAAGCGAGAAAAATTAAATATCATTACGGCCACATGTATGTGGAAGATGCTTTAGATGACTGGATTGAAGTACCTGTAATCGATCAAGATAAACATGAGAATATAAGCCAAAAATATGTCGCTGAAATTTTAGGCGCTCGTATGGAAGAGCTATTCGATTTAATTATTGATGAATTGTATAATATGAATGTGACAGATTTACCAGGAGGCATTATTTTAACAGGTGGCGCAACGAAAGTGGAAGGCATTTTACATTTAGCGCGTGACGTGTTCCAATTGCGTGTACGTTTACATGCACCACCGTATATTGGCGTGCGAGATCCGAAATATACGACAGCAGTGGGGCTCATTCAATATGCAGCGAAAGACGATCAATTTTACAATCGCTCTTACGTACCTGCTCAAGATTTCAAACAACCACAACCGTCAAATGAAAATCAACAGTCACAATCTGATTTTTACGAAGATGAAGATTTTTATGATTACGATGATGAGTATGAACAAGAGAAGAAAGAAAAGAAGGAAGGCTTATTTAGCAAAACAAAAAAGCTATTTAACAATTTCTTTGATTGATTACGTAGGTAATATTTAGGAGGAGAGACGATGCTTGAATTTGATATGAATGACGAAGCGCTAGCGGTCATAAAAGTAATTGGAGTTGGTGGAGGAGGTAACAACGCGGTCAATCGTATGATTGAACATGGAGTAAGAGGGGTAGACTTTATTGCAGTGAATACCGACGCTCAAGCGTTAAATTTATCATCTGCTGACATTAAACTTCAAATAGGCGGGAAGTTGACAAGAGGATTAGGAGCAGGAGCGAATCCAGAAGTAGGTAAAAAAGCAGCAGAAGAGAGTAAAGAGCAAATCGAAGAAGCGTTGCAAGGGGCGGATATGGTATTCGTCACAGCAGGAATGGGTGGAGGAACTGGAACAGGGGCAGCGCCAGTCATCGCTCAAATTGCGAAAGATCTCGGAGCTTTAACAGTAGGAGTTGTGACGCGTCCGTTCATGTTTGAAGGGAAAAAACGTGCGACACAAGCAGCTGGTGGAATTGCAGCGATGAAAGATGCTGTCGATACACTCATCGTCATTCCGAACGATAAATTACTCGAAATTGTCGATCGCAATACGCCGATGCTCGAAGCGTTTAAAGAAGCGGACAACGTACTTCGCCAAGGGGTACAAGGGATTTCTGACTTAATCGCAGTACCAGGACTCATCAACTTAGACTTCGCTGATGTGAAAACGATCATGAGCGACAAAGGTTCAGCATTGATGGGAATCGGGATGGCAACAGGGGAAAATCGTGCGACAGAAGCGGCGAAAAAAGCGATTTCAAGCCCGCTTTTAGAAACGTCAATCGACGGAGCGCGCGGTGTATTAATGAACATTACAGGTGGCTCGAACTTAGGACTTTACGAAGTGCAAGAAGCAGCGGACATCGTTGCGGCAGCGAGCGACCAAGAAGTGAACTTAATTTTCGGTTCGGTCATTAACGAAGAATTAAAAGAAGAAATTGTCGTCACAGTCATTGCGACAGACTTCAATAAAGATCGTGAAGTGAAGATGCCACAGTCGTCACAATCGACATATACACAACCGAAAAAGATGGTAGAACCTACACCGTCACAACAGCCACAACAACAGGCACCTGTTCATTATGAAGAGCCGAAGAAACAAGAAGTAGACAAAACGGAAGACATGTTAGACATTCCACCATTTTTACGCAATCGCAATCGCCGTCGATAATGTTTAGCATGTGTACGAAAAATGTAGAAAAGTAGTGATACATCATGAATGAACTAGACAAACGAAAACGAGAAATTGAAGAGCGGATTCAAGCCGCATGCGACCGCGCAGGACGAGAGCGTTCATCCGTTCAAGTGATTGCCGTAACAAAATCAATTTCAACAGAGCGAACAGAAGAAGTCGTCCGCGCAGGATACGTACAACTCGGTGAAAACCGTCCGGAAGGATTGATGGAAAAAGGAAGTCATTTTCCGGAACAATCAGTCGAATGGCACTTCATCGGGAACGTGCAAAGTCGCCGTGTGAAAGATATTCTTCCTCACGCTCAAGTGATTCACTCTTTGCAAACGATGTCTGTAGCGAAACAGATTGAAAACCGTGCTGAACGAGTGATTGATTGTTTCGTACAAGTGAATACATCTGAAGAAGATTCGAAGTCAGGTCTCGCGATTGACGAAGTGAAGCCGTTTATCGAACAATTGCAAAGCTTTGAACGTTTACGCGTAGTCGGTTTAATGACGATGGCACCATTTACAGAAGATGAGGCGATCATTCGCCAAACTTTCCGTACACTTGCAACATTGCAACGAGAAATTGAAGCTTTACAACTACAACATGCGCCTTGCCACTTTTTGTCGATGGGAATGTCAAATGATTTCGAGATTGCGATTGAGGAAGGAGCAACTCACATACGAATCGGTACAGCATTAGTCGGTTCAGAAAGCGGGGGATCATTATGAGTTTAAAGCAAAAGATTGAGAAATGGTTTTATTTAGAAGATGAAGAAGAGTACGAAGAAATGAAACAACCGACAGCGCGCGAACAAATTCACGCAGTACGACAAGAGCGCCCAGTCGAGCAAGCGAGGCAAAAAGTGACGAAGCCAACACAACAAAATCAACAGTCGAAACAACAGAAGCCGAATCTCGTCAGCATCGAAAGTGCGAAAAAGACGGCGGAAGTATTTTTAACAGAGCCACGTGTATATGCAGAAGCACAAGAAATTGCTGATCAATTGTTACAAAAGAAAGCAGTCATCGTCAACTTACAAAGAATTGACCGTGAGCAAGCATTGCGCATCGTTGACTTCTTAAGTGGGACGGTCTATTCGTTGAACGGAGACATTCAACGCGTCGGCACAGACATTTTCTTATGCACACCTGAAAATGTGGAAGTCGGCGGAGAAATTACAGATTATATAGAATGGTAAATTGAGGTGTCAACATGCAAACAATAGCCAATATCATCGGTATGGCTTTTCAAATTTATTTTTTCCTCATTATCATTTACGTGTTAATGAGTTGGATTCCAGGACTTCGAGAATCATCATTCGGAGCATTCGTAGAGAAAGTGGTCGAGCCGTATTTAGGTATTTTCCGTTCGATTATTCCACCACTCGGAATGATTGATTTTTCACCGATTATCGCATTGTTAGCGCTGAACTTAATTCAATCGGGTGTTTATACAGTCCTCAATTGGATTAATGCAATGCTTTAATGCATAAAGGAGAAGAGCGATGGAACAGTTGTTGCAACACTTTAGAGAGAGTGAAAAGGCATTTGTAGAAGAATGTCACAATTGGGCGAATGAAGTAGATGAGCAATACATTCCGAAATTGACGTCCTTTTTGAATCCACGAGAGCGCTACATTTTAAAGACAATCGTCGCACAGCGCGGCTTGCTTTATGCGAGCGAAGGTGGATTTGAAGGGGCGGAAAACAAACGTGTGCTCATTTATCCGAGCTATCATGAACCGACAGAAGAAGATTTTGAAATCGTCGTTTTTGAACTGAGATACCCTACGAAATTCGTCCAATTAACACATCGTGAAGTGTACGGTGCGCTCATGAATAGCGGCATCGACCGGACGCGTTTCGGGGATATCGTCTTTCAAGGAGAACGTGTTCAACTAGCTGTCGTATCAGATTTACAAACATTTTTCAAATTGAACTTTACGGAAGTCGGTCGCACGAAAGTGTTGTTGGAACTTGCGGAAAAACCGTATCTCGTGAACAAACGGACGTTGGAAGAACGATTAATTTTCGTCTCCTCTTTACGTTTAGATGCGATCGTTTCTGAAGTAGCGAACATTTCAAGACAGCGTGCTTCGAAATTGATTCAAGGTGAAAAAGTGAAGTTGAATTGGACGGTGACGACGAACAATGCACAAACTGTGCAACTGGAAGATATGATTTCCATTCGTCAACATGGAAGGTTTTACGTTCTACGTTTAGAAGGCACGACGAAAAAAGACAATATTCGTCTAATCGTCGGCAAGCTCATCGATTGAACAAAAAATAAGAGGCGGTGAAGGAACATGGCATTAACTCCACTAGACATACATAATAAAGCATTTAGTAAAGTGTTTAGAGGGTACGACGAAGATGAAGTGAACGAGTTTTTAGAGCAAGTAATGCGCGACTATGAAGCGATTATCGAAGAAAATAAACAGTTGAAAAAACAACTGAACGATCAAGGAGAACGCGTTTCGCATTTCAGCACATTAGAAGAAACGTTACAACGCTCGATTATCGTAGCGCAAGAAGCAGCGGAAGATGTGCGTCATAACGCGACACAAGAAGCGAAGCTCATCGTGAAAGAAGCTGAAAAAAATGCAGATCGTATCATTAACGACGCTCTTGCAAAATCACGTGCAATTACAATTGAGATTGGCGATTTACAAAAGCAATCGAAAGTGTTTCGCAACCGTTTGCGCCTTCTCGTAGAAGCGCAACTCGAAATGCTTCGTACGGAAGATTGGGATGCTTTATTGACAGACGACCCGATCGAGGACGAAGAAATCGCAGAAGCTTACGAATCTAAACCCGAAGAAGAATAAAGTGGAACAGTTCTTGTCAATGAGAAAAGAATTGTGTATAATCAACGATATTCAAGAAAAGAATAGTAAGATGAAGATAGAGCGAGTAATTGAAGCGCTTAGTGCTTAGCGAGTTAAGGATAGTGGGAGCTTAACGACTAAACTTCGATGAAAATCACTCTGGAGTTAAGTAGTTCGAATCGATTAGACTACTTCGTAGACGCTGCGTTAAAGCGACTGAAGCGGTACGTCTTTTATTTGAAAGATGTGCAATTAGGGTGGTAACGCGATACACTTCGTCCCTTCCATAGGGGGCGGAGTTTTTTTATTTTCAAAAAAGGAGAGAATTAATGTGGAATATAAAGATACGTTATTAATGCCAAAAACAGCGTTTCCGATGCGCGGGAATTTACCGAATCGTGAACCAGAAATGCAGAAAAAATGGGAAGAATTAGACATTTACAAACTCGTACAAGAACGTACGAAAGATCGTCCGATGTTCGTTTTACACGACGGACCACCATTCGCAAACGGTGACCTCCATATGGGACACGCATTGAACCGCGTATTAAAAGATATGATCGTCCGTCATAAATCGATGACAGGATACAATGCACCATTCGTTCCAGGTTGGGATACGCACGGTTTGCCAATCGAACAAGTCCTTTCTAACAAAGGGGTAAAACGTAAAGAAATGTCGATCGTTGAATATCGTCAAATGTGTGAAGATTATGCTTACACGCAAATCGATAAACAACGTACGCAATCGAAACGTCTCGGCGTTCGTGGCGATTGGGAAAACCCATACATTACGTTGAAGCCAGAATTCGAATCACACCAAATTAAAGTATTCGGTAAAATGGCAGAAAAAGGCTATATTTACAAAGGATTAAAACCGGTTTACTGGTCACCTTCAAGTGAATCAGCGCTCGCTGAAGCGGAAATTGAATACCAAGATAAGCGCTCACCATCGATTTACGTTAGCTTCCCAGTGAAAGACGGAAAAGGTGTGCTCGATACAGATGTAAACTTCCTCATTTGGACGACGACACCTTGGACGATTCCAGCGAACCTCGGAATTTCAGTACATCCTGATTTCGATTACGCAGTCGTACAAGCGAATGACAAAAAATTCGTCATCGCAAAAGATTTAGTCGAAACTGTTGCGACAGAAATCGGTTGGGAATCGTATGAAATCGTTCAAGAGATGAAAGGGGCAGACCTCGATCGTCTCGTTGCGACACATCCATTGTACGAGCGTGATTCACTCATTATGAACGGAGACCACGTAACAGCAGATGGCGGTACAGGTTGTGTTCATACTGCACCTGGACACGGGGAAGATGACTACTACATCGGTCAAAGCTACGGTTTAGACGTTCTGTCACCAGTTGACGGACGCGGTGTGATGACGGAAGAAGCACCGATGTTTGAAGGATTATTTTATGATGATGCGAATAAAGCAGTCACTGAAAAATTAACAGAAGTTGGCGCTTTAGAGCATATGAACTTCATCACTCACTCGTACCCACACGACTGGCGTACGAAAAAACCGGTTATGTACCGTGCGACACCGCAATGGTTCGCTTCAATCGACAAGTTCCGTGACGAATTGTTACAAGCGATTCGCGAAACGAACTTCACACCAGCATGGGGTGAAACTCGTCTTTACAACATGGTTCGTGACCGTGGAGACTGGGTCATTTCACGTCAACGTGCGTGGGGTGTGCCACTTCCTATTTTCTACGCAGAAGACGGGGAAGCGATCATCACGCCAGAAACGATCGACCACGTATCGAACTTGTTCCGCGAACACGGTTCAAACGTTTGGTTCGAGCGTGAAGCGAAAGATTTATTGCCAGAAGGCTTTACACATCCAGGTAGCCCGAACGGCGAATTTACGAAAGAGAACGACATTATGGACGTTTGGTTCGACTCAGGTTCTTCTCACCAAGGAGTGCTCGTAGAACGCGACGATCTTCAATACCCTGCAGACCTTTACTTAGAAGGTTCTGACCAATATCGTGGATGGTTTAACTCATCGCTGACGACAAGTGTTGCAATTAACGGCATCGCTCCGTACAAAGGCATTTTAAGCCACGGATTTACACTTGACGGCGAAGGTCGCAAAATGAGTAAATCACTCGGTAACACGATCGACCCAGTGAAAGTAATGAATCAAATGGGTGCTGATATTTTACGTTTATGGGCATCATCTGTCGACTATACAGCAGACGTGCGCGTAAGTGATTCAAACTTTAAACAAGTGTCTGAAGTGTACCGTAAAATCCGTAACACATTCCGTTTCTTACACGGAAACGTCGCGGACTACAATCCAGAAACAGATCGCGTTGCATATGAAAACTTGAGCCCGATTGACCAATATATGCTTGTGCGTTTAAACGAAGTCATTCAGTCGGTTCGTACGGCGTATGAGCGTTATGAATTTGCGACAGTATACCATGAAGTGAATAACTTCTGTACAGGTGACTTAAGCTCGTTCTATTTAGACTTAGCGAAAGATATCGTCTACATCGAACGTGAAGACGACCCAGCACGTCGTGCGATGCAGACGGTGATGTATGACACACTCGTCACACTCGTTCAATTGTTAGCACCAATCTTGCCACATACGACAGACGAAATGTGGGCACACTTAACGTATGAAAACGAAAAAGCGGTGAGCGTTCAATTGACAGATATGCCAGAAGCAGAAGATTTTGGCGATGCAGGTAAAGCATTAGTCGAACGTTTCGACCAATTGCTCGACGTGCGTGATGACGTCTTAAAAGCGTTAGAAGAAGCGCGTAATGCGAAAGTGATCGGAAAATCACTCGAAGCGAAAGCGACGATTGCTTTACCGGAAGAACTCGCACCGTTATTCGAAGCGACAGATCTCGACTTCGCTCAATTTTTCATCGTCTCTGATTTCGAACTCGTCGCATGGGATGCGCTAGACAAAGCGTATGATGTAGCGAAAGTTCAAATTACAGCAGCAGAAGGCGAAAAATGTGCACGTTGTTGGTCCGTGCGTCAAGATGTCGGCACAGATGCTCAGCATCCAGAAATTTGTGGACGTTGTGCGGAAGTTGTTTCGACACTCGCTTAATCGATTTTATTTTGAAAGACAAGTTGAAGAATAGCTCCTTCAGCTTGTCTTTTTTTATTCAAACTATGGTACACTAACTGACGATACTGTTACGTTCGGAGGGTATGAAATGCGCACAATTGCATATTATGTTATTGCTTTAATCGTCATCATTGCCGATCAATGGTCAAAACGACTCGTCGTCCAACAAATGGAAATCGGAGAACGAATTGAAGTCATTCCAGGTTACGTTTCGATTTTATCGCATCGAAATAGCGGCGCAGCTTGGGGAATGTTAGAAGGGAAAATGGCATTTTTCTACGTCGTCACTATTTTTGTCGTCGGCGGATTACTGTATTATTTTTATAAAGAAGCGAAACACGATACACTATTATCGGTAGCGATCATGTTGTTAGTCGGGGGAGCGATTGGAAACTTTATCGACCGCGTCTTGTATCAACATGTCGTCGATTTTATTAGTGTTTGGATTCCTGTCATCGATTACAATTTCCCGATATTTAATATCGCGGATGCCGCATTGACGATCGGTGTTATTTTATTAATTATTCATATGTTATTTGAAGAGAAACTGAAAAGTAAGGTGAAATCATGAGAACAGAACGCATTATCATTACAGAAGACCAAAAGAAACAACGTCTCGATAAAATTATCCCGACACTTTTCCCAGAATGGTCACGCACTCAAGTGCAGGACTGGATTAAGGAAGGGCATATCGTCGTGAACGATGCCGTAGTGAAAGCGAATTATAAAGTAAGTGAAGACGATGTCGTCATCATTACAGAGCCAGAAGCGGTTCCGCTCGATGTCGTCGCAGAAGATTTAAATTTAGATATCGTCTACGAAGATGAGCATATTGCGGTCGTCAATAAACCACGCGGTATGGTCGTCCATCCGTCAGCAGGGCATTATTCAGGAACGCTCGTCAACGGGCTCATGTATGCCATTCACGATTTATCAGGCATTAACGGTGTGCTTCGTCCAGGAATCGTTCACCGCCTCGATAAAGATACGTCGGGCTTGCTCGTCGTCGCCAAACATGACGAAGCGCACGTCAACCTCGTCAATCAACTCGTCGAACGTACGGTGAAGCGTCAATACGTCGCCCTCGTTCACGGACATATTCCGCACCCGAAAGGAACGATCGAAGCACCAATCGGCCGTGATACGCGCGATCGTCAAAAAATGACAGTCATCGGAACAGGGAAAGAAGCGACGACACATTTCACAGTGTTAGAACAAATCGGTGGCAAATATACGCTCGTCCAATGTGAACTCGTCACAGGACGCACGCACCAAATTCGTGTCCATATGCAATATATCGGCTATCCACTCGTCGGGGACCCGAAATACGGACAGAAAAAAACGCTCGACTTCGGCGGACAAGTACTACATGCCCAAACGCTCGGCTTAACGCATCCGATGACAGGCGAATATATGGAATGGACAGCACCACTTCCAGCAGATTATGAACAATTGCTAACAGAGTTACGCGAATCTTAATTTGTTATTGACATATAACGAGAGTTCGCTATACTAGAGTAAGCAAATTAAATAAGAGCACCTTTAAGAACAGTCCAGAGAGGCTGGGAAGGTAAACGTCATACTGTAGAGGGATTACTCTACTCTATTTCACTACGCATTTTTATGCCCTTTCCGAGGTTTTTCTTGGAGAGGGCTTTTATTTTGGATAAAAAAGGAGGGTTCTTCATGACAGAAAAAGCAGTCATTTTGGACGAACAAGCGATTGAACGTGCGTTGACGCGCATCGCTCATGAAATTATCGAACGCAATAAAGGAGTCGACCGTTGCATTCTCGTCGGCATTAAAACGAGAGGGGCATTTCTCGCGAAGCGCTTGAGCGAACGCATCGAAACGATTGAACAAGAACAAGTGGCGATAGGAGAACTTGACATCACCTTATATCGCGACGATCTTCAGAAAAAAACAGTCGACGGCGAACCGTCTGTCAACGAAGTGAATATCGAACAAAATGTAGAGGACAAAATCGTCATTTTAGTCGATGATGTGTTATTTACAGGACGTACAGTGCGCGCAGCGATGGATGCGATTATGGATATCGGCAGACCGAGCGCCATTCAACTTGCCGTCCTCGTCGACCGAGGTCATCGTGAGCTACCGATTCGACCAGACTTTATCGGAAAAAACATTCCGACGTCGAGCGAAGAACGCGTCGTCGTCAAACTACAAGAAGAAGATGGCGAAAATAGCGTCGTCATTCATAAGTGAGGTGCCCTATGGCGGAAAAAGCAGTGTTAGACATTCAAGATAAGCCCGATCCACTACGTTGGATTGTACTCAGTTTACAGCATATGTTTGCGATGTTCGGTGCGACGATTTTAGTGCCGACACTCGTCGGATTAAGCCCAGCGATGGCTTTGCTTACGAGCGGTATCGCAACATTCATTTTCGTCATCGTGACGCGCTTCCAAGTACCTGCTTACTTAGGTTCAAGTTTCGCCTTCATCGCTCCGATCATTATGATTCGCGAAGGTGGCGGAACAGACGGAGACATTATGATTGGGATTATCGCAGTATCCTTCGTTTATTCAATCGTCTCTCTCATCATTTGGAAGACGGGACACCGTTGGATCATGCGTCTTTTACCACCGATTGTCGTCGGACCAGTCATCGTCGTCATCGGACTCGGACTTGCGCCGACAGCGATCGACATGGCGAGCATGGTTCCTGTATTCGACGAACTCGGCAATCAAATCGGTTCAGAATACAGTTTGAAACATTTAACTGCAGCGGGTGTAACGCTTTTAACAGCGGTCATCGTCCTCATGTTTTTCAAAGGGCTCATTAGTTTAATGCCTGTCATCGTCGGTATCGTCGTCGGGTACATTTACTCGCTCGCGATCGGCATCGTCGATTTCGACCCAGTATTACAAGCGAAAGTATTCGCTATGCCAGAATTTATTTTCCCGGTCATTCATTACGATGTGAACATTTCACTCATGGCGTTATCGCTCATGATTCCGGTCGTGCTCGTCACGATTTCAGAACATATCGGGCACCAACTCGTTTTAGGACGCGTCGTCAATCGCAACTATCTCGAAAATCCAGGACTTCACCGCTCACTGCTTGGGGACGGCCTCGGAACACTCATTAGTGGATTGATGGGCGGACCGCCAAAAACGACGTACGGTGAAAATATCGGAGTGCTCGCAATGACGCGTGTGTACAGTGTGTACGTCATTTTAGGAGCAGCGACATTCGCAATCATCTTCGCCTTCTTAGGAAAAGTGATGGCGTTGATCGGAACGATTCCGACCGCTGTTCTTGGCGGTGTATCGATTTTACTTTTCGGTATGATCGCAGCATCTGGTTTACGCATGCTCGTCGAACATCAAATCGATTTCGACAGTCAACGTAACTTAGTCATCGCATCAGTCATTCTCGTCATCGGAATAGGTGGCGCGACATTGAAATTTATCGTCCCGGTATTAAACGTTCCGTTTGAACTCGGAGGAATGGCACTCGCGGCGATTGTCGGGGTATTGCTCAACCTCATTTTGCCTGGACGACCGAAAGAATTAATAGAAAAATAACCTTTTTAATTTCGTTCAGAGAGACGGGGAAAGGGATTTGCACGATAGCCTATTTGAAGTAGGTGTAGTTTCGTATGCAAAAGAACCTTTTCCCGAATTGGCGAAAAGGTTCTTTTTTCATAATATGAACCGCATGAACGGCGGGGATCGCTTGGTTAAAAAAGTACGCATTGCTTGTTCCCAAGAATGTTAGCATCCGCTAACGGTTCAAAAAATCGTACAATAAAGGAGACGACTACGATGGAACATATCGTCAATATGAAAAGTTTAACGACAGAAGAAATGATGAAAATTATCGAACTCGCACGTGAAATGAAGGCGGACGGCATTCGTAAATTAGACCGCACGTATTATGTGAGCAATTTATTTTTCGAGCCGAGCACGCGCACGAAATCGAGTTTCGAAATGGCCGAACGTCGCTTAGGAATGGAAGTTATCCCATTCGCTCCTGAATCATCGAGCACGTTAAAAGGTGAAACATTGTACGATACGGTGAAAACATTTGAAGCGATCGGTCTCGACCTCGTCGTCGTGCGCCATCCGCGTGATAAATATTACGAGCAGCTCGTCGACCATATGGACATTCCGCTCATTAATGGAGGAGACGGATCTGGCCAACATCCGACACAATCATTACTAGATATTTTCACAATCTACGAACATTTCGGTAAATTTGAAGGATTAAATGTTACAATTGCAGGAGACATCTCTCACAGTCGTGTCGCAAAATCGAATGCCGAATCGCTCAAGCGACTAGGCGCGAACGTCACATTTGTCTGCCCAGATGAATGGGCAGGAGAGTTTGACTATACGACAGACTTAGATGCTCAAATCGAAAACTGTGACGTGCTCATGTTGTTACGTGTTCAACACGAACGCCATGACGGAGAGGGACTTGCGTTTTCAAAATGGGAATATCATCGCCAGTTCGGCTTGACGCTAGAACGAGCGGAGCGCTTGCAAGCACACGCGATCATCATGCATCCAGCACCTGTCAATCGCGGGGTTGAAATTGCAGATGAACTCATTGAAAGTCCGAAGTCAAAAATTTTAACACAAGTGGAAAACGGCGTGTACGTACGCGCTGCTATTATAAAGTTATTACTTAAAGGGAGGAACGAATAATGAGCTTACTTATTCAAAATGTCAACGTATTAAATGGAAACAACGAGTTAATTGAAACGGATGTATTCGTGGAAAATGGAGTCGTTGAGGCGATCGGAAAAGACTTACGAGTCGAAGCAGACCGCACAGTAGATGGTGGAGGAAAATTACTATCTCCTGGATTTATCGACATTCACGTTCATTTACGCGAACCTGGTGGCGAGCATAAAGAAACGATTGAAACAGGAACGCACGCAGCAGCAAAAGGCGGTTTCACGACAGTATGTGCGATGCCGAATACGCGCCCTGTACCCGACACGAAAGAAAATTTAACACTCGTCAATGAATTGATTGAAAAGAACGCTCGCATTCGTGTACTTCCTTACGCATCGATCACGATTCGTGAAGCAGGAAAAGAATTAACGAACTTCAAAGAGTTAAAAGAACACGGCGCATTCGCATTTACAGACGATGGCGTCGGCGTCCAATCAGCAGGGATGATGTACGAAGCGATGCAACAAGCGGCTGAACTCGACATGGCTGTCGTCGCACACTGTGAAGATAACTCACTCATTTACGGCGGAGCGATGCACGAAGGTGAGAAGAGTAAAGAGATGGGCATTAAAGGGATTCCATCGATTTGTGAAGCGGTACAAATTGCGCGCGACGTCTTACTTGCAGAAGCAGCAGGTGCACATTATCACGTTTGTCACGTCAGCACGAAAGAATCGGTGCGCGCGATTCGTGAAGCGAAAGCAGCAGGCATTCACGTAACAGCAGAAGTGACACCACACCACTTACTGTTAATCGATGAAGACATTCCAGGAGACGACGCAAACTGGAAAATGAACCCACCATTACGCGGACAAGAAGACTTAGAAGCGTTACTCGAAGGATTGGAAGACGGTACGATCGACTTTATCGCAACAGACCATGCGCCGCATACAGACGAAGAGAAAGCAGTCGGATTCGCGACAGCGCCATTCGGCATTACAGGATTCGAAACAGCATTCCCATTACTTTATACGAAACACGTACAATCAGGACGTTGGACGACACAACAACTCGTCGACTGGTTGACGAAAAAGCCAGCAGACGTGTTCAACTTACCGTACGGACGTTTAGAAGTAGGCGGCGTTGCAGACTTAACATTAATCGACTTAGAACAAGAACGAGCAATCGATAAAACAACATTCGTTTCAAAAGGGAAAAATACACCGTTCAACGGTTGGAACTGTGCAGGATGGCCAGTGATGACTGTATTCGAAGGTGAAGTTGTTTGGGAGGAGAACTAATATGATAACACGTTATTTAATTTTAGAAGACGGTACAATTTTTGAAGGTCGCGCATTCGGTTCAAACGAAGCATCAGTCGGTCACGTCGTATTTGCGACAGGAATGACAGGCTACCAAGAGACGATTTCAAACCCATCATCAGCAGGTCAAATGATCGTTATGACGTATCCAGCAATCGGAAACTACGGTATTAACCGCGACGATTACGAATCGATCGAACCGGCATTAAACGGTTTAATCGCTCGCGAATATTGCGACGAGCCTTCAAACTTCCGCAGCGGCATGTCACTCGGGAAATTGCTCGAATTAAAAGGCATTCCAGGCATCGACGAAATTGATACACGTCATTTAACGCTCCATTTACGCGACAACGGTACGTTGCGCGGCATGATTACAGAAGCGGGTGCGACACTCGATGAAGCGAAAGCTCTCGCAACATTGAAAGAGTACGAAGCACCGACGAATTTAGTCGCAAGCGTATCGACACAAAAAGCATACCCGAGCCCAGGCTTAGGTGAGCGTGTCGTCTTAATCGACTACGGTATGAAACACGGCATTTTACGTGAATTAAATAAACGTGACTGCGACGTCATCGTCGTGCCACACGATACAGATGTTGAAACGATCGCATCATTATTCCCAGACGGTATTTTATTATCGAACGGTCCAGGAAATCCAGAACATTTACAACAACAAATTGAAACGATTCAATCATTGCTCGGGAAATATCCGATTTTCGGAATCGGTCTCGGCCATCAATTACTCGCGCTCGCAACAGGAGCAAAAGTACAAAAGATGAAACACGGTCGCTACGGCAGCAACCACCCAGTGAAAAACTTAAAAACGAATCGTACAGAATTAACATCACAATGTCATGGATATGAAATTGTACGCGAATCACTCGAAGGTACAGGGATGGAAGTGACGCACGTGGCGTTAAACGATGAATCGGTTCAAGGAATCGCAGATGAGTCACGCCATGCGTTTTCCGTACAATTCCACCCAGAAGGATCACCAGGTCCAATCGATGCAGTCGGATTGTTCGACGATTTTATTCAAGCGATTAAAGCGGTAAGAAGAAAGGGGTCTCACAATGCCTAAACGTACAGATATTGAAACTATTTTAGTAATCGGATCAGGTCCGATCGTCATCGGTCAAGCAGCAGAATTTGACTACGCGGGAACACAAGCATGTGTCGCTTTAAAAGAAGAAGGATACAAAGTTATTTTAATTAACTCGAACCCAGCGACAATTATGACAGATACAGAAATTGCGGACAAAGTGTACATCGAACCGATCACACTCGACTTTGTCAGCCGCATTATCCGTAAAGAACGCCCGGATGCACTCCTCCCAACACTCGGTGGACAGACGGGATTAAACATGGCGATTGAACTTGAAGAATCAGGGAT
Organism: Savagea faecisuis; assembly: GCF_042675605.1. Taxonomy (NCBI): domain Bacteria; kingdom Bacillati; phylum Bacillota; class Bacilli; order Caryophanales; family Caryophanaceae; genus Savagea; species Savagea faecisuis. The sequence continues at coordinate 194,105 of NZ_JBHTJF010000022.1, forward strand.
TTTAAAAGAGTTAAATGTTGAAATTTTAGGTACGAAATTAGATGCGATTCACCAAGCGGAAGACCGCGATTTATTCCGTACATTAATGAACGACTTAGGCGAACCTGTTCCTGAAAGTGACATCATTCACAACATGGAAGAAGCGCGCAACTTCGTTGAACGCATCGGTTATCCAGTAATCGTTCGTCCTGCTTTCACGCTCGGTGGAACAGGTGGCGGAATTTGTTACAACGATGATGACTTAGAAGAATTCGTAACGAGCGGATTAAAATATAGCCCAGTGACACAATGTTTACTCGAAAAATCAATCGCTGGATTTAAAGAAATTGAATACGAAGTGATGCGTGACTCAGCGGATAACGCGATCGTCGTCTGTAATATGGAAAACGTTGACGCAGTCGGTATTCATACAGGAGACTCGATCGTAGCGGCACCGAGCCAAACGATGACAGACCGCGAATACCAAATGCTTCGTAACGTGTCATTAAAAATCATTCGCGCACTCGGAATCGAAGGTGGATGTAACGTTCAAATGGCGCTTGATCCGAACAGCTTTGACTATTACATTATCGAAGTGAACCCACGTGTTTCACGTTCATCTGCACTCGCTTCAAAAGCGACAGGTTACCCGATTGCGAAACTCGCAGCGAAAATTGCGGTCGGCTTAACATTGGATGAAATGTTGAACCCGGTAACAGGAACGACGTACGCATGTTTCGAACCGTCACTCGATTATGTCGTGACAAAAATTCCACGCTGGCCATTCGATAAATTCGAATCAGCGAAACGTAACTTAGGTACACAAATGAAAGCGACGGGTGAAGTAATGGCTGTCGGACGCACATTTGAAGAATCGATTTTAAAAGCGGTCCGTTCACTCGAAACAGGTCAATTCGACTTATCACTTGAAGGTGGAGACGAAATGACAGACGAGTGGATTGAAAAGCGTATTCGTCGCGCAGGAGATGAGCGTCTCTTCTTCATCGGAGAAGCGTTGCGTCGCGGCGTATCGATCGAAACACTTCATGAGTGGAGCATGATCGACTTACACTTCTTACGCAAATTCGAAAACATCGTGAAATTTGAAGAAGTAGCAAAAGCGAATCCATTCGACGAAGAAGTCGCGTACAAAGCGAAACGTATGGGATTTGCGGACGTTGCACTCGCAAAATATTGGAATACAGACGAGCGCACAGTATACAACTGGCGTAAAGAACGCAACATGTTCCCAGTTTACAAAAAGGTCGACACATGTGCGGGAGAGTACGAATCAAAAACACCATACTTCTACGGAACGTATGAAAAACATAATGAATCGATTAAATCAGATAAGAAAAGCATCGTCGTACTCGGTTCAGGTCCAATCCGTATCGGACAAGGGGTTGAATTCGACTATGCGACAGTTCACTCAGTATGGGCGATTCAACAAGCAGGCTACGAAGCAATCATCGTCAACAACAACCCTGAAACGGTATCGACAGACTTCTCGATTTCTGACAAGTTATACTTCGAACCGTTAACAGTAGAAGACGTGATGCACATTATCGAACTCGAACAACCAGAAGGAGTCGTCGTTCAATTCGGTGGTCAAACAGCGATCAACCTCGCAGCTGAGTTGGAAGCGCGCGGCGTGAAAATTATCGGAACAGCACTCGAAGATATCGACCGTGCAGAAAACCGTGACAAATTCGAAGCGGCCCTTCGCGAAATTGGCATTCCACAACCGCTTGGTAAAACAGCGATGAGCGTACCGGAAGCTGTCGAGATCGCACGCGAAATCGGCTATCCTGTACTCGTTCGTCCGTCATACGTACTCGGTGGTCGTGCGATGGAAATCGTCTACGAAGAACCTGAATTATTGCATTACATGAAACACGCTGTAAAAGCGAGCCCAGAACACCCAGTATTGATCGACCGTTACTTAACAGGAACGGAAATCGAAGTCGATGCGATTTGTGACGGCGAAAATGTTTTAATTCCAGGAATTATGGAACATATCGAGCGCGCGGGCGTTCACTCAGGTGACTCGATTGCGGTATATCCACCACAAAACTTATCCGCATCGATGATCGAAACGATTGCAGACTATACGACACGTCTCGCACTCGGATTGAAAATTCGCGGATTGTTGAACATCCAATTCGTCATTAGCGAAAAACAAGTGTACGTCATCGAAGTGAACCCACGTTCAAGCCGTACTGTACCGTTCTTAAGTAAAATTACGAACATTCCGATGGCGAACGTAGCGACGAAAGCGATTCTCGGTGAATCGATCGTAGAACAAGGTTACCCGACAGGCCTTGCGACACCACCAGCAGGCGTATACGTAAAAGTACCGGTGTTCTCATTCGCAAAACTTCGCCGTGTCGACATTACACTCGGTCCTGAAATGAAATCAACTGGGGAAGTAATGGGGAAAGATACGACAGTCGAAAAAGCTCTTTACAAAGGACTCGTCGCAAGCGGTATGGAAATTAAAGAATACGGTTCAGTATTAATGACCGTTTCAGATAAAGATAAGCAAGAAATGTTAGGACTTGCACGTCGTTTCAAAAACATCGGTTACCACATTTTAGCGACAGCAGGAACGGCAGAAGTGTTGAAAGCAGAAGGAATTGACGTAGAAATCGTCAACAAAATCGGTGAAGAAGGACGCACATTGCTCGACGTCATTCAAAACGGTGAAGCGCAACTCGTCATTAACACATTGACGAAAGGAAAACAGCCAGAGCGCGACGGCTTCCGCATTCGTCGTGAATCGGTTGAAAACGGCGTACCTTGCTTAACGTCAATCGATACAGCAGATGCAACATTGCGCGTCATCGAATCGATGACATTCGAAACGGAGCCAATGCCAAAACAGGAGGAAGCGTAATGATTATTCAAGATCGTATGGAAATTGTCGAACATAAACAGATCGCACGTGCGATTTTTGAGTTGACATTGCGCGGCAAATTGACAGGGGAAATCACTTCCCCTGGACAATTCGTCCACGTTCGTGTGTCAGATTCATTCGATCCGTTGCTTCGCCGCCCGATTTCTATCGCGAAAGTAGATCGCGACAAGCAAGAAATTACATTGCTTTACCGTGCGGACGGACACGGAACAGGCGTATTATCGAAACGCATCACTGGCGATACGGTAGACGTTCTCGGACCACTCGGAAACGGCTTCCCAATCGAAGCGACAGAAGCGGGAGAAACCGCTTATTTAATCGGAGGCGGAATCGGTGTGCCACCGCTTTACGAGTTATCGCGTCAATTGACAGCGAAAGGCGTAAAATGCGTCCACATTCTCGGATTTGAATCAGAAGATGTCGTCTTTTATCAAGAACAGTTTGCGGCGCTAGGCGATACGCATATCGCGACAGTCGATGGAACAGAAGGGACGAAAGGTTTCGTCACGCATGTGATGGACAAACTCCCGACGGACTTTGCGACATTTTACACGTGCGGCCCGATGCCGATGTTAAAAGCGGTGCAACAAGCATATGCGGATAAAAAAGGTTACGTTTCATTCGAAGAAAGAATGGGTTGCGGAATTGGAGCTTGTTTCGCATGTGTATGTGAAACGAAAGACCAGTCCGAACGAAGCTATGTAAAAATTTGTTCAGATGGACCAGTATTTGAAGCGGGGGTTGTATCGATATGAGTCGTTTAGCGATGGAATTGCCAGGATTACAATTAAAAAACCCAATCATGCCAGCATCGGGATGTTTCGGTTTCGGTAAAGAATTCGGAGGCTTGTATGACTTATCTCAGCTCGGCGCGATCATGATTAAAGCGACGACGGAAGAAACGCGTTACGGCAACCCGACACCACGCGTAGCGGAAACAGCATCCGGTATGTTGAACGCGATCGGCCTTCAAAACCCAGGTCTTGAAAAAGTGATGGCGGAAGAATTGCCATGGTTAGAGCGTTATGACGTGCCGATTATCGCGAACGTAGCAGGAAGCGAAACGGCGGACTATGTGGCAGTAGCGAAAGCTATTTCAACAGCGCCGAACGTGCACGCATTAGAATTAAACATTTCATGCCCGAACGTCAAATGCGGAGGCATTCAATTCGGAACAGACCCTGACACAGCGCGTGAATTGACAGCGGCAGTGAAAGAAGTATCATCTGTTCCTGTTTATGTGAAATTATCGCCGAACGTGACGAGCATCGTCGACATGGCGAAAGCGGTAGAAGCGGGGGGCGCAGATGGGATTACGATGATCAACACGTTAATCGGGATGCGTCTCGATGCGAAAACAGGACGTCCAATCATTGCGAACCGAACAGGTGGCCTTTCAGGTCCAGCGGTGAAGCCTGTCGCAATCCGCATGGTGGCGGAAGTGAGTCAAGCGACGAACTTACCGATCATCGGAATGGGCGGAGTGACGAACGCGCAAGACGTCGTCGACTTTTTAAGCGTCGGTGCGAGCGCAGTCGCAGTCGGAACAGCGAACTTCGTCGACCCATTCGTCTGTCCGAACATCATTAACAGTTTAGAAGAAAAACTTGATGAACTCGGTGTCGACCACATTTCAGAATTGATTGGAAGGAGCCACCGACTATGACAGACTTACCATTTATCGCCCTCGATTTCCCGACAGGAGAAGAAGCGTTACGCTTTTTACAACCGTTCGAAGGAAAAGCGAATGTCAAAGTAGGGATGGAACTTTTTTATAAAGAAGGACCTGCGATTTTACGCGAATTAAAAGAGCGAGGATACGGCATTTTTCTCGATTTAAAATTGCACGATATTCCAAATACAGTAAAATCAGCGATGAAAATTTTAGCGCAGTATGAAGTTGAGCTCGTCAACGTTCACGCAGCAGGCGGTGTGCGCATGATGGAAGCGGCTCTCGAAGGATTAGAAGAAGGAACACCTGCAGGGAAGACGCGTCCACGCATTATCGCCGTAACGCAACTAACATCGACGGATGAAGCGAGCATGCGAGCGGATCAACTCATTGAACAGTCACTCGAACAATCGGTCGTCCACTACGCGAAAAAAGCGCAAGAAGCAGGATTGGACGGCGTCGTCTGTTCAGTGCTCGAAGCGAAAATGATTGAAGAAGCGTGCGGCAAAGACTTTTTAAAAGTGACGCCAGGCATCCGTATGGCAAGCGGTGAAACGCACGACCAAAAGCGTGTCGCGACACCACAATTCGCACGCGAAAACGGTTCGACACATATCGTCGTCGGCCGTGCGATAACACAAGCGGCTGATGCGGTGAAAGCACACGCTGAAGTGAATGCATTATGGAAGGGGCAGTAACATGACAATCGAAAAACAAGTAGCAGAAATTTTATTACAAGTAGGGGCTGTCGAATTAAGCCCGAACGACCCTTTTACATGGGCTTCAGGTATTCAATCACCGATTTATTGCGATAATCGTCTAACGATGGCAGACCCAGTCGGTCGTAAAGTGATTGCGAAAGGTCTTGCGAACATTATTCGCGAACAGTTCCCAGAAGCGAATGTCGTCGCAGGAACAGCGACAGCGGGTATCCCGCACGCTGCTTGGATTGCGGACGAACTCGAATTGCCGATGGTGTACATCCGTTCAACGCCGAAAGGACATGGACAAGGACGCCAAATCGAAGGGAAAATGCAAGAAGGCGACCGCGCGATCATCGTGGAAGACCTCATTTCAACAGGCGGAAGCAGTTTAAACGCTGCGGAAGCGGTGAAACGTGAAGGATACGATGTAGCAGGAGTCGTTTCGATTTTCACATACGGTTTAAATAAAGCGGACGACATGTTTAAAGAAGCTGGGCTTGAATATGCGAGCTTAACGAACTTCGCTGCACTTGTCGAAGTAGCGGAGCAAAATGGTGCGATTGCGAAAGAAGACATCGATGGTCTTTTATCGTGGCATGCTCAATTAAAAGAAGGCACATTATAAAAGAGAACGGCAAATAAAAGCGCATGAAATCAATCATTGATTTCATGCGCTTTACTCATTGTTTTAATTGGCGGACGAGTTGTTCATCCGGTGTGACGAATAATGTTTGTTGTTCGAAATAATTCACGAATCCAGGTTTTGCGCCTGACGGTTTTTTCACGTGACGAATTTCCGTATAGTCAACAGGAACATTCGAAGACGTGCGCGCTTTACTGAAGTAAGCAGCAATGACCGCAGCTTCTTGCAATGTCGTTTCGTCTGGATTGTCGCTTAAAATGACGACGTGTGAGCCTGGAATATCTTTCGTATGCAACCACGTATGGTGACGGCTCGCTAATTTAAAGGTGACGTGATCGTTCTGTTTATTATTTTTCCCGACGGCGATCGGAATACCTGTTGACGATTCGTAACGCTCGATGACCATTTTCTTTTTCTTCTCTTTTTTCTTCGAGCGACGTTTTCGCATGTAGCCATTTTCGATTAATTCTTCCCGAATTTCATCGATATCGTCTGGTGTCGCCATTTCTACTTGTTGAAGTAATGTTTCGAAATAGTCGAGTTCTTCTTTCGTTAAACGCATCTGTTCTTTCAATTGAATGAGCGCATTTTTCGCTTTCGTATATTTCGTATAGTAGCGGTTCGCGTTTTCAATCGCCGTTTTGCGAGGGTCGAGTGGGATCGTCACTTCTGAACCGTCGTAGTAATTTTCGACCGTCACTTCTTTCGCATTCGCTTCAATTTGATAATGATGAGCCATGAGCAGTTCACCGTACAATTGGAAATCATCCAATTTTTCAGCGTCTTGATATTCTTTTTGAAGCACTTTTTCTTTTTTCACTAATTTCGCTCGCTCGTTCGCTAACCATTTTTCCAAATCTTGCGCTTGCGCTCGCACACGTTCACGGTCTGCTTTTTCGAAATAAACGCGGTCGAGTAAATCACCGAGCGATTTTGCTTCATAAATGACTTCATCAGCGGTCGTTAACGGATGAGCGGAGAAGATGTCGCGTCCGTCTTTTTTCATGACGACAGGTTGAAATGGTAACGTTTCAAACGATTCGATGAAGTGGCGATACGTTTGGAACTGTAAATTTTGTTTTAACAGAGCATACAATTCGGTCGCATGAATTGGGGCGATCCCTTGTAAGTATTGGATGAAGTCTCGTCCTTTTTCAAGCTTATGATATATGTCGAACAGTTCTTCTTCGCTTATCGTGAACGGGTTCTTTTTTTCTTGTTCGGGTGGTGAGACGTACGTTGCGCCTGGAAGGACAGTTCGGAAGCTGTTCATATACGGCGGTAAATGTTTGAGCGCTTCGATAATTTTATCGTCGCCTGGATCGACAACCATTAAGTTACTATGGCGCCCCATCACTTCCATAATTAATGTGCGTGTGATCGGGTCTCCAATTTCATTATGACTCGCAATCGTGAAATGGATGATGCGGTCGTTGTCGACTTGTTCGATCGCTGTGATGATTCCAGATTCAATATGGCGGCGTAAAATGGTACAAAACATCGTCGGTTCAGGTGGATTCGTAATCGTCTCTTCCGTCAGTTGAACGCGCGCGTAAGAAGGGTGAGCGGAAAGCAACAGTTTCACATTTTTTCGCTGGGCACGCATCGTGAGAACGACTTCATATTCGTTCGGTTGATGTACGCGGTTAATGCGTCCTCCTACGAGTTGTTGTAATTCGGTGACGATCGCACGTGTAAATAGTCCATCAAAAGCCATAATCATTCCTCTTTCTATCATCGTTTATTTTACATCTTAGCATTTTTCTATTCTTCTATGGTATAATACGAACAGATTATCGTCTATTCTTTTGCGGTTTGGACGGGTAGTAAATCATGATGTAAAGAGGGATTCCATGTATAAGAAAAAGGGCTTGCTTATCGTATTATCAGGACCGTCTGGTGTCGGGAAAGGGACGGTTCGAAAAGCGCTTTTCGAAGAGCCAGATACGAACTATGAATATTCGATTTCCATGACGACACGTTCGCCACGCGAAGGTGAACAAGATGGGATCGATTATTTTTTCAAATCGAGAGATGAATTTGAAGCGCTCATCGAAGCGGGGCGTTTGTTAGAACATGCCGAATACGTCGGCAACTATTACGGCACGCCGATGCAATATGTTGAAGAGATGATCGAGGCAGGGCGCGACGTCTTTTTAGAGATTGAAGTAGAAGGCGCGAAACAAGTGCGTGAGAAGATGCCGGAAGGATTGTTCATCTTTTTAGCACCACCGAGCTTATCCGAATTAGAAAATCGTCTCATCGGACGCGGTACGGAAGAAGCAGACGTCATCGCGACACGTGTTGCACGTGCACGTGAAGAACTAGAGATGATGCATTTATACGATTATGTCGTTGAAAATGACGACGTTCAAAATGCTTGTGACCGAATTCATGCGATCGTGACAGCAGAACATTGCAAGCGTGAACGTGTCGAACAACTATACAAACAAATGTTGAGAGGGGAATAAACCATTGTTATATCCATCAGTAGATAGATTAAAAGAAAAAATCGATTCAAAATACACACTCGTGACGCTCGCATCGAAGCGCGCACGTGAAATGCAGGAGCGCCATTTATATTTGCTTGACGAAGAAGAATATAAAGCGCATAAAAATGTCGGAAAAGCGTTAGAAGAAGTCGTAGCAGGCGTATTGACGAATGCAGAGCGCGACGAATCAGTCATTTACGAAGACGAAGTATAAAAACTTTTGGAGACACCTCCCTTTAGAACGATCTCGCTCTCTGAAGGGACTGTCTCTTTTTTATTTTCATTTTTCATCTAGTAAAAGGAGGAGTTTCAATGGAACAGAAAAAAGTGTTGTTAGCGGTAACGGGAGGCATCGCGGTCTACAAAGCGGTCGCCTTAACGAGCAAGCTCGTACAAGCGAATTTTGACGTGAAAGTGATGATGACGGAAAGCGCCCAACAATTTGTGACCCCTTTATCTTTTCAAGCGATGTCGAGAAATGATGTATATGTCGATACGTTCGATGAAAAAGATTCCGCAAAAATTGCGCATATCGATTTAGCCGATTGGGCGGATTTAATTATCGTAGCGCCTGCGACGGCGAATGTCATTGGAAAATTGGCGAACGGCATCGCAGACGATATGATTACGACGACTTTGCTTGCGACGGAAGCGCCCATTTGGATAGCGCCTGCGATGAATGTGCACATGTACGCGAATCGCGCAGTAGAACGCAATATGCAAACGTTGCGCCAAGACGGTTTTACGTTTATTGAGCCAGGTGAAGGATATTTAGCGTGCGGTTACGTCGGAAAAGGTCGCATGGAAGAGCCAGAAGCGATTACAGAACGCGTCGTCCGTTACTTTACAGAAGCAAAGCCGCTCCCGTTGAAAGGGAAACGCGTGGTCGTCACGGCCGGTCCGACATTAGAACGAATTGACCCAGTTCGTTACATTTCGAATTTTTCAAGCGGCAAAATGGGGTTCGCGATGGCGGAAGCAGCGCGTGATTTAGGAGCGGACGTGACACTCGTTGCAGGTCCGGTAGCGCTCGATACACCAGCTCGTATTCAACGCATCGATGTCGAAAGTGCAGCCGATATGTTAGAGGCGGTACTCTCGCGTTACGACGAAGCGGATATCGTCATTAAGTCGGCAGCCGTTGCGGATTATCGACCGAAACATGCGGCGGATCAAAAAATGAAAAAACAAGAAGGCGACGCAGCGATTGAACTGGAGCGCACGACTGATATTTTAAAAACACTCGGTGCGCAAAAGACGCATCAATTGTTGATCGGTTTCGCAGCGGAGACGAACGATGCGCTCACATACGGTCGAGGCAAATTAGAAAGTAAAAACGCTGACTACATTATCGTCAACGACGTGACAAACCCAGATGGTGGTTTCGGCAACGATACGAACGTCGTCACACTCGTCAGTCGAGATGGCGAAATGCCGTATCCAGCGATGGATAAGCGCATGTTAGCCCATCAATTATTAACGTACATTAGCGAAAAGGAGTTTGACCATTCGTGAAAATAGCACAAGTCATCGTCGACGTATCCACTTATGCGGTAAATCGTCCATTTGACTATGCGTTAAACGAAGATGCTCCCTATGTCGAAATCGGGAGCCGTGTGAAAGTGCCGTTCGGTCGTCGGGACGTCATCGGATATGTCGTCGGTTTAAAAGAAGAAACCGATGTAGATCCAGCAAAACTAAAGCCGATTTCTGAAGTGGTCGATTACCGTCCAGCGCTCACCGAAGAGCTCGTGGAACTCGCTCAACATTTAGCACATCGTACTATTTGTTATGAAATCGATGCACTGCAAGCGATGCTTCCTGCTGCGATGCGTACGTCGTACGAACGACTCGTCGTCGCAACCGTTTCGCTCGAACAGCTTTCTCCTGCGTTGCGCGATATTTTTGAATCGTCACCGACACAGTCATTCGATTCATTGACATCTGCACAGCAAAAGCTTTGTAAAGATGCTGCACTCGTAGGGGACGTTGAATTTCGAACGGCGATGAAACAACAGACGGCGATTAAAACAGAGCGTGTATTGCACGTCCCTTCCCTTGAGCGACTTCAACAAATCGAAGGAGAACTATCGAATCGTGCGCATAAGCAGAAGCAATTGCTCGCGTATTTGATGAACTATCCGAACGAAGTGCTCGTTGAAAAAGTCGTACGTGAAGAAGCGGATGTCGCGGGTCCGACGATTCAAACATTCGTCACTGCAGGCTACGTGGAACGCTCAGAACGCGAAGTGTACCGAGAAATCGATGCCTCTCAAATGGCGTACGATGAAAAGCTCGCTTTAACGACAGAACAACAACGCGCTTTTGAAGCGGTACGCGATGCGATCGATGCATCACGAGCTGAAACCTTTTTGCTTCACGGCATTACAGGGAGCGGAAAAACAGAAGTGTACTTGCAAGCGATCGAACGCGTATTAGAGCGCGGAGAGCAGGCAGTCGTCCTCGTACCGGAAATCGCTTTAACACCGCAAATGACCGCGCGATTTAAAGGGCGATTCGGAGAGCAAGTAGCCGTCATGCATAGCGCTTTATCGCAAGGTGAAAAGTATGACGAGTGGCGAAAAATTAGACGAGGGGAAGTGTCGGTCGTCGTCGGTGCACGGTCTGCCATTTTTGCGCCGTTTACCAATTTAGGTCTCATCATTTTAGATGAAGAACATGAGTCCACGTACAAACAAGAAGACGTTCCCCGTTATCATGCGCGAGATGTTGCGATTTGGCGGGGGAACTATCATCATTGTCCAGTCTTGCTCGGTAGTGCAACCCCAGCATTGGAGTCCTTTGCACGAGCGCAAAAAGGTGTGTACACGTTACTTTCCATGACGGAACGACCGAAACAATCAGCACTTCCAGAAGTGTCGGTCGTCGATATGCGGGAAGAGTTGCGCACTGGGAATCGTTCGATGTATTCTCATGCGCTCATTCAAGCGATTCGCGAACGGATGGAGCGCGGTGAACAAATCGTCCTTTTTTTAAATCGAAGAGGGTTCGCATCTTTCATGCTTTGTCGCGATTGTGGAACGACGATGCAATGCCCGCATTGCGACATTTCATTAACGTATCACCGCTCCGTCGAACGTTTGAAATGTCACTACTGCAATTACGAAACATATGTCCCGCCGAAATGTCCGCATTGTGAAAGTGAGTCGATGCGATTTTTCGGTACTGGAACGCAAAAAGCGGAAGTGGAATTAAAAAAAGTCATCCCTGACATATCGGTCATTCGAATGGATGTCGATACGACGAGTCGTAAAGGAGCGCATGAAAAATTGCTCAGCGCATTCGGACGCGGTGAAGCACAAGTGTTGCTCGGCACACAGATGATCGCCAAAGGGCTCGATTTCCCGAATATTACATTAGTCGGCGTATTAGCTGCTGATTCAAGCTTGCATTTAGCGGATTTTAGAGCGAGTGAGCGAACGTTTCAATTGTTGACGCAAGTGAGCGGAAGAGCGGGACGTGCCCATTTACAAGGCGAAGTGATCGTCCAGACGTACGCACCAGAACATTATTCGATTCAACTAGCGAAACAACAGCAATACATTCCGTTTTACAATGTTGAAATGCAAATGAGGAAACGCTTCGGCTATCCGCCGATGTTTTACATCGTCGCTTTACAGCTATCACACGCTTCTTTAGAAAAAGTGATTCACTATGCGAATCAAACCGCACGCTTTTTACGCCAAGCATTGGACGATACTTTTATAATCGTCGGTCCTGCTCCGTCACTCATCAGTCGGGTGAACGATAGATATCGGTACCAATGTTTGATAAAATACAAAGCAGAAAACAACTTGTTCGACGTATTGCATCAATTGATGCACATGTATCGAACGAAGTGGATGAAAGAGCATTTGCGCCTGTCCATTCAAATGGAACCGCAATCGCTCATGTAACGGAGGAACGTTTATGACAAACATACAATCATTAGTAGATGGCGAACGGATGACGGAAGAAGTGACGACATTTGACGAGTCGCTTCAACAACTAGCGAAAACATTAGTGACGACATTGCATCGCACAGACGGTGTCGGCTTATCCGCGCCGCAAATCGGGCGCAACGAGCGCATCGCAGTCATCGATTTTCAAGACGACCGCGACCCGCTCGTTCTCGTCAATCCGACTTTGCTAAAATATTATGGCAAAAGTGTAGAAATGGAAGGCTGTTTGAGCTATCCGGGAATATACGGAGAAGTCGAGCGTCCGGAAGCGATTCGAATCGAAGCGGAAGATGAATACGGTAAGACGTTCGAAATTACGGCAGAAGGTTTTGAAGCGCGTGCAATTTTACACGAAATGGACCATTTATACGGCATTTCATTTACGCAAAAAATAAAAACACGTGTCGATGCGGAAACATTTGAGGAGGAAGAAGAGTGACGAAAATTATTTTTATGGGGACACCCCCATTTTCAGTACCTATTTTAACGATGTTGCATGAAGAAGGATATGACATCGTAGGCGTCGTAACGCAACCAGATCGCCCAGTCGGTCGCAAGCGTGTGATGACACCGACCCCTGTGAAAGAAGAAGCGTTACGTCTCGGCTTACCTGTTTATCAGCCGAACCGTTTAGCGCAATCGGAAGAACTGGAGCAATTGATCGCTCTACAACCGGACTTAATCGTAACGGCAGCGTACGGACAAATCGTGCCGAACGAATTGTTAGACGTTCCTCGTTTACGCTCGGTCAACGTCCACGCTTCACTTTTACCGAAATATCGCGGAGGAGCGCCGATTCATCAAGCGATCATCGACGGTGAAAAAGAAACAGGTGTGACGATCATGTACATGGAAGAAAAATTAGACGCTGGAAATATGATCGCAAAACGTGCGATTCCGATTACGGATGAAGATGATACAGGGACGATGTTTGATAAATTATCGCTCGTCGGTCGCGATTTATTAAAAGAAACGATGCCTGCCATTATCGATGGAACGAATGATAGCATCCCTCAAGATGAGTCGCTCGTCACATTCGCTTCGAACATTACGCGCGAACAAGAGCGCATCGACTGGAATAAGTCAGCGCGTCAAATTTTTAACCACGTGCGTGGACTTCACCCTTGGCCTGTCGCATATACGACATTTGACGGGGATAATGTTAAAATTTATCGAACATCGATCGTGGACGAAACGTCTAAAGGAACACCGGGAGCGATTGCGAAACTCTCCAAAAATGAACTATTCGTTCAAACAGGTGAAGGAACACTCTCTATTTTACAATTACAACCAGCAGGTAAAAAGAAAGTCGATGTCGTTTCGTTCATTAACGGAAACGGCGATAAATGGAAAGTGGGCGACCGATTCGAATGAAAAAACGACTAAAAGGAAATGTGCGAGACGCAGCCTTACAACTACTCATGGACATTGAAGAAGGTGGCTCTTATAGCAACCTCGCATTAAATAATGTCATTCAAACGTATGAATTAAATGAAAAAGATCGTCGTCTTTTGACGCAACTCGTCTACGGAACGCTCCAAATGCGCGATGCCCTCGATTACCGTATGAGCCCGTACGTGCGTGGTAAATTATCAGGATGGGTGCGCCAGTTGTTGCGCTTATCTGTATATCAACTCGACTATTTAACACGCATCCCAGACCGCGCTGTCGTTTACGAGGCGGTAGAAATTGCGAAACGTCGTGGACATCAAGGAATCGTCCGCACGGTGAACGGCATTTTACGCTCGTATTTACGTTCAGGGGGAGCGCCGTTCGAAGCGATTGAAAATCCGGTGGAACGTTTAGCGACAGAAACGAGTCATCCGCTTTGGATGATTGAAGCGTGGGTCGAACAGTACGGGTTTGAAGTGGCGGAACAGATCGCCTTTGCGAACAATACCGTTCCTGAACGGACAGCGCGCATTAACCGTACACAAACGACGGATGAAGAAGTGTTGGAAGAGTTGACGGACTTCGGCTACGCGGTTGAAAAACACCCGTACGTCGACGTTGCGATTTTACTTGAAGAAGGAAGTTTTGCAAGTTCTTTCTCTTTCCGTGAAGGGCGTCTTTCCATTCAAGATGCGAGCTCGATGTTAGCTGTCGACGCACTGGAAGTAGAAGAACATATGACGGTGCTCGATCTATGTGCCGCTCCAGGAGGAAAAACGACGTATATCGCTGAATCGATGAACAATACAGGAAAAGTGTATGCGCATGACATTCATGGTCATAAAATTTCAAAAATCGAAGAACAAGCGAACCGTTTACATTTGACGAATATCGAAGCGAGCGAATTAGACGGCGTCGTCGTGAAAGAACGTTATGAACCGAATACGTTCGACCGCATTTTAATCGATGCTCCGTGCAGCGGGCTCGGCGTCATTCGTCGCAAACCGGAAATTAAATATACGAAAGCAGAAGAAGATGTCATCGCACTGTCTCATTTACAGTTTAAACTCGTTAAAGAAGCGATTCCTCTTTTAAAAACGGGGGGCATACTCGTCTATAGCACGTGCACGATCGATCAACGAGAAAATGAAAAAGTCGTCGAACGTGTATTGTCTGAATTTCCGAATATGAAATTGAAAAAAACGTATGCGCATGAGCAATTACAACTCGAAGAAGAGATGATTCAACTATTGCCGAACGAATGGGAGAGCGACGGCTTCTTTATTGCCGCTTTCGTAAAACAAGAATGAAGGATTGAGTAGGGAGGTATGACGATGCATTATGCGATTTTATCGGATATTGGAAAAAAGCGAGCGGTCAATGAAGACCGTGCCGCTTTTTACATTCATCCTGAACGTTCCGGCCTCATTCTCGCTGTCATTGCAGACGGAATGGGCGGACATCGTGGGGGCGACTATGCGAGTAAAACGGCTGTTAAATTAATCGGTCAGCAGTTTACCGCGCTATCGCCGAACGATGTGGAAACAATCGATTGGGAACAATGGTTGCTCGATACGATTCAACAAATTAACTATCATTTATTCGACCTCGCTTTACGCAATGATAAGTATCAAGGGATGGGCACGACGTTAGATGTCGTCATTATTGACGATACGCACTGCGCTCTTGCACACGTAGGAGATAGCCGCATTTACATGATTGCGGGGGATCACATTCGTCAATTGACGAAAGACCACTCTTTCGTGAACGCTTTGTTAGAAAGTGGCGAAATTACACAAGAAGAGGCGGAGCATCATCCGAGAAAAAATTGGATTGTTAAAGCAGTCGGTTCAGAGCGTCGTACGGTAGCGGACGTAGCATCTATTCGCTTATCAGATCCGGTCACCTTTTTACTTTGCACAGACGGCTTGAGCAATTTACTTAAAGAAGAAGAAATTTTAACAATCATTCAAGAACAACAGCCTCTTCAAATGCGTGCTGAACGTTTAATTGAACGGGCGAACGCTTTAGGAGGAGACGATAACATATCCGTCATACTCATTGAATGGTGGAATAAGGAGGTGGATTCACTTTGATTGGAAAACGTATCGGAGAGCGGTATGAATTGTTGCAAGTGATTGGAGAAGGTGGCATGTCGCGCGTTTATTTAGCACGTGACGTCATTTTAGACCGTGAAGTGGCCATTAAAATTTTGCATTACGATTTTGCAAATGAAGAAGATTTAAAGAAGCGATTTCAGCGTGAAGCATTATCTGCAACGAGCTTATCTCACCCGAACATCGTCGATATTTATGACGTCGGGGAAGATGGCGAAATTCATTATTTAGTGATGGAATATGTGAAAGGGCAAACGTTGAAAACATACATTCAACAACGGGGCCATTTAACGGCATATGAAGCAGTTCCGATTATGGAGCAGCTCGTTTCGGCAATCAGCCATGCACATCATAACGGCATCATTCATCGTGATATTAAGCCACAAAATATTTTAATGGACGGCTCAGGTAATGTAAAAATTACAGATTTCGGAATCGCGATGGCGTTAGATGCGACAGCGTACACGAAGACGAACTCCATCATAGGAACCGTTCATTACTTATCACCTGAACAAGCACGTGGTGGCATGGCGACGAAACGTTCGGACATTTATTCGTTAGGAATTGTCTTTTACGAATTGTTGACCGGAGAATTACCTTTCGCTGCTGAAACTGCAGTAGCGATCGCTTTAAAACATTTACAAGAAGAGATTCCGTCCGTGCGCAGTCAATACCCTGAAATTCCACAAAGTGTGGAAAACGTCATTTTAAAAGCGACGACGAAAAGTCCAGACCATCGCTATCAATCTGCGGATGCGATGTATGAAGATTTGCAGACGGCACTCGACACGAATCGTTTGAACGAAGCGAAGTACTTCATCCCTTACGATGACGATGCGACGAAAGTGATGCCGGCGATCAAAGATTTACCGAAAGTGGAAGAAGCGGATACGATCATTCAACCTCCTCCACGCATAGAACCACAACCTGAAGAACAAGAACCGACACCACCTCCTGCTAAAAAAAGCAAGAAAAAATGGTGGATCGGAGGGGCGATTCTCGTCTTATTACTCGCCGCAACATTACCGTTCGTCTTCGGATCGAAAAAAGCGACCGTCCCTAAAGTGGTAGGTGAAGAAGAAAAAGAAGCGGTTGAAATAATTGAAGCGGCAGGTTTTGTCGTGGAAGAATCGATTGAAGAGCCGTCTGACGAAGCGGAAGAAGGCATTGTCATTCGCACTATCCCAGACGGTGGCGTACAGCGAGAAAAAGGTTCGAAAATTACGATTTACGTTAGCAGTGGTCACGAACGAATGAAATTCGCGAATTATGTCGGTCGTTCCATCGACGATGTGAAAAAATTGTTAGCTGATTTTGACTTCGATATTCAAGTGGAAGAAGAGTTTAATGAAGCAGAACCTGGAACGATCATTAAACAAAATATCGAAGACGGGGAAGAGATTGTCCCGAAAGAGACGACCGTTATTTTTACGGTAAGTAAAGGAATTGAAATGAAGAAAGTCGATAAGTTAATCGGTATGTCAGAGTCCGATTTAACATCTTATGCGAAGTCTTCAGGATTTGATATCCGCATCGTACGCGAAGAATTTTCAAGTGAACAAGAAAAAGGAAAAGTCATTTCTCAACAACCGAGTGCTGGAAGTGAATTAGAGCGTGGTGGTCAAGTGAATGTTGTCGTTTCAAAAGGACCTCCTGCGAAACCAGTGAAACTGATCGTACAATCTGTCACGATTCCTTATGAAGACTTAGGGAATGATGAGGAAGATGGAGAATCTGAGCCACAAAGCATTCGCATCTATGTACAAGATCGTAAGCATTCGATGACAGACCCGATTGAAACATTCGACATTACCGAAACGACGAAACGCCGCATTACGATTGAATTAGAAGAAGGGCAACGTGGCGGTTACCGCATTATGCGCGGGGCGACAGTCATTGAGGAAGAAATGTTTGACTATAAAGACGTTGAATAGGAGGATGACATGACGACAAATGTAGGGCAAATTCGTAAAATTAACCGAGATGTGTATGAAGTACAAGCAGGTGAAGAAATCGTATTATGTATGGGCCGAGGGGTTTTCCGCAAAAGAAAAATTCATCCGAAAGTGGGAGACCTCGTCGATTATGAAGAAGACGGTGACAATTTAGCACTCATCACACATGTTCATGAGCGTAAAAATGAGCTCGTCCGTCCACCGATTGCGAACTTAGACCAAGTCATTCTCGTCTTTTCAGCAGTAGAACCGGCATTTAGCGTCCATTTACTCGACCGTTTTTTAGCGGTCATCGAGGCGTATCACGTGGAAGTGCTCATCTGTTTAACGAAGACCGACTTAGCTTCTGAAGAAGAGCTTATCGACATTCGAAAGACGCTTCAATATTATGAAGCGCTCGGGTATACTGTGTTAGAGACGAATCCGACAGCGCCTGTCTCTCATGAAGTGATGCGCCCGCTCATTAACGGAAAGATTTCTGTATTAGCTGGTCAATCAGGTGTCGGGAAATCGACATTTTTAAACTCTTTATTCCCAGAGCTCGATTTAGAAACAGCGCACATTTCAGCGGCGCTCGGCCGTGGGAAGCATACGACGCGTCATGTCGAACTCATTCGCATTTATGACGGGTGGATTGCGGATTCTCCAGGATTCAGCTCGTTAGATTTTCAAACGATTGAAAAAGAGGAACTGCGCTTTTCATTCCGTGATTTTAACGAAGTGAGTGATCATTGTCGCTTTACGAGTTGCTTGCATTTAAAAGAGCCGAAATGTGCGGTGAAAGAAGCGGTGGAAGCAGGAGACATCATGCAGACGCGCTATGATCATTATGTCCAATTTATGAATGAAATTTCAGAACGAAAGCCGAGGTATTAATTATGGTTAAAATTGCACCATCTATTTTATCAGCAGACTTCGCCAAATTAGGCGCAGAAATTCAAGAAGTGGAAGCAGCAGGTGCCGACTGGATTCATGTCGACGTAATGGACGGACATTTCGTTCCGAACATTACAATCGGTCCACTCGTCGTCGAAGCGATTCGTCCCGTTACGAATTTGCCACTCGACGTCCACTTAATGATCGAAAATGCCGAGCAATACGTGGAAACATTTGCGAAAGCAGGAGCGGATTACATTACGGTACACGTAGAAGCGAGCCCGCATTTACATCGCACGATTCAAATGATTCGCAACGCAGGAGCGAAACCAGGTGTCGTATTGAATCCACATACGCCAATCGAAGCGATTTTGCCGATTTTAAGCGAGGTGGACCTCGTATTATTTATGACGGTGAACCCAGGATTCGGCGGACAAGCGTTCATTCCAGAAGTGTTGGATAAAGTGTCAGCCCTTCGCGCGATCATCGATGAAAAAGGATATGACATCGACATTGAAATTGACGGTGGCATTAACGAAGAGACGATTCAAGATGCGGTGCGTGCAGGAGCGAACGTTTTCGTAGCAGGTTCAGCAATCTTCAATAAAGAAGACCGTGCGAAAGCATTGCAAGGAATTCGTGCAGCTGGAGAACGAGCGAAGTGAAAATTATCGTCGTAGCAGGCAGTCCTGAACAGGTGAGCCCACTTCCGACAGGTGATTATTATATCGGAGCAGATCAAGGGGCGATGGCGATTATTCGTCAGCGCCTCCCGCTCTATTTAGCGATTGGTGATTTCGATTCGGTGACGCCAGAAGAATGGCGAGACATTGAGAAGAGTGCACAACATGTAGAGGAATTCGGAGCGGAAAAGGACGAGACGGATTTAGAGCTCGCTGTACAGCGGGCCATTGAACTAAATCCTGATGAGATCATTTTGACGCAAGTGACAGGGGGCAGACTCGACCATTACATGTCGGCCGTTCACCTCATGTATCGTTTCCAACGACAATATGCGCACATCCGTTTTCAAATTCGCGATACGTACAATATTCAATATTTTTTACCGGCAGGAAAACACGACATCATGCGTGATGAGCGATATCCGTACGTTTCTTTTTTCGCTTGGGAAAGAGGAATGACGAATGTGACATTACGTGGTGTGAAGTACGAAGTGACGAACGACGAGATCCCGCTCGGGTCGACGCGTTTTACGAGCAATGAAATTGTCGCATCTAACGCGACGATAGCGTTCGAATTAGGGACAGTACTCGTCATGCATAGCCGAGAAGATGAGAAAAAAGCATAAGAAAAAACGCCAATCGATCGACTTGGCGTTTTTTCTTATGAACGCGTCAATTATACGCGTTGAACTTTTCCTGATTTAAGCGCTCTTGCAGATACCCAAACACGCTTCGGTTTACCGTCAACCATGATGCGAACTTTTTGTAAGTTAGCGCCCCATGAACGGCGAGTAGCGTTTAACGCGTGTGAACGTGCGTTTCCTGTACGTGCTTTGCGACCAGTAATAACACATTGTTTAGCCATTTTATTACCTCCTCGCTCTTAATTAGACATGCCTAATTGCATACTTTAACACTTTACCATAGGTTTTCTCGTAGGGCAACCTTTTTTCTCGCCTTTCAAGATGTTTTACTTTACATTGAAATGACACGAATGTAAAACAGAAATATGGTATAATGTACGAATGTTTGAATCTCGCGTTCAGTGTAGTACAATATAAGGAAAGTAAGCTTGAGGAGGGACGCATATGTCAGTCGAAGTAAAAACAAATTTAGGAACGATAGACATGACGAACGATGTCATTGCGCAAGTAGTAGGAGAAGCGACGATGGAATGTTACGGCATTGTCGGCATGGCATCACAGCACCAAATTCGCGATGGATTAACAGACATTTTACGCAAAGAAAATTACGGGCGTGGTGTCGTCGTACGCAAACAAGCGGACGGTTTAGAAATCGATGTTTACATCATCGTAAGCTACGGTACGAAAATTTCAGAAGTAGCGTATCAAGTACAATCGAAAGTGCAATACACAGCAAAACAAATGCTTGCATTAGATGTGAAAGCAGTTAATATTTATGTTCAAGGAGTTCGTGTGACGAACGTGTAAAAGGAGGATCTCAATCTCATGGACAAGATTGATGGATTGCAATTAAATGAAATGGTTCAAATGGGCGCGCATCATTTAGCGACGAACGCTGATTATGTCGACTCATTAAACGTGTTCCCAGTACCTGATGGGGATACAGGAACGAATATGAACTTGTCGATGACGTCAGGTGCGAAAGAAACTGAAGTGAAAGCGGAAGCGCATATCGGACGTACAGCACAAGCTTTATCGAAAGGGCTCTTAATGGGAGCGCGCGGAAACTCAGGGGTTATTTTATCTCAATTATTCCGCGGTTTTGCGAAAGCGATCGAAAAAGAAGAAACGGTCACAGCATCAGTTTTCGCACAAGCGTTACAATACGGGGTAGAAACAGCGTATAAAGCGGTTATGAAACCTGTAGAAGGAACGATTTTAACAGTAGCGAAAGATGCATCGAATCACGGTGTCGAAGTCGCAGAACAAACAGATAATATTATCGAAGTGATGGAAGCGGTCGTTCGTGAAGGGCAAGCTTCTTTAGAACGCACACCAGATTTACTTCCTGTATTGAAGCAAGTCGGCGTCGTCGATAGTGGTGGTCAAGGCCTCGTCTACGTATATGAAGGCTTTTTGGCGAGCTTAAAAGGCGAACCTTTACCGGAGCGCAAAGAAGATGCATCACTCGATGATCTCATCCGCGCTGAACATCACCGTTCTGTACAAGACTTCATGAACACAGAAGATATCGTCTACGGTTACTGTACAGAATTTATGGTGAAGTTCGAAGAGGCTAAAACGAAAGAAAAAGCATTCGACGAAACAGCATTCCGTAACGAATTAAGCGAAATTGGTGATTCGTTATTAGTCATTAGCGACGATGAAATTGCGAAAGTACATATTCATACGGAGCAACCAGGGGAAGCATTTAATTTAGGACAGCAATACGGTTCACTCATCAATATGAAAATCGAAAATATGCGCGAACAGCATATTGCGATTGTCGGTGAAGAGAAGATCGAAAAACATCCGTACGCGATCGTCACAGTAGCGATGGGCGCAGGAATTGCGGAATTACTTCGCAGCATCGGCGCAAGCTACGTAATCGAAGGCGGCCAAACGATGAACCCGTCAACGGAAGATATCGTTGCGGCAATTAAAAAAATCGAAGCGGAACGCGTCATCATCGTACCGAACAATAAAAACATCGTCATGGCAGCGAAACAAGCGGCAGAAGTGTTAGACATCGAAGCGGCAGTCGTGGAAACGCGTTCTGTACCAGAAGGCATTACAGCGATTTTAACATTCAATCCAGAAGCGTCGGTTGAAGAAAATAAACGCGACATGACAGAAGCGGCAAGCGAAGTGAAGACAGGTCAAGTGACGACAGCCGTTCGCGATACAGAAATCGATGGCGTCACGATTAAAAAAGACGAATATATGGGCATTGCGCAAAGTAAAATCGTCGTCTCCCTTCCGAGCTTACGACAAGCAGTGGAACAGACAATTGCGACATTGATCGATGAAGATTCTGAAATTGTTACGGTGTTATACGGAGAAGACGTAACAGAAGAAGAAGCGTCTGCTTTAGCAGAATGGATCGAAGAGCAATACGAAGAGGTAGAAGTAGAAGTGCATGACGGCAAGCAACCACTTTACCCATACATTATATCGGTAGAATAATTAAAAGGGAGAATCGCTCGTCGATTCTCCTTTTTCAATGGAAGAAAGGAGCGAATGTTCATGCCGATTCATTATACGGATCCGATTACACGTTTAAAAGGTGTCGGCCAAGCGACGGAAGACAAGTTAACTGAGCTCGGAATTGAAACGATTGAACAACTCATTTACACCTTTCCTCAAAGGCATGACGACTTTACGTTAAGCGATTTAGAACGCGCTGAACACGGTCAAAAAATAACGGTGGAAGGCCGCATTGAAAGCCCAGCGACTGTCTTTTTCACAAGTCGTGGTCGGTCGCGATTACAATTTCATTTAAAAGTCGGTCCTCATTTAATTAAAGTCGTCTTTTTTAACCAACATTATTTAAAAGACCGTTTGACGGCAGGTGAAATCGTAACAGTGAACGGGAAATGGGACCGTGGACGTCAAACGATCACCGCTCAAAAACATTTTCAAGGACCACAGACAGACGAAGAACAGATGGAGCCGGTTTATCGATTAAAAGGAAAAATGCATCAAAAGACGTTTCGCAAGCTCATTCGTCAAGGGCTCGATGCGACGAAAGGCCAGCTTGCAGACCCTTTACCTGAAGTGATTCGATTGCAAGAAGAGTTACTCTCCATCGATGAAGCGCTCGAACAACTCCATTTCCCGACATCGCCTGAAGAAAATGAGCGGGCGCGACACCGTTTAAAATATGAAGAATTTTTCTTATTCCAATTGAAAATGATGGCGATGAAACAAAAGCGCAAAAAGCCAGGGACAGGAACGGTCATCGCCTATGACAATGACCGGTTAAAAGAGATGATTCAGTCGCTTCCGTTCGAAATGACGAATGCGCAAAAGCGGGTCGTCAACGAAATTTGTCGCGATTTAAAAAGCGATATTCAAATGAATCGTTTACTGCAAGGGGATGTCGGTTCTGGAAAAACGGCAGTCGCAGCGGTCGCGATGTTTGCGGCCATTACAGCGGGGAAGCAATGTGCATTTATGGCACCGACGGAAATTTTAGCAGAACAACATGCGGAAACGCTCGCCGATTGGTTGGAACCGTTTGGCATCCGCGTCGGATTTTTAGCAGGGTCCACTCGAGTGAAAGCGCGCCGAGAATTGTTGGAGCATTTAGCGACAGGAGAATTGCACGTGTTAATCGGAACGCATGCGCTCATTCAACCAGACGTCGTCTTCCATGATCTCGGACTCGTCATTACCGATGAGCAACATCGTTTCGGTGTAGAACAGCGTCGTCTATTAAAAGAAAAAGGTGAAACGCCGGACGTACTTTTCATGACGGCAACGCCGATTCCACGTACGTTAGCGGTCACGACATTTGGCGAAATGGACGTTTCCATCATTGATGAACTACCTGCAGGACGCAAGAAAATCGAAACGTATTGGATGAAAGAGGACGCCCTACTTCCGCTTTTAAAACGAATGGAAGTGGAGCTAGACCAAGGTCGCCAAGCGTACGTCATTTGTCCGCTCATTGAAGAGAGCGATAAACTCGACGTTCAAAATGCTGTAGACGTCCATCAACAACTGGAACAATATTACGCAGAGCGCTACTCGGTCGGATTGATGCACGGTCGCTTGCATAGCGATCAAAAAGATGCCGTCATGCGTGAATTTGCGGAAGGGCGCGTTCACGTACTCGTTTCCACGACCGTCGTGGAAGTCGGCGTGAACGTACCGAATGCGACATTTATGATCATTTATGATGCGACCCGTTTCGGTCTTTCTCAATTGCATCAATTGCGCGGGCGCATCGGGCGAGGAGAACATCAATCGTATTGTATTTTACTCGCGGACCCGAAAAATGAAGAAGGACGCGAAAGGATGCAGTCAATGGTGGCGACGACGGACGGATTTTTACTCGCCGAAAAAGACTTGCAGTTGCGCGGTAGTGGCGACTTATTCGGGACAAAACAGAGCGGTATGCCTGATTTTCATTTCGGGGATCCGGTCAACGATTTTGCGCTCATGCAGCAAGTGCAACAACGAGCGACACAACTGCTTGAAAATCCAGCATTTTGGGAAGAAGAACGATATGCACCGTTACGCACATATTTACATGAATCGAACGTTTTATCAGGAGAGCGAATCGATTAATTGTAGTTACGTATTGCAATGTCACGAGAAAATTTATATACTGTTCTTAGTACCAAGTGCTAATCGGAAAGGACAAGGCGATGAAATTAAGAAAACGAGAACGTCAAATTGAATTAGAACGTCTGTTAAAAACGAATCCGTTCATGACAGACGAAGAACTCGCTGAACATTTCACAGTCAGTGTCCAGACGATTCGCCTCGATCGGATGGAGTGCCGCATTCCGGAATTGCGCAAGCGAATGGAAGAAGTGGCGACTCAAAATTTTGAAGAAGAAGTGAAATCGCTCGGGACAGATGAAGTGATCGGCGATATTATTAATATAGAGTTAGACAAAACAGCGATTTCGATTTTTGATGTGCAAGAAGAGCATGTGTTCCAACGAAATCAAATTGCGCGTGGTCACCATTTATTCGCTCAAGCGAATTCATTGGCGGTCGCGGTGATGAATGACGATCTCGCGCTTACGGTGAAAGCGACGATTCATTTCGTCCAACCGGTCACTGTCGGAGATCGCGTCATCGCGCGCGCAACAGTAGCGAAAGAAAAAACAGAACTGAATCGAACGATCGTCGATATCGAGTCGACAGTTAAACAAAAAATTGTTTTTCGCGGCACGTTTGAAATGTATCGTTCGAATGATCGGAAAGGGTCTGAAAGATGATGAGATTAGCAGTAGATGGAATGGGTGGGGACAATGCCCCGCAATCGATTATAGAGGGTGTTTATTTAGGATTAGAAGCGTATCCGAACTTGCACGTTCAGCTGTACGGAGACGAATCAAAAATGGCACCTTACGTGAAACAACATGAGCGTCTCACTGTCATCCATTGTACCGAAGTGATCGAAGGGGACGATGAGCCAGTACGTGCGATTCGTCGTAAAAAAGACGCTTCGATGGTACGCGCAGCGCAATCGGTGAAAGACGGTGAAGCGGATGCGGTACTTTCTGCAGGGAATACAGGAGCGCTCATGTCAGCAGGACTGTTTATCGTCGGCCGTATTAAAGGAGTCGAACGTCCAGCGCTCGCGCCAACACTTCCAACGATGGACAAAAAAGGATTCGTCTTTTTAGACGTCGGAGCGAATGCCGACAGCAAACCGAACCACCTCTATCAATTTGCGCGTATGGGTGCGGTTTATGCAGAACGCGTTCGCGGTATCGACAATCCGCGCGTCGGATTACTCAACATCGGTACGGAAGAAGGTAAAGGAAGCGAGCTCGTGAAAGAGACGTATAATTTGCTGAAAGAAGCGCCAATCAACTTTATCGGAAATGTCGAATCGCGCGACTTGTTGAACGGTGTAGCGGACGTCGTTGTGACAGACGGCTTCACGGGCAATATGGTGTTAAAAACATTAGAAGGAACAGCGATCAATATTTTCTCAGCGTTAAAAGATGTCCTCATGTCGTCGACGAAGACGAAAATTGGGGCGATGCTCATTAAAAATGATTTGCGCTCGATGAAAAGTTTAATGGACTATACAGAATACGGTGGAGCGGCATTATTCGGTTTAAATGAACCGGTCATTAAAGCGCACGGTTCTTCAAATGCGAATGCAATCTTTAACGCCATTCGCCAAGCGGTACTCATGATGGAGCACGACGTAAGCAACACGATGAAAGAAGCGGTAGGGAAGGAGTAACAACATGAAATTAGCATTTATTTTTCCAGGACAAGGGGCTCAACAAGTCGGTATGGGGACGAGCTTAATCGAAACGAATGAAACGAGCGCAACACTCGCAAAAATTGCAGACGAACAACTCCCATTTTCATTGACGACATTAATGAAAGAAGGACCACAAGAAGTGTTGACGGAGACGTATCATACACAACCGGCACTGTTAACGGTCGGGACACTCGTTGCGAATGAATTAATGCAGCGAGGCGTTACACCAGATTATGTCGCAGGGCATAGTTTAGGAGAATATACAGCGCTCGTCGCAGCGAATGTCATGTCATTCGAAGACGGCGTGCGAGCGGTATACGAGAGAGGTCGCTTCATGGAAGAGGCAGTGCCGAACGGGGAAGGTGCGATGGCGGCTGTGCTCGGTGCAGACCGTGAATTGTTAGAACGCATTACGCAAGAAGTGAGCGAAACAGCACCTGTGCAACTCGCGAACTTAAACTGCCCAGGACAGATCGTCATTTCGGGTTCAGCGGAAGGAGTCGCACTCGCATCGGAACGATTGAAAGAAGAAGGAATTCGTCGCGTCATGCCGCTTGCGGTGAGCGGACCGTTCCACTCTTCTTTAATGGAGCGAGCAGCGGACCAATTGCGTGCCTCGTTGACGCAAATTGATTTCAGTCCTGCACGATTCCCACTTGTTGCAAATGTCAACGCACAACTTGTAACAGACGGGGAACAAATTCGAGAACAACTCGTCGAACAATTATACTCTCCTGTTCTTTGGGAAGATTCGATGCGCCGTTTAATCGATGAAGAAGGCGTCACTCACTTCATCGAATGCGGCCCTGGAAAAGTACTTGCTGGTTTAATGCGCAAAATCGATCGCAATGTGACGGTCGTGAGCGTATCCGATCGTGAAACGATGGAAGAAGCTGTGCGATTAGTAGAGGAGTGGAAAGCATGATGAGATTTGAAGAGAAAGTCGCTGTCGTAACAGGAGCGAGCCGTGGCATCGGTGCAGAAATTGCGAAAACATTAGCGAAAGAAGGCGCGAAAGTCGTCGTCAATTACAGCGGAAGCGAAGCGAAAGCACAAGAAGTCGTCGCTGAAATCGAAGCGCTCGGTAGCGAAGCGATCGCAGTGCGCGCTGACGTTTCCAATTCAGAAGATGTAAAAGCGATGATGGACGAAACGATCGCGAAATTCGGCAAAATTGACTTTTTAGTAAATAACGCAGGAATTACGCGCGACAATTTACTTATGCGCATGAAAGAAGACGAATGGGACGATGTCATGAACATCAACTTAAAAGGAGTCTTCGTCTGTACGAAAGCGGTAACGCGTCAAATGATGCGCCAACGTTCAGGTAAAATTGTCAACGTCGCATCGATCGTAGGCGTAGCAGGCAACCCTGGTCAAGCGAACTATGTCGCAGCGAAAGCGGGCGTCATCGGCTTGACGAAAACGACAGCTCAAGAACTCGCGAGCCGCAACATTTTAGTGAACGCGGTCGCGCCTGGATTCATTACGACAGATATGACGGATGCACTTCCTGAAGAAGTGAAAGAAGGCATGCTTCAAATGATTCCGCTCAAACGCCTCGGCGAACCGGAACATGTGGCGAAAACAGTTGCATTTTTACTATCAGATGATGCAAACTATATTACGGGACAGACGATTCATATCGATGGCGGTATGGTCATGTAAATCCGAAAACATTATACTTTGAGAGGAGGTGACAACATGGCTACAGTATTAGAGCGCGTAACAAAAGTAGTTGTCGACCGTTTGAGCGTGGACGAAGCGAAAGTAACTGAAACAGCTTCATTCCGTGATGATTTAGGTGCTGACTCTTTAGACGTCGTAGAACTCGTTATGGAACTTGAAGATGAGTTTGACATGCAAATTTCTGATGAAGACGCAGAAAAAATTGCAACAGTCGGCGACGCAGTGAAATATATCGAGGAACAAGTAAACTAATCGCAATTGAAAAAGAGATGTCGCTTCTCATGAATTAGATTCATGAGCGTGTGACATCTTTTTTTCTTCTTTTGCAAGTCCGCATTGAAAGTTGTAAAATGAAACAGGATACAAGGAAATAGAAAGGATGGATCGAATGTCTAAACAAAAACGAACGAAAAAATCAAACTTAGATTTAGCAAAAGTGCAACAACAGTTTCAAAAACTACAAAATGAATTGCACGTCACATTTCAAAATGAACGTTTGTTAATGACGGCTTTCACCCATTCATCATATGTGAATGAACATCGTCAAAAAAAATATGAAGATAATGAACGTCTAGAGTTTTTAGGAGATGCTGTATTAGAACTTGGCGTTTCTCGTTATTTATACCAACACGAGCCGAACATGTCAGAAGGAGAATTGACGAAATTACGTGCGTCGATCGTTTGCGAACCGTCTCTCGTTCAATTTTCAGCAGAACTGAACTTCAGCCAATACATTTTATTAGGTAAAGGGGAAGAGTTGACAGGTGGGCGCGAACGTCCAGCACTTTTAGCAGACGTCTTCGAAGCATTTATCGGTGCTCTTTATTTAGATCAAGGGATGGACGCAGTAGAACAGATTTTACAAAAAGTCGTATTTCCGAAAATTAATGACGGCACTTTTTCGCATGTGATGGACTATAAGAGCCAATTGCAAGAAAGAGTACAACAGAAAGAACATGGCGCAATACAATATGAAATTATTGAAGAAAAAGGACCAGCGCATGCGAAAGAGTTCATCATCGTCGTCAAAATTAATGAAACGGTTATCGGAACAGGAGTGGGCCGTTCTAAAAAAGAAGCGGAGCAAGAAGCTGCGCGTGTAGCGATCGAACAGTACGATGAGAAGGAGTAAGCGATGTTTTTAAAAAAGATAGAACTCATCGGATTCAAATCATTTCCGGATAAAATGACGATTGATTTTGTTCCCGGTGTCACAGCGATTGTCGGACCGAACGGTAGTGGGAAAAGCAATATTATCGATGCGATTCGTTGGGTGTTAGGAGAGCAATCCGTCCGTTCTTTACGCGGACAGAAAATGGAAGATGTCATCTTCTCAGGTAGCGATACGCGAAAAAAAGTGAATATGGCGGAAGTGTCACTCGTCCTCGATAATACGTCAGGACAATTTCCAATCTCGTATAGCGAAGTGAAAGTGACGCGTAAAGTGACACGGAGCGGAGATAGCACGTTTTATTTAAATAATGAAAGGTGCCGCTTGAAAGATATTACCGATCTATTCGTTGACTCCGGTGTCGGAAAAGCAGCGTTCTCCATCATCTCTCAAGGTCGTGTCGACGAAGTATTAAATAGCAGTCCTGTCGAACGCCGTCTCATTTTTGACGAAGCGGCAGGCGTTTTAAAATACCGTAAGCGTAAAGAAGAAGCGACGAATAAATTAAATAAAACGTCGGAACATCTTGAACGCGTGCTCGACATTTTAAATGAATTAAATCAACAACTTGAACCGCTTCGCATCAGTAGCGAAAAAGCGAAAAAAGCCGCTCGCTTAGACGAAGCGTTAACACAATTAGACCGCGACGTTTTACAATATGACGTGTTCCATCAGACGGAACAGTACGAACAGCTCGAAAAGCAACTCGTCGAGTCTGAAAGCGAGCAACAACAATTGTCTGAAGCGGTCGCAAAAGATCATGAAGAAGTAGAGCGCTATCAAGGTGCACGCGATCAATTGCAAGAGCGACGCGAACAAATACAGCAGCAAATTGCGGACTTGCAAGCGGCGGTCGAAAAGTGGGAAGGACGCAAACTTCTTACGCACGAACAAGCGAAACATAAAAAAGAACGTGTGGAACAATTGCAATTTACGGTGCAATCGACAGCAGAACAACAACAAAAGTTAGAGGAAGAGCGCGACACGTTGCAAAGCGAGTTGCAACAACTCGAACAGCAGGCGAAACAACAACAAGAACGAGTAGAACAGCTCGAACGCGCACTCGATACGCCAATCGATGAACTCGAACAACAACTCGAACAATTAAAGTCGGTCTATATCGACCGTTTAAACGAAGAGGCGACGATTCGCAACGATTTAAAACATGCGGAACAACAATTGACGACGCAAAAAATGCGCACGACGAACGATGCGAAAGCTGAACAGTTAAAACGTCGTCAAGAAGAAGCGATCATCCAATACGACAAGCTTGATGAAGCGTGGAAACAAAATGAAAGCGCACGAATACAAGCGAAAGAACAATTGGAACAATTAACGGCGATGTACGAAGACAATCGTAAAAAACTAGCGATGCAAGAACAGCTCGTGAAAGAAGCGTCCGAGCGCGTCATTGAATGGCGCAGCCGTCTGCAAGTGTTAGAAAGTATCGAACAGCAGTTCAAAAGTTATACATCGAGCGTTCAAGAAGTGTTAAAAGCATCGAACCGCCAAGCGCTCAAAGGAATTCACGGAGCGGTATCGCAATTAGTAGAAGCTCAAGAAGAGCGCGTCGTAAAAGCAATCGAAACAGCTCTCGGAGCGACGAGTCAACAAATTGTCACAGCGGATGAAGCGAGCGCCAAAGCAGCGATTCGCTATTTAAAAGAGCGCACATTAGGTCGAGCGACATTTTTACCGATGTCGACGATTCGGGGGCGTTCTGTATCGCCGAGCGACTTACAAGCGGTCCAACAAATGCCGGAATATGTCGGAGTAGCATCTGAACTCGTTCGTTATGCGTCATCTTACGAAGCGATTATCCAGTCGATTTTAGGTCGCACACTCGTCGCCGAAACATTGGACGGCGCGACGGCGATTGCGAAACGTCTCAATTATCGTTATCGCGTTGTTACATTGGATGGCGACGTCGTTAATAGCGGCGGTTCTCTCACAGGAGGACGCGGAAAAGGACGACCGTCTCCTTTCATGCAAAAAGAAGAACTTCATGCGACACGAAAACGTGTTGCTCAACTTCAACGTGATATCGAAGAAGCGGAGCGTCATATGGAAGTGACGAAGCGCCAAACGAATGCAGCGTTTGAACAAGCGCAACGAGAACGAGCGCACTATGAGAAATTGAGCGCAGAAAACCGAACGTTAGAAATCGAACGTTTAAATTGTAAAGCTCAAAAAGACCAACACGTCGCAAACTATGAACAGTACGAGATGCAGCTGAAAGAAACGACCGCTTCAGTGACGGCGATGACGGAACAACGGGAAAAGCTCCAATCGGAACATGAAAAGCTTCAAAAGACGATTGAAGAAATGAAAGAAGAAATATATAGACAGACGCAATTGCTCACGGAGCGACGCACGGAACATACGGCATTAACGGAGCAATATTACACCGCTCGTTCAACGTGTGAACTGTCTGAAGAAAAGTTACAATCGGTTCGTCAACAATTACAACGCGTCCAAAAAGAGTGGACGAACGTTCGAAAAGCAGCTGAAAAAGTGGAGTCAGAATTAACGCTCATTGAAAATGATGAACTCGAGCAGTTTACGAGCGAAGAAATTGAACAACATTTACAGCAGACGACAGACGATTTAAATGCGGCGCAACGAGCGTTAACAGACCTTCAAGAACAACAGCGACATACGTCGGATGGATTGCGTCAACTTGAAGAAGGACGAGCGCGACGTCAGCATCAATTAACAGAAACGGAACAACGAGTGACGGAAACGAAAGTAGCGCTCGCAAAAATCGAAACGACTTTGCGTGCGTTAGTGGAACAATTACAAACGAAATACGGTATTTACGGACGGATTGAACAATGTCCTGAAATCGAATCGATCGATGATTCGCGTGAACGATTAGCGAAGATGAAAGAGGAACGAAAGCAAATCGGTCCTGTCGACCCATCGACGATCGAACAATACGAAGAAGTGCTCGAACGTCATACGTTCTTATCGGAGCAACGAACCGATTTAATCGAGGCGAAAATTACGCTCCAAGATGCGATGGAAGAGATGGATGAAGAAGTAGAACAACGTTTCATCGTCACATTCCGTGCGATCCGTCACCATTTTCAAGACATATTCACGAAAATGTTCGGTGGTGGAGAAGCGGATTTAAAATTGACAGACCCGAACAATTTACTCGAAACAGGCGTCGATATGGTCGCGCGACCACCGGGGAAAAAACTGCAAAATTTAAGTTTGCTATCCGGAGGAGAACGTGCGTTAACGGCGATTACATTACTTTTCGCTTTAATCGAAGCGCGTCCCGTGCCGTTTTGTATTTTAGACGAAGTGGAAGCGGCACTCGATGAAGTGAACGTTTTACGCTATAGTGATTATTTGAAACATTTCTCAACATCGACGCAATTTATCGTCATTACACATCGGAAAGGGACAATGGAAGGAGCGGACGTCTTATACGGCGTCACGATGGAAGAAGCAGGCGTATCGACAATGTTATCGGTACAATTATCAGAAGTAGAAGAGAAAATAGGATTAACATAATGGAGGCAGAACGATGTCATGGTTTAAAAAATTAAAACAAAAATTAACAGGAGCTCCTGAGACGACAGAAGAACAAGTAGTTGAAGATGTTGTCGTAGAGGAAGAACCGGAACTTGAACAACAGGAAGAACGAGCGGTTGAACAAGAAATCGTCGAAGAAGTTGTGGAAGTGGTAGAAGAACAAGAAGAACCTGCCGAAACGACGATGCTTGACGCTATTTTAGAAGATGTGCCAGAAGAGAAAAAAGAAGAAGTGGAAGAAGAAGTGTCGCTCTTCGGTAAATTTAAACTCGGATTAGCGAAAACGCGCGACAGCTTCACATCGAAAATTAACGATCTCGTCGCACAGTTTAGAGAAGTGGACGAAGAGTTTTTCGAAGAACTCGAAGAAGTATTACTACAAGCGGACGTCGGGTTCGAAACGGTGATGGAATTGATCGACGAACTCGAAATGGAAGTGAAGCGCCAAAATATTAAAGATACATCAGGCATGCAATCGCTCATTTCGGAAAAACTCGTCGACATTTATAACGCTGCAGGAGATGACGAAGATATGTCTCTCAACATGCAGCCAGAAGGCGAGACGACTGTCATTTTAATGGTCGGAGTAAACGGCGTCGGAAAAACGACGACGATCGGGAAGCTCGCATCACGTTTCCAAAAAGAAGGCAAGACGGTCATGCTCGCAGCGGGAGATACGTTCCGTGCAGGAGCAATCGACCAACTCGTCGTCTGGGGCGAGCGTGCGGGAGTTGAAGTCATCCGCCAAGCGGAAGGGTCAGATCCTGCAGCGGTCATGTTCGATGCGATTCAAGCGGCGAAAAAACGCAAAGTGGACGTGCTCATTTGTGATACAGCAGGACGTTTGCAAAATAAAGTGAACTTAATGACAGAACTTGAAAAAATTCACCGCGTCATCGGTCGTGAACTTCCAGGCGCCCCTCACGAAGTATTGCTTGCACTCGATGCGACGACAGGTCAAAACGCGCTCGTTCAAGCTGAAACATTTAAAGAAGCGACGGACGTAACAGGAATCGTCTTAACGAAATTAGACGGTACAGCAAAAGGTGGAATCGTGTTAGCGATCCGCAAAAAGATGAACATCCCGGTGAAATTTGTCGGACTCGGAGAAGGCATTGACGATTTACAACCGTTCGATCCAGATAAATACGTCTACGGTTTATTCGCAGACGGGCTCGAAATGGAAATGGAATCAGAAGACAAGTAAAAGTACTTGACAGACACATCGTTACAGCTTACGATAAACGGTATTGAGAAAAGAGTGAGTATATTGTTAGAACGAACGACACGTGTCAACTTTTTATATGATTTTTATCATTCTTTACTAACGGATAAGCAGCGCGCATACATGCAAGCTTATTATTTAGACGACTATTCACTCGGTGAAATAGCGGAAGAGCATGAAGTGTCACGCCAAGCAGTGTACGACAATGTGAAGCGGACAGAAGCGATGCTCGAACAATACGAAGAAAAGCTAAAACTGTTTGAAAAATTTCAACAGCGCATGGAAATCATTCAGCAGTTAGAAGAGCAACTACAAGTGATGGATAAGGAGCGTATTACAGCGCTCCTCCACACGTTAAAAGAATATGAATAGGAGGATCATCCATGGCATTCCAAGGCTTAGCTGAAAGGCTACAAGCGACGATGCAAAAGATTACAGGTAAAGGAAAGATCACGGAACAAGACGTTAAAGAAATGATGCGTGAAGTTCGTTTCGCCTTAATCGAAGCAGACGTCAACTTAAAAGTAGTAAAAAAGTTCGTCAAAACAGTGGGCGAACGAGCAATTGGGCAAGATGTAATGAAAAGTTTAACGCCAGGTCAACAAGTCGTTAAAATCGTTAAAGATGAATTGACGGAGTTGATGGGTGGCGAACAAAACCCGATTCAATTTTCACGCAAACCACCTACTGTCATTATGATGGTCGGTCTTCAAGGGGCGGGGAAAACGACGACGACGGGGAAACTCGCAACCGTCCTCCGCAAAAAGCATAACCGTAAACCGTTACTCGTCGCAGCAGACGTTTACCGTCCAGCGGCGATTCAACAGTTAGAAACGCTCGGTAAGCAAATTGACATGCCGGTATTTTCACTAGGGACGGACGTATCCCCTGTCGAAATCGCACGTCAAGCGATTGAACATGCGAAAGAAGAACATCAAGACGTCGTCATGATCGATACGGCGGGTCGACTTCACGTCGATGAAAACTTAATGCAAGAGCTCGTCGACATTAAAGAACTCGCACAACCGGACGAAATTTTCTTAGTCGTCGATGCGATGACAGGGCAAGATGCGGTCAACGTCGCGAAAAGTTTCGATGACGCACTCGGCGTTACGGGTGTTGTGTTAACGAAATTAGACGGAGACACACGCGGTGGTGCGGCACTTTCTATTCGAGAAGTGACGGGCAAACCGATTAAATTTGTCGGGATGGGTGAAAAGATGGACGCGCTTGAGCCGTTCCATCCAGAACGTATGGCTTCTCGTATTCTCGGCATGGGCGACGTCATGAGCTTGATCGAAAAAGCGCAAGCGAACGTCGATGAAGAGAAAGCGAAAGAGCTCGAAGACAAATTTATGAACCAAACGTTCACATTGGATGACTTCCTCGATCAAATGGACCAAGTGAAAAAAATGGGTCCACTCGATGAATTGTTAAAAATGATCCCAGGCATGAACAAAATGAAAGGCTTGGAAAATGCGCAAGTCGATGAAAAACAGATGGGTCAAATCGAGGCGATCATCCGCTCGATGACTCCTGAAGAGCGCACATTCCCTGAAAAGATGAATGCGAGCCGTAAAAAACGTGTCGCAGCAGGTTCAGGAACGACGATTTCACAAGTGAACCGTCTACTGAAACAATTTGAAGATATGAAAAAAATGGTGAAACAAATGTCAGGAATGGCAGGCAAAGGGAAAAAGAAGATGAAAATGCCGAGTTTCGACCAGTTTTTCAAATAAATTTGTAGGTGTTAAGAAAAAACACTTTACAAACAATGAAACACTTGCTAATATAATTACTTGTGTGAAACTATTCGGAGGTGTAAATCAAAATGGCAGTTAAAATTCGTTTAAAACGTATGGGAGCTAAGAAAACTCCTTTCTATCGTATCGTAGTAGCAGACTCACGTTCACCACGTGACGGTCGTCAAATCGAAACAGTTGGAACGTATAACCCACTTACGCAACCAGCTGAACTCAAAATTGACGAAGAGTTAGCTTTAGCATGGTTAGCAAAAGGTGCACAACCATCTGATACAGTACGCAACTTGTTCTCAAGCCAAGGCATTATGGAAAAATTCCATAACGCAAAAAACAATAAATAATTGAGGAGAGGTATACATGGAGCAACTTATTCGTACCATAATTGAACCGCTCGTCGACGCTCCCGATCAAATCCAAATCAATAAGGACGCAAGAGAAGAGAAGATCGTCTTCAAACTATCTGTCGCTCCGGACGATATGGGAAAGATTATCGGAAAGCAAGGACGTGTGGCGAAAGCGATTCGGACGCTCGTTTATTCTGCATCACGAAATGAATATGACAAGAAAGTATACCTTGATATTATTGATTCTTAGAAGAATAGCTCCTGCTGTTCTTCTTTTTTTGTCCAATGAATGATAAACTCCTCACTCGTAGAGGTTTAACTTTGAGCGACAATCTTGTAAAATGATAAAAAATGAATTAGTTGAGGTGGACAGATGGATTGGTTAAACGTAGGTAAAATTGTCAATACACATGGAATACGCGGAGAAGTGCGCGTCATTAGCCGCACGGACTTCCCGGAAGAGCGTTATAAAGTAGGATCGAAACTCGCCATCTTTAAAAAGAAAAGCAAAACGCCGATTCATGTGACAGTAGCGAGTCATCGCAAGCATAAAAACTTCGATCTTTTAACGTTTGAAGGACACCCGAACATTAACGATGTCGAGCAATACCGCGATTCGATTTTGAAAGTGTCAGTAGAATATTTACAACCGCTCCCAGAAGGCGAATACTACCATTTCGAAATTATCGGTTGCCACGTCGAATCGACAGAAGGCGAAGCGATCGGTGAAATTACACAAGTCGTTTTAACGGGTGCAAATGACGTATGGGAAGTGCAAGATGCGAAAGGGAAAATGCATTACATTCCGTACATTGACGACGTCGTGAAATCAGTCGACATCGAACAGAAAAAAGTCGTCATCGAAGTGATGGAAGGATTGTTAAATTAAATGCACATTCATTTTTTAACGTTGTTCCCTGAAATGTTTCCGGGCATTTTAGAAGCGTCGATTATGAAAAAAGCACAAGAACAAGGTGCGGTCGAATTTTCAGTGACCGATTTTCGTGAGTATACGGAAAACAAACATAAAAAAGTCGACGATTATCCGTACGGAGGTGGCGCAGGTATGGTATTGCAACCACAGCCATTATTCGATGCGGTCGACGCGGTAACAAAAACAGAAAAAAAGCGTCGCGTCATTTTAATGTGCCCACAAGGAGAGCGCTTTACGCAAGCGAAAGCGGAAGAGTTATCGCAAGAAGAGGAGCTCGTCTTCATCTGTGGCCACTATGAAGGGTACGACGAACGCATTCGTGAGCATCTCGTCACAGATGAACTCTCGCTCGGTGATTTCGTCTTAACGGGGGGAGAGCTCGCAGCGATGACGATCGCAGACAGCGTCGTCCGTTTACTTCCAGATGCGATCGGCAAGCGAGAAAGCCACGAGGACGATTCTTTTTCGACGGGATTGTTAGAGTATCCGCACTACACGCGCCCAGCGGACTTTAGAGGGCTCCGCGTTCCAGACGTACTGTTGTCAGGAAACCATGCGAAAATAGCCGAGTGGCGTCAATACGAGTCTTTAAAGCGCACGTACAAACGTCGCCCTGATTTACTCGAAACATATCCGCTCACAAAACGAGATCGTGAAATGTTACAACAAATAAAAAAAGAGCTTGAAGAAAAGTAATAATTATGGTATATTCAAAAATGTACTTTTATGTGAAAGTGCATATTACCTGATGTTCCGCTACAAGATTTCACGTGTAAGAGCGTCGGAGGAAATAGGAGAGATTATACATGCAACAATTACTCGCAGATATTACAAAAGACCAATTACGCACAGATCACCCAGATTTCCGTGCGGGAGACTCAGTACGTTTACACGTTAAAATCGTTGAAGGTACACGTGAACGTATCCAAATTTTCGAAGGTGTTGTTATTAAACGTCGCGGTGGCGGCATTTCTGAAACATTCACTGTTCGTAAAATTTCAAACGGTGTAGGTGTTGAGCGTACATTCCCTGTACACACACCAAAGCTTGCTCAAATTGAAGTGACACGCCGTGGTAAAGTACGTCGCGCGAAATTATACTACTTACGTAACCTTCGCGGTAAAGCAGCTCGTATTACTGAGCGTCGCTAATCGACAACTATTGAAACAGCAGACATCGTGCAAACGGCGTCTGCTGTTTTTCTATAGTGCTAGAAAGAGGTGGGAAGATTGCCATATGGAAGTTTATATGCAGAAGAACGTCATCGTGGAGAAATGAACAATATTTTTCGATTTATCATTATCGTCGTTGCATGTAGCATATTAATACGCTCTTTCATTATGCAATCGACTGTCGTTAACGGAGAATCGATGGAGCCGACATTACATACAGGAGATCGCTTGCTCGTGGCGAAAGCGGAAAACTATGAACGTTCGGATATCGTTATCTTTCAAGCGACTGAAGAAGACTGGTATGTGAAGCGCATCATCGGCTTACCTGGCGATACGGTTTATATTATACATAATCAATTGTATGTTAATGGCGAACCTATGGAGGAATCTTACTTAAAGAAAGACTATTTACACGATTGGCCGAGTGTGAATTACGTATATCCACACCGGATTCCACCAGAACATTATTTTGTCCTAGGCGATAATCGGTTAAATAGTACAGACTCACGCGAATTTGGATTAATACATAAAGATTTAATAGGTGGCCGAGCACTCGTAAAATATTGGCCGCTTCAAAGTATGCAAAACCTCGTCTCTTCCAAGCGCTAAACAAATAGAAACGTTTGGCGGAGCGAATTGGTTGTAGTATAATCAACTAGGTTGAATGAATGAACTACGCAGATGAGGAATCGGACAGGATGGTGATGAAATGGAAGTAGAACAACAAGAAAAACCGAAAAATGAATTTTTTGAATGGGTGAAAGCAATTGTCATCGCATTGTTAATTGCTTTTGTCGTAAAAACATATGTCGTATCTGCAATTATCGTCGACGGTGTGTCAATGATGCCGACGCTAGAACACGGTGATCGCATGTTCGTCAATAAATTAAATTATAAAGTATCCGATCCAAAACGTTTCGATATCGTTATTTTTCATGCACCAGACGGCAGTGACTATATTAAACGAGTGATTGGACTTCCTGGCGAAACGGTCGCTTACGAGGACGATCAATTGTACATTGACGGTGAACCGATTGATGAACCGTATTTAGAAGCGTATAAAGCGGAATACGATACGCCATTTACAGAAGATTTCACCTTAGAACAAAAGTTAGAAGTAGATGTCGTGCCAGAAGGTCATTTATTCGTCTTAGGAGATAATAGACGTCGCAGCAATGATTCACGTCACTACGATGTCGGATTTATTCCGCTAGATGAATTCGTCGGCACAGCGAGCGTTCGCTTTTGGCCGATGTCGCACGTAGGAATTGTAAAGTGAGGGAAAAACAATGACGATTCAATGGTTTCCAGGACATATGGCGAAAGCGCGTCGCGAAGTGTCCGAACAGTTAAAATTAGTCGATATCGTATTTGAATTAGTCGACGCACGTTTACCTCAATCATCACGCAATCCGATGATCGATGAAGTGCTCGGTGAAAAACCGCGCATCGTGTTGCTCAACAAGCGTGATTTAGCTGACCCGCGTTGGACGGAACGTTGGATTCGCCATTACGAACAGCAAGGCGTCCAAGCAGTCGCAATCAACTCTTTCCAAAATGAAGGATTGCAAGACGTCTTGAAAGCGAGTCGCTTCGTTTTGAAAGAAAAGTTTGAAAAGATGCAGGCGAAAGGGATTCGTCCACGTGCAATTCGCGCGATGGTCGTCGGCATTCCGAACGTCGGGAAATCGACGCTCATCAATCGCTTCGCACGCAAAAACATTGCGAAAACAGGCAATAAACCAGGCGTGACGAAAGCGCAACAATGGATCAAAGTCGGCAAAGAGCTTGAGCTTTTAGATACACCAGGTATTTTATGGCCGAAATTCGAAGATAAAGAAGCAGGTTATAAATTAGCGTTAACGGGTGCGATTAAAGATCAAGTACTCAGCCTAGACGATGTAGCGATTTACGGCTTACGCTACATTGCTGAGCACTATCCAGAACGTTTAGAAGCACGTTACGGCTTCGCGACATTACACGATGAGATTGTCGAGACGTTCGACGAAATCGGAAAATTACGCGGTGCATACGAACGTGGAGGCGACATCGATTACAGTAAAGTCGCTGAAATAATCGTTCAAGACGTTCGTCAAGGAGAACTCGGTAAACTAACATTTGACACATTTGATGAAGAAACAGAATGAAGCGCAGCATCCTATCTATTTGCGACGATAGGATGCTTTTTTATTTCGTATATTTCAACCGTTCTGTTGGAGAATACGAGGAAAAAGACGATATACTCTGTATAAGGAGTGCAAGCGTATGACAAAAGAAACGATTCAACAAATTAAACAACGTTTACAACATGAACTGACAGAAGAGGAACTCGCACGTTATCGTGAAGATGCTAGAAAAGGAGTTCAACAAGCGTTGCGTACGTATGATCGTCGCATCGCGAAAGAGAGAGAAGCGTATGCGGCATTTGAACGTAAATGCGCCTTCGATGATGCTTATGGCAAATTTGTTGCAGGTGTCGATGAAGCGGGGAGAGGGCCGCTCGCTGGTCCTGTCGTGACGGCAGCTGTCGTTCTCGATGC
This sequence comes from Savagea faecisuis, assembly GCF_042675605.1. Classification (NCBI taxonomy): domain Bacteria; kingdom Bacillati; phylum Bacillota; class Bacilli; order Caryophanales; family Caryophanaceae; genus Savagea; species Savagea faecisuis. Next base: position 234,769 of record NZ_JBHTJF010000022.1, read on the forward strand.
CACGGCGCGTGAGGCACTCGTGCAAGTGGATGATTCAAAAGCGCTTTCGAAAGAAGCGCGCACTCGACTTGCGGAACTCATTAAGGAACATGCACTCGACTATACGATTGACTTTTCAACGCGTGAACAAATCGATGACTTAAATATTTATCGTGCAACGTCTGATTCGATGATGCGTGCGATTGAACAATTACAAACAACCCCTGATCACGTACTGACCGATGCGATGCCTTTACAGCAAATGAATGTTCCGACGACACCGATCGTGAAAGGCGATGCGCAAAGCTTAGCGATCGCAGCGGCTTCTATTTTAGCGAAAACGGCGCGTGATGCGTATATGGATGAATTAGACGAACGTTATCCGATGTACGGTTTCGCCCAACACGCTGGATATGGAACGGCACAACATTTAGAAGCGATACGTGAACATGGCATTATAGACGAGCATCGTCGGACATTCGAACCGATTCGCTCGATGATGAAATGAAAGGATGACAGAGATGCAAATACAAGCACAAATGACGGCCCAAACGAATACGGTAGAACGTCAGCCACTTGCGATGCGCGAAGGACAAGTGTTTCACGGCAAAATCTCACAGTTATTCCCGAATCAAACGGCGCAAATTCAAATCGGCCAACAAGAAATGGTGGCGAAATTAGAAGTGCCGATGAAAGCGGGAGATAGTCATTATTTCCAAGTAGTGAAAACAGAGCCAGAACTGCAATTGCGCGTCATTTCTGAACCACTCTCTTCCGATCCGAAACAATCTTTACAACAACTGATGCAAAATTTGAAACTTCCACAATCGAAAGAAATGCAACAAATCGTACGACAAATGCTCGACCAAAAAGTACCGCTCACGCGCGAACAACTCGTGCAAGCGGAACAAATTTTAAAAGCGATGCCCCAAGGAAAAGCAGAGCAAGTCGTCCGGGCGGTCGCGCAATTAAATCAATTGCAGTTGCCGATTACAGAAAGCAATGTTCGCAGCTTCATTGCGGTCATGAACCGTGAGCCTTTACAAGCGCCTCTCCAACAAGCGATGACGCTCATTATGCAAGATGCTAAAATTCCAGAAGCGATGAAACAACAGCTCGCCGAAGTGTTCAATCGCATCTCGACACCGATTCAGCAAGGAGCGCAATCCGTCGTCCAACAAGATGCGCTCCAACAACTGATGACGAAACAAGAAACACCGATGACGCGCATCTTAATGAATGACGTCATTGCACGCATCGTTCAAACACCGACGGGAGAACAGCTAACGCAACTCGCTGCGAAAGGGACGGACGCTCAAATTCATCAAGTGCAACAACTGACGAAAGCGTTACAACAAATATTAGCGTCACCACTTGCCGAACGCCCAGCGCAACTGACACAACTTGCGCAACAACTTCCGCAAATGACGACATTGCAACCGGCGACAGTTGAACAATTGAGCGCTCAACTGCAAAGAGCGATCAACGCTTTAACAGCACAAACGAGTGCTACGCAAGGGGTCACTCAAGAAAATGTATCTCAAAGCACGTCGCAAAGTAATACAATTCCGACCGGGCCACAACAAATCGTTCAACAAATGATTCAAACATTAACGCAAGAAGCACATGCTTTGAAACAAACGGCACCGCTCACAACATCGACCGAACAACTCGCAACAGCAGAACGAATCCCACCGCAAGTGATGGAGCGCCTCGTTCAACTAATGCAAGAACCAGGGGCGCAAGCGCGAGCAGAAGCGAATCTTATGCAACAGCTTGACGGGGAAGCGATCAAACAAGTGTTGAAACAGACGATTCAACAACTCGGCCTCAACTATGAAAGTCAAATTCCGAGAGCGACACCAGAGCATCTCGCGCAACTGACACAACAGTTGAAACCACAACTCATTCAACTATTGCAAAGCGAAGCGCTCACACCGCAAACGAAAGAAGCGGTTGAACAACTCGTCGCCCGCATGAATGCGCCGATCATTCAAACGAGTCAAGAGCAGTCACTCCAACAACAAATCATCATGAACGTCCCGCTCGACTTTTTAGGTAAAAAAATCGATGCGACGCTGCAATGGTCAGGCAAAATGGATGACGATGGCAAAATCGATGAAAACTACGCCCGCATTTTATTTTATTTAAAATTAGAAACATTGAAAGAAACAATCGTCGATATGCAAGTGCAAAACCGGATTGTCACCTTGACGATTTTCAATGAAACGCCTCATTTACAGCAATTATCAACACAATTTGAAGAGCGTTTAAAAGAAGGTTTAGAAGAACATCGTTATAAATTGTCAGGGCTATTTTTCAAAACAATTGAAGAACGCCACGCTCCCAAACCGAAAAAACAGTCGTTTGCACAACAACCAAAACGTTCAGGAGTGGATATTCGAATATGACGAACAAAGAGCTAAGAAAAGAAGCTGTAGCACTAAAATATGATTTGGACACTACAACAGCTCCCGTCGTCGTCGCGAAAGGAAAAGGGCAAGTCGCGGATAACATTTTGCAGAAGGCGAAAGACCACGACGTCCCGATTCAAGAGGATCCGACGCTCGTCCAACTGCTTGGGGAACTGGATATTAATGACTCAATCCCGGAAAATCTGTATAATGCAGTCGCTGAAGTGTTCGCATTTATTTATAATGTCGATAAAGAAAGAAAAAACAGACTGAATTAATAAAAAATTTCGTTTAACGGACAATTTACAACGCTTCATGTGGACAAAGCAACAGAACTTTATTACAATATAATTGGTAGTACAGATGTTATATATTTGATTGGAGGATGTAAGATGAATATCCATGAATACCAAAGTAAACAATTGCTACGTGATTACGGAGTAGCTGTTTCAATGGGACATGTTGCTTTTACACCTGAAGAGGCTGTAGAAGCTGCAAAAAAACTTAGCACAGACGTTTATGTCGTGAAAGCACAAATTCACGCAGGTGGACGCGGTAAAGCTGGCGGTGTTAAAATCGCTAAATCTTTAGATGAGGTGAAAGGGTACGCTGAAGAATTACTCGGCAAAGTGCTCGTAACGCCACAAACAGGACCAGAAGGTAAAGAAGTACAACGTTTGCTCGTTGAAGAAGGTTCTAACATCGAGAAAGAATATTACATTAGCTTGATCGTTGACCGTGCGACAGACTCAGTCGTTTTAATGGGTTCTGAAGAAGGCGGTATGGACATCGAGGAAGTAGCTGAAGCAACTCCTGAAAAGATCTTCAAAGAAGTGATTGACCCAGTTGTTGGACTTACAGGTTTCCAAGCTCGTCGTATGGCATTCAACATGAACATTCCGACACACTTAGTAAACAAAGCAGCGAAATTCATGCTCGGTCTTTACGATGTATTCATCGACAAAGACGCTTCAATCGTTGAAATCAACCCACTCGTTGTAACGAAAGAAGACGAAGTAATGGCGCTTGACGCGAAATTTAACTTCGACGAGAACGGTCTTTTCCGTCATAAAGACATTCAAGAATTACGCGACTTAACAGAAGAAGACGAAAAAGAAATCGAAGCTTCTAAGTATGACTTAAGCTACATTTCTTTAGATGGTAACATCGGATGTATGGTTAACGGTGCTGGACTCGCAATGGCGACGATGGACACAATTAACTATTACGGCGGTTCACCGGCTAACTTCCTTGACGTTGGGGGCGGCGCGACTGCTGAAAAAGTTACAGAAGCATTCAAAATCATCCTTTCAGATGAGAACGTAAAAGGAATCTTCGTTAACATTTTCGGTGGAATTATGAAATGTGACGTTATTGCTGAAGGTGTCATCGCAGCAGCGAAAGAAGTACAACTTCAAGTTCCACTCGTCGTACGTTTAGAAGGTACAAACGTTGACCGTGGTAAGCAATTATTGAACGAGTCTGGACTTGCAATCACTCCAGCAGACACAATGGCAGACGGTGCACAAAAAATCGTTGAGCTCGTAGGGTAAGAAAGGCAGGGTAAACTGATGAGTATTTATATTAATAAAGATACAAAAGTAATCGTACAAGGTATCACAGGTTCTACTGCTCTTTTCCACACAGAGCAAATGTTAGAATACGGAACAAAAATTGTCGGTGGTGTAACACCTGGTAAAGGTGGAACAGAAGCGGCAGGCGTACCTGTTTTCAACACAGTTGAAGAAGCGGTAAAAGCAACAGGCGCAACAGTTTCAGTTATTTACGTACCAGCTCCATTCGCTGCGGATGCGATCATGGAAGCAACGGACGCAGGACTCGATATGACAATCTGTATTACAGAGCACATTCCAGTTCTCGACATGGTCAAAGTGAAACGTTACATGGAAGGTAAAAATACACGCTTAGTCGGACCAAACTGCCCAGGTGTTATTACGGCAGACGAATGTAAAATTGGTATCATGCCAGGATACATTCATACAAAAGGTCACGTAGGTGTTGTATCACGTTCTGGTACATTAACGTATGAAGCAACTCACCAATTATCAGAAGCTGGAATCGGTCAGACGACAGCAGTTGGTATCGGTGGAGATCCAGTAAACGGTACAAACTTCATCGACGTTTTAAAAGAATTTAACGAAGACCCAGAAACTTACGCAGTTGTCATGATCGGTGAGATCGGTGGAACAGCGGAAGAAGAAGCAGCTGAATGGGTGAAAGCGAACATGACGAAACCAGTCGTTGGCTTCATCGGTGGTCAAACTGCACCTCCTGGAAAACGTATGGGACACGCTGGTGCGATCATCTCAGGCGGTAAAGGTACAGCAGCTGAAAAAATTAAAGCGATGAACGCAGCAGGTATCCAAGTTGCGGACACACCATCAGTAATCGGTGAAACTTTAATTAAAGTATTAAAAGAAGAAGGTTTATACGACAAGTGTAAAACTCACTAATCGATAAAACATACCCCTCAATCTACTCGGTTGAGGGGTATTTTGCGTTCCTAAAAATAAGGCAAGTAAGGAGAGAAAATGAGATGAATTTCAAGCAATTTATCGTGTTCCTTCATTATATAACACAACGAGATTATCGATTTTTTCGCCCGTTTTTTGAATGGTATGCTACAACAGAAAATGAAGAAAAAACAGTGAAAGAATGGTTGGACGTTCCATTCGTTTTGAAAGAGAAGGAAGAATGGATTGAACGAGCGAATCACTTTTCAATCAGAGCGTATGAGCGCGAATTACGTGCAGCAAATATTCAAGTGATCGCATATACGCATCCGCTCTATCCTCCACTTTTGCGACATACATTTGATCCACCTGCTTTACTTTATGCACAAGGCGACGTAAGCTTATTAACATCCGCTCTCGTCGCGATTGTCGGTTCGCGTAAAGCGACGTCCTACAGCACTGAAGGCATTCGTACTATTATGCCAGCTTTATTGGAAGAACGGTATACCGTCGTGTCAGGGATGGCACAAGGGGCCGACCGGATGGCGCATGAAGAAGCGGTACGCCAAAAAGTGCGAACGATTGCAGTTTTAGGACATGGCATGTACAATACATATCCGAAACATCACCGAGCACTACAACAATATTTAAAAACGCATGAGCTCGTCATTTCGGAATATCCGCCATCAATGAAGCCACGCCGTTGGATGTTTCCGAAACGCAATCGCATTATCGCGGGAATGAGTGAAGGAATTATCGTAACAGAAGCGGAACGCAATAGTGGAACGATGAGTACGGTCGACTATGCTCTATCTCACGGACGTACGATTTTCGCCTATCCAGGTCCTTTTACAAATCCGCTTCATGAAGGGCCGAATGCTTTAATTGAACAAGGGGCGATTCCGGTCATTTCACCGACACAAATTCAAGAAATGCTGCGAAAAGAGCGAGAAATAAATCGTGGAATATACAATAATAGTTGATTTTCCATTGAAACTGTTATACATTTTGCAACAGAAGTGAAATGTAGACGAATAGGTTGATTCATTGAAATATAAAAAAGAATGACAATCTCTACTACTGGGGAGGATATGTGTACATGGCAGACAATTTAGTCATCGTCGAGTCGCCAGCGAAGGCGAAGACGATTGAAAAATATTTAGGAAAACGTTACACAGTAAAAGCATCTTTAGGGCATTTACGCGATTTGCCGAGAAGCCAAATGGGCGTAGATACTGAAAATAATTACGAGCCCAAATATATTACGATTCGTGGGAAAGGGCCTATTTTACAAGACTTACGAAAAGAAGCGAAAAAAGCGAAGAAAATTTATCTCGCGGCTGACCCGGATCGCGAAGGGGAAGCGATCGCTTGGCACTTAGCGAACCAATTAGGCGTAGACATTGAATCCGATTGCCGCGTCGTCTTTAACGAAATTACGAAAGACGCTGTGAAAAATTCATTTAAAACACCGCGTCCGATCGATATGGACTTAGTCGATGCGCAACAAGCACGTCGTATTTTAGATCGCCTCGTCGGATACAACATTAGTCCGATTTTATGGAAAAAAGTAAAAAAAGGTCTTTCAGCAGGACGTGTTCAATCCGTTGCGCTCCGTTTAATCATCGACCGTGAAAATGAAATTAACGCGTTCACACCAGAAGAATATTGGAGCATTACAACACAATTCGAAAAAGACAAAACGAAATTTGAAGCGGCTTTTTATGGAACAGATGAGAAGAAGCTCAAATTATCGAACGAACAAGACGTCCAAAATGTGTTGAAAGCAATTGAAGGCAATCCTTTTGAAGTGACGAAAGTTGTCAAAAAAGAACGCCGTCGTAATCCAGCATTACCGTTTACGACATCATCCCTTCAACAAGAAGCGGCGCGTAAATTAAATTTCCGTGCAAGAAAAACGATGATGCTTGCACAACAACTATATGAAGGAATTCCGCTTGGCCGTGCAGGAACAGTCGGACTGATTTCTTACATGCGTACTGACTCGACACGCATTTCGGATACAGCGAAAGAAGAAGCAAAAACATTTATCGAAACGATGTACGGAGAAGAGTTTATTCCGACAGAGAAAAAAGAAACGAAATCGAAAAGTAACGCTCAAGATGCGCACGAAGCAGTACGTCCAACTTCTGTAGAGCGTACGCCAGCTGCGATGAAACAATATTTATCGCGCGACCAACTCCGTTTATACAAACTCATTTGGGAGCGTTTCGTCGCAAGTCAAATGGCACCAGCGATTCTTGACACGGTCGCTGTTGACTTAATGAACAACGACTATAAATTCCGTGCGAACGGTTCGCAAGTGAAGTTCCCAGGGTTTATGAAAGTGTACATCGAAGGGAACGATGACGCGAGCGAACAACCGATGGATGAAAAAATGTTGCCGGAACTTACAGAAGAAGAGAAGTTAAACAGTGAAGCGATCGAACCGAAACAACACTTCACGCAACCGCCTCCGAGATATTCGGAAGCACGTCTCGTGAAAACGTTGGAAGAACTCGGAATCGGTCGTCCGTCAACGTACGCACCGACGCTCGATACAATTCAAAAGCGCGGTTACGTCACACTCGATGCGCGTCGTTTCGTCCCGACAGAACTCGGTGTCATCGTTCATGAAGCGGTGAACGAATATTTCCCAGACATTATCGACATCGAATTTACGGCGAGTATGGAAAATGACTTAGACCGTATCGAAGAAGGCGAAATCGCTTGGAAAGAAGTGATCGATGCTTTCTATACAGAATTCGAAAAACATGTTGAAAAAGCGGATGCCGAGATGGAAAAGATCGAAATTAAAGACGAACCTGCAGGAGAAGACTGTGAAAAATGCGGCTCTGAAATGGTGTACAAAATGGGCCGATACGGGAAATTTATGGCTTGTTCGAACTTCCCGGAATGTCGCAATACGAAAGCGATCGTGAAGAAAATCGACGTCAAATGCCCGACATGTAAAGAAGGCGAAGTCGTCGAACGAAAAAGTAAAAAACGCCGTATTTTCTACGGTTGTGACCAATATCCAGAGTGTGAATACGTCTCATGGGATAAGCCGATCGCTCGTGCTTGTCCGAAATGTAATGAACCGACACTCGTTGAAAAACGCTTGAAAAAAGGCGTACAAGTACAATGTACAAATGAAGAATGTGACTATAAAGAAGAACCACAAGAATAGAAAGTAGGGGAAAGTATGCAAGTTGTAAACGTAATTGGCGCCGGGCTCGCGGGAAGTGAAGCGGCTTGGCAGCTTGCAAATCGTGGCGTACAAGTTCGTTTGTACGAAATGCGACCAGTGAAGCAGACGCCTGCTCACCATACCGATCAATTCGCAGAGCTCGTCTGCAGTAACTCGCTTCGTGCGAATCAGCTGACGAATGCGGTAGGTGTTTTAAAAGAGGAAATGAGAAAATTAAATTCTTTAATTATTCGTGCGGCAGATGCTTGTGCCGTTCCAGCAGGAGGAGCACTTGCGGTGGATCGTCATGAGTTTTCTGCAAATGTTACGAAGGCGTTGAAAGAACATCCGAACATTACAGTATTGAATGAAGAAGTGACGACGATTCCGACAGAAGGAATTACGATTATCGCAACAGGTCCGTTAACGTCTGAAGCATTAACAGAACAAATTCAATCACTCACTGGAGAGACAGACCTTTACTTTTACGACGCAGCAGCACCGATCGTTACGAAAGAGTCGCTCGATATGGAGAAAGTATATTTAAAATCGCGTTACGATAAAGGCGAGGCCGCTTATTTAAACTGTCCGATGACGAAAGAAGAATTCGACCGTTTCCATGAAGCGTTAGTTGAAGCGGAAGTCGCACCGATGAAAGATTTCGAGAAAAACTTATTTTTCGAAGCGTGTATGCCAGTCGAAGTGCTCGCAAAACGTGGCGAAAAAACGTTATTATTCGGTCCGATGAAGCCAGTAGGACTTGAAGACCCGAAAACAGGTGAAACGCCGTACGCGGTCGTTCAATTACGTCAAGATGATGGAGCGGGAACGTTATACAATATCGTCGGCTTCCAGACGCAATTGAAATGGGGCGAGCAAAAGAAAGTACTCTCACTCATTCCGGGTCTTGAAAATGTCGATATCGTTCGTTACGGTGTGATGCATCGTAATACATTTATGAACGCACCGAAAATTTTGACACCGACGTACCAAATGCGTCAACATCCGAACTTATTTTTCGCAGGTCAAATGACAGGTGTTGAAGGATACGTTGAGTCAGCCGCTTCAGGCTTAGTCGCAGGGATGAATGCAGCGCGCTTAGCTCAAGGAGAATTGCTTCACCGTATGCCAGATGAAACGGCAATCGGCAGTTTAGCTCGCTACATTACGGAAGCGAACCCTGACAATTTCCAACCGATGAACGTCAACTTCGGACTTTTCCCACCGCTTGAAAAACGCATTCGTTCAAAAGCAGAACGTGCAGAAAAATATGCAGAGCGCGCATTAACATCGATGGATGAATTTGTGACGACATTAAGCGAATAAGAAATAGATCCCTTTCTCGAAGTAGAGAAAGGGATTTTCTATGTCAATGACCAATGTAATTTGTTCGCCTGAGAAAGACACACTCTAATTTACGAAAGATGGCGCTTACAATAAAAAACGTTCAAATGTTAATTAATTGATAAAAATGACGAAATAGCCTAAAATTGTGACGTAGTTATGAACAGTACATAAAGAAGTCTGACCACCGCATTGAAATAGTTGCGAAAATTAAGACCTTTCATGTATAGTATTCAATGGACTGAGGGAAAATCGAGGTGATCGTATGGAATTTGAGCCATTAAAGCAAGAATTTCACAACTATATGCGTATTGAAAAAAACTACGCATCGTATACGATTCAAGAATATATGAGCGATATTGAGCAATTCGGCTCTTTTTTACAGCGTCAACAAATTCGATTGTCACAATTGACGTATCAAGAAGCGCGTCTATACGTGACGGAATTGTATGATGCTGGGCTCGCTCGTGCGACCGTAGCACGCAAAATTACGTCTATTCGAACTTTTCTCAACTATGCGAAAACGACATATGGCATTGACAATCAAGCCTTTCAACTTTTATATCATCCGAAAAAAGAAGAACGATTACCTTCTTTTTTTTATGAGGAAGAATTGGAAGCTCTTTTTGCGTCATTGCATGGAGAAAGTCGAAAGATGATTCGAGACCGTGCTTTAGTAGAGATGTTATATGCGACTGGAATGCGAGTAGGAGAACTCGTTGCGCTAGAAGTCTCACATGTCGATCTCGATTACGGTATCGTCCGGGTTATGGGAAAAGGGCGAAAAGAACGTTACGTACCTTTCGGCAGTTTTGCACAAGATGCACTCTGTCTATATATAGAAGAAACTCGTCAAAGTTTGATGAAAAGAGAACATCATCCATTTCTTTTCGTCAATATGAAAGGTGCACCGATTACAGAACGGGGTGTGCGGTATATTTTAACTCAATTGATGAAAGAGGCAGCGCTTGACGGGAAGCTTTACCCACATAAATTACGCCATACTTTCGCAACCCATTTATTAAACAATGGAGCAGACTTACGCGTCGTTCAAGAATTACTCGGACATCAAAGCTTAGCGGCGACTCAAAAGTACACGCATGTGACGACGAGTCGTTTAAAAGAAGTGCTCGACCGGACACATCCGCGAGCGTAAGGAGGAAGAACGTGATGGAATTTCACGCAACAACGATTTTTGCCATTCATCATAAAGGGCAAGTCGCGATGAGTGGGGACGGCCAAGTGACGATGGGCAATGCCGTCATTATGAAAAATACAGCTCGAAAAGTACGTAAATTACACAACGGTAAAGTGCTCGCAGGTTTTGCGGGATCAGTAGCGGATGCTTTTACATTATTTGAGCGTTTTGAACAGAAGTTAAACGAATACAATGGTCAATTAGAACGTTCAGCGGTAGAGCTCGCAAAAGAGTGGCGAGGAGACCGCGCGCTTCGCAAATTAGAAGCGTTACTCATCGTCATGAATGAAGAACAATTATTACTCGTTTCAGGAACTGGGGAAGTGATCGCACCAGACGATGGCGTACTAGCAATCGGTTCAGGTGGCAACTATGCGCTCGCAGCAGGTCGCGCTTTAAAAAAGTACAGCGGAGACTCATTAACGGCTGAACAAATTGCACGTGCAGCGCTTGAAACGGCAGCAGAATTATGTGTGTACACGAACGATCACATCATTGTGGAGGTGCTGTAATGACGAAACAAGAGCAGTATACACCGAGACAGTTAACCGAATATTTAGATAAGTACATCATCGGCCAAGAAGAGGCGAAACGGGCAATCGCAGTAGCGGTACGCAATCGTTATCGTCGTATGCGTCTGCCTGAAGAAGTACGCGAGGAAGTCATTCCGAAAAACATTTTAATGATCGGCCCGACAGGAGTAGGGAAAACAGAAATCGCTCGTCGTATGGCGAAGTTTATCGAAGCGCCATTCATTAAAGTAGAAGCGACAAAGTTTACAGAAGTCGGATACGTCGGTCGTGATGTCGAATCAATCATTCGAGATTTAGTAGAAGTATCGATTCGTCTCGTGAAAGAAAAAATGCGAGAAGATGTGAAAGAAGAAGCTGCACGCAATGCCGAAAAGAGACTGATCGAATTACTCGTCCCGAAAAAGAAACAGAAAAAACAACAAGGGATGTCGAATCCGTTTGAAATGTTATTCGGCCAACAACAAGAAGAACAACAAGATCCACAAGAAGAAACTGAACGCAAACGAAAGCGCTCTGAAATTGGTGCGATGTTGCGAATCGGGAAACTTGAAGAAGAACTCGTAGAACTCGACGTAGCGATGCCACAATCGAATGTCCTTGGCATGATGCCAGGCGCAAATGCAGAGCAACTCGGCCAACTTCAAGATGCCCTGTCTTCCATTATTCCGACACAGACGACGAAGCGCACGATGAAAGTGAAAGATGCACGTAAAGTGTTAGAAGAGGAAGAAGCAGACAAGCTATTAGATGAAGGAAAAGTAGCGCGCCTTGCGATTGAACTGACCGAACAGTCAGGCATCGTCTTCATCGACGAGTTCGACAAAATTGCGAGTCGTAGCGGTTCTCAACAATCACAAGATGTATCGCGTGAAGGAGTGCAGCGCGACATTTTACCGATTGTTGAAGGTTCGCAAGTGACGACGAAATACGGGGTCGTCCGCACGGACTTCATCTTATTTATCGCAGCGGGAGCTTTCCATATTTCAAAACCATCGGACATCATCCCTGAACTGCAAGGGCGTTTCCCGATTCGAGTAGAGCTTAACAAATTAAAAGCAGAGCATTTCGAACGCATTTTACGCGAGCCAGAACATTCTTTATTGCGTCAATATGAACAGTTGCTTGCAACGGAAGAAATCGTCATTCGTTTCGATGACGATGCGATTACACGCCTCGCTGAAATTGCGTATGAAGTGAATGATTCAACAGAAAATATCGGAGCGCGTCGTCTTCATACGATCATCGAGAAACTGCTCGAACAACTATCGTTTGAAGCGCCAGATATCGCACCGGCTGAAGTCGTCATCACCCGTCCGTACGTCGATGAAAAACTTCAAAAAATCGTAAAAGATGAAGACCTTTCACGATTTATTTTGTAAATTCAAACAAATGAGTTTATTTCGACAATTATAAGAGTTAAAATGGAAAGAGATTGTATATAGAGAGTTCGTTTTATAACGATTAGGAGGAAAATATAACATGTCATTGCTAGCGAAAACACGAAAAATTAACGCAATGCTTCAAGAAAAAGCAGGAAAACCTGTTAACTTTAAAGAGATGGCGGAACAATTGAGTGACGTTATTAACTGTAACGCATTTATCGTCAGCCGTAAGGGGAAATTACTCGGTCTTGAAATTCATCAAAAAATCGAGAACGAGCGTATTAAACGTATGTACGAAGAAAAACAATTCCCTGAAGAATATACATCACGTCTTTTCAACATTCATGAAACTTCACCGAATATCGGGATCGACAGTGAATACACTGCTTTCCCTGTAGAAAATAAAGAATTATTCCAAAGCGGTTTAACGACAATCGTACCGATCATCGGTGGCGGAGAGCGTCTCGGAACACTCATTTTAGCACGTATGGATGAAGAGTTTACAGAAGATGACCTCATTTTAGCGGAATACGGCGCGACAGTAGTCGGCATGGAAATTTTACGCGAAAAATCAGAAGAAATTGAAATTGAAGCGCGTAGCAAAGCAGTCGTTCAAATGGCGATCAACTCATTGTCATACAGCGAACATGAAGCGATCGAACATATTTTCAAAGAGCTTGACGGCGATGAAGGATTGCTCGTCGCATCGAAAGTAGCGGACCGTGTCGGTATTACACGTTCGGTCATCGTGAACGCACTTCGCAAACTAGAAAGTGCAGGCGTCATCGAATCACGTTCACTCGGTATGAAAGGAACGTACATTAAAGTATTAAACAGTAAATTTTTAGCTGAGTTAGAAAAACGTCAAATTTAATAATACCCGACAGGAAAAAGCACTACATTGTGCTTTTTCTTTTTTCTGATACAATCAATATCTATGTGCCTTTTTATTCGGAACAATGAAACAGAACGTTTCATATGTAAAGCGCTTATTGAATATAAAATGGTTACATCGTTTTAGGAGAGAATGAGCATAGGTCATTAAGTGTGCTCGTGTTTTTTGTATGTATTTGAAAAATAAATTCACAAAAAACGGAAAATGACCGGTAAGACCTAACGTTTTTGAACGGAATCAAAAATATGTTAAAAAATAAATGTAAAATGCAATATATTAGCGTTAATATGTATATAATATAAAAAAACAATTACTTCATAAGATAAAAATAGTCTAAAGGCCTAAAAATGAAAAGAACGTGAAAAAACAGTGACTTATTTTGTGAAAAACGGTATAAAATATCCGTTTAATGTAGACAAATACGCTGTTTTTTCGATACAATGACGATAATAGAAAATTTGTTTCTGTCATTATATTTTTATATTTTTGATAATTGCAAGGGGTGAGAGAAAAATGCTATTCAGCTCAACGATCCAAGGTTTAGAAAAAGGATTAGATTACGCAGCGCTCACGCAAAAAACGATTGCGCAAAATATTGCCAACGTAGATACGCCGAACTATAAATCGAAAGCAGTGAGTTTCCAAGACGTATTCAACGAAGCAAAAACGAAGCAATTAGAAGCATATCGCACGGACAAACGACATATTCCATTTGCCCGCTCGGGTGAATTAAGTAGTGTTCGGACGTATATGAAAGCCTACAGACATACAGGTAATGGTGTCGATATGGATAAAGAACAAGCGAACATGGCGGAGAACCAAATTTATTACAACGCACTTATTGACCGTTTGAACGGTAAATTTAACAGTTTACAACAAGTGATTAAAGGAGGCCGTTAAGGATGACGATTTTCCATAGTATGCAAACGACAGCGTCAGCACTAACTGCACAACGCTTGCGCATGGATGTGATATCATCGAATATGGCGAACATCGATACAACTCGCGCTCGTCTCGTTAACGGCGAATGGGAACCGTATCGCCGTAAGACGGTAGCGATGGCAACAAAAGAAGGACAGTTTACATCGTTCTTTAATGCTGCGATCGGGAAACAACATAAACATGCAGTAGGCAACGGTGTAGTCGTTTCTCGCATTCGAGAAGACGAAGAGACACCGTTTAAACTTGTTTATGACCCGAGTCACCCAGACGCGGACGATATGGGATACGTGCGCATGTCGAACGTAGACCCTTTGCGTGAGACGATTGATATGATGTCTGCAACGCGTTCATATGAAGCGAACATCACTGCATTTAACGCAAATAAGTCTATGTTGATGAAAGCTTTAGAAATTGGAAAGTAATCGTGAGAAAAGTTTTAAATGAAGGAGGAGAACAAAATGCCTAAAATTCAATCTGTGCAATCGGTCATCCCACCGAAAAATATATTTGAAATTCAGAACGAATCAAAACAAGTTGAACAGTCGTTCGGTACATATTTAAAAGAAGCGATTGCCCAAGTCGATCAAATGCAAAAAGTATCTGATTTTAAAACAGGGCAACTCATCACAGGTCAAAATGTCGATTTACATAACGTGATGATCGAAGCACAGAAGGCGAACATCGCACTTAGTGCTACGTTAGAAATACGTAATAAAGTAGTAGAAGCGTATCAAGAAATTAGTAGAATGCCGCTATAATGTAAAGCGAGGCAACCGGGGGATTATGAATGAAAGAAAGAGTAGCGAAAATCAGAGCTGACGTTAGCGAGTTCTGGTCGAAGCGTTCGAAAACCCAAAAAATTGTATATGTTAGTTCTGCGCTTGGAATTATTCTAGTGGCGGCACTGCTCACATTTTTCTTATCGCGAACAGAATATGTTCCGCTGTACAAAGATGTTTCACGAGCAGAAGTTGGAAGAATGAAAGAGCATTTGGATTCTTTGAATGTTCCGAACGAGATCGCACCAGGAGGTACATCCATATTAGTACCGAAAGAACGAGTGAATGAATTACTCGTTATGCTGGAGTCAGAAGGTTTCCCGAATTCAGGAACAATCGACTACTCGTTCTTCGCAGATAACGCTGGTTTTGGAACGACAGACAATGAGTTTAATATGTTGAAAGTAGCGACATTACAAACAGAACTCGCTAATTTAATCAAAGGTATTGAAGGAGTGCAAGATGCCTCCGTTATGTTAACTTTGCCGACACCGAGCGTCTTCGTTCGCGATGTCAATGAAGATGCAACAGCAGCAATTATGTTAAAGACGAGTCCAGGTCATGAGTTTACAGAAGGACAAATTCGTGCGATGTACAGTTTAGTTTCAAAAAGTTTGCCGAATTTAGACGTTGAAAACATTACGATCATGAACCAGTTCTCTGAAATTTATGATCAAGTGGACCCAGATAAAAATACAGGAGCACAACTTGCGGATCAAATGGGCGTTAAGAAATCAATCGAACGCGACATTCAACGTCAAGTACAACAAATGCTCGGTTTAATGATGGGTCACGATAAAGTAGCGGTAAGCGTGTCGACAGAAGTTGACTTTAAAGCAGAAAACCGTGAAGAAAACATCGTCACACCTGTCGATGAAGAAAATATGGAAGGAATTGCGATGAGTGCTCAACGAATTACAGAGACATTCACAGGCAATGGCCCATTCGCTGAAGGTGATGTAGAAGGCGGAGATCCGACAGATAATATGACGAACACATACGGAGCATGGGGCTTCTCGAACGGAGACTATGAACGCTTCGAAGAAACAATTAATAACGAAGTGAACCGTGTGCGTAAAGAAATCGTTGAAAGTCCGTACAAAGTACGCGACATCGGAATCCAAGTAATCATCGATCCACCTCGTGATGAGGAGGGCGAAGTGACCGAGCTTCCGCAAAACTTACAAGATGATGTCGAACAAATTTTAACGACGATCGTTCGTACATCGATTCATAAAGAAGATAATGTTGAATTGACAGACGAAGTACTCGCTGAAAAGATTGCAGTATCAATCCAGCCATTCAATGGCTCGATGGCATCACAATTTGACGGTACAGAGACAGAAATACCTCTCTGGGTTTACATCGTCGGTGCGATTTTACTCGTCGTCATTATCGTGCTCGTCGTCTTATTCTTACGTAAGCGTAAACGTGAACAAGAAGAATTAGAAGAACAGCAGTTAGCACTTGAGGAGCAAGAAGAATTAATGGTAGATGACATTAATGATGAACAAGAAACGGAAGCGACAGTACGTCGTAAACAACTCGAGAAAATGGCGAAAGAGAAACCGGAAGAATTCGCGAAGTTATTACGTACTTGGATTTCTGAAGATTGATGGAGGGATAACGAATGGCTAAAAAAGAATCAGAGATGTCAGGACGTCAAAAAGCAGCGTTACTCCTCATCTCTCTCGGACCAGAATTGTCTGCCCAAGTGTTCAAACATTTGGATGAAGACGAGATGGAAAAGTTAACGCTCGAAATTTCAAGCGTCAAAAAAGTAGAAGCCGATGTGAAAGATCAAGTCATTGAAGAATTTCACAACATCGCTTTAGCGCAAGATTACATTTCACAAGGCGGTATCGGTTATGCGAAGACCGTGCTTGAAAAAGCGCTCGGTAAAGATCACGCGCAGACGATTATCAATCGTTTAACGTCATCTTTACAAGTGCGTCCATTCGATTTTGCGAGACGTGCAGATCCTGCACAAGTATTAAACTTCATTCAAAACGAACATCCGCAAACGATCGCTTTAATTTTGTCTTACTTAGAACCTGAGCAAGCAGGGATGATTTTATCGTCCCTTTCTCAAGATGTTCAAGCGGACATTGCGAAACGTATCGCGACGATGGAATCGACAAGCCCGGAAGTCATTAGTGAAATTGAGTCTGTATTAGAGCGCAAACTCTCGTCAACCGTGACACAAGACTTCACGGAAACGGGCGGCGTCGACGCGGTAGTCGAAGTGTTAAATGGTGTCGACCGCTCAACGGAGAAAACAATTCTCGATACACTCGAAATTCAAGACCCAGAGCTTGCTGAAGAAATCCGTAAGCGCATGTTCGTATTCGAAGATATCGTCACACTCGACAACCGTTCGATCCAGCGTATTATTCGCGACCTAGAGAACGAAGACTTAATTTTGTCAATGAAAGTGTCGAGCGAAGAAGTAAAAGAAATATTGTTCCAAAACATGTCATCACGTATGGCAGAATCGTTCAAAGACGAAATGGAAATTATGGGACCTGTACGTTTGAAAGACGTCGAAGAAGCTCAATCACGCATCGTATCGACAATTCGTCGTTTAGAAGATGCGGGTGAGATTATCATCGCACGTGGCGGAGGAGATGACATCATTGTCTAAAATCATCCGTTCATACAACAACGTTCCAGTTGAGAAGAAAGCCCATATTCCGATTCGAACATTTGAGCGAGAAACGACAGAAGAAGATGAAGAAGTTGTCGAGTCTATCGACATGCACGCACAACGTCAAGCTCTTCAACAAGAGCGCGACAATATGTTGCGTAAAGTAGAAATCGAAATATCAGAAATACGCTCGCAAACAGAACATATGCGACAAGTAGCTCTAGATGATATTCATTCGATGCGTCAAGCGTGGGAAGAAGAGAAAGTACAGCTGGAGAAACAAGCGTATGAAGAAGGCTATACAGCTGGTTACAATCAAGGAATGGAAGAAGCGCATGCAGCGTGGAAAGAAAAGCTTGAAGAAGCGAACCGAATTGTAGAGCGAGCGGCAGCGGATGGTGTAAAATATAGAGAAGAGCAAGAGTTCGTTATTTTACATATGGCGATGCAAGCAGCTGAACGTATTTTGAACATTACGCTAGACCGTGATGAAGAAGTGTACATCGATGTCGTCAAACGTGCTTTAAAAGAAGCGCGTGAGATGAAAGAGATCAAATTGTACGTTTCGCCAAAATATTATGAAGTCGTCAGCCGTAGTCGTGACGAGCTCGTCGAAATATTCCTACCAGACATCCCATTCCTCATCTTTGCGAACGATGATTTCGAAGATGAAGAATGTTACATCGAAACGAATCACGGACGCATCGTTGTGACGATTGATGAACAGTTAAAAGTGTTGAAAGAACAACTTGTAGAAATATTAGAAAGTGGTGACTAATGAATGAAAAAGGCAGAGCAGTTGATCGACGTCATTCCCAAAATGGAAACGTATAAGAAGTTCGGACGCGTCGTGCGAGTCGTCGGTCTTATGATCGAATCGCAAGGTCCGCAATGTTCAGTCGGCGACGTTTGCCACATTCATATTCACGATGCGTTACAACCGACAGAAGACTCTACCATTATGGCGGAAGTCGTCGGTTTCCGTGAAGAAATTGTCATCCTTATGCCTTACACACATATTCAAGAAATCGGTAGCGGTTGCCTCGTCGAAAACACAGGCCGTCCTTTAGAAGTGAAAGTAGGGATGGGCTTGATTGGACAAGTGCTCGATTCACTCGGAAATCCGATTGACGGGGCTCCATTACCACGCGGTTTAACGACAGTGCGAACGGAGCAAGACCCACCGAACGTTTTAACGCGTCCACCGATCAACGACCCATTATCAGTCGGCGTGAAAGCGATCGACGGTATGTTGACGGTCGGTAACGGTCAACGTGTCGGTATTTTCGCAGGTTCCGGAGTCGGGAAAAGTACGTTGCTCGGAATGATTGCCCGCAATACAGTCGCTGACATTAACGTCATCGCCCTCATCGGAGAGCGTGGTCGTGAGGTGCGAGAGTTTATCGAACGTGACCTCGGACCAGAAGGGCTGAAAAAAACGATCGTCGTAGCGGCGACGTCAGACCAACCTGCGCTCATGCGAATTAAAGGAGCCTTTACAGCGACAGCAATCGCAGAGTATTTCCGAGAAAAAGGGTACAATGTCATGTTGATGATGGACTCGGTAACACGGGTTGCGATGGCACAACGTGAAATCGGACTCGCAGTCGGAGAACCACCTGCAACGCGAGGATACACGCCGTCTGTGTTCGCTATTTTACCGAAATTGCTCGAACGTACAGGAACGAGCGAAAAAGGTGCGATTACAGCTTTCTACACCGTGCTCGTTGACGGAGATGATATGAACGAACCGATTGCGGACGCGGTACGAGGTATTTTAGACGGTCACATCGTATTAGACCGAACACTCGCCAACAAAGGACAGTATCCCGCAATTAACGTGTTAAAAAGCGTTAGCCGACTAATGAACCATATCGCTTCAGAAGAGCATGTGAAAGCAGCCGAACGCTTGCGTGAACTGTACTATACATATGACAAATCCGAAGATTTAATTAATATCGGAGCTTACAAGCGAGGAACTTCTCGCGAAATTGACGAAGCGATTGAATACGAA
Source organism: Savagea faecisuis (assembly GCF_042675605.1). Lineage (NCBI taxonomy): Bacteria > Bacillati > Bacillota > Bacilli > Caryophanales > Caryophanaceae > Savagea > Savagea faecisuis. Next base: position 254,560 of record NZ_JBHTJF010000022.1, read on the forward strand.
CCGCTCATTACGAACTTTTTAAAGCAAGGTTTCAGGGACAATATTAGCGCGGAAGATACGGTCAATGAATTGATCAAGCTTGCCGCAGGAGGTCAAACGACGTGAAACAGTATGCCTATCGATTCGAAAACATATTGACGTTTCAAGAACAGAAAAAACTCGATTCTGAAAACGACTATAAACATTCTATCGAAGAGTTTGAACGTGTAGCGACTGAACTGTATGAATTGCTGAAGAAAAAAGAAGACTTACTCGCAGAACAAGAAGAAAAATTAAAGCATGGTTTCTCGATTGAAAGCTTACAATACTATGCGCGTTACTTAACGCGTTTAGAAGAAGAAATCGCGCTCAGTCAAAAGAAAGTGATTGAATATCGGGCGAAGATGAACTGGTTTGAAGAAAAATTGCTCGAAGATACGATTGAAGTGCGCAAGTACGAGAAAATGAAAGAGCACGATCAACAGCTGTACAAAGAAGAGATGGAACATCTTGAGGCAATTCAACTCGATGAATTGTCAACGCAACAGTTTAGTCGAAAGGAAAGCAGGTGGTAACATATGGCGGAAGAAAAAGAGCAACTAGAGGTGGAAGAAGAAAAAAAGAAGCCATCCATATTGAAAATATTAATACTATGGCTCGTCGTTCCTCTATTGTTCGTTTCTGCTGTATTGCTCATCGTTGCCAAAGTGGCCGATGTTAACGTTATTGACCAAGCGAAAAAATGGACGACCGAAATGATTAAAGGTGAACCAGACCCACAGCTTGAGCAGCCAGACTTTTCGAATGATGAAAAAGTCGTAACGTTGCAAGCAGAGTTGCAACAAAAAGATAACGAAATTGCCAAAGTAGAACAACAACTTCAAGCATTAAAAGAAGAAAATGAACTACTCGTCATCGAACAAGAACGATTGACAGACGAAATTGCGAAAGTGCAAAATCGTGCGGAAGAATCGAAAAAAGAATTTAAAGAAATTATCGCAACGTACGAGAAACTATCTGCGAAAAACGCAGCACCTATTTTACTTGCGATGAATGAAGCAGATGCAGTGAAAATTTTAGCGAGCTTAAAGCCAGATACAGTGGCAGCTATTTTAGAAAAGATGGAACCTGAACAAGCGGCGAAATTTACGACATTATTATCAAAATAACAACCTTTAAAGGAGGTGAAAACAACAAGTGAACATTCAAATGCTACAAATGGCTGCCGTCGCTCAACAAAAATCAGCAGCGATCGACATGAAGGGAAATAGCTCTTCTAAAGACGTCTTCGCATCCGTCATGGCTCAAACGCTCGGCTCAAGCGAGTCGCAAATGACAAAGCTAGAAGAAGCACCAAAATCATCTGAAGATGTGTTAGCGATTTTATCAGAAGTGCTCAACATGTCGACAGAAGAACTGGAACAATTACTACCTGAACTGTTCGATGAAGAATTTGCTACACAGTTAACAGAACTCATCGCAACGATTCCCTATCAAGCGAGTTTGGACGATGTGTACGAACTACTGAAGTCATCTGACACGTACAATGAACTGATCACAACGATTACGAATGCGTTAGAAGGCTTAGTAGAACGATTAACAGAACAGCAAAAGCCACAAGAAGAATCGGTACTCTCATTAGGAGATGTTAATGAATCTTCAAAAGAACAATTGATTCACAATATCGAACAGCTCATTGCAAAGCTTCGCGGAGAGCAAGCGGAAGATCAAATAGAGCCGTTTTGGAATCATGTGACACAGTTGACAGAAGCGATCGAACTACTGCAACAACAAGGTGAAGAATTACCGTTCACAGAAGAACAAGTCGCTCAATTTGCTGTCATTGCCCAGTACATTCAACACGTCGCACCGCAAGCGGATATGCACGTTATCCACGACACTAAATTGCAAAACTTCCAACAGATGATGCAACAATTCGTCCAAACAGAAGCGGAACAATTGCGTTTGCAAGTGGAATCAAAGCCGAAAACAGGCAATCAACAATTGTTATCGTCGATGAATCAGCCGAGCGCAACGTCGGTCTTTTTCCAAACGTTAACGCAAGTGGAATCACCGGAACAGAGCCGTGCAGAAGAATTGATGAAACAACTACAAGCAATTTTGAAACGAGCGAACTTCGGACAAATTGGAGGAGCGAACCGTTTATCGATTCGTTTATATCCAGAACATCTCGGAACGCTTCGAATCGAATTGCAAGAAGTGAACGGAGTGTTAACAGCCCGCATTCTCGCATCGAGCGCACAAGCGCGTGACATGCTAGATTCACGTTTACATCAACTTCGAGCAGCACTCGTCTCGCAAAACTTACAAGTGGAGCGCATCGAGCTTTCTCAAATGCTTCAAGCTTCTGACAAAACAGAGCGCGAACAATTGATGCAGCAAGATACACGCCACGGCGCTACACGTGAAGAAACAGAAGAGACAGAGGAAGAACAAGAAGATGAGAAGTCATTCGCACAGTTCTTAATTGATTTAGAACAGGAGGAAGCATAATGACGAACAATACACAAAGTTTAACAGGTCAACAAAAAATCGATGATTCGATGTATTTATTGAATAAAAAACGCGATCAACGTGTGACAGGTCCTGATTCGATGGGGAAAGACGCATTTATGAAAATTTTAATTGCGCAACTCCAAAACCAAGACCCGACAAATCCGATGAAAGATAACGAATTTATCGCACAAATGGCGCAGTTTTCAGCATTGGAACAGACGATGAACATGGCGAAAGCATTCGAACAGTTCGCACAGTCACAAAACGATGCTCAACTTATTCAATACAACCAATTCGTCGGTAAAACAGTGAAATGGCACGACATTACAGATAAAAAAGATGAAGATGGTAAGCCGATCGCAGAAGAAGGGATGAACCTCATCCAGTCGATCAAGTATAAAGACGGCGTCGCAATTTTCACACTCGATAACGGTCGTGAAATTACAGCAGCGAACATTTCAGAATTACATGACGGTGGCGGCATCACGGGCGGTGGCAACAGTCTCGTTCAAGCGAGCATGCTCATCGGACGCAATGTCACGTACAAAGACGGCGAAGAGATGAAAACGTCAGAAGTGATTTCAGTAACGATGAAAGACGGAAACGTCCAATACGTATTAGCGAACAAAGATAAAATTACGAGCAATGAATTTTTAGAAATTGCCCGCTAGGAGGGAATAAATGTGGATCCATTACATTTCCACCGCCTTCCTGCAATCGGACCTCATCATCCAACGTCACGACAACCGCAAAAAGCGACACCGAGTCGCTCATTCGAAGAGACGTTACAGCAAGCACTCACACCGAAATTAAAAGTGAGCAAACATGCGGAACGACGACTCGCCGAACGCGCGATTGAAGTGAGCGATGCCGAATGGATGCGCATCGAATCGAAAATTGATGAAGCGAGAACGAAAGGGGTAAAAGACTCCCTCGTCTTACTCGACAACGTCGCGATGATCATTAGTGCAAAAAATAGCACAGTCATTACCGCGATGAATCGCAAGGAAGCGGCAGACCAAATTTTTACGAACATTGATGGAACGATACTATTATAGGCAGGACCGCATGCGGATGCCTCGTTCTACGGACTGATTGAAGTAGAACAATATAAACGAAAGAGGAGATACACATATGTTACGCTCAATGTACTCAGGAATTTCAGGATTAAAAAACTTCCAAACGAAACTCGACGTCATCGGTAACAACATCGCCAACGTCAACACACACGGCTTCAAAAAAGGCCGCGTCATCTTCAAAGACCTTTACTCACAAACAGTAGCAGGTGCTTCAGGCCCTTCAGCAAGCCGAGGCGGAGTGAACCCGAAACAAGTCGGACTCGGTGCTCAACTCGGTGCAATCGATACGATTCATGCAGGTGGTTCTACTCAATTTACAGGAAATACGTTAGACCTTGCGATTGAAGGAGATGGATTTTTTGTTGTAGCTCAAGCTGACGGTGAGAGTGAACCTAAACCTGAGCAACTTCTTTCATTAGAAAAACCGCTTTACACAAGAGCAGGAAATTTCTACATGGATGAGAATGGATATATCGTAAACTCGGATGGGTATTACTTAGTTGGGAATGCCGATCCAGTGGGAGAGGAGAAATTAGAAGGTGGAGAATTTGACGACAACAACTATGTAAACATCCAAATTCCACTTGATGCTGAGAGTATGTCGATTGGTGATAACGGAGAAGTTACCTATGTGAAAGATGGGGAATTAAAACCAGCAGGATATCTTGTGATGGCAACATTTAATAACCCTGGTGGATTAGAAAAGGTAGGAGCAAACTATTATCAAGTAAGTCCTAACTCAGGTGATGCTGCTTTTGCAAGTCCTACAATTTCAGGAATGGGAGCAACGAAATCGGGTTCCCTCGAAATGTCTAACGTTGACCTCGGTGAAGAATTCACAGAGATGATTGTCGCACAACGTGGTTTCCAAGCGAACACGCGTATTATTACGACGTCGGATGAAATTTTACAAGAACTAGTTAACTTGAAACGATAATTTTGTTTTTTGAAGGGAGGGTCGGGCCGACCACGCTCGGCCCTTACATATGATTAAAGTAACACGGTTGAATGGGCAGGAATTTTCCATCAACGCCTTATACATAGAGCGCGTCGAGTCGTTTCCAGATACGACGATCACATTGACGACGGGCACCAAATATATCGTGCGTGACTCGAAAGAGGAAGTGCACGACCGAATTATTCAGTTTTATCAAAGTGTTCAATTGTTGTCTAATCCACATATTCGAGGTGAAAATAATGAAAAATAACAAAGGACTTATGATTATTTTAATTGCGCTCGTCATGGTCGTCTTAATTGGCGTCGTCGGTATTGTACTTTGGTTGAATTTCTCCAAAGGGGACGCTGCACCGAAAGAGCCTTCAATCGATGAAGTCGTTGAACAGACGGTTGAGTTTGAAGAAATTACGACCAATTTGAATGCACGTCAGTTTATCCGCATTTCATTAACGATCGAAACGGATAGCAAAAAAGCAGCAGAAGAATTAGAAAAACGTAAATTCCAAGTGAACAGCAAAGTGATTAAAGAATTGTCGGAAATGTCCCCTGAGGACTTTGAAGGCAAGGCGGGAAAACAAGCGTTTGAAGAAACGATTAAAGCGCAAATTAACCCGTTAATGCAAGAAGGAGAAGTGACACAAGTTTACATCGTGTCCTACATTATTCAATAAGATGCAAACTATTATTCAATTGAGGAGGTGACCGTATGTCCGGGGATGTACTATCACAGAACGAAATTGACGCGCTACTTTCGGCAATTTCAACAGGTGAAATGTCAGCAGAAGAAATGAAAAAAGAAGATGAGACCCGGAAGGTCAAAGCGTATGATTTTAAACGCGCGCTCCGATTTTCCAAAGATCAAATTCGAAGTTTAACTCGAATTCACGAAAACTTTGCGCGACTGTTGACGACGTATTTTTCGGCGCAATTACGTACATACGTTCAAATTAACGTCGCCAGTGTAGATCAAATTCCATTCGAGGAGTTCATTCGGTCGATTCCGAATATGACGTTAATTAACATTTTCGAAGTGCCTCCATTGGAAGGAAATATTTTAATGGAAGTGAATCCGAACGTTGCGTATTCCATGCTTGATTTATTGATGGGTGGAACTGGCGGACAGTCTTCGAAAGCGGACGATTTGACTGAAATCGAAACGAAAATTTTAACGAATTTATATGAACGCTCTTTCGATAATTTACGAGAAGCGTGGTCTAGCATTATTGACATCGATCCGTATTTAACGGAAATGGAAGTGAATCCGCAGTTCTTGCAGATGATTTCCCCGAACGAGACGGTCGTCGTCATATCATTTAATATCGTGATAGGCGAATCGAGTGGGATGATTAATATTTGTATCCCTCACGTCGTATTAGAACCGATCGTACCGAACTTATCGGTCCGTTATTGGATGCAATCTAATAAAAAAGAACCGACAGAAGAGCAGAGCAAACAGTTGGAAAAACGCTTGAAGCAAGCACGACTCCCTGTCATTGCCGAACTCGGAAAAAGTCGGATGTCCATTCAAGAATTGCTTTATTTACAGCGCGGCGACATGTTGACGCTCGATAAAGGAATGGATGAGTTATTAACGATCAAAGTAGGAGACATACCGAAATTTAAAGGACAGCCAGGACAAATACGTAACCGTATGGCCGTTCAAATAATTGAAACGATAGTAGACGGAGGGGATGAAGATGATGAGTGATAACATACTTTCGCAAGAGGAAATTGAAGCATTGCTTCGCGGCGATGATGCGGGAGATAGCGGCGAAGAAGAAACATCATCCCAGGAAGAAAATTTTGATGATATTTTAAGCGATATGGAGAAAGACACATTAGGCGAAATTGGAAACATGTCTTTCGGTAGTGCAGCGACTGCATTGTCTGCGTTGCTCGGTCAAAAAGTCGATATTACGACACCGACAACGTCAGTCATTAGCCGGGAAGAATTAGTTGACGAGTTCGTTCAACCTTACGTTGCTGTACAGGTAGAATATACAGTCGGATTAACAGGTGCAAATTTGCTCGTCATTAAACAAAGTGACGCTGCGATTATCGCGGATTTAATGCTCGGTGGAGACGGAACAGATCCTGATCCTGATTTGAGTGAAATTCACTTAAGTGCCGTTCAAGAAGCGATGAACCAAATGATGGGGTCGGCTGCGACATCTATGTCGACCATCTTTAATAAAAAAGTCGATATTTCACCACCGACGACAGACATTATGGATATCTCCTTAGATAAAGGGACGGAGCATATTCCGGAAGAAAGCCCACTCATTCGCGTCTCGTTCAATTTGAAAGTAGGCGAACTGATCGACTCGAACATTATGCAATTGTTCCAAATCGACTTTGCGAAAGGCTTAGTATCTGATTTAGAAAAAGTGATGATGGGTGGAGGAGACGAAGAGGAAGAAGATATTCCAGCGGTTGATTTATCTGCGCCGGTACAAGAACCGACACCAGAACCAGCACCACAACCGCAGCCGCAACAACCGGTACAGCAACAACCAGTGCAACAAGCACCACCTGTTGCGCCACCACCTGTTCAACAACAACAGCCAGTCAATGTCCAACAACCACAATTCGCTAATTTTGAAGCACCGCAGTTAAACGAGGAAGAAACTCACAACTTAAACTTACTGATGGATATTCCGTTAGAAGTGACTGTTGAACTAGGTAGAACACAGCGTTCTGTGAAAGAAATATTAGAAATGTCGAGCGGTTCGATAATTGAATTAGATAAATTAGCAGGTGAACCAGTTGATATTTTAGTGAATAATCGTTATATTGCTAAGGGTGAAGTAGTTGTCATTGACGAGAACTTCGGAGTTCGTATTACGGACATTTTAAGTCAAGCTGACCGCCTTCACAATTTACGATAATTATTTTTAGGAGGAAATAGAATTATGGGTAAACAAATTTTAATTGTGGATGATGCTGCTTTCATGCGCATGATGATCAAAGATATTTTGACGAAAAATGGCTTTGAAGTAGTAGGAGAAGCAGAAAACGGCTTGCAAGCAGTAGAAAAGTACTTAGAACTTAAGCCTGATTTAGTAACGATGGATATTACGATGCCAGAAATGGATGGAATTGCTGCTTTAAAAGAAATTAAAGCGAAAGACCCAGCGGCAACAGTCATTATGTGTTCAGCGATGGGACAGCAAGCGATGGTTATCGATGCAATTCAAGCTGGTGCGAAAGACTTTATCGTGAAGCCTTTCCAAGCGGATCGTGTTATTGAAGCAATCGAAAAAGCTTTAGGATAAACGATGCGTCTGTTTCGAATCATCACCATCGCAATAATGTTACTCGTAGCAACGAGCAGTGTTGCTTTTCCCGTAACGGCACAGGCGCAAACATTTGTAAGTGACTGTGTAGATGGGAACGACTGCGAAGAAGATCCCGCAACAGAACAAGAGCCTTTAGTCCAAGCGAACAGTGCTCCGACTATAGGCTCGTATATTAAAGTAGTATTCGCTTTTGCGTTCGTCATATTTCTTTTATATTTCTTATTGAAATTTGTCAATCGACGCAATCAACAATTCGGCCAAGCGCGTCTTATGCGCAATTTAGGTGGTGTTTCGGTCGGACCTCAAAAATCTGTTCAATTACTTTCGATAGGTGGACGTTACTACTTAATAGGAGTAGGAGACGATGTCCGACTTTTGAAGGAGATAGAGACGGAGGAAGAGTTAGAATCGATTCGTTCATTTGTTGAACTTGAAAGCGATGACGGTGAAGAGCAATCGATGCTCATCATCGATCAATTGAAACGACTGTTTGCCAAGAAACAGAAACCATCTTCCAAACCGAAGAAAGATGAGCCGTTTGATCAGCTATTTCAACAAGAGTTAGATAAAGCACAACAAGAACGTAAAGCACAAATGGAAAAGCTTTTGAAGGAAGAGAGGGAGCGACGTGACTGATTTTATGCAGTTTTTCTCGGATAGTGATCCGACGAATGTATCGACATCGATCAAATTGATGTTATTGCTTACGGTACTTTCGCTAGCCCCAGCAATTCTCATTTTGATGACGTCGTTCACTCGAATTGTCATCGTCTTATCCTTCGTTCGTACGGCGCTCGCAACCCAGCAAATGCCACCGAACCAAGTGCTCGTCGGTCTCGCTTTATTTTTAACATTTTTCATCATGGCACCGACATTCCAAGAAGTGAATAAAGAGGCACTCACTCCTTTGTTCAATGAGGAAATTTCATTGGACGAAGCGTATGAAAATGCGAGTGTGCCAATCAAGCAATTTATGAGTAAGCATACGCGTCAAAAAGATTTGGATTTATTTTTAAAATACAATGATGTGGAACGACCAGAAACAGTGGAAGAAATTCCGCTCACGATGTTAGTTCCAGCTTATGCGCTCAGCGAAATTAAAACGGCGTTTCAAATGGGCTTTATGATTTTCATACCATTTCTCGTCATGGACATGATCGTTGCGAGTGTTTTAATGTCGATGGGTATGATGATGTTACCGCCGGTTATGATTTCATTACCGTTTAAAATTTTATTGTTCATCTTAGTAGATGGTTGGTACTTAGTCATCCAGTCACTGCTGCAAAGTTATTAGAAAGGGGATTAGACAAATGACAGATGAAATGGTGATCTCGATTGCAGAACGTGCGATTAGTGTCGTGTTATTGACGTCCGGTCCCCTTTTAATTATCGCTTTAGTCACAGGGTTATCGGTCAGTATTTTCCAAGCGACGACGCAAATTCAAGAGCAGACGCTCGCTTTCGTTCCGAAAATCGTCGCAGTTCTCGTCTCGATTGTTATTTTTGGACCGTGGATGTTGACGCGTGTGACGAATTTTGCAGGCGATATTTTACAAAACTTACCTCGGTACATCGGGTGATGTGAATGGAACAATTCGTTCTCATCCTCCCGACTTTACTGCTCGTCTTCATGAGAATCTCCGCGTTCTTTGTCGTTGCACCACTATTTTCGTATCGGACGATTCCGAACGTGCAACGATTAATTCTCGCGCTCATCTTAGCAGTATTGCTCGTAGGTTCGATTCAAACAGCGGAGCCGATACCGCTCGATGGTACATATTTTTTACTCATTATGAAAGAGGTCGTCGTCGGCTTAGCGATCGGCATCGTCGCCTTCATCGTGATGAGTGCGATTCAAATTGCCGGAGGATTTATCGATTTCCAGATGGGGTTTGCGATTGCGAACGTTATTGACCCTCAAACAGGAGCGCAATCTCCTTTGCTCGGTCAGTTTTTTAATGCGGTTGCCTTGCTGTTATTGCTAACATTGAATGGACATCATTTATTGTTAGACGGTATTTTTTACAGTTACGAGTTCATCGGCTTAACGCAACTTGGCTTAGCCTTTGGCGAGGAGAACTTCGCAGTCTTCATTACGAAAACATTTGCGCAAGTGTTTCTCATTTCATTCCAAATGGCCGTTCCAATCGTCGCAACTTTATTTTTAGTCGACTTAGCACTCGGAATTACGGCACGAACAGTTCCACAATTGAACATTTTCGTCGTCGGTTTCCCCATTAAGATTACAGTGAGCTTTCTCGTACTCGTCGTCATGGTTCCTGTCATGGTTGCACTCATTCGTCGTTTATTTGAATTCATGGCGTACTCGATGCGTGATTTAATGCTTATTTTAGGAGGCGGCTAAAGATGCAATATTTACGTCTCAATCTGCAATTTTTCTCGGGTGAAAAAACAGAAAAAGCGACACCGAAGAAAAGGGAAGATTCTAGAAAAAAAGGTCAAGTACTGAAAAGTCAAGATGTGACGAGTGCGCTCGTTATTTTATGTGTATTTTTATTTTTATTTTTTGCAGCACCTTTTTTTAGAGAACGAGTTTTTCACTTTTTTGAATTTACATTTACAGAGCTTGTCTCGACTCCTTCGATTACGAAAGATTCCGTCATGCTCGTATACATACAAATACTAATGAAAATGGCCGTCATTTTATTACCTGTCTTCATCGTTTCAATTATTGCAGGAATTAGTGCGAACTTAATGCAGTTCGGTTTTCTCTTTACGACAGAGCCATTGAAGTTCGATTTGAAGAAAATCGATCCGATTAAAGGATTAAAGCGTATTTTCTCAGTTCGTGCAATCGTTGAATTGTTAAAGTCTATATTGAAAATATCATTCATCGGTTCTGTTACGGCGACGATTGTCGTCATCAATATCGATAAAGTATTAGGACTCGCCTTTAAAACGCCTGCTGAAACATTGATGACGGTTGCGACACTCGTCGGAATTATGGGTATCGTCGCAGCGTTCGTCTTACTGTTCATTTCGATTCTCGACTACTTTTATCAAAAGTACGACTATGAAAAGAACTTGAAAATGTCAAAGCAAGATATTAAAGATGAATACAAAAATATGGAAGGGGACCCGCTCATCAAATCGCGCATTAAACAAACACAGCGTGAGATGGCGATGCGTCGTATGATGCAGGAAGTCCCAGAAGCAGACGTCGTCATAACGAACCCGACGCACTACGCGATTGCCTTGAAGTATAAAGATGGCGAAATGGACGCACCGATCGTCGTTGCCAAAGGGGTAGACTTCGTCGCACAAAAGATTAAAATGATCGCGAAAGAACACGACATCGTCATGGTTGAAAACCGACCGCTTGCACGTGCGATGTATGACGAAGTTGAAATCGATCAAGCGGTACCAGAACAGTTTTTCAAAGCGGTAGCCGAAGTGCTCGCATACGTTTACCGTTTGAAACGCAAAATATAAAATGAAGAAGAAAGAAGGGATGACATGCAATTTAAAGATTTAGGTGTACTCGCAGCGGTTATTATGATCGTCGCGATGCTCGTCATCCCATTACCGTCGTGGCTGTTAAGTTTTTTAATTATCGTTAACATCACATTAGGTTTGCTCGTCTTATTGACAGCGATGAATATGAAGGAAGCTCTCGAATTTTCTATCTTCCCATCACTCTTGCTCTTACTTACGTTGTTCCGACTCGGATTGAACGTGTCGACAACGCGTGCGATTTTAACACGTGGAGAAGCAGGGGGCGTCGTTGACACATTCGGTACGTTCGTAACGGGTGGTAACGTCATCGTCGGTCTCGTCGTCTTCGTCATTTTGATCATCATCCAGTTCATCGTTATTACGAAAGGTGCGGAACGTGTATCTGAAGTTGCTGCACGTTTCACACTCGATGCGATGCCTGGTAAACAGATGAGTATCGATGCGGACTTAAACGCAGGGATGATTTCTGAAATTGATGCGCGTGAACGCCGTGAAAAAGTAAGTAACGAAGCAGACTTTTACGGTTCGATGGACGGGGCGACAAAGTTCGTTAAAGGGGACGCAATCGCCGGGATTATTATCGTCATCATTAACTTAATCGTCGGGATGATCATCGGGGTCGCACAAATGGGATTAACATTCGCAGAATCGGCAGAACGTTTTTCACGTTTAACAGTCGGGGACGGAATCGTTTCTCAAATTCCAGCGCTCCTCATTTCGACAGCGACAGGGATCGTCGTAACGCGTGCAGCGTCAGACGGTAACCTCGGAACAGATATTACAGACCAATTGCTCGGACAACCGAAATTGTTATATGTTGCAGGAGTGACGATTTTCTTACTCGGTATTACGACGCCAATTAGCTTAATGTTAACGACACCGATTGCACTCGCTTTAGTAATCGGAGCGTACATGATGCGTCAAGAGGCGGAAGAAGACCCAGAAGAATTGTTAGAAATGGAAGAAGAAGTTGAGACGGATGAGATGAAGAGTCCTGAAAACGTCATTAACTTATTGAACGTCGATCCGATCGAATTCGAATTCGGTTACGGACTCATACCGCTCGTCGATGCGGAACAAGGCGGGGACATTTTAGACCGGGTCGTCATGATTCGACGCCAGTTAGCACTTGAACTCGGTCTTGTCATTCCAGTCGTTCGAATCGTCGACAACATCCAACTTCAGCCGAACGAATATCGCATTAAAATTAAAGGGAATGAAATGGCAAGAGGAGAACTCTTACTCGATCATTACTTAGCGATGAGTCCAGGTGGAGAAGATACGATTGAAGGAATCGACACGATCGAGCCGTCATTCGGACTTCCGGCGAAATGGATTACAGAAGATGTGAAAGAAGAAGCTGAAATTATGGGTTACACCGTCGTTGACCCACCGAGCGTCGTATCGACTCATTTAACTGAAATTATTCGAGCGAATGCGTCAGAACTTCTCGGTCGTCAAGAGACGAAACAACTCGTCGATCACATTCACGAATCGAGCCCAATTCTCGTCGACGAGCTCACACCGACACCGCTCTCAATCGGGGAGATTCAAAAAGTGTTGGCTGGCTTATTGCGTGAAAAAGTATCGATTCGTAACTTGCCTGTCATTTTCGAAACATTGGCAGACTACTCAAAATATACGTCGGATATCGATTTATTAATCGAATATTGTCGTCAAGCGCTCGCTCGTCAAATTACGATGCAATATGCACCACAAGACGGTAGCGCATTGAAAGTACTCACCGTGTCAGGAAATGTTGAAAAGTTGATGGCAGACCATATCGAACAAACTGAACATGGCAGCTATTTATCATTAGCTCCTGAACAGTCACAACAAATATTAGAATCACTTGCACAAGAAGTAGAACGTGTCGCATTAATGAATCAAACACCTGTCGTACTCTGTTCGCCAGCGATTCGCATGTATTTACGTCAAATTACAGAGCGCTACTTCCCACAAATACCTATTTTGTCATATAATGAATTAGAAGCTTCAATTGAAGTACAAAGTGTCGGGGTGGTGGACATCGGATGAAACAGAAAACATATGTAGCAGATTCTATGGTAGAAGCGATGCAATTAGTGCGTGCTGATTTTGGCGAGGATGCCGTCATTATTCGTTCTTCAGTTATTCAAACGAAGGGCTTCCTCGGCATGTTTAAAAAAAATAAAGTAGAAGTTGTCGCCGGTCTTGAAGAACCTATTATTCGACCGGCGTCATCTCGTTTGGTTCAACTTAAAGATACGGACCGCGAATTAGAGCGGAAAGAATCAGAGCGTATGACAGAAGAATTGCTCGAGATGAAACAAATGTTGCAACAATTGCAAACGAAATCGAATAAAGATCATTATCCGAAACCTTTACAAGTCATTTATGAAGGATTGATGGATCATGAGTTGAATGAAAAATTAACATTGCAAATTTGCGACGCTGTTTATCAGAAGATTAAAACGAAAGACGTCGTCGATGATGAACTGTTAATGAAACTCGTTCGCCAAGCGCTACTACAACAATTTGAGCAATATGAATGCGGTGGTGTAACGTTCGACAAAAAATTCATTAATATCGTCGGTCCGACAGGTGTCGGGAAGACGACGACGATCGCAAAAATTGCAGCGCGTGCATTGTTAGAAAAGAAGAAAAAAATCGGATTCATGACGACCGATACGTATCGAATCGCAGCGATTGAGCAGCTGAAGACGTATGCGAATTTATTGCAAGCACCTGTTGAAGTCGTCTATAGCCGTGAAGATTTCGAACGAGCGATGGACCGCTATGCGGATTACGACATCGTCTTCATCGATACGGCAGGACGCAATTATAAAGATGCACAATTTGTGAAAGATTTAAATGATTTAATCCAATTTAATCAAACGATGGAGTCGTACCTCGTTCTTTCGCTCGTTTCAAAAGAACGTGATATGATAGAAATAGCGAAGCAATTCGAACATGTACCGATTCGTCGTTTTATTTTTACGAAAGCAGATGAAGCGACGAATGTCGGTTCTATTTTTAATATGATGGATGCATTTAGTCTAGGAGTAGCGTATATTACAGATGGTCAAGAAGTACCAGAAGATTTAGAGGAAGCATCGGTGGAACAATTAGTGGATCGATTGTTAGAGGGTGTGAATTGCGATGAATGATCAAGCAGCGAAATTAAGACAACGAATGGTTCAAGCGATTGACCAATCGCGAAATGAAACAGGAGCACGTCAACATTTATCACTCGCTCGCACTATTGCTGTCGTGAGCGGTAAAGGTGGCGTAGGAAAGACGAATATTTCCGTCAATTTCGCTTTAGAATTAGCGCGTAATCGAAAGAAAGTGATGTTGCTCGATATGGACTTAGGGATGGGGAATGTGCACATCATTCTCGGTCAACAACCTAAGTTTTCATTGAAAGATTATTTAATAGGCAATGCGCTCATTGAAGAGACGATTACTCCGTACAACACCCATTTAGATTATATTGCGGGTGGGAGCGGTCTCGACGACATTATAGAATGGACGGATGAGATTGTGGAGCGGCTCATGATAGTTTTTGATGAGATGCAAAAAACGTACGATTACATCATATTCGACATGGGGGCAGGTGCAACGAAACGTACGATTGAACTTATCGGTGCAGTGGACGATATTATTGTTGTAGCAACTCCTGAGCCGACATCGATCACAGATGCTTATTCGATGATGAAATATATCGTCATGAACGATTTTGATAAACCGCTCCACATCATCACAAATCGCGTCCAAAACAATAAACAGATGAAGCAAGTATCACACCGTTTACAATACGCCATGAAGAACTTTTTGAAAAAAGAGACGGTCGTTCTCGGGAACTTACAAGAAGACCCACTGATGACTGAAGCGGTTATTGCACAAAAGCCGTTCACGGAATTGAAACCAAACGCAACGCTTTCAAAACAGCTCACTCAAATTACACAGGCGTTTATAGGCAATCCTTTTGAACGAGTTGAAGAGCCAAATCATTTCATTCAAAAATTGAAAGGTTTCTTCATGAAAGGAAGTAGGTAATGTCATTATGAATACTATACGTGTACTCGTCGTCGATGATTCCGCTTTCATGCGTAAAATTATCTCAGACATATTAAACAAACATCCTAAAATTGAAGTAATTGACGTCGCGCGTAACGGAAAAGAAGCTGTTGAAAAAACGATTCGTTTAAAGCCAGACGTCATTACGTTAGATATCGAAATGCCGATCATGGATGGACTCGAAGCGCTCGATCATATTATGAAAGAAGTTCCGACACCTGTCGTCATGTTATCGAGCACGGCAAAGGCGAGCTCGGATCGTACGATGGTCGCGATTGAAAAAGGGGCAGTAGACTTCGTTGCGAAACCAGGAGGCTCGATTTCACTCAATTTAGGGGAGATTGAACATATTTTAATCGATAAAGTAATCGAAGCATCAAAAGTGCAAGTTTCGCGTCTCGTGAGAAGCGAGCGTTCAACGACAACGAAACCGACCGAACGCTTCAAACAAGCGCCTCGCCCGTCAAGTTCAACTGCACAATATGGCGAATTAACGAAAAGTCCAACGAAACTTTCGAAATCACGTAAGACTTTTGTTATAATAGGTACATCGACTGGAGGACCTAGAGCCTTACAGGAAGTTCTTACGAAATTACCAGCCAACGTAGGAGCGCCGATATTGATCGTTCAACATATGCCAAAAGGATTCACTCGCTCTTTAGCGGAACGTCTGAATAATTTATGTGAAATTACAGTTAAAGAAGCGGAACAAGGTGAGACCGTACAAGATAATGTTGCGTACATCGCACCAGGCGGCTATCACCTCAAGTTCAAAAAAGAAGGGTCGCGATATGTCATTTGGCTCGATAAATCAGAACCCCCTCGTAAAGCGCATCGCCCTGCTGTCGACGTCTTACTTGAAAACGCCTCGACGCATAGTGAATTGCAATATTTAACCGTCATCATGACCGGTATGGGATATGATGGCCGAGACGGTTTGCGCACATTACGTGAAGTGGAGAGCAAGACAGTTGCGATTGCGGAGAGTGAGAAAACAGCTGTCATTTACGGCATGCCGAAAGCAGTAATAGAAGAACAATTAGTAGACGAAGTTGTTGAATTAGGTGATATCGCCGATTCAATTATGAAAACGTTAAGTCCAAGGGGGTAATAAAAGATGGATACAAATCAATATTTAGACATGTTCCTCGATGAAAGTAAAGAACACCTTCAATCTTGTACTGAGCATTTATTAGAGTTAGAACAAAATCCGGAAGATTTAGCAATTGTGAACGAAGTGTTCCGTTCAGCTCATACGTTAAAAGGTATGTCAGCGACGATGGGTTACGAAGATATCGCTGACTTAACACATAAGATGGAGAACGTTTTAGATGCGATCCGAAACGAACAGATCGGTGTTTCAACGGAAATTTTAGACGTCGTCTTTGAATCAGTCGATAACTTGGAAGAGATGGTTATGGACATTGAAGACGGAGGAACAGGACAACGCGACGTAACAGCGCTTGTAGACACGTTGAATCGTTTAGCATCTGGAGAAGAACCAGTAGCGGAAGCGGCGCCAACAGCAGCACCGGCAGCAAAAGAAGCGACACAGACGAGTACCGCTCCGACAGCGTCAGCAGGGTCTGTTGAATTAGACGACTTTGAGAAGACGGTCATTGAACAGTCACTCGAACAAAACTTCAACGCTTACGAAATTAAAATTGAATTACGCGACGACTGTATTTTAAAAGCAGCACGTGTCTTCATGTTGTTTGAAATTTTTGAACAAGCAGGTGAAGTGATCAAGTCAAATCCACATGTTGAACAATTAGAAAGTGAAGAGTTCGACACGACGTTCCACGTCATTTTATTGACGGAAGAACAAGCAGATACATTGCAAGCAAAAGCGATGAAAGTATCTGAAGTGGAACAAGTGACAGTTACAGCGATCACACAAGAAACATTAGGTGCTAGTGAAGAGGAGGAAGAGAAGCAAGTTGAGGAAGCTCCGAAACAAGAAGTTGCTGCACCTAAAGTACAGAAACAAGAACCAGCTAAAAAAGAAGAAGCTCCAAAAAAGCGTCGTTCATCAGGTGGAAACTCGAACAAAACAATCCGTGTAAACATTGAACGCCTCGACGTATTAATGAACTTATTTGAAGAGCTTGTCATCGACCGTGGACGATTACAGTCGATTGCGAGTGAGTTACATAACCAAGAATTAAACGAAACGGTAGAACGTATGACACGCGTTTCAGGAGACTTGCAAAACATTATTTTAAATATGCGTATGATTCCGGTAGAAACAGTATTCAACCGTTTCCCGAAAATGGTTCGTCAATTAGCGCGTGACCTCGACAAGAAAGTGAGCTTGGAAATTATCGGTGCGGAAACAGAACTCGACCGTACTGTCATCGACGAGATCGGTGACCCACTCGTTCACTTAATTCGAAATGCGCTCGACCACGGAATCGAAACACCAGCAGAACGTGTTGCGAAAGGTAAGCCTGAAACAGGAACGATCACATTGCGTGCATACCATTCAGGAAACCACGTCTTCATCGAACTTGAAGATGATGGAGCGGGGGTTAACCGTGAGCGCGTCGTAGGAAAAGCGCTCGAACGCGGAATCGTCACGGAAGAAGTCGCGGCGACATTGACAGACAAACAAGTGGCCGAACTCATTTTAGCATCTGGATTCTCGACAGCCGAAGCAATCACAGACGTTTCAGGACGTGGAGTCGGGCTCGACGTCGTGAAAAGCACGATCGAATCGCTCGGAGGATACATTTCCATCGATTCAAAAGAAGGCCAAGGTTCGTTATTCCAAGTTCAATTACCGTTAACATTATCGATTATTTCGGTCATGTTAGTTGAGCTAGATAAAGAGATTTATGCGATTCCTTTATCGTCAATTATTGAAACAGCGATCATCCAATCATCTGAAATTTTAAATGCACACAATCAAAAAGTCATTGATTTCCGAGGAAATATTGTACCGCTCGTCTATTTGAAAGAAATTTTCGAAATGGAACAAAATGAAGAACAAGGTGAATTCCAGTCGGTCGTTATCGTACGTAAAGGCGAAAAGCTTGCTGGTCTTGTCGTCGATTCATTCATCGGTCAACAAGAAATCGTCTTGAAGTCTCTCGGTAACTATTTACAAAGTGTCTTTGCGATTTCAGGTGCGACAATTTTAGGTAATGGTCAAGTTGCATTAATCGTAGAATGTAATTCATTAATCAAATAAATGACGGTAAGGAGTGAATACGATGACTACACCAGAAATAGTAGATTCAAAAGAGATGAAAGTAATCGTCTTCCAATTGATGGATAAGGAATATGCCATTTCAATTGATGTCGTAACGACGATTGAAAAAGTATTATCGATTACACGTGTACCGAATACACCTGATTACGTAAAAGGCGTCATTAACTTACGCGGAGTTGTTACACCGATCGTAGATTTACGTCAACGTTTCGGTTTACCTGAAAAAGAAATGGATGATAACTCACGCATCATTATCGTGACGACAGAAGAATTTGATGTCGGACTTGTCGTCGATATGGCGAACGATGTCATCGACATTCGAGAAGACTCGATCGAACCGCAACCAGAAGTTGTCGGCACGATTGAATCAGAGTTTATTTCAGGCGTTGCGAAAGTTGAGCGTCGTCTACTCGTAATGCTCAATTTAGAAAAAGTATTACAACCAATTAAGCGAGTGTCGAACGATGAACGATAATTTTGAAATTACGAACATGCATTTAGATATTTTAAAAGAAATCGGAAATATCGGTGCAGGCAATGCAGCGACAGCACTATCTCAATTGTTAAATCAAAAAATCGACATGCATGTACCGAGTGTTGAAGTCGTATCATTTGATGAAATGTTTGAATTAGCGGGCGGAGCAGAAAAAGAAGTAGCGAGCATCTATTTGCGCATTGAAGGTGGAATTACAGGGACGATGTTTTTCGTCTTGTCGATTGAATCAGCGAACCAATTTATTCGCAATTTAATTCAAGATGAGTCGTTCGATTTCCATAACGATGAACAGAAAGAAATCGGCGCTTCTGCATTGCAAGAATTAGGGAATATTTTATCAGGATCATATTTATCGTCACTATCTGATTTTACGCAATTAAACATTTATCCGACTGTACCATCGCTCGCTATCGATATGGTAGGAGCGATTGTCAGTTTCGGCCTCGTGGAATTGTCACGCTATAGCGACGAAGTTATTGTCATTAATACATGTATTACCCAAGATCAAGGAGATGGCGTCTCAAGTTTTGCTGGACAGTTTTTCCTCTTGCCTGATCCACCGTCCTATGTGACGATTTTCAAGTCGTTAGGAGTGTTGTGATTGTGATGCAAAATCAAACCGTTGTTCGAGTCGGAATAGCGGATATGAACATCGTGGTAGGGCCGAAGACGATTCGAACATCCGGGCTCGGATCGTGTGTCGGCGTTGTCATTTATGATTCGACACGCAAAATTGCAGGTCTTTTACACGTCATGCTACCTGACTCCAACTTAGGGAAATCAACACGTGTAAATGTAGCAAAATTCGCAGACACTGGAGTTCCAGCATTGATTGAAATGTTGAAACTTGAAGGAGCTCGTCCACTTTCGCTCAAGGCGAAGATAGCCGGTGGTGCTCAAATGTTCCAATTCGGCTCTAGTGATACGGTGAGAATTGGACCGCGAAACATCGAAGCGGTGCGTGAACAATTAAAAAAGTTTTCAATCCCGATCGTCGCTGAAGATGTAGGAGGTACGAAAGGACGAACGATTGAGTTCGATCCTGAAACCTCTTTATTGAACATTCGTACAGTGAATGAAGGGGTAAAAGACATCTAAAAAGGTGGCTGAATAATTTCAGTCGCCTTTTTTCGCTGAAATTGGTATAATTTACTTATAAATCGATAAAGGAGGCGGAGCATAGTGTCAAACAATAGAGAACGAACGATCGATAGTCATTGGGAAAAGTGGATGAACAATCGAGACCCTCTATCAGGAGACATTCTTGTTAACGAATACAAACCGCTCGTTCAGTACCACGTCCAACGCATTCGCGCACGAGTGCCTCGTTCGGTATCACAAGATGAATTGATGAGCTTAGGGTTACAGGGGTTGTTCGACGCTTTAACGAAATTCAATCGAAAACGAGATTTAAAATTTGATACATATGCGTCGTTTCGCATTCGTGGTTCCATCATTGACGGCTTGCGCAAAGAAGATTGGCTGTCGCGCGCTTCGCGTGAACGTACGAAACGTTTAGATGAAGCGATTCAACATTTAGAACAACAATATCAACGCCATGTTGAGCCGGAAGAAATTGCTGCTCATTTAGACTGGACGGTCGATGATGTGTATGAAGTAACGCAGGAGCGCTACTTCTCAAATGTTTTATCGATCGACGAAAAGGTGAATCAAGATGCCGACGATACCGATCATCAATATTTCATCGAGGATGAGCAAGTAGAAACACCGGAAAGTAAAGTGATGAAAAACGAACTGATCCAAGAGCTCATTAAACAAATTGAGACGTTAAACAAAAACGAACAAATGGTATTGCAACTTTTTTACTCGGAAGATATGACGCTAACGGAAATCGGTGAAATTTTAGAATTATCGACGTCGCGCATTTCTCAAATCCATTCGAAAGCGCTGTTAAAATTGAAAGATTTACTCGCACCAGAAGTAATAGACGGAGGGGTTTTATGAGTTTGAAAGGAATTGAACTACAAATCGCTTTACCGAAAACATTTGAAGCTGGGAAAATTGCTGAGCAGAAACAACAGCAATCACAAGTGAACCAAGATTTAGCAAGTGCACTCGTCGAACGCGAGGAGAAGCGCAAAAAAGGAAAAGTGCTTGAATCGGAAGAGACAGCGAAAGTTCGCGACGAAGATGAAGAGAAAAAAAGAAAGGAACAGATGATGCAATCGAAGCGGAAAAAAGGCGCGCGTGATGAAGAAAAGAAAAAATCACAATCGCATCCGTACAAAGGTTCATTCATCGATTTGACGACATAGATGATCACAGCGATAATCGTATTATTTTTATTACAATTTCTAACCCTTAGCGCGCTTGTCATTCTTTATTTACGCTTGCAAAAAAATGAGCAATTGTATGAAGAACAACGCGAGCTCGTTGAGCAGTTTGAAATGTCAATGCAATTGTATTTGGACGAAATCAAAAGAGAGAATGAACAGCTGCTCGAACGTTTAACAGAACGCCCGCGTCCACAAAAGGAAACGGAAGAACATTCGACGTCTGAGATGAAACCGCTCGTCATCCCACCGATTGAAGACGAGTTTGTCGCAACGCCCCAATCGTATGCTTCGCACCTTCAAGCACGACTCATTCAAGAACAGCGTAAAAAAATGACAGCACTTGAAGAAATAAATGAAGTATCACCGCCTGTTTCACAACAAGAAGAGCGAGTAGAACTACCTGTACAAGAGGAAGAAGTGACAGCTCAAGTGGAAGAGAAAGAGGAGACATACGAAGAACAAGTGAAGCGTCTCTATGATGAAGGAGAATCGATCGAGGCGTTAGCGAAGCGGTTCGATCGTGGGAAAACAGAAATCGAATTGCTTTTAAAATTTCATCGTTAAAAAGTTTGCAACTGTAAGCGGTATGTGATATATTAGCTTACGGTATTACTACACACGCAATCGGGATAAGGAAAATGGTGCAGCTTGCTGTCGTTTCCTTAGAGGAACATTGCGGAGGAAAACAACCAATAGGAGGAATTTAGTAATGGCTATTATTTCAATGAAACAATTACTTGAAGCTGGTGTACACTTCGGACACCAAACACGCCGTTGGAACCCGAAAATGAAACCATACATTTTCGTTGAGCGTAACGGAATCTACATCATCGATCTTCAAAAGACGGTGAAAAAACTTGAAGAAGCATACAAATTTATGCGTCAAGTTGGAGAAGACGGAGGACAAGTTCTTTTCGTCGGAACGAAAAAACAAGCACAAGATGCAGTTAAAGAAGAAGCAGAACGTGCAGGCATGTACTACGTTAACCAACGTTGGTTAGGTGGAATGCTCACAAACTTCGAAACGATTCAAAAGCGTGTAGCACGCATGAAAGAAATCGAAAAAATGGAAGAAGACGGCATTTTCGACGTACTTCCTAAAAAAGAAGTTTCTGAACTTATGAAAGAACACGCTCGTCTCGTTAAATTCTTAGGCGGTATCCGTGAAATGAAACGCATCCCAGACGTTATGTTCATCGTAGACCCACGTAAAGAACATATCGCAGTAGCGGAAGCGAATAAATTAAATATTCCAATCGTAGGAATCGTCGATACAAACTGTGACCCAGACGAAATCGACTACGTAATCCCTGCGAACGATGATGCAATCCGTGCAGTTCGTCTCTTAACGAGCAAAATGGCTGACGCATTAATCGAAGGAAACCAAGGTGAAGACGAAGAAGTAGCTCAAGAAGAAACAACTGAAGAAGCTGCAGAATAATTCGACTTTCATCGTTGAAGTTATGAAGCACAACAATCATTCGTGAGCGTTTGCTCGAACATTCCGTCTCGCGCGGGATGTTTACGAATGGAAAGACGATAAGCGGCTGATCCCCTTATCGTCTTTTTTACAGAAGTTAAATTCATCTTAGGAGGAATATATACAATGGCTAAAATTACAGCAGCAATGGTAAAAGAATTACGTGAAAAAACAGGCGTCGGTATGATGGACTGTAAAAAAGCATTAACAGAAGTTGACGGTGACATGGATGCAGCAGTAGACTTCTTACGTGAAAAAGGTCTTGCAAGCGCAGCGAAAAAAGCTGACCGTATCGCAGCAGAAGGTACTACTTCAGTACTCGTTAACGGAAACGAAGCAGTAATCGTTGAAATTAACGCTGAAACAGACTTCGTAGCGAAAAACGATGCATTCCAAACATTAGTACAAGAAATCGCTGAACACCTTTTAGCGAACAAACCAGCTGACGTAGAAGCTGCTGAAGCTTCAACAATGTCAAATGGTGCAACAGTTGCAGACCACATCTCTAGCGCAGTTGCAAAAATCGGTGAGAAAATTACACTTCGCCGTTTCGAAATTATGACAAAAACAGATGCTGACGCATTCGGACCATACTTACACATGGGCGGACGTATTTCAGTATTAACATTACTTGAAGGTTCAACAGACGAAACTGCAGCAAAAGACGTTGCAATGCACATCGCTGCAATGAACCCGAAATACATCTCACGCGACGAAGTTTCTGAAGAAGAAGTAGAGCGCGAGCGTAAAGTATTAACAGAACAAGCACTTAACGAAGGCAAACCAGAAAATATCGTTGCGAAAATGGTAGAAGGTCGCCTCGGCAAGTTCTTCGAAGAAATCTGTGTACTTGAGCAACCATTCGTTAAAGACGGAGACCAAAAAGTTGGTAAATTCGTTGAAGCAACAGGTGGTAAATTAGTGAAATTCGTTCGTTACGAAGTTGGAGAAGGTTTAGAAAAACGTGAAGAAAACTTCGCGGACGAAGTAATGGGTCAAGTAAAAGGTAACTAATAAAAAGACAGTATAGGGGACACAATGCGTGTTCCCTATTTTTCAACAAAATTACGTACTAGATGGAGGATACATACATGAGCGCGCCTAAATATAAACGTATTGTATTAAAATTGAGTGGAGAAGCATTAGCAGGTGACAAAGGTTTCGGCCTTTCACCAGAAGTGATTAAAAACGTCGCAAAACAAGTGAAAGATGTCGTAGAACTTGGCGTAGAAGTAGCTGTTGTTGTCGGTGGTGGTAACATTTGGCGTGGAAAGATCGGAAGCGAAATGGGCATGGACCGTACAACTGCAGACTATATGGGAATGCTTGCAACCGTGATGAACTCGATGGCTCTTCAAGATGCCCTTGAAAAGTGGGACGTGGAAACACGTGTCGCAACGAGTATCGACATGCGTCAAGTAGCGGAACCATACATCCGTCGCAAAGCGATTCGTAACTTGGAAAAGAAACGTGTCGTCATCTTTGCAGGGGGAACAGGTAACCCATACTTCTCAACAGATACAACAGCAGCATTACGTGCAGCCGAAATTGAAGCAGACGTTATTTTAATGGCGAAAAACAATGTAGACGGTGTTTACTCAGCAGATCCAATGAAAGACTCAACAGCTGTAAAATATGATGAGTTATCGTATTTAGACGTCATTAGCCAAGGATTAGAAGTGATGGACTCAACGGCTTCTACTTTATGTATGGACAACGATATTCCACTCGTAGTATTCTCTATTATGGAAGAAGGTAACATTAAGAAAGCAGTACTTGGAGAAGAAATCGGAACAGTGATTGGGAGGAATTAAGATGATTAATGCATTGATGAATGAAACGAAAGAAAAGATGGAAAAGTCAATCCAAGCGTTTACACGTCAATTAGCAGGTATTCGTGCAGGCCGTGCGAACGCAACGATGTTAGATCGCATTACGGTTGAATATTACGGAGCGCCAACGCCGTTAAACCAAATGGCGAACATTTCAGTTCCAGAGCCACGTTTACTCGTCATTCAACCGTACGACAAAACAGTGCTCGCAGATATCGAAAAAGCAATTCTTGCATCAGATATCGGCATCACACCTTCAAACGACGGAAACTTAATCCGTTTAGCAGTTCCTGCGCTCACAGAGGAGCGTCGTAAAGAACTTGCAAAAGAAGTTGGGAAAGAAGCGGAAGACTCAAAAGTTGCAATCCGTAACATCCGTCGTGACGCGAACGATGATTTGAAAAAGCTCGAAAAAGATGGCGACATTACAGAAGATGAATTACGTCGTGGAACAGAAGATGTTCAACAAGTGACGGATTCATACATCTCAAAAATCGACGCTTTAGCTAAAGAAAAAGAAGACGAAATTATGGAAATTTAATTTCCGTATAACGCATTGGTGGATTTTCGAAAGTGAACTTTCTATCGAAAAAGACGTCCTCAACAGAAGGGCGTCTTTTTTTGTACATAAACGAGTCATCAATTGCAGTTGCACATAGAAAGTTATGCTCAAATTTGGTACGATAATGATGGACTTGCTCTAAAACGATGGGTGGGGGAATACAATGATTAATCGATTGTTAGGAAAACAAAAAAACCAAGACTCGCTCGTAGAACGAGTTCAACAATTACAACAAAAACCATTACCGAAACATATCGCCGTCATTATGGACGGTAACGGTCGTTGGGCACGTCGTCGTGCTTTACCACGCATGGCGGGTCACCACGAAGGAATGAACACGGTGAAAAAAATTACACGAATCGCAAGCAATCTAGGGATTGGTGCGTTGACGATGTATGCTTTTTCAACAGAAAACTGGAAACGACCGAAAAAAGAAGTCGACTTTTTAATGAAATTGCCGAGTGAGTTTTTACATACATTTTTACCTGAACTCATTGAACAAAATGTAAAAGTTGAAATGATCGGAGACCCGTCGCATTTGCCGCAACATACGTTAGATGCGATTCATAATGCGATGGAAGAGACGAAACATAATGACGGACTCATTTTAAACTTCGCGATGAACTACGGCAGTCGCGCAGAAATCGTTCAAGCGACGAAACAAATAGTAGAACTCGTTCAAAGCGGAAAGCTATCAGCGGATGACATTACAGATGAGACGGTCAATGCTCAACTGATGACGGCTCATTTAGATGAACCTGATTTGCTCATTCGAACGAGTGGAGAAGTGCGTCTATCGAATTTTATGCTTTGGCAATTAGCGTATGCTGAATTTATTTTTACAGATGTATTATGGCCTGACTTTACAGAACATCATTTTTTAGATGCTGTAGAGCAATATCAGTCTCGTCATCGTCGCTTTGGAAGTGTGGAAGGAGAGCAAAAAGCGTGAAACAGCGAATTATTACCGCAATTGTTGCGTTCGGAATATTTATTCCGTTTATTTTTATCGGAGGACTCCCTTTGACGCTCATCATTTATGCGATTGCGTCAATCGGATTATTTGAAATGTTACGCATGCGCGAGCTGTCGATTTTTTCAATCGAAGGGCTATTAAGTTGGATTGCATTAGCACTCCTTTTATTACCGAATCAATACGTTGCGCAATTGGAACAGTGGACGACATTATCTATCGTTGAAATGATTTTCGTCATCGTTTTTTTACTATTAATTGTGACAGTCATTTCGAAAAACCGTCTCACATTCGATCATGTCGGTTTTATGATTTTAAGTTTTTTATATGTCGGAATTGGATTCCATTACTTCATCGAAACGCGCACATTCGGTGTTGAGTATATTTTTTATGCGTTATTAATTGTATGGACGACCGATTCAGGAGCGTATTTTATCGGACGTAAAGTAGGCAAGCGTAAGCTGTGGCCTGAAATTTCACCGAATAAAACGGTGGAAGGTTTTTGGGGCGGTGTGTTGAGTGCTGTCGTCATGGTGCTCATTTATCAACAGTTTTTCACGATTCATCCGTCTTTCGTAACAGTGCTCATTGTCACGGTTGTGGCGTCGATGTTCGGTCAACTCGGTGACTTAGTGGAGTCTGCCTTAAAGCGTCACTACGATGTGAAAGACTCAGGGACATTATTGCCAGGACATGGTGGTGTGATGGACCGCTTCGATAGTTTATTATTCGTCTTACCTTTATTACACTTTTTACATTTAATCGGTTAATGAAAGGAAGTTTACGTTGAAGAAAATTAGTATTCTCGGTGTGACAGGTTCGATCGGCACACAGACGTTAAATATTATTCAAAATAACAAAGAGCGTTTTCAACTCGTTGCGATGAGCGCAGGGCGCAATATTCCACTCGTCGAACAGACGGTCGAACGCTTTCAGCCGGAGCTCGTTTCGGTGATGGATGAAGCGGATGCTGAACGATTGCGCGTCCGTTATCCGAATACGTCATTCGTGAGCGGTGCGACCGGCTTGAAAGAGGTCGCAACGTACGAATCGGACTTGCTCATTACAGCAGTTGTCGGGAGCGTTGGGCTTGAGCCGACATTAGCAGCGATTGAAGCGCGCATTCCGATCGCGCTTGCGAATAAAGAAACGCTTGTCGCAGCGGGCCATATCGTTATGAAACGTGCGAAGGAGCTTGGCGTGCCGATCATTCCTGTCGATAGCGAACACTCGGCACTTTTCCAAGCGATGAACGGAGAAAATCCGAAAACAATTCGCCGTTTAATCATTACAGCATCCGGTGGGAGTTTCCGTCATTTAACGCGCGATGAATTGGCGAATGTTACAGTAGAACAAGCGCTTTCGCATCCGAACTGGGCGATGGGGAATAAATTGACGATCGACTCGGCGACGATGATGAATAAAGGACTTGAAGTCATTGAAGCGCATCATTTATTCGATTTACCATTCGATCAAATTGACTGCGTCATGCATCGTGAAAGCATCATTCACTCGATCGTTGAATTTTGTGATACGAGCATGATTGCGCAGCTCGGTAGCCCGGATATGCGTGTGCCAATTCAGTATGCGATGACGTATCCAGAGCGCATTCCGATGCAAGAGCCGAAGCCACTTGACCTCGTTGAACTTGGCCAGATGAATTTTGAAGCGTTAGATTTACGACGTTTTAAAGCGCTCAGACTCGCCTATGAGGCAGGGCGCACGGGAGGCTCTTTGCCGACAGTGATGAATGCGGCGAATGAAGTAGCAGTAGCTGCATTTATGGCAGGGCGCATTCCATTTTTACAAATTGATGAAATGGTCGAGCGTTCGATGGAGCGACATACAGTAATCGAAGATCCAGATTTACAAACGATACTCGAAGTCGATGCGATGACAAGACGTGAGATTACAGCTACAATAGAGAAATAGAAAACGAGCATGTGCTAGTAAAGGTGGTTAATTATGCAAACGATATTTGCATTTATACTCGTCTTCGGTTCACTCGTCTTTTTCCACGAACTCGGACATTTTATTTTTGCAAAACGTGCAGGCATTATGGTGCGCGAATTTGCGATTGGGTTCGGGCCGAAAATATTCGGTATGCGAAAAGGTGAGACGCTTTATACGATTCGTTTACTCCCACTCGGAGGTTACGTTCGTATGGCGGGGCAAGATTTCGATACGGTAGAATTAAAGCCAGGTTACCGCATCGGAGTCGTGTTGAATGAAGATGAAGAAATTATTAAATTGTATATGAATCAAAGTGTTGACGATCCAAACGTCCTCTTTTTAGAGACGGAAAAAGCGGATTTAGACCGTGAATTATATATTGAAGGGTACGACGAAGAAGGCGAGTTATATCGCTATAAAGTGAGTCGTACAGCAACGGTAGTAGAAGACGGAGAAGAGTTGACAATCGCACCATTTGACCGTCAGTTTGAGTCGAAATCATTAGGTGCGCGAACGATGGCGATTTTTGCAGGTCCATTGTTCAACTTCATTTTAGCGTTTTTCCTCTTCATTATTTTAGCTTTATTGAAAGGTGTTCCGACAGAAGAACCGATTATTGCGGATGTAGAAGCAGGTTCGCCAGCAGAAGAGGCGGGAATTATGGCGGGCGATTACATTACAGCGGTCGACGGTAAAGAAGTGAAAAAGTGGACACAGTTTTTCGAAAAGATTTATGATAACCCAAATAAAGAATTAGAAGTACAACTCATTCGTGCCGACGAAACAGTGACAGCACTTGTAACTCCAACGATGTTGGAAGAGCAAGGGCAACAATTTGGTCGCATCGGTGTGTATTACAGCAGTCCAGTGGAGCACGGTGTCATGAAATCGATCGTTTACGGTGGAGAGCAACTTATTTATTGGTTCGGAAAGATTTCAGACCTTCTTGGTCAACTCGTCACAGGAAAGTTAAATATGGAAGCTTTATCAGGCCCAGTCGGTATTTATAAAGCGACAGGAGATATTGCGGAACGTGGATTTATTAATTTGCTCAGTTGGGGAGCTGTACTTAGTATCAACTTAGGAATTATGAACTTGCTTCCACTTCCAGCATTGGACGGAGGACGTCTATTATTCTTCGCTATTGAAGCGGTGCGCGGAAGACCAGTAGATAAACAGAAAGAAGGTATGGTTCACTTTATCGGAATCGTCCTTTTACTCGTATTAATGGTCGTCGTAACGTGGAACGATATTCAACGATTTTTCTTTAACGTTTAATCATAGAATGAGGTGGAGATGACGATGAGACAGACAAGCACTTTAATTCCAACGATGCGTGAGACTCCGGCTGATGCCGAAATTGCATCGCATCAATTGTTGTTACGAGCAGGTTATATTCGCCAAACCGCGTCAGGCGTCTATTCTTATTTACCGCTCGCCCATCGCGTATTGCGAAAAGTAGAACAAGTCATTCGTGAAGAATTAGAACGTGTGGGAGCGATTGAAGTGTTACTTCCAGCACTACAACCTGCTGAATTGTGGCAAGAAACAGGTCGCTGGGACGAATACGGGCTAGAGCTCTTCCGTTTACAAGATCGCCATGAGCGAAATTTCGCATTAGGACCGACACACGAAGAAGTGATCACAGCACTCGTGCGTGATGAACTGAACTCATACAAAAAATTACCGTTAACACTTTATCAGATTCAAACGAAGTTTCGAGATGAACGTCGCCCACGTTTCGGCTTATTGCGCGGACGAGAATTTATTATGAAAGATGCTTATTCTTTCCATTTAGACGATGAAAGTTTAGATGAAACGTACGAGCAAATGAAAGAAGCTTATTCGAAAATCTGTACTCGTCTCGGATTGCGTTTTAAAATTGTCGAAGCGGATGGCGGTTCGATTGGTGGAACGGATACGCATGAATTTATCGTTCTGTCGGATGTCGGAGAAGATACGATCGCTTATAGTGATACGTCCGACTACGCAGCGAATCGTGAAATGGCAGAAGTATTGCCGGTAACGATCGATCGTGAAGAACAAGAAGACATTTTGCCGATAGAGCGTGTCGCCACACCGAATGAACGCACGATTGAAGAAATCGTTACTTCGCTTGAAGTGCCAATCGAACAGACGATTAAAACATTGTTGTTTGTCGTCGACGGTCAACTGACGACCGTCCTTTGTCGTGGCGACTATGAAGTGAATGAAATTAAATTAAAGCGCGTGTTACAAGCAGATCAGGTCGAATTAGCAGATGACGCGTTAATTTATGAACAACTGAACTGTCACGTCGGCTCCATTGGACCAGTGAAGCTTCCAGTCGGTATGAAAGTGATTGCAGACTGGTCTATTCGCACAGTGCGCAACGGTGTATGTGGTGCGAATGAAGACGGCTATCATTACATCAATGTTAATCCTGAACATGATTTTGCGGTCGATCGTTATGCGGACATTCGAAACATTCAAGAAGGAGACCCGTCTCCAGATGGTGAAGGAACGATTCAATTTACAAAAGGAATTGAAATTGGTCACATTTTCAAACTAGGAACGCAATATAGTGAGAAGATGAAAGCGACAGCACTCGATCGTGACGGACGTGCTCAACCGTTCCAAATGGGATGTTACGGTCTTGGAGTCTCGCGTTTGCTTGCGGCGATTGCTGAGCAGTACAATGACGAACACGGCTTGAAATGGCCAGCACAACTTGCGCCTTACCAAATTCATCTCGTCGTCGTCAATATGAAAAATGATGAACAACGTGAGCTTGGAGAAGAATTGTACACACTCTTACAATCGTATCGTTACGATGTTTTATACGATGACCGCGAAGAACGTGCAGGGGTTAAATTTGCGGATGCGGATTTAATCGGTTTACCGATTCGTATTACAGTCGGGAAAAAAGCTGCCGACGGAATCATCGAAGTGAAATACCGCGCTAACGGAGAGCAAGATGAATGGCAAAAAGAAGAACTAACTGAGAAGTTGCAACAATATTTTACGAAACAATAAAGGGAGCGCATTCGCTTCCTTTTTTCGTCGCATGAAAGGAGTCGTACCGATGAATGAAAAAGAGAAATTACTCATTTTACTACAGCAAATCGGATTAACGGAAGATGTGCATATGACGCATTTTGCAGGTGGTGAATTGTCCAAGTTAATCGTTCATAAAAAATCGAAACGTTGGCATTTTATCGTTCGTTTACCAAAGCCTCTTCCTTTTCAACTATACCGTTTAATGACAGATAGCTTGCATCAAACATTCCATTCCATTGCACAGCCGTTACTTTCCATCGAGACAGCTGAAGGAGACGTGACGAATGAAGAGTATGAACAGTATTGGATGTACGTCGTTCAAACACTCGACGCGATGTCACCTCCTATCTATGAAGCGATGACGAAACGACCGCTTCAATTTGAAGGACAAAAAATTATCCGTACGGTTGAGCGAGACTTTTTAGCGGAATCGATCCGCAAAAGTTATTTGCCCGTCATGCAAGAGCGATTAAGTCAATGTGGATTGAAAACGCGTCCGGTTGAAGTCGTCGTACAAGAGGCGACGGAAGACCGTGCAGAAGAGCAACGCGCATTTGAAGAAGCGAAACGTCAAGAAGAAGCAGCATATGAACAACAAGCGCTACAACAAATGCAAAAAATGGAACAAATGCGTGAAGAAAATAAAGAGATCGGTGGCCCGCTTCAATTCGGTATTTTAATTAAAGAAAATGAAGAAATTACACCGATTGAAACGATTCAAGAAGAAGAACGTCGCATTACGATTGAAGGATATGTATTTGATGCGGAAGTGCGAGAGTTACGAAGCGGTCGTTCGATTATGACGTTGAAAGTGACCGATTATACAGATTCGATCATCGTGAAAATGTTCTCGCGCGACAAAGAAGATGCCGAGCGCATGAAACATATGAAAAAAGGAATGTGGGTACGCGCACGCGGAAGCATTCAAAACGATACGTACATTCGCGACCTCGTGATGATGGCCCAAGATATTATGCAAATTTCAGTGACGCTTAGACAAGACAAAGCGCCTGAAGGAGAGCGCCGCATTGAGCTTCATGCCCATACGAAAATGAGTCAAATGGATAGCGTATCAAGCGCGAGCGATATTATCGAGCAAGCGGCAAAATGGGGACATGAAGCGGTAGCGATTACAGATACCGCGAACGTTCAAGCGTTCCCCGAAGCTTTTAATGCAGGGAAGAAAAATGGCATTAAAGTGTTGTTCGGGATGGAAGCGAATCTCGTCGACGACGGCGTTCCGATTGCGTACGAAGCGACGCATCGCCATTTAGCGAGCGAAACGTACATCGTCTTTGACGTAGAAACGACAGGTTTATCTTCTGCATACGATACGATTATCGAACTTGCGGCTGTCCGTTTAAAAGATGGTGAGATTGTCGATACGTTCGAAAGTTTTGCGAACCCTCATCATCCACTATCTGAAACGACGACCCGTTTAACAGGAATTACGGACGATATGGTGCAAGACGCTCCTGAAGTCGGAGAAATGATTGCGAAGTTCGTCGATTTTTGTGAAGATGCCATTTTAGTCGCGCACAATGCGAACTTCGATATGGGCTTCTTTTACGCAGCTTGTCAAACAGCAGGAATCGAAGTGCCGAAGTATTCATATATCGATACGGTTGAGATGGCACGTTATTTATATCCAGATATGCGAAATCACCGTCTCGATACGTTAGCGAAACGTTTTGACGTGGACCTCACTCAACATCACCGCGCCATTTACGATACAGAAGCGACCGCTTATTTATTCGTGAAGTTTTTGAAAGATGCGATGGATAGAGGGATTGAATATTTAGATCAATTGAATGACCAAGTCGGAAAAGGCGATGCGTACAAGCGTTCACGCCCGACAAGCTGTACGTTGCTCGTTCAAAACGATGTCGGATTGAAAAACTTATTTAAACTCGTCTCTTATTCGCATATTAATTACTTTTATAGAGTTCCACGTATCCCGCGTTCCGTTTTAATCGAGCACCGGGAAGGGCTGTTGATCGGTTCTGGAACAGATAACGGAGAAGTGTTTGAGACGGTGATGCAAAAGCCGTTAGAAGAAGCAGAGCGTGTCGCGCAGTTTTACGATTATTTGGAAATTCATCCGAAAGCGATGTATCAACATTTAATCGAACGCGACATCATTCACGATGAATGGAACTTAGAAGACATTATGCGCCGCTTCGTCAAATTGAGTAAACGTGTCAATTTGCCACTTTGTGCGACAGGTAATGTGCGTTACGTGCAACCGACCGATGCGAAATATCGCGAAGTGCTCATCCGTTCTCAAGGTGGAGCGAATCCGCTCAACCGTTCTTCATTGCCGGAAGCACATTTTAGAACGACGGATGAAATGTTGAAAGAGTTTGAGTTTTTAGGGGAAGAAGTAGCGAAACAACTCGTGTTAGACAATCCGAAACAAATTGCGGACCGTATTGAACATGTTCAAGTCATTAAAGATGACTTATATGCGCCGAATATCGACGGAGCGGATGAAGAAGTTCGCGAACTCACTTACGGCATGGCGCATCATATTTACGGTGAACAGTTGCCGGAAATTGTGCAAGCGCGTATCGACAAAGAATTAAAGTCCATTATCGATAACGGGTTCGCCGTCATTTATTTAATATCACATAAACTTGTTAAACGTTCACTCGATGACGGCTACCTAGTCGGATCACGTGGTTCCGTCGGTTCTTCTTTCGTCGCTACGATGATGGAAATTACGGAAGTGAACCCGCTCCCACCGCATTACGTCTGTCCGAAATGTCATGAAGCGCATTTCTTTACAGACGGGTCGGTCAGTTCTGGATATGACTTGCCGAATAAAAAATGCGAAGCGTGTGATGTTGAGATGCGTAAAGACGGGCAAGACATTCCGTTCGAAACATTCCTCGGGTTCGAAGGAGACAAAGTTCCTGATATCGACTTAAACTTCAGCGGTGAGTATCAACCTGAAGCGCACGACTACACGAGAGAGCTGTTCGGAGAAGATTACGTATATCGTGCAGGAACGATTGGAACAATTGCGGAAAAGACAGCGTACGGATATGTTCGTGGATATATGAATGATTTCAACGTGACGTATCGCGGTGCGGAAATTGATCGTCTCGTCAAAGGATGTTCCGGAGTGAAGAGAAGTACGGGACAACACCCGGGGGGAATTATCGTCGTACCAGATACGATGGACATTTACGACTTCACACCGATTCAATTCCCAGCGAACGACCAGGAGGCAAGTTGGAAGACGACCCATTTCGACTTCCACTCGATTGACGAAAACTTATTAAAACTCGACATTCTCGGTCACGATGACCCGACGATGATCAAGATGTTAGAAGATTTATCAGGCATCGATCCGATAACGATTCCACCCGATGACCCTGCTGTTATGTCACTATTTTCAAGCCCTGAAGCACTGGGCGTCACAGCGGAACAAATCGACTGTAAAACAGGAACGCTCGGTGTGCCGGAATTCGGAACACGTTTCGTGCGCCAAATGTTAGAAGAGACGAAACCGTCGACGTTTTCGGAGTTAATTCAAATTTCGGGACTATCACACGGGACGGACGTTTGGCTAGGAAATGCGCAAGAACTGATCAAAAATAACGTATGTGAGCTTTCCGACGTCATCGGCTGTCGAGATGACATTATGGTCTATCTCATTTATCAAGGGTTGAAGCCATCCCTCGCCTTCACTATTATGGAGCACGTGCGTAAAGGACGAGGACTGCAACCTGAATTTGAAGAAGCGATGCGGGAAAACAAAGTGCCAGAATGGTATATCGATTCATGTAAAAAAATTAAATACATGTTCCCGAAAGCGCACGCCGCAGCTTACGTATTAATGGCATTGCGTATCGCTTATTTCAAAGTGCATCATCCGCTCATGTATTATGCAGCGTACTTCACCGTACGTGCATCCGATTATGATCTCGTCACGATGACGGGGGGAGCGAGTGCGATTCGTACAAAAATTAAAGAAATTGATGATAAAGGATTAGATGCGAGTCCGAAAGAGCGAAACTTATTAATAGTGCTCGAAATTGCGCTCGAAATGTGCGAGCGCGGATTCCGCTTTGCAAAACCTGATTTATATCGCTCGCATGCGACAGATTTCATCATCGATGGGGATGCTTTAATTCCACCATTTAATTCGATCCCATCGCTCGGAACGAACGTGGCGAAAACGATTGTCACTGTGCGAGAAGAAGGAGAATTTTTATCGAAAGAAGACCTCCAACGTCGCGGTCGCGTATCGAAAACAGTGACGGAGTATATGGATGAACTCGGATGTTTAGAAGGACTTCCAGATACGAACCAATTAAGTATTTTCGACTTGTAGTTAGGATGTTTGCATGAACCGTGTCGTTATGCTATGATAAACTTAACTTTTGTAATAATTACACGCCGAAAGAGTGGGTTTTCCCACTCTTTTCTGTTGTTCTATATCGGAATTTCACCAATTTTGGAGGGTTGAATTTGAGCAAAGTTACAGAAATCGTCGAGCAATTAACAGAGCCTATCGTTGAAGAACTCGCTCTAGAGCTTGTAGATGTTGAATTCGTGAAGGAAGGACAAGACTGGTTTTTACGAGTCTATGTCGACGCACAAGTCGGTCGTATCGACCTTGACCAATGTGCGCTCGTCAGCGAACGTCTCAGTGAAAAATTAGACGAAGCAGACCCGATTTCACAAAACTACTTTTTAGAAGTATCTTCCCCAGGAGCGGAACGTCCACTCAAAAAGGAAGAAGATTTCGAAAGAGCGGTAGATGCTTACGTATTCATTAAAACATACGAAGCGATTGACGGTATGAAAGAGTTTGAAGGATATTTACGAGCGAATGATGAAGAGAGTGTGACGATTGAATTTAAGATTAAGACGCGTACTTTAACGAAGACGATCGATAAAGCAAAAATTGCACTTGCACGTCTCGCCATAGATTTCTCAATATAATAAAAGTAGGAGTGATTGAACATGAGTAGTGATCTACTCGATGCGTTAGTAGCCCTTGAAAAACAGAAAGGTATTTCAAGAGATATTCTCGTAGAAGCGATTGAAGCTGCGCTCGTTACAGCGTACAAACGAAACTTTAACCAAGCACAAAACGTTCGCGTTGATTTGAATTTAGAAAAAGGTACGATGAAAGTCTATTCACGTAAAGACGTCGTTGAAGAAGTAGAAGACGAACGTTTAGAAATTTCATTAGAAGATGCACAACAAATTAATCCAGTGTACGAATTAGAAGACATCGTTGAGCAAGAAGTGACGCCACGCGATTTCGGTCGCATCGCGGCACAAACTGCGAAACAAGTCGTTACACAACGTGTACGTGAAGCGGAGCGAGGCATCATTTATGATGAATTCGTCGATCGCGAAGAAGATATTGTCAACGGAATCGTTGAACGTTTCGATGCGAAAAACTTATTTATCGGACTCGGTAAAGTAGAAGCGGTACTTCCGCAAACAGAACAAATTCCGACAGAGTCGTACGAACCACATGATCGTGTGAAAGTGTACATTACAAAAGTTGAAAAAACATCACGCGGTCCACAAGTATTCGTATCGCGTACGCACCCAGGTTTACTCCGTCGTTTATTCGAAATGGAAGTTCCTGAAATTTATGACGGCACAGTCGAAATTAAATCGATTGCGCGTGAAGCGGGCGACCGTTCAAAAGTGTCAGTCTATACAGCGAATGAAGAGATCGATCCAGTCGGCGCATGCGTCGGCGCACGCGGTGCACGTGTTCAGGCAATTTCAAATGAATTGTCGGGAGAAAAAATCGACATCGTAGAATGGTCAGAAGATCCGGTTGTGTTCGTAGCGAATGCACTTAGCCCATCGAAAGTGTTAAATGTTCAAGTCGATGAAGAAGAGCGTTCGACAACAGTGATCGTACCAGATTATCAACTATCGCTCGCAATCGGGAAGCGCGGTCAAAACGCACGTCTCGCTGCGAAATTGACAGGCTGGAAAATCGACATTAAGAGCGAAACAGATGCGCGTGAACTCGGCATTTATCCAGTCGATGGAGAGATGTTCGAAGAGAGCGAAAACAATGGATTAGCGGACTTGTTAGAAGACATTTCGCCAGTCGATGAAGTGGAAGAACCAATTGATTTATATGCAGATGAAGAGCATAACGAGTAATCGTTTCAAGGAGGTTAGACGACATGACGAAAATGAGAAAAGTACCATTGCGTAAATGTGCAGCGACAGGCGAGATGTTCCCGAAAAAAGAAATGGTTCGCATCGTGCGCACGAAAGAAGGCGAAGTGTTCGTCGATGTGACGGGAAAACAATCAGGACGCGGTACGTACGTTTCCAAAACAGAAGAAGCAGTCGAATTAGCACGACGTAACCGTGCGATTGAACAGCAGCTCGGCGTCAAAGTTGAAGATGCGATTTACGATGAGTTATTGTACGTCATTCGACGGGAGAATTTGAAATGAACGAACAAGCAATTTTTCAAATGCTCGGAATAGCGATGCGCGCGCGAAAGATCGTATCTGGAGAAGATACGGTCGTTCGTGACGTGAGAGCAGGACGAGCGGCACTCGTTCTTATGGCAACCGATGCCTCAGACAACACAAAAAAGAAGCTAGCCGACAAATGTAACAGTTACAACGTTCCCTTAATTGAATGGGGCACACGT
The DNA here is from genome assembly GCF_042675605.1 of Savagea faecisuis. Lineage (NCBI taxonomy): Bacteria > Bacillati > Bacillota > Bacilli > Caryophanales > Caryophanaceae > Savagea > Savagea faecisuis. The sequence continues at coordinate 292,435 of NZ_JBHTJF010000022.1, forward strand.
TATGAAATCGGGCATGCGATCGGGAAGGAAGCACGTGTGACGGTCGCGATTGCAGAGCGTAAACTCGCCGCAAAACTCATTCAATTATTGAACGAATAATCTTGGAGGTGAGCGCATGACAAAACAACGTGTTCATGAATACGCGAAAAGTGTCAAACGCACGAGTAAAGAAGTTATCGATGCACTCGAAAAATTAAATGTCAATGTGAAAAATCACATGTCGACAATTGACGAAAAAGAAATTAATCTACTAAATAAGCAATTTAAAAAAGGTGACGCTCCAGTGAAATCAAATGCTCCGAAACAAAATAAACCAGCAGCTAAAAAAGGCGACGCTCCAAAAAGTCGTCCAGCAAATAATAATGCGAGTAAATCAACAAATAAACCAGCGAACAACAACTCGAATAAACAAGCAAGCAACAATGCGAATCGTCCGAGCGGTGGTGGCGGAGGCAATCGTCCACAAGGTGGCGGTCAACGTCCAGCGCGTCGTAACGGTCGTCCGGTCCGTGGAATTAACCAAGGTCGTCGACGTCATCGTCCAGCGCAACAACCGAAAGTAGAACGTCCATTACCAGAGAAAATTACGTTTTACGAAACGTTAACAGTTGGAGAACTCGCAGAAAAATTACACCGCGAGCCAGCTGAAATCGTGAAAAAATTGTTCATGCTTGGCGTTATGGCGACAATTAACCAAGAGCTCGATCAAGATGCGATTGAATTAATTTGTGCAGACTATGGCGTTGAAGTAGAAGAAGAAATTCGCATCGACGCGACAGATCTCGAAAACTATTTCGAAGGTTCTGAAGACGAAGAGATGCTTGCGAAAATCGCAGAAGGAAATGTTGAACGTCCACCAGTCGTGACGATTATGGGTCACGTTGACCACGGGAAAACGACATTGCTTGACTCGATTCGTAACACGAAAGTGACACAAGGGGAAGCGGGCGGTATTACACAACATATCGGTGCTTACCAAATCGAAGAGAACGGTAAGAAAATTACATTCCTCGATACACCAGGTCACGAAGCGTTCACAACGATGCGTGCACGTGGTGCGAAAGTGACGGACTTAACGATTCTCGTCGTTGCAGCGGATGACGGCGTTATGCCACAAACGGTAGAAGCGATCAGCCACGCGAAAGCGGCGGAAGTTCCAATTATCGTTGCGGTGAACAAAATGGATAAACCAACAGCGAACCCAGACCGCGTCATGCAAGAGTTAACAGAACATGGCCTCGTATCAGAAGACTGGGGAGGAGATACGATTTTCGTTCCAATTTCAGCATTGAAAGGGGAAGGAATCGATCAATTGCTTGAAATGGTTCTCCTCGTATCAGAAGTAGGCGAACTTAAAGCGAACCCAGACATTTTAGGTCGCGGTACAGTGATCGAAGCAGAGCTTGACCGTGGTAAAGGAGCAGTGGCAACATTGCTCGTTCAAAACGGTACACTAAATGTCGGAGATCCGATCGTCGTCGGAAATACGTACGGACGTGTTCGTGCGATGATTAACGACCTCGGCCGTCGTGTGAAATCTGCTGGTCCATCAACACCTGTTGAAATTACAGGATTGAACGGTGTGCCACAAGCAGGAGACCGCTTCGTCGTCTTTGAAGACGAGAAAAAAGCGCGTCAAATCGGTGAAGCACGTGCATCAGAAGCGTTGTTAGAACAACGTGGAGAAACACAACGTATCACGCTCGACAACTTATTTGAACAGATGCAACAAGGCGATGTGAAAGAATTAAATATTATCGTAAAAGCAGACGTACAAGGTACGGTAGAAGCTATGGCGGCGTCACTTATGAAAATTGAAGTAGAAGGCGTCAACATTAAAATCATCCATACAGGTGCGGGTGCGATTAACGAGTCAGATATTAACTTAGCGGCAGCTTCAAATGCGATCGTCATCGGATTTAACGTCCGTCCTGACACGAATGCGAAGCGCGCAGCAGAAGAAGAAGGCGTTGAAATTCGTCAACATAACGTCATCTATAAAGTAATTGAAGAAATCGAATCGGCGATGAAAGGTTTACTCGACCCAGAATATGTGGAAAAAGTAATCGGACAAGTCGAAGTGCGTGAAACATTCAAAGTATCGAAAGTCGGTACAATCGCTGGATGTTACGTCACAGATGGAAAAATTACACGCGATTCAGGCGTTCGTATCATTCGCGACAACATCGTTATTTTTGAAGGAGAGCTCGATACGCTCAAACGCTTCAAAGACGATGCAAAAGAAGTAGCAAAAGGATATGAATGTGGAATTACGATTAAAGGATATAACGATATTAAAGAAGGGGACATTTTTGAAGCGTACGTTATGGAAGAAGTGAAACGTGCTTGATCGTTTCCTATGAATGTACTTTCTTCATCCCCGCTGTCCACTCGCTAAAAGCGAAACGCTCCATCGTGCAACGCATGGTGCAAAGAGCGCGACAACGATACAACGTATCCGTCTCAGAAGTCGACTTTCAAGACGTTTGGCAACGCACGACAATTGCGGTCGTCGCCGTATCCGAAACGAAGGCAGTAGCCGAACGGGAAGTCGAACGCGTTCTCACTCTGTTCGAATCAGAAGTCGAGTGGGAACTGACGGAACTTGTGAAAGACTATTTTTAACAGTGAAATGAGGTGAAACGGATGTCACTGAGAGCAAATCGTGTAGCCGAACAAATAAAAAAAGAACTCGGCATGATTGTGAGCACGCAATTAAAAAATCCAAAAGTCGGTTTCGTCACGATTACAGATGTCGAAATTACGAATGACTTGCAAGAAGCGACGATTTTCGTCTCTGTACTCGGAACGGACTATGAGAAAAAGCAAACATTAGAAGGTTTGCGTGAATCAAAAGGATTTTTGCGTTCTGAAATCGGGAAGAAAATCCGTTTACGTAAAGTACCTGAGATCGAATTCGAATTTGACTATTCAATTGAATACGGCGATCGAATCGAACAGTTGCTAAAACAAGTGAAAGAAGAACAATAACGAAAAGGAGTTTTATGCATACTGCATAAACTCCTTTTTTTCGAGGTGAAGAAAATGAAGCACGGTATTTTACCTGTTTGGAAAGAGCGCGGCATGACTTCGCATGACGTCGTTTTCAAATTGCGAAAAATATTAAAGATGAAAAAAATTGGCCATACAGGTACACTCGACCCTGAAGTCGAAGGAGTTTTGCCGATCTGTCTAGGGGACGCGACACGCATTGCGAGTTTAATTACAGATACAGGGAAAGAATATGTCGCGAAGGTCAAACTCGGATGGTCGACGGAAACGGAAGATCAGACGGGAGAAATCGTTGAACGTGATTCATCGTATAAGCAATTGTCACGCGCACAAATTGAAGAAGCGCTAGCTAAACTAACGGGAGAAATCGAACAAACGCCTCCGATGTATTCCGCTGTTAAAGTGAATGGGAAACGATTGTACGAATATGCACGCGAAGGCAGAGTTATCGACCGACCGAGCCGCATCGTTCAAATTGATGCTATCGAACTATTAGAGGATGCGGTACAATTTGAAGGAGAGGCGATTGAGTTTTCCATCCGTGTTTCTTGTGGAAAAGGTACGTATATTCGTACTCTCGCTGTTCAAATTGGTGAGTTGCTCGGCTATCCAGCTCATATGTCGCAACTCGAACGTACGATGTCAGGGGGATTCCGAGCGGAACAATGCATCACTTTACAACAACTTCAAGAAGCGGTGGATGAAGGAAAAGAAATGGATGCCATTCGTCCTTTAGAGGAAGCGTTATTCGAATTTCCACAAGTACAAATTGAAGAGTCGATGCTTCCGCTCATCGAAAACGGACAAGTGTTGCAGCAGCTTGATATACTGAAGACACATTCTTATGTCGTCTTGATGAATGAGGGTAAAGCGCTTGCTATTTATATGCGACATCCGACGAAAGAAGGGCTCATGAAGCCTTTTAAAATGTTTCCTTTCAATCGATAAGGAGGAGAAAATGATGGAAATTTTTCATTTGCATTATCCAGAGCAGATGACAGTACCCTCTTTAAAAACATATAGCCTCGCTTTAGGTTTTTTTGATGGAGTACACCACGGGCACGAACGCGTCATTGAAGAAGCGTTACGCGTAGCGAAAGAACGAAATTTAACACCGGCAGTGATGACATTTACCCCTCATCCGAAACGCTTATTTCAAAAAGATTGCCCAGAACGTCTTTATTTAACGACGAAAAAAGAAAAAGAACGTTATTTAAAAAAAATGGGGGTAGAAGCTTTATTTTATGTCGAATTTGACTGGAATTTAGCAAGTTTACAACCAGATCAATTTATTCAAAGTTTCATTGAAAACTTGAACGTCAAACATGTCGTTGCAGGCTTTGATTTCACGTTCGGCGTGAAAGGTTCAGGTACGATGACGACGATGGAACAATTGAGCGCGGGTCGCTATACGACGACAACGGTAGAAGAAGTTGCCATCGATGGAGAAACAGTATCTTCTACATATATTCGTCACGCCTTACAATCTGGCGAAATTGTTCAAGCGAATCGTTTTCTCGGTCGATATTACGAAACGGATGGCATCGTCGTCGATGGGGAGAAACGTGGCCGCCAACTCGGTTTCCCGACGGCGAACATCGAAGTGCATCCGGAGTTAATGCTTCCGTTAAAAGGAGTATACGCTGTCTACTTCACAGTGCGCGGAAAACGTTATAAAGGTGTCTGTAATGTCGGAACCGTTCCGACATTTAATGACGGCAATACGTACACCGTTGAAGTGCATGTTTTGAATTTTGATCAAATGATTTACGGTGAAGAAGTGACGGTCGAATGGGTCGCACGCATTCGGGATGAACAAAAGTTTGACGGAATCGATGCGCTCATCGCCCAAATTCAAGCGGATAAAGAAAGTGCGGATGAAATATTAGATGAAGTGCTTGCTTAAATGCCGGGAAGATGGTAATATACTTGAGTGTAACAAGAACCTTTCCTTGGCAATACGCATCACCAACGTTTGCTCGGGACATGGGGATATTTTAATTTAGGAGGTGACTAGGATGGCTATGACTACAGAGCGTAAAGCTGAAATTATCAACGAGTTCAAAACTCACGATAACGATACAGGATCTGCAGAAGTGCAGATTGCTATCCTTACTGAAGAGATTAACAACTTAAACGATCACTTACGTACGCATAAGAAAGACCACCACTCACGTCGTGGACTTTACAAAATGATCGGTACACGTCGTCGTCTATTACGTTACTTACGTGATACGAACGTACAAGCTTACCGTGACCTTATTGCTAAACTCGGCTTACGTCGATAATCGAAGTGATAAAATACGAAGCATTGCATGCTTACAACTTGTAGACAAAGTGACCTCACTTTGTCTACATTTGTTTTATGGACATTTAGCTTCGCAATATATGATGAAATTTGATACACTAAGAGATAGTGATATTTTACATATACGGATCTACACAAATGAGAGGGGTCTTAATGAATATGGGACAAGAAAAACAGACGTTTCAAATGGAATGGGCAGGTCGTCCACTCATCGTTGAAACGAATCAATTAGCAAAACAAGCAAATGGTGCGGTCCTCGTACGCTACGGCGACACGACAATTTTGTCAACAGCGACAGCATCGAAAGAGCCAAGAGCACTCGACTTTTTCCCACTGACGGTGAACTATGAAGAGCGTTTATACGCAGCGGGTAAAATTCCAGGAGGCTTTATTAAGCGTGAAGGACGCCCATCAGAGAAAGCAGTATTGACGAGCCGTTTAATCGACCGTCCGATCCGCCCACTCTTCCCAGACGGCTTCCGTAACGACGTACAAGTCATTTCGCTCGTATTGAGTGTTGACCAAGAAGCATCTTCTGAAATGGCAGCGATGCTCGGTTCATCTTTAGCGCTTTCTGTATCGGACATTCCGTTTGACGGACCGATTGCAGGCGTTCAAATCGGACGTGTGGATGGTGAATTTATCGTCAATCCAACACCTGACCAATTAGAACAAAGTGATCTCGATCTCGTCGTAGCAGGAACGAAAGATGCGATTAACATGGTTGAAGCAGGTGCGAAAGAAGTAGAAGAACAAATCGTTTTAGAAGCGATTTTATTCGGTCATGAGCAAATTAAACAACTCATCGCATTCCAAGAGCAAATCGTCGCAGCAGTCGGCAAAGAAAAAACAGAAATTCAATTATTTGAATTAGATGCGACATTGTATGAAGCGATTGAAAAAGAAATCGGCGCTGAACTCGTTCAAGCGATTCAAACAGAAGAGAAATTAGCGCGCGAACAAAATATTCAAAACGTGAAAACAGCGATCATCGAAAAGTATGAAGCTGAAGAAGCGGATGAAGATACGATGAAACAAGTTAAGGCGATTTTAGATGATATGGTAAAAGAAGAAGTGCGTCGCCTCATTACAGAAGATAAAGTGCGCCCAGATGGACGTGGCTTAGATGAAATTCGTCCATTATCTTCGCAAGTCGGTATTCTTCCACGTACGCACGGTTCAGGCTTGTTCACTCGTGGACAAACTCAAGTGCTTAGCGTATGTACGTTAGGAGCGCTCGGTGAAGTACAAATTATCGACGGACTCGGTTTAGAAGAATCAAAACGATTCATGCACCATTACAACTTCCCGAACTTCTCAGTAGGGGAGACAGGCCCGATTCGTGGACCAGGTCGTCGTGAAATCGGTCACGGCGCACTCGGAGAACGTGCATTAGAAGCGGTCATTCCAGATGAAGACACATTCCCATACACGATACGTCTTGTAGCAGAAGTACTCGAGTCAAACGGTTCATCTTCACAAGCATCAATCTGTGCGTCAACGATGGCGATGATGGATGCAGGTGTACCACTCAAAGCACCAGTTGCAGGAATTGCGATGGGACTCGTTAAAACAGGCGACAACTACTCGATTCTTTCAGATATTCAAGGAATGGAAGATTTCTTAGGCGACATGGACTTTAAAGTAGCGGGAACAGCAAAAGGGATCACAGCATTGCAAATGGATATTAAAATTGACGGACTCGCAGGAGAGATTTTAGAAGAATCACTCGCACAAGCGAAAAAAGGTCGTCTTCACATTTTAGAACATATGCTTGAAACGATTAACACACCACGTGAAGAGTTATCAACATATGCACCTAAAATTGTGCGCATTCAAATTAATCCGGACAAAATCCGTGATGTCATTGGACCTGGCGGTAAAGTCATTAATAAAATTATCGATGAAACAAATGTTAAAATCGATACGGAACAAGACGGTACGATTTACATTTCTTCACCAGATTCAGAAATGAACGCACGTGCGCAAGAAATGATTGAAAATATCGTCCGTGAAGCAGAAGTTGGCGAATATTACTTAGGTAAAGTGAAACGCATTGAAAAATTCGGTGCTTTCCTAGAAATCTTCCCAGGAAAAGACGGCTTGCTTCACATTTCAGAAATTCAAGAAAAACGTACGAACAAAGTAGAAGATGTTTTAAAGTTAGATGATGAATTACTCGTAAAAGTCATCGAAATCGATCGTCAAGGCCGCGTCAACTTATCACGCAAACAAGTCGTGAAAGAGCAAGAAGCGAAAAAAGACGAATAAATATGTAATAGCAAAATGAAGGGTTTTCATCAAACCCTTCATTTTATTTTGCCTAAAACGAAGAAGGAATATTCAAATATCTCATAAATATTCATATTTTTGACTGAATGTAAATTAAAAATGAGAAACAGGTATTCACAAAGTTCAGAAAAGCTGATATAATTCGAACAATGACAGTTTAATCAAGTAAAGGATTAAAGAGTGTCATGAGTATTTATAATATGGACATTGACAAAGGAGAGAACGAAAATGAGACAAATGAATGTTGCAGTTGTTGGAGCGACAGGCGCTGTAGGTACGATGATTATTGAAAAGTTGATTGAACGAAAGTTTCCGGTAAATAAATTGAAGTTGCTCGCATCTAAACGTTCAGCTGGCTCAACGATTACGATTGGAAATGAAACGTACACTGTTGAAGAGACGACAGATCAAGCGTTTGAAAATATAGATATTGCATTTTTCAGTGCGGGCGGCTCAATTACAGAACGCTTTTCACAGGCGGCAATCGATGCAGGAGCACTCGTTATTGACAACACTAGTGCATTCCGTATGACGGAAGGAGTTCCTCTCGTCGTACCAGAAGTAAACCCAGAAAAAATTCGTGAACATAAAGGGCTCATCGCGAACCCGAACTGTTCAACGATTCAAATGGTCGCAGCATTAAAAGGCGTAAAAGACCAATTCGGATTGAACCGTTTAATCGTTTCGACGTATCAAGCGGTATCGGGTGCAGGTGCAGATGCTATTAATGAGTTAGAACAGCAGAGCAAAAACTTCGCTAACCGTGCGGAGAACGAAGCGAATATTTTACCATCAGGTGGCGACAAAAAGCATTATCCGATCGCTTATAACGTGTTGCCACAAATCGACGTATTCGGCGATGATGGGTACACATTAGAAGAATTAAAAATGATGAACGAAACACAGAAAATTTTCGATGACTATGAGATGGAAGTAGCAGCAACATGCGTGCGCTTACCTGTCGTAACAGGTCACTCAGAGTCAGTATACATCGAATTAGACCGCGACGACGTGACAGTCGCTGACCTACAAGAAGCGATTCAATCAGTTCCAGGCGTCGTCTTACAAGATGACCCAGCGACACAAACGTATCCAATGCCATTGTTCGCAGAAGGCAAAGACGAAGTATTCGTCGGACGTGTACGTAAAGACCGCGATAAGAAAAACGGATTCCACTTATGGATCGTGTCAGATAACCTCGTTAAAGGGGCGGCACTCAACTCTGTACAAATCGCTGAGACGTATTTAAGCCAAATCGAACAATAATCATTGGAAAGGATGACGTAAGTTGGAATTAGGACGAATTGGAACGGCGATGGTCACGCCATTTGACGAACAAGGTCAAATTGATGAAGCGTTGACTCATCGCCTCGTAGAACATTTAATTACAAATGGAACGGACAGTTTAATCATTAACGGAACGACAGGAGAATCACCTACTGTTACACGCGAAGAGAAGCTTCAAATGCTCCGTTGGGTGAAAGATGCTGCAAAGGGTCGTGTACCGATCATTGCGGGTACAGGCTCTTACAATACAGCAGAGTCAATCGAGATGACGAAAGAAGCGGAAGAGCTCGGTGTGGACGGTGTCATGCTCGTCGTACCGTATTACAACAAGCCGAACCAGTCAGCGATGTACCGTCATTTCAGCACGATTGCAGAAGAGACGGACTTACCGATTTTACTGTACAATATTCCAGGCCGTTCAGGTGTCAACATGACAGCTGAAACGACGATTGCACTTTCGAAAGTGTCAAACATTCGCGCTGTAAAAGAAGCGAGTGGCGACATCGAACAAATGGCAATGATCGTAGAAGGCGCTGCAGAAGGGTTCTCTGTTTACAGCGGGGACGATGGCATGACATTACCGTTGTTATCTATCGGTGGGAAAGGTGTCATTTCTGTCGCTTCTCACGTGCTCGGCAATGAGATGCAACAAATGATGCAAGCATTTGAACGAGGAGAGTTAGCGACCGCTGCTCAAATGCACCGTCGTTTATTACCAGCGTTCAAAGCATTATTCTCAGAACCGAACCCTGTTCCGTTGAAACATGTATTGAATCGTCAAGCGATTGCAGTCGGTTCCGTACGTTTACCACTCATTCCATTAGAAGCGGATCATGCATCATTTGATAGCTCTTGGGACCAATATATGATGAAAATTCAAGAATAACTGAAAGCTAGCCTCGCGCTAGCTTTTTTTGTTTGTACAGAACGGTCTTTTTCCCGTATAATGAAACATAGTCGTTCTGTTCGGATTTTTAAAAAGAAAACGATATGAATTGAAATTAAAAAGAAAAAAGACATTAGGAGGAAAATATTGTGACGCAAATTATTAACGAAACGATTAAAGTCATTCCACTCGGAGGAGTGGGTGAAATCGGGAAGTCGATGTATGTTGTCGAAATTGATGAAGAAATGTTCATCGTCGACGCAGGCCTCATGTTCCCAGAAGAAGAGATGCTTGGGATTGACATCGTCATTCCAGACATCACATATGTTGTCGAAAACAAAAATCGACTGAAAGGAATTTTCCTAACGCACGGACACGAAGATGCGATCGGATCCCTCGCTTACTTACTTCAAAAAGTACAAGCACCGGTGTACGGTTCAAAATTAACGATTGCGCTAGCGAAAGAGCATTTGCACAAAATGCCCGCTCCACAAGCGATTCGTTTCTTCGAAGTAAACAACGAAAGCCGCATGAACTTCAAACGTACGCACGTCACGTTTTTCAACACGACACATAGTATTCCAGATTCACTCGGTATCGTCTTCCACACATCACAAGGAGCGATCGTGCATACAGGAGAATTTAAATTCGACCAATCCGCGAAAGGCAAATACCGTCCAGACATCGCGAAAATGGCGAACTTAGGAGAAGAAGGCGTATTTTTACTTATGTCGGATTCGACAGAAGCGGAAAAGCCAGGATATACGACGAGTGAGCAAGTCATTGCGACACGTCTTTTAAAAACATTCCACCGCGCGCAAGGACGTATTTTAGTAGCACTTTACGCATCGAACTTCATCCGTATTCAACAAGTGCTCGAACAATCGATGAAAACAGGCAAAAAAGTAGCCGTCGTCGGGGAAAGTTTAGAAACATACTTCCATATCGGATTAAAGCTCGGTTACTTAGAAGTAGCGGAAGATGTGTTAATCGATGCGAGAGACATCGACCAATATGAAGATCATGAAGTCGTCGTCATCGTAACAGGCAATAAAGGAGAACCGATTGACGCATTAAGTCGCATCGCGAAAAAACAACATCGCGACATTAAAATTAAAGCGACGGATACCGTACTCATTACGTTTACACCAGCACCGATGATGGAATTGTCACTTTACGGAATGATGAACGAGTTAGCGAAAGCTGGCGCGGACGTTATGACATCATCAAAAGACATTCACGTTTCAGGTCACGGTAGTCAAGAAGACTTGAAATTAATGTTGAACTTAATGAAGCCGAAATATTTCATCCCTGTTCAAGGGGAATATAAAATGCTCATCGCTCACTCGAAGTTAGCACAAGAAGTCGGCATGGAGAAAAAACAAATCTTCATCGTCGAAAAAGGTGACGTCGTCGAGTATAAAGGCGATAAAATGCGCATGACAGGACGCGTTCAAGCAGGTAACGTATTAATTGACGGAATCGGAGTAGGCGACGTCGGAAACATCGTCTTACGCGACCGTAAATTATTGTCACAAGACGGGATTTTCACAGTGGTTGTCACATTGAATCGCAAAAAGAAAACGATCGCAGCAGGTCCTGAAATTGTCTCACGTGGATTCGTTTACGTGCGTGAATCAGAAGAGCTTTTAAACGAAGCGAAAAAAATTATTCGCAAAGTCGTTGAAAAGTATGTAGCGAAAGAAACATTTGAATGGTCGAACATTAAGCAAGAAATTCGTGACACGTTAAGTTCGTATTTATACCAACAGACGAAACGTCGTCCGATGATCATTCCAATTTTAATGGAATATTAATCAATTGAAAGAACGAGGAGATTTTTGTTTACGTCCAACGTAGACGGAAATCTCCTTTTCCAAAGGAGTGCAACATTGTGGCGAAACGAAAAAGTAAGAAAAAAACGTTCCAATTACGTCAAGAAGTGATCAGTCTCGCCATTATCGCGACTGCGCTCATCGCTTTATTCCAATTCGGCTTTGTCGGTCGCTCTGTCGCGACAGTCACATTTCTTTTAGTCGGGCAATTACATTGGGTGTTATGGATTGGCTTGATCGTATGGAGTGTTTATCAAGTCATGGGAAAAGCAACGATTAATTGGACACAAAAACAAATCATCGTTGCGATTCTTCTTACTGTCGTCAGTTTTACTTTAGCTCACTTCGTTTTCGTCGGAAAAATGATGGAGTTGTACGATGTCGGGCCTTGGCGTGCATCGTGGCAAGCGCTCGTGACGGATAGTGGGGTTGTGGAACGTACCAATTTGTACGGAAGTGGCTTAGTCGGTGCGACATTGTATAGCATTTTATCATTTTTATTTGACCGAATCGGCACGTTTATCGTCAGTTTAATATTACTTTTAATCGCAATCGTTCTTGGCCTTGACCGAGAAGTCGTTCGTCCGACCGTAGAAGCAGTCAAATCTTCATACGCGAAATTAAAAATGACGTATTTGGAAAGAAAGAAAGCTGTCCCGTCTAAAAAAGAGAAGGCCCAGCCGATCATTTCAACGATTGGTGACGAAGAGGTAGAAGAATCACTTGCCATCGAACCACCCCGCGACGTCTCAATCAATCATTTCACACAAGGTCGTGAACCCGCTACCGTCGCACCAGTTGAACAAGATTTAGTAGAAGAACAAGAGGAGGATGTAGAAGAGTTTGTTCTGGAGCCATCGGACGATGAAGAAGAGAGTCCGTATCAATTGCCAGTCATTCATTTATTAGACGATATCGAAACAGCGGACCAAAGCAGTGAAATTGAACGGATTAAAAATAATGCCCAAAAATTAGAAGAAACGTTTAAAAGTTTTAATGTCGCAGCCCATGTGAGCGAAATTCACCTCGGACCGGCCGTGACGAAATATGAAATTTTGCCAGCGACCGGTGTGAAAGTGAGCCGCATTGTCGGTTTGACAGATGATTTAGCGTTAGCGCTCGCTGCACGAGATATTCGAATGGAAGCACCGATTCCTGGGAAGTCTGCGATTGGCATTGAAGTGCCGAATCAAACCGTATCGGCAGTTAGTTTGAAAGAAGTGCTCGAAGAAGATGGGGCAGACGCTACAAAAAAACTACAAGTCGCTTTAGGTCGCGACGTGACAGGTAAAGCGGTCCTTACGGAATTAAATAAAATGCCACACGTACTCGTCGCTGGTTCGACAGGTAGCGGTAAAAGTGTTTGCATTAACGGGATTATTATTAGCATTTTAATGCGGGCTAAACCACATGAAGTGAAAATGATGATGATCGACCCGAAAATGGTCGAGCTCAATGTGTATAATGGGATTCCTCATTTGTTAGCGCCCGTCGTAACCGATCCACGAAAAGCAGCTCAAGCGTTGCAAAAAGTTGTATCTGAAATGGAGCGTCGTTACGAATTATTTTCTCACACAGGAACGCGGAACATTGAAGGGTATAATGCGCAACTCGACCGCTGGAACGAAGAAAATGACGAAAAACACCCACGCATGCCTTACATCGTCGTCATCGTGGATGAGTTAGCCGATTTAATGATGGTCGCTTCCAATGACGTGGAAGAAGCGATTATGCGTTTAGCTCAAATGGCGCGGGCAGCAGGCATTCATTTAATCATTGCGACACAGCGCCCGAGCGTCGATGTCATTACGGGAATTATTAAAGCGAACATTCCATCGCGCATCGCTTTTGCGGTATCGAGCGCTGTCGATTCGCGAACGATTTTAGATGGGAGCGGTGCTGAAAAACTGCTCGGTCGTGGGGATATGTTATTTTTACCATCAGGAGCTTCCAAACCGACCCGGGTTCAAGGCGCATTTGTCTCAGATCAAGAAGTCGAACGCATCGTCGACCATTGTATCGAACAACAAAAAGCACAGTACGAAGAAAGTATGATTCCGACAGAAATAGAGGAAGTTGATTTTGATGAAGAAGTCGATGAAAAGTTTGACGAAGCGATTGAAATTGTTCTAGAACAAGGACAAGCTTCTATATCCATGTTGCAGAGAAGATTGCGTGTCGGTTATTCACGTGCGGCCCGCATCGTCGATCAAATGGAGGAACGTGGAATCGTCGGCCCGAGCGAAGGAAGTAAACCGAGAAAACTATTAATCGATTCCATATCAGAATCATGATAAAAAAATAGGGAGAAAGAATAAAAACATCGGATAACTTTGAAAAGAGTTGACGGCCTATTTATTTTTAAACAGTAAGATGATATAGTTAACATGAGTTAGTAGTGTTGTATAACGTCGGATGTCAAAATTTACCAAAGAGAGTAGGTGAATAAATGGTGAAAGTGGATCAACGCCATCTTTACGTACAAGTGATTGAAAAGATAAAGCAAGACATTGAAGATGGAGTTTATAAAGAGAATGAGCGGTTCCCGTCTGAGTTTGAACTCGCTCGTTTACTCGGAGTAAGCCGTGCAACTTTGCGTGAAGCTTTTCGTATTTTAGAAGAAGAAAAAGTGATCGTTCGGAAGCATGGAGTTGGAACTTTCGTTAGTTCAAAGCCACTTTTTCATTCAGGAATCGAACAATTATCGAGCGTTTCAACGATGATTCGAGAAGCCGGAATGGAGCCGGGTACCATTTATAAAACGGTCGATCACCATCCAGTTACCGCTTCTTTAGCACCGATTTTTGAATGTGATGAAAAAGAGGAAATCGTCACAATCAAACGCGTGAGGACAGCAGATGGAGAACCAGTTGTATATTGTATCGACCATGCACTGAGTCGCCATTTATCATTGGACGGTGAAGGTATGTATAACGATTCTCTTTTTGACAGCTTAGAAATGAATGGTCAAATGAAAATTATTCAAGCTGTCGCGGAAATTGTTCCACTAGGATACGACGAAGAAGCGTCCGCCATTTTACGCTGCGGAATTGATGTACCGCTACTTGTCCTCATTCAACGTCATTATAACGAAGAAGGGGAAGTTGTCCTCTATTCAACGAACTATTTCCGAGCGGATAAATTCCAGTTTCAAGTTGTACGAAAACGTGTATAGTTAACTACTAAAAAACGAACTTTAGGGAGGATTTTATTGTGAAATTCAAGAAAAAAGGTTTAGCTTTATCAGTGATGATGTCAGCAGGTTTATTGTTAGCGGCTTGTAGTGGAGGAGAGAAAGAAGCTGAAAAGCCAGCAGATGAAGGTGCAGCGACGGATACTCCGAGCAGTGACGTATTATCAGTAGCGATGGTAACAGATACGGGCGGTGTAGATGACAAATCATTTAACCAATCTGCTTGGAAAGGGATTACAGAGTATGGTGAGTCTAACGGTTTAGAGCGTGGAGATAACGGATATGACTATCTCCCATCAACGAAAGAAGCGGACTTCAAACCGAACTTAAACAACTTAGTACGCCGTGATTTCGACATCGTATTCGGAATCGGTTACTTAATGGATGACGCAATTCACGAAATCGCATCACAAAAGCCAGATACGAACTTCGTCATCGTTGACTCTGAAGTAGAAGGCGACAACGTAGCGAGCGTTATGTTTAAAGAGCAAGAAGGAGCGTTCCTCGCAGGAGTAGCGGCAGCACTCACAACGGAAACAGATAAAATTGGTTTCGTTGGCGGTATGGACATTCCTGTTATTAAACGTTTCGAAGCAGGATTTATCGAAGGAGTTAAAGCGATTAACCCTGATATTAAAGTAGACGTTCAATACGTCGCATCATTTACAGATGCAGCACTCGGTAAAGGGGCAGCAAGCCGTATGTACGCAGACGGTGCTGACATCGTATTCCACGCAGCTGGTGGAGCAGGTGTAGGAGTATTCGCTGAAGCGAAAGAATTGAAAAAAGCATCACCAGATAAAAACTTCTGGGTAATCGGTGTTGACTCTGACCAATATGAAGAAGGTAAAGTAGACGAGAACACAAACGTTACATTAACTTCAATGTTAAAACGTGTTGACGTAGCTGTACTCGACATTACAGAGCGTGCAAACAACGGAGAATTCCCAGGCGGCGAAACATTAGTTTACGGCTTGGAAGATGAAGGTGTTATTTTAGCAGATTCACGCGGTGCGATTTCAGAAGAAATTTTAGCGAAAGTTGCTGAATTCGAAGCGAAAATTGCGAGCGGAGAAATTGAAGTGCCAGAAGAGCCAGTTAAATAATCAATCGTCAATGAATCTAGAATAATATGTCACTTCTGCGACGAACGATCATCTGTTTGTTCGTTCGTCTGCAGTATCCTACTGTGCAGAAGCGTCATATGTTCTAGATTTTTTTTAGCTTACTATGCTAAAAATTCGCGGTCGACCATTTTTACGATAGTAAGAAGTATGGAAATGAAGGAGTGACGGCGTTGGAATATGTAGTCGAGATGTTGAACATATCCAAAAAGTTCGGAAATTTTTACGCGAATAAAAATATTACTTTACAACTTCAAAAAGGGGAAGTTCATGCACTTTTAGGAGAAAACGGGGCGGGAAAATCTACTTTGATGAACGTTCTTTTCGGCTTATACCAACCGGAAGAAGGAACGATTAAAGTTCGCGGAAAAGAAGTAGATATCGCGAATCCGAATATTGCAAACGACCTTGGAATTGGCATGGTGCACCAACACTTTATGCTTGTAGAAAATTTAACGGTAACTGAAAACATTATTTTAGGTAATGAACCGACGAAGATGGGCGTTATCAATATTAAAGAAGCTGAGAAAAAAGTCGCCGAAATATCAGAATTATACGGTTTGGCTGTCGACCCATCAGCAGTAATTGAAGACATATCTGTCGGTATGCAACAACGTGTCGAAATTTTAAAAACATTGTATCGTGGAGCGGAAGTGCTTATTTTTGATGAGCCGACTGCTTCTTTAACGCCACAAGAAATCGATGAGTTAATGAAAATTATGAAAAACTTAATCGATGAAGGCAAATCGATCATTTTAATTACGCACAAATTGAATGAAATTATGGCTGTTTCTGACCGAGTGACGATCATCCGTAAAGGGGAAGGAATCGGTACAGTAACAACAGCTGAATCGAGTCCTGAAGAGCTCGCCTCACTCATGGTAGGACGTCAAGTGACATTTAAAACCGAGAAAAAAGAAGCGACGCCAGGTGAAGTCGCGCTCGATATTCAAAATCTCGTCGTCGAAGATAACCGTAAAATCGCGAAAGTGAAAAATTTAAACTTACAAGTGCGTTACGGTGAAATTGTCGGGATTGCGGGAATTGACGGAAATGGTCAATCTGAATTGATCGAAGCGATTACCGGTTTACGCAAAACAAAATCAGGTTCGATTCGATTAGGTGGGCATGAACTTGCGAATGAATCCCCACGTAAAATTACAGAAACAGGAGTCGGTCACATTCCGCAAGACCGCCATAAACACGGTCTCGTCTTGAACTTCTCCGTCGGTTATAACTCTGTTTTACAAACGTATTATAAGCAACCGTTTTCTAAAGGTGGCATTATGAACTATAAAGAGATTTCGAATTTTGCGAACGAAATCATCGAAGAATACGACGTGAGAACACAAGGTGAACATGAACTTGCCCGTGCTTTATCTGGAGGAAACCAGCAAAAATTAATTATCGGTCGCGAAGTATCTCGTGATCCTGATTTATTAATTGCGGCGCTTCCGACACGTGGACTCGACGTTGGAGCCATTGAATTTATCCATAAACGCTTAATTGAACAGCGTGACAACGGAAAAGCAGTGTTGCTCATTTCATTTGAATTAGATGAAGTCATGAACGTATCGGACACGATTGCGGTCATTTATGACGGACAAATCGTATCGACGGTAACACCGAAAGACGCGACAGAACAACAGCTCGGTTTATTAATGGCAGGACATGTTGAAGAAGCTAAAGAAGGTGAGCGAGCATGAAAAAATTCAACAGTAAAAGTATACTAGTGCCTCTCATCTCGATTGTTCTAGGTCTCGTGATCGGTGCGATCATTATGTGGTTGAGTGGTTATGATGCAATTAAAGGATACGTTGCACTTTGGAACGGTATTTTTGGAGATGCGTATGCGATGGGTGAAACGGTCCGTCAAATTGCACCATATATTTTAGCAGGTCTTGCGGTAGCTTTCGCTTTCCGTACAGGACTTTTCAATATCGGGGTAGAAGGTCAGTTGCTCGTCGGTTGGTTTGCGGCAGCGTATGTCGGAACGACGTTTGAATTACCGACGATCATTCACTTGCCACTCGCTTTACTCGCAGCAGCAGTAGCGGGAGCGTTATGGGCGTTTTTACCAGGTTTATTGAAAGCGACATTGCAAGTGCATGAAGTCATCGTCACAATTATGATGAACTATATCGCTTTGCACGTCGTCAACGCACTTATTAAAGCGTCTTCTGGAACGTACAAAACAGAGACGATTCATGATAGTGCATCGTTACGCTCACCGTTTTTAGAGCAGTTGACGGATTATTCGACATTGCATTACGGTTTTATCGTCGCGATTTTAATGGTTATTTTCATGTGGTTTTTATTAGAACGTACGAAAACAGGATTTGAATTAAAAGCGGTCGGATTTAACGATCACGCTTCACAATATGCTGGAATGAACGTGAAGAAAAATATCATCGTCTCGATGATGATTTCTGGTGGTTTCGCTGGACTTGCAGGTGCGATGGAAGGGCTCGGAACATTCGGTTACATTACGGAAAGTACGGACTTCACAGGCATCGGATTTGACGGAATCGCTGTTGCGTTACTCGGAGCGAACACACCGATCGGCGTATTGTTCGGTGCGATTTTATTCGGTTCGTTAAAATACGGTTCACTCAACATGCCTAACGCAGCAGGTGTACCGATTGAAATTGTATCAATCGTCATCGCGTTAATCATTTTCTTCGTAGCGAGCGGATATATCATCCGTGTATTCTTGGAGAAAATGAGCAAGAAAAAGGAGGCGAAGTAAATGTTAACAGCATTATATTTCATCGTGCCAATGATGATTGCATATGCGGCGCCTCTCATTTTCACCGCAATTGGTGGAGTATTCTCGGAACGTTCAGGTGTCGTAAACATCGGTTTAGAAGGATTGATGGTTATCGGAGCGTTCATTGCGATTGTCTTTAACTTGACGTTTTCGGGAACATTCGGTGCTTGGACACCTTGGATTTCGATTCTCGTCGCGATGCTTGTCGCAGGAATCTTCTCAATTTTACACGCGGTCGCATCGATTTCATTCCGTGCAGACCAAGTCGTTTCAGGGGTTGCGATCAACATGCTCGGAATCGCGGTCGCGCTCTTCTCGATTAAAATCATGTATGGAAAAGGGCAGACGGAATATGTCGAACATAAAATTCCACGTTTCAACATGCCGATTTTACAAGACATCCCGGTTATCGGACCGATGTTCTTTAAAACGGTATATGGAACGAGTATTTTAGCGATTGCGGTCGCAATTCTCGCTTGGTTCGTCATTTATAAAACACCGTTCGGCTTACGTTTACGTTCTGTCGGGGAGCACCCGATGGCAGCCGATACGATGGGGATTAACGTTGCTCGTACACGTTACATCGCGGTCATCATTTCAGGAGCACTAGCTGGAATCGGTGGTGCGGTTTATGCGCAAACGATGACAGGAAACTTCGACCATACGACGATTAACGGTCAAGGGTTCATGGCGCTCGCAGCGATGATTTTCGGTAAGTGGCATCCACTCGGAGCGATGGGCGCAGCATTATTCTTCGGATTCGCCCAAGCGCTCAAAATTAGCTCGGCAAATATCGAATTTTTGGCGAATGTGCCAGACGTGTACTTACACATCTTACCGTACGTCTTAACGATTTTAGCGCTCGCTGGATTTATCGGTCGTGCACGCGCACCGAAAGCGAACGGTCAACCGTATATTAAAGGAAGTCGTTAATCGCTTCACTCCTTCTCTAGTCTTTCAGAGAGGGAGTTTTTTTGTGAGGGAAATACAGAATGAAAAATGTATCGTTTTTTCAACGAA
This sequence comes from Savagea faecisuis, assembly GCF_042675605.1. NCBI lineage: Bacteria > Bacillati > Bacillota > Bacilli > Caryophanales > Caryophanaceae > Savagea > Savagea faecisuis. Next base: position 312,162 of record NZ_JBHTJF010000022.1, read on the forward strand.
ATGAACGTGTAACGGTTGCGAACTATTTCACTGAACATGTATAGTGAAGGAAGCTTTGTAATATTTAGAATGAGGTGGACCATGTTTAAGCATTATCCAATTTCAAGCGGGGTCGATTTGTATATTCGACCGACGCAACAATTTAAAACAGTGACGATTCTCATGCAGTGGGATCGTGAATTTGATAATACATCAGCTGCACATCGCGCCGTATTATCGAATGTTTTGCAAGATTCAAGTGAACGTTATCCGACGTACACAAAGTATAAAAATAAATTAGACGAGTTATACGGTTCAACATTAATTACCGATGTTTCGAAACGCGAAAATAAACATCGTTTTCTCCTCTTTTCAGAGACGGTACATGAACGTTTCGTTCGCAGTGAGAACCATTTCGCAGAATGGCTCACATTTTTAGCAGAAACGATTCAGCGTCCGAATGTGAAAGACGGAAAATTTGATGAAGCGACTGTCCGTCGTGAAAAACGTTCGATCGTTGAGCGTATTCAATCTGTTTATGATGATAAAGATCGATACGCGTATCGACAATTGATTCAAATGATGAGACCGAATGATTATGTATCAAAGTCACGTCTCGGAACAGAAGAGCTCGTACAGGCTGTAACCCCTGCTTCATTGGCTGAACATTATGACACGATGTTAAAAGAAGATAAATTGACGATTTATGTCGTCGGAGATATCGATGAACAACTCATTATCGACACATTCCGTCCGATTATTCAACAACGCAAGTACGAAGAGATTTCGACTTATACACCAAGTGTTCCGAACGTTGAGAATGTGCAAGAAAAAGAAGAAACGAATGCGATCCGTCAAGGAAAGCTCAATATCGGATATTCGACACCGATTACGTTACACGATGAGCGTTTTGCGGCGATGCAAGTCGCAAATGGTATTCTAGGTGGATTTGCGCATAGTAAGTTATTCCAAAATGTGCGCGAAAAAGAAAGTATGGCATATACGATCAGCAGTAGTTACATTAGCCAATACGGCTTGTTGACGATTAGCGGCGGAATCGATTGGAGCGAAAAAGATAAGGCGGTACGCTTAATTGACGAACAAATTGCGATGATGCAACGCGGAGAGATTTTGGATTTAGAATTAGAGCAGACGAAAGCATTGCTCGCAAATTCGATTCGCAGTGCACTCGATACGGTTCGTGGACAGATGGTTTTATTTGATCAATATAAAGAAGATTATGCGAACTTTTCAGCACAAGCTTTAATCGAACGTTGGAATGCTGTGACGAAAGAAGAAGTGATCGCAGCGATTCAAACATTGACAAAAGAAGCGGTCTTTTTATTGAAAGGAGAGCGTGAAGATGGAGAATATTGAATTACAAGCAGTGGAGGAAACATTGTATAAAGAAGTGCTTTCAAATGGATTGACTGTCTACATCCTCCCGAAAAAAGGATATTCGAAAACGTATGCGACGTATACGACAAAGTACGGTTCCATCGACCGAACGTTCACACCGCTTCATGCAGAAGAACCGATCGTTGTACCAGACGGCATCGCGCACTTTTTAGAACATAAAATGTTTGAAAAAGAAGAAGGAGATATTTTCCATACGTTCAGTCAACAAGGAGCATCTGTGAATGCTTATACGTCATTTACACGAACAGCTTACTTATTTTCAGCGACGAGCAATGTTGAGAAAAATATGACGACTTTGCTCGACTTCGTGCAAGCACCGTACTTTACAGAAGAGACGGTGGAGAAAGAAAAAGGAATTATCGCACAAGAAATTATGATGTATGACGATTCGCCCGATTGGCGCATTTATTTCGGAGCGGTTGAAAATATGTATCGAGAGCATCCGGTACGCATCGATATTGCAGGGACAGTAGAATCGATTCAAGACATTACGAAAGATCATTTGTACACATGTTATGAAACGTTTTACCACCCGTCGAATATGCTGTTATTCGTCGTCGGAGCGGTCGATGTCGAACAAACGATGCAACTCATTCGCGACAACCAAGGAGCGCGTGAGTTAACGAATGAACCGAATGTCGAACGTTTCATCCAGGAAGAAGACTTAAATGTACAAGTGAAAGAGCGCACGATTGCGATGGACGTGTTTAAACCGAAAGTGAACATCGGCTTTAAACTTCCGGCAGGTCAATTAAAAGGTCAAGACTTTTTAAAACGTGAGCTCGTCTATCAACTCGGACTCGACTTATTATTCGGTACGACGACACCTTTCTACGAAAAAGCATACGATGAAGGATTTATCGACGAATCATTCGGGTATGACGTGACATTAGAAAGCACTTTTGCATTTGCGACGATCAGCACAGATACATTTGAAGCGGACACGTTCCGAGAGGCGGTTCAAGAAACATTTGCACGCCGCGAAGAATTGTTGACCGAAGAAGCGTTAGAGCGACTCATTAAGCGTAAAATCGGCTTGTTTATCCGTTCGTTAAACAGTCCGGAATTTATTGCGAATCAGTTTACGAACTATGCTTTCCATGACACGATGTTATTCGATCATGTCGATGTTTATCGCTCGATTACATTGGAAGATGTAAAAGAAGCGTTGCAATGGTTCGTCCAGCCGAACAATTCAACGGTGATGCAAATTGTGCCGATGGAGAAAGAAGAAGCATGAAATTCGCACTCGTATTAGGTGCATCAGGAGAAATCGGCCATGCCATCTGTCGTGAATTAGCGCGTGATAGCTGGTCGCTTTACTTGCATTATTCGACGAATGTGTCGCGTATCGAACAGCTGTTACACGAATTAGAAGAGACGTATCCGACGCAATATTTTTTACCGATGCAAGCGAATTTGTATGAAGCTGAACAAGTGGAGACACTCGCACAGTCGATTGTCGAAGTAGAAGCGATTATCGTTGCGCACGGTGTTGAACTATTGAAGCTCGTCAGTGAGACGACAGACGAAGAGATGGACTACTTATGGAAAGTGCACGTGCAGTCACCGATAAAAATTATTAGTACATTGAGTGCACGTATGCAACATAAACAAGTATCATACGTCATCTTTATAGGCTCCATATGGGGAAGTGCAGGAGCAGCAAATGAAGTGTTGTATTCCACAGTAAAAGGAGCGCAACATGCTTTTGTGCGCGCTTATGCAAAAGAAGTCGCTTCTTTAGGAATTCGAGTGAATGGTGTCGCACCCGGATGGATCGATACGAAAATGAACCGCATGTTTAACGAAGCCGAGCAGTTAGAAGCACAAACTGCGATACCTCTTCAACAAATTGGAACACCTGAAGATGTCGCTCATTATGTTACATTTTTAGTGAGCGGTCGTTCGGATTATATGACAGGGGAAGTCATTAACTTAAACGGTGGCTGGTATATTTCATAAGTCGACATAAGTCAATGTTTTTCCTTTAAATTGTTAATGCTATCCGTTATGATAGTGTTACACAGTTGGAACGATAAAGGTAGGTGTCGAGGGATGAGTGAATGGTACGTAGAATATGAAATTAAAATTAACAGGCCAGGTCTACTAGGAGATATCGCCTCTTTACTCGGGATGTTGAAAGTGAACATCGTGACGATTAACGGAGTCGTAGAAAATAATCGTCGTGTCATGTTAGTAAAAGCAAAAGACGATAAGCAAATTGAACGTTTCGCCTTAATTGCTCGCACGATGGAAGCGATTGAACTTCGTAAAATTCGCAAGCCGAGATTGCGTGACCGCCTCGCAGTTCGTCACGGTCGTTACATTGAGCGTTCCAGTACAAATCGTAAACTATATCGTTTTGTACGTAGTGATTTAGGAGTGCTCGTTGATTTTATGTCGGAACTTTTTAAAGAAGAAGGGCATAAACTCATCGGTGTTCGAGGAATGCCTCGTGTAGGGAAGACAGAAGCGATTGTCGCAGCGAGTGTATCCGCGAATAAAAAATGGGTATTTTTATCTTCTACACTATTGAAACAAACCGTGCGAAACCGTCTGCAAGGGGATGAATATGATCCGAACAATATCTTTATTTTCGATGGCATCGTAACGCGTCGTGCAGGAGATGAGAAGCATATGCAACTTGTGCGTGAAATTATGAGTATTCCAGGTGTGAAAGTGATCGAACATCCAGACTTATTCGTCAAACATTCTGAATATACGATGGATGACTTTGACTATATCATTGAATTGCGTACTACAGAAGAGGAAGAAATTACGTATGAATTGTTAGAAAAAGATGTGAAAATGGTACCGATTCAAAGTATGGATATGTTTCCTTTTTAAACAATTGTTAAAATTTATTGAGGTGGGTGGTTGTATTGACCGGATTAGGTGAGCTATTACGAGGAGCTCGTGAAGCGAAAGGGTATTCGCTAGATGATTTACAATCGATAACAAAAATTCAAAAACGGTACCTTTCCGGAATTGAAAAAGAAGACTATAGTTCGATGCCAGGGGCGTTTTATGCGAGAGCTTTCATCAAGCAATATGCGGAAGCGGTAGATTTAGATCCACAAGAAGTGTTGAGTTTATATAAGGAGGATCAACCTTCTCCAGAAGTGAAAGCGGAAGAAGAAGTGACCCCTTTACGAGCGAGACACCGTCGTGTCCGTTCGAATAATGCGATGAAACAGATGATGCCGAAATTATTTTTCGCAATTATTATTATCGCGGTCATCGTCATCGTTGCTTTACTCATGAAGTGGACGATGAATGACAAAGGAGAGAATAGCCCAGTCGCCGATCTCCCTGATGACAATAAAGTGACGGTGCAACAGAAAGAACCTCCGAAACCTCCAGTCGTTGAGGAAGAGCCAGAAGAAGAGGAAGAAGAAATAGAAGAAGAGGTAGAGGAAGAACCAGTAATTGAACAAAAAGTTGAAGTGGTCAGCGTAGCAGGAGATACGACAACGTATCGTTTGAGTGAAGTAGACCAGTTTAAATTGCGCATTGAATTGTCAGGAGAATCATGGGTGAGTATTTTAACAGAAAACCAAGAAGAATTAACTCCTGGAGGTGCGAAAGTTTTAAACGACGGTGATGTCGTAGACTTAGATGTTACAGAGCACTCTCAAGTTCGCCTTCGCCTCGGTCGTACAAATGACGCGAAAGTATTTATTAACGACGAATTATTAGATTATGAATTAGAGCGTGTCGATCAAACGATTTATATTCAATTTGAAAAATAGTCATCTATTTAGATGACTATTTTCATTCTAAATGAAAAGGAGACTTGGACATGAATTTACCGAACAAAATAACTGTATCACGCGTACTCCTCATTCCTGTTTTTATCATTTTTATGATCATTGATTTCGGAATGGGTGAACTTTCTTTCGGTGGTGTAACACTTTCCGTTGAACGTTTGATCGGAACATTTATTTTTATTATCGCATCGATGACGGATTGGCTAGACGGGTATTTAGCACGTAAACATCATTTAGTGACGAATATGGGGAAATTTTTAGATCCATTAGCGGATAAATTACTCGTCTCAGCAGCATTCATTATTTTAGTCGAGATGCAACTTGCGGCAAGTTGGATTGTCATCATCATCATTAGCCGGGAATTTGCCGTGACGGGACTTCGTTTATTGCTAGCAGGTGAAGGGGAAGTCGTCGCAGCGAACAGTTTAGGTAAAATTAAAACCGTCGCACAATTGTTAGCGATCATTTTATTATTGTTTGATAATGCCTTTTTCGCACTTGCGAACATTCCAGCAGGTGAAATTATGTTATATATCGCCTTGATCTTCACGATTTGGTCAGGTGCAGATTATTTCTATAAAAATCGACATGTTTTATTAGACTCAATGTGAGGTGACGGAGATGAAAGCAGAAATTATTGCAGTCGGTTCAGAACTATTGTTAGGACAAATTACGAATACGAATGCTCAGTTTATTTCGGCAAGACTCGCTGAAATTGGAGTAGACGTCTATTATCATACGGTCATCGGAGACAATCCAGAACGTTTAGTCGATGCGATCAAAATCGCTGAACAACGTGCGGATGTGTTGCTCTTTACAGGTGGATTAGGACCGACGAAAGATGATTTAACAAAAGAAGCGATCGCTCGTCATTTAGGTATTGAGTTAGATTATGATGACGCGGCAATCGAGCATATTACGGATTATTTTGAAAGACAAGGCCGTGTTATGACGCCGAACAATAAAAAACAAGCGCTCGTTTTCAAAAATAGTACGGTGCTGAAAAACTATACGGGAATGGCACCAGGAATGGCTTATACGAATGATGAAAATACGTATATTTTAATGCCTGGTCCTCCTCACGAGATGAAACCGATGTTTGAAAAAGAAGTGATCTCTTATTTATTAAAATTGGATGAGCGTCAAGAAGTGATTGTATCGCGTGTTCTCAACTGTTTCGGAATCGGAGAAGCGGAACTAGAATCTCGCATCGAGACGATTTTAGAAACGCAAACAAATCCAACTGTTGCGCCATTAGCGAGTCCAAAAGGTGTCACGCTTCGATTGACGGCGAAAGCAACTTCTCTTGAAGAAGCGTATGCCCTAATCGCGCCAGTAGAGGCAGATATTCGCGCGATAATTGGGGAATTTGTTTTCGGTATCGATGACGAAACATTATTTTCAAAAACAGTCGATTTACTGCAAACGAAGAAATTAACGATTGCTGCTGCTGAAAGTTTAACAGGTGGACAGTTCATGTCGCAATTAACATCGATTACAGGAGCGAGCGCTGTCTTTGGTGGAGGTATGGTCGTCTATTCACTCGAACAAAAGGCGCAACAACTCGACCTCGACCGACAAGCTTTGGAAGAGCAAGGAGTCGTTTCTCAATATTGTGCTGAACAGATGGCGGAAGCAGTGCGCAAAAAGTTTGGGACGGATATCGGGGTCAGTTTGACTGGAGCGGCAGGACCAGACAGTCATGACGGACAACCTGCTGGAACGGTATGGATCGGGATTGCGTATCGTAATCAAGTTCATACGTATCGTTTGCAACTGTCCGGTATGCGCAATACGAATCGCATGCGCGCAACTAATTTTGCGTATCACTATTTGATCCAATTGTTAGAAAGCGAAAAATTACATTAAAAGGACGCACAAAATTCGAAATAAGAATAAACGTTCGCTTATTTCTTGTCAAATGAGAAAAAAAGTCGTATAGTTAAATTAACGATAAAAGAACATCCATTCGGTGATGTTTTGAGGAGGATATAACAAATATGGATCAACAGAGAAAAACAGCATTAGATAATGCGTTAAAACAAATAGAAAAACAATTCGGTAAAGGTTCAGTCATGATGCTCGGGGAAACGACAGATCACGAGATTTCAACGTCGTCATCAGGCTCACTTGCACTCGACGCAGCACTAGGAGTTGGTGGGTACCCACGCGGGCGTGTCATCGAGATTTACGGTCCAGAAAGTTCGGGTAAAACGACAGTTGCACTTCACGCGATTGCAGAAGTACAAGCGGACGGTGGACAAGCGGCATTCATCGACGCGGAGCACGCGCTCGATCCAGTGTATGCTAAAAAATTAGGTGTCGATATCGACAATTTACTTTTATCTCAACCAGATACGGGAGAACAAGCGTTAGAAATTGCGGAAGCACTCGTTCGCAGTGGAGCAGTTGACATCGTTGTCGTCGACTCGGTAGCAGCGCTCGTACCGAAAGCTGAAATTGAAGGGGAGATGGGTGATTCACACGTCGGTCTTCAAGCACGTTTAATGTCACAAGCATTGCGTAAATTATCAGGTGCAATTAACAAATCGAAAACGATCGCTGTGTTCATTAACCAAATTCGTGAAAAAGTCGGTGTTATGTTCGGTAACCCTGAAGTTACACCAGGTGGTCGTGCGCTTAAATTCTACTCATCTGTACGTTTAGAAGTGCGTCGTGGTGAAGCTATCAAACAAGGTACGGACATTATGGGTAACAAAACGAGAATTCGTGTCGTGAAAAATAAAGTAGCGCCTCCATTCCGTACAGCGGAAGTGGACATTATGTACGGTGAAGGGATTTCTAAAGAAGGAGAGATCGTCGACATCGGTGCAGAGCTCGATATTATTCAAAAAAGTGGTTCTTGGTATTCATATGAAGGAGAACGTCTCGGTCAAGGCCGTGAGAACGTGAAGCAGTTCTTCATTGAAAACCCAGAAATTCGCGACGAAATTGCAGAGAAAATTCGTGCTTCTTACGGAATTGCGAGCAGCAATTATGTCATCGGTGAACATGACGAAGATGAAGAAGAAGTGTTGGAATTAGTTCCAGAAAAAGAAGAATAAAACCTTAAAATGTCAGCATTTCGAGCAGAGATGTTGGCATTTTTTAAATGAGAGATATCGATAATTGTTTGTGAAGTCGCAAGTTCACGAGTCTTGACAGTACACAGCTACATCGTTACAATGATAAGTGTGTCACATCATACTAAATTGAAATGCATTGGCAGTATGTTGCAATTTAATATACGAGCCGACTGAAAAGAATATTAGCAAGAGGAGGTGACCAGGATTGTCTGAATATATCATCTCCGCTTTGCTCGGTTTTATCGTCGGTGCAATTGTACTCTATTTTTACAATAAAAACGTGAATGAATCCAAGGTGACGGGTGCCAAGCATCAAGCGACTCAAATTGTCGAAGAGGCGAAGCGAGAAGCGGAGGCAATGAAGAAAGAGGCACTACTGGAAGCAAAAGACGAAAATCACAAGTTAAGAATCGAAGCGGAAGCAGAAATCCGTGAACGACGTTCTGAAGTTGCAAAGCAAGAAAATCGCTTAATGCAACGTGAAGAATTGCTCGATCGAAAAGATGAAACTCTTAACAGAAAAGAAGAGAGCTTAGATCAATGGGAATCACAATTGACTAAGAAACAACAGCATATTGAACAGATGGAACGCAAGGCGGAAGAGCTATTAACAACTCAACAAACAGAGTTAGAACGCATCGCAGCCCTTACACGAGAAGAAGCGAAAACTTACATTCTCGAAAGTGTTGAAAAAGAGCTCGCCGTCGATATTGCAGTCATGACGAAAGAGTCAGAACAACGTGCGAAAGAAGAGTCTGAAAAGAAAGCACGTGAAATTTTGTCACTCGCTTTACAACGGTTTGCAGCGGACCATGTTGCTGAAACAACAGTCTCTGTTGTCAACCTTCCAAATGATGAGATGAAAGGTCGCATCATTGGACGTGAAGGTCGTAACATTCGAACAATTGAGACGTTAACAGGTATTGATCTCATTATTGACGATACGCCGGAAGCAGTCATTTTATCAGGATTTGATCCTGTTCGCCGTGAAGTAGCTCGACTAGCGCTTGAGAAACTCGTACAAGATGGACGAATTCACCCAGCGCGCATCGAAGAGATGGTCGACAAATCACGTCGCGAAGTAGATGAACTAATCCGTGAAAAAGGGGAAGAGACGACATTCGATATCGGAATTCATAACTTACACCCTGACTTAATTAAAATTTTAGGCCGACTCCATTTCCGTACAAGTTACGGACAGAACGTGTTGAAACACTCGATCGAAGTCGCATACTTAACGGGACTTCTTGCAGCAGAACTTGGAGAAGACGTTGCACTAGCACGTCGCGCAGGTTTATTGCATGATATCGGAAAAGCGATCGACCACGAGGTGGAAGGTAGCCACGTTCAAATCGGTAAAGAATTAGCGATTAAGTATAAAGAACATCCGGTCGTAATTAATAGTATTGCTTCTCACCACGGTGATGAAGAAGCAACTTCAGTTATTGCAGTATTAGTTGCAGCAGCAGATGCATTATCGGCTGCCCGCCCTGGTGCTCGAAGCGAAACTTTAGAAAACTACATTAAACGATTAGAGCGTTTAGAAGAAATCGCTGAATCATACGAAGGTGTAGAAAAGTCATATGCGATTCAAGCTGGCCGCGAAGTACGTATTATCGTACGTCCAGACCAAGTCGATGACATTACGCAACATCGATTAGCGCGAGACATTCGTAAGCAAATTGAAGAAGAACTCAATTATCCAGGTCATATTAAAGTGACTGTGATTCGTGAAACACGAGCGGTCGAATACGCGAAATAAAAAAACAAAAGGGGTTCGTGAAGACGAATCCCTTTTTTTCATGGAAAGAGGAATGAAGAATGAATATTATTTTTATAGGAGATATCGTCGGCTCAATCGGTCGTGATATGATTTTTGATTACGTTCCACGTTTACGCCAAAAATATGAAGCTGATCTCATCATCGCAAACGGTGAAAACGCAGCAGCAGGACGTGGGATTACGAAGCGTATTTACGACGATTTACTCCATGCGGGAGTCGACGTTGTGACGATGGGAAATCATACGTGGGACAATCGCGACATTTATGATTTTATCGACGATGCTGAATTTCTCGTACGTCCTGCTAACTTCTCAGAAGAAGCACCGGGACAAGGTTATACGATCGTTGAGAAAAAAGGAAAAGAAATCGCGGTTATCAATTTACACGGACGCACTTTCTTACCGCCCCATGACGATCCATTTAAAAAAGTTGATGCGATTTTAGAAGAAATCGATACGCCAATCGTCATCGTCGATTTACATGCGGAAGCGACGAGTGAAAAAATTGCGATGGGTTGGCATTTAGACGGTCGTGCAAGTTTCGTCGTCGGTACACATACGCACGTACAAACAGCGGATGAGCGTATTTTGCCAGGAGGTACAGCATATTTAACAGATGCTGGAATGACAGGACCTTATGATGAGATTTTAGGGATGAAAAAAGAAGATGTCTTATACCGTTTTAAAACGAATTTGCCGACACGTTTTGAAGTGCCGAAACAAGGTCGTGCGCAATTGAATGGTGCTTTCATTCAAATCGATGATGAGACAGGGAAAGCGACGCATATTGAACGCATTCGGATTAACGAAGATCAACCATTCCAATTTCAAAAGTAAAAAAAGAGAAGCCGTCGTATAAACGATCGCTTCTCTTTTCACTATTGTGCTAAATAACGGCGTGCTCCCGCATATTCAGATTGATACGGTTCACTCGTAATCGGTACAATTTCAATCGGTTTTGAGTAATCCGGAGAATGGATCATCTTTCCATTCCCGATGTACATGCTGACATGATGAATCGCACCTTTTCCTTGTTGATGGGCGAAAAATAATAAATCGCCTACTTGTAAGTCTTTTTTCGCAACTGCAACCCCATGTGTCGCTTGGACTGTAGAATCTCGTGGAATTAAAATCCCGTGCTGTTTATAAATACTATAGGTGAAACCAGAACAGTCAAAACCGTATGCTGAAGTTCCCGCCCATAAATACGGTAAATCTAAAAATTGTTTACTCGTCGCGACGAGATCTTCAGCCGTCGGTTTCGGTAAATGTGCGAAGCTCGGCGTCGTCACAGCATGTTCTTTCACAATATATTTCGTTCCGTCCGTCGGTGTTTTTACATAAATGCGTTTCGCATCTTCTTTTACGACAGGAAGCATCGTATTGAAACTAATTTCACGAAACGGTTTGCCGTCTAGATGGCGAAGCATCGTTTTATTTGCAGTGACGATTGTGACGTCGCAAGCATTGACATTGGATTCTTGTTTCGCAATATGGCTTTTCGGTACCCACCCCGGATAACCTTCTCGTTGAACAGGACTAAATTGTTCGTGAACGGCTACTTTATACCAATTGTCTTTTTCATCTAAAATCGTCACTTCTTGACCGTATAAAGCTTGTGTATCGACTTTTCCTAATAAGCTGAGCTTTTGTTGGTGTGTCATTTGTTTCGTCCAACTTGCGAGATCGACAGGGTTAGAAATGGCAGGACGATCGACGATGCGCGCGATATTCGGTTTTGACCAAAGTGTCGTCACCGCAACATTCACGATATGTTTTGTCTCCGTAGCAGGCGCGTAGCACACTTTTTCTAATTGAAATTTTGGTTCGAGTACACGTGCAAGAAAGACTGAGAAATGAGAGCGTGTAATCGGAGCATTCGGTCGAAATGTGCCGTCTGGATATCCCGTCGTAATATTGTGAGCGTATAAAGTTTGCACGTCAGGCGTCGCCCAATGTGTCGCATTTATATCATGAAAGACAATATCAGACGATTGATTTAAGTCGAAAGCACGAACTAAAATCGACGCCATTTGCGCACGTGTTAAAGAATCATAAGGAGCAAAAGTGCCATCCTTTTTCCCCGTCATAATCCCTGCGTCGACAACAGTTGAGATTGTTGTAAAGCCAGGATGTGTGCGTGGAATATCTTTTAGTTTTGGGTCAGGGCGGTTCGTTGTCGGCAATTTGAGAGCGCGTACGAGCATAGTCGATGCTTGTAAACGTGTAATGGAATCATTGACTCCAAATTTGCCATTCGAATACCCTGAAATGATTTGTTGTTGCGCTAAATAATGAATTTCTTTTTTAGCTGCATGATGTTCTCCAACATCCGTAAATCTTTGTTTTGCCTCGCCACTCATTGGAATGAATATTATACTAAAGACGAGCAGGACGAGTAAATGCTTGAAAAATTTCAAAATATCTCACCTCTTTTTTAATAGGTTCAGCATATCACTTTTACAAGAGAGAGAATATATAAAAATGGAGCGAACGTTTAAGATTTGTCGAAATTCATTTATTTGAACGAGTAATAAAGTGTTATAATGAACGAATGTATCATATAATAGATTAGATGATTTTATGAAAGGAGCATTGCGCTATGAACGAAGAACAACGTTTAAATAAAACACCCGATGGCTCAGAAGTGAAAAAAGAAGAAAAAGATTATAGCCAATATTTTAATCGTGTGTATCAACCACCATCATTAAAGGACGCAAAACGTCGTGGCAAGGAAGAAGTCGAATATCATGATGACTTCCAAATCGATGAGCGTTTTCGAGGGATGGGGAACGGGCGCAAGTTTCACATTCAAACTTATGGTTGCCAAATGAACGAGCACGATACGGAAGTGATGGCGGGTATTTTTATGGCACTCGGTTATACATTCACACCAGACCGTACCGAAGCGGATGTCATTTTATTAAATACGTGTGCGATTCGAGAAAACGCGGAAGATAAAGTGTTCGGGGAACTCGGACATTTGAAATCTTTAAAACGCGAACGACCTGATTTATTAATCGGCGTATGTGGATGTATGAGTCAAGAGGAATCGGTCGTCAACGAAATTTTAAGCCGTCAACCTCACGTCGATATGATTTTCGGAACGCATAACATTCACCGTTTGCCGAACATTTTACACGAAGCGTACATGTCGAAAGAAATGGTCGTTGAAGTATGGTCAAAAGAAGGCGACATTATCGAAAACTTACCGAAACAACGCCTCGGTCATATTAAAGCGTGGGTGAACATTATGTACGGTTGCGATAAGTTTTGTACGTATTGTATCGTCCCTTATACGCGCGGAAAAGAACGCAGCCGTCGTCCAGAAGATATTATTCAAGAAGTGCGAGAATTGGCAGCACAAGGGTATAAAGAGATTACACTACTTGGGCAAAACGTTAACGCGTACGGAAAAGATTTAGAAGATCTCGATTACACATTAGGTGATTTAATGGACGACCTTCGCAAAATCGATATTCCACGCATTCGTTTTACGACGAGTCATCCGAGAGATTTCGACGATCGTTTAATCGAAGTGCTCGCAAAAGGTGGAAACTTAGTCGACCATATTCACTTACCAGTACAATCAGGTTCGTCAGCTATTTTAAAAATGATGTCGCGTAAATATACACGCGAGCAATTTTTAGAACTCGTCGCTAAAATTAAAAAAGCGATTCCGAATGTGACATTGACGACAGATATTATCGTCGGTTTCCCAAATGAAACAGATGAGCAATTCGAAGAGACGATGACTTTGTTTGAAGAAGTTGGTTTTGATACAGCGTATACGTATATTTACTCGCCTCGAGAAGGGACACCTGCAGCGAAAATGCAAGACAATGTCTCAATGGAAGTGAAAAAAGAACGTTTGCAACGCTTGAATAAACTCGTCAACGAAACGAGTGCTAAAGCGATGGCACAATATGAAGGCCAAACAGTGAAAGTGCTCGTAGAAGGCGAAAGTAAAAAAGATCCTGAAGTGCTTTCGGGCTACACAGAAAAAAATAAGCTCGTCAACTTTAGAGCACCGAAAGACGTCATCGGTGAGATTGTTGAAGTGAAAGTGACCGATGCTAAAACGTGGTCACTCGATGGAGAATATATCGGATTAGTTAAACAAAAGGAGACAGTAAGATGACAAAATTGTATACGAAAGATGAGATCGTAGAAGCGGCACAAAAATTAGCGCAAATGATCGCATCGACAGAACAAGTGGAATTTTTCAAAAATGCAGAAGCAAAAATTAACGAAAACCAAAAAGTACGTGAAAGCATTGCAAGCTTAAAAGTATTGAATCAACAAGCGGTAAATTACCAACAATACGATAAAAAACGTGCCTATGAATTAACGCAAGCAAAAATTGAAAAAATTGAAGAAGAATTAGATGCGATTCCAGTTGTGACAGAATTTAAACAAGCGCAAATTGAAGTGAATGACTTACTTCAAATCGTCACATCAGCTATTGCAAATACAGTGACGACAGAAATTATCGAATCGACAGGCGGCGACGTCTTACGAGGAGAAACAGGCTCATATATTCAAAACGCTGGGCCGAGCACATGTAGTTAATTGATTAAACTGTTTAAATATCCATTTTATATGGGTCTTTAAACAGTTTTTCTTTTTTGTCGGGATACAATAGTTTGCTATAATGGGGAGAGATTCAGTAGAGGAAGGATACGAGAGATGACGACATATACACCGATGATTCAACAATATTTACAAATTAAACAAGCACATAAAGAAGCGTTTCTCTTTTTTCGTTTAGGCGATTTTTATGAATTGTTTTTTGATGATGCGATCCGCGCTTCATCGATTCTTGAAATTACGTTAACGAGCCGAGAAGCAGCGAAAGGAAAAGAACGGATTCCGATGTGTGGCGTGCCGTATCATTCCGCGACAAACTATATTGAAACGCTCGTTCAAAAAGGATATAAAGTTGCGATTTGTGAACAGGTAGAAGACCCGAAAGAAGTGAAAGGGCTCGTCAAACGAGAAGTTGTAAAAATCGTCACACCTGGTACATTGACAGAAGGAAAAACGGTCGATGCGACGAGTCATCATTTTATTGGAGCGATTCATTTTGAAGCGACAGCGAGCTATCTCGCTTACGTAGACTTAGCGACAGGTATCGCAAAATGTGAGGTTATACAAGGTACGAAAGAAGATGTGCTTCACGTAGCCGATGCACTCCAAATAAGAGAGCTCGTTTTAGCAGAGCAGGATGACGCATTTGAAAAGTACGCGAAAGATCGTCATTTTCTCATCAGTTTTCCAACGATGGACGGGGAAGTGAAACCGTCGTTAGTCGAAGCGTTACCGAAAATGGCAGTTGATGCCGCTACACTCATTTGGCGTTATTTACAAGAGACGCAAAAGACGAGCTTAGATCATATTCAACCGTTTGAATGGGTAGAACGTGCGGAAACATTGACGATCGATGCGAACTCGATGCGCAACTTAGAACTCGTCCGGTCAATTCGCAACAATTCAAAAGAAGGCACATTATATGAATTGCTTGATGTGACGACGACCGCGATGGGAGCGCGCAAGCTTAAAATGTGGTTGCATGAGCCACTTGCAAATGAGCGTCTCATCAATGAACGACTTGATCGTGTCGATGCATTGATTGAAGCATACTTTACACGTGACGCGTTAAAAAAAGAATTAAAATCAGTGTATGATTTAGAACGTTTAGCGGGGCGCATTGCGATGGGGTCTGCTTCAGGGCGAGATTTAGCACAATTGCGCGATTCTTTACAACATGTTCCAGCCATTACACAACTATTGCGTGAAACGGAAGTTCCGGCACTCACGTCATTAGCGGAACAGTTAAATCCATGCATTCCACTCCGAACATTGCTAGAAGAAGCAATTGCCCAAACACCGCCGATTTCTGTGAAAGAAGAAGGCACGATTCGCGATGGTTATGATGAACAGCTCGATCGTTTGCGCGACGCTTCCCGCAACGGAAAAACGTGGTTGCAACAATTGGAGAGAGAAGAGCGAGAAAAAACAGGCATTAAAAACTTGAAAATCGGATACAACCGTATTTTCGGTTATTTTATCGAAGTGACACGTGCTAATGCTGCTTTAATGGACGAAGCGCGCTACGAGAGAAAACAAACGTTAGCGAATACAGAGCGTTTCATTACAGAAGAGTTAAAAGAAAAAGAGGCGCTCATTTTAAATGCAGAAGAACAAAGTTTAGAACTTGAATATACGCTCTTTACAAAAGTGAGAAGTGAAAGTCAAGCGCACATTCAAGAAGTGCAACAGCTAGCACATCATTTGAGTGAACTAGATGTGCTCGTCGCATTCGCTGACTTAGCGGAACGTTACCATTACGTTCGTCCAACGTTCCACGAAGGGCGAGCGCTTACGATTACAAACGGGCGTCATCCCGTTGTTGAACAAATGATGGACGCTCAACTGTACGTTCCGAATGATTGTGAATTGACTGAATCGAGCAATATGCTATTAATTACCGGACCGAACATGTCGGGGAAAAGTACGTATATGCGACAAGTAGCGTTGACGATTGTCATGGCACAAATCGGTAGCTATGTACCGTGCGACCGTGCACATTTGCCGATTACCGATCAAATTTTCACACGCATCGGCGCAGCGGACGATCTCGCTTCCGGTCAAAGTACATTTATGATGGAAATGATGGAATCTCAATATGCGATTACACATGCCTCGCCTCGCAGCTTATTACTGTTTGACGAAATTGGTCGTGGAACGTCCACGTATGACGGTATGAGTTTAGCGCAAGCAATGATGGAATACATTCACGATGAGATCGGCGCGAACACTTTATTTTCAACGCACTATCATGAATTGACCTCTTTAGAACAAAATTTATCTCAACTGCGAAACGTTCACGTACAAGCGACAGAACAAGATGGCGATGTCGTCTTTTTACACAAAGTAGCACCAGGCGCAGCAGATCGCAGTTACGGAATTCATGTGGCGAAACTTGCGAAATTACCTGAATCGATTTTAACCCGTGCTGGGGAATTGCTCACTCAATTTGAAAGTGACACGCAATCGCTTGAAGAAATATCGACAGAGCAACGAATAGAAAAAGTCATTCAAGAGCAGCCCGCACAATTATCCTTTTTTGAAGAAGTGGATAAAAAAGAACCTGTTATCGAAACGAAGCATCCAGTCGAAGAAGAAATTCAGCAACTAGATTTACTCAATATGACGCCACTTGAAGCGTTACAACAATTAGCCGAGTGGCAAAAGAAATGGAGATGACGCATCGCTTATGGGCAATATTGATATTATGGACGACCGTTTATCGAATAAAATTGCTGCTGGAGAAGTAGTAGAACGCCCTGCTTCCATCGTCAAAGAGCTCGTCGAAAATGCGCTCGATGCAGGAAGTAAGCATATTGAAGTGTACGTAGAAGATTCTGGATTACGTCTCATTCGCGTCGTCGATGACGGATCGGGAATGGACCGAGAAGACGCGACGAAAGCGTTCGAACGACATGCGACGAGTAAAGTGAAAAACGAATACGATTTATTTCGTATCGAAACGCTCGGCTTTCGTGGTGAAGCATTAGCGAGCATTGCCGCAGTGAGCAAAGTGCAAATGACGACATCGACAGGACAAGTCGGCACCTATGTGGAAATACATGGGGGTCAGTTTCAACAAGTAGACGGAGCACCTGCAAGAAAAGGGACAGATTTTCAAGTGTCTCAGCTCTTTTATAACACGCCTGCGCGACTTAAACATATGAAATCGTTACAGACGGAACTCGGACATTGCATCGATTTAGTAAATCGGCTCGCCTTTAGCCATCCAGAAGTGAGTTTCAAGTTAGTGAGCGACGGTAAACCGATCGTTGAAACGACAGGACGAAACGATCAATTGCGCAATATCGCCTCGATTTATGGCATTCAAATCGCTCAAAAAATGGTCGTTTTTGAAGCGGAAAATCAAGATTATCGAATAAAAGGCTATGTCAGTTTACCAGAAGTGACGCGCGCCAACCGGAATTATATGACTTTTTTAATTAATCGTCGCTGGGTGAAAAGCTATGCGATTCAACAAGCTGTATTAGATAGTATGCATACTTTTTTACCGATCGGTCGATTCCCGATCGTCGTATTGGAAATTACGACAGACCCTCAATTGACAGATGTGAACGTCCATCCGTCGAAACAACAAGTGCGGTTAGGGAAAGAAGCCTCTTTATTACAATTAATACGCGACACGATTCGTCACGCTGTGCAAGAACGTGTAACGATTCCGGTAGCGGTCCCACCGAAATCGAAGCATGTCGAATCGTATCAGCCGACCATTTGGGAAAAAGAAGCACCACCTATCGTCGAGCGTCTGACAGTGCCACCGCAAACGAATTGGCAAGAAGAAACACCTTTACCTGTCGTCGATTTTTATAGCGAGTCGGAAGAAGAAGTATTAACGATTCCGTCACAAGAGGAAGAAGCGACTTTTCCGAATTTAGAAGTGGTCGGTCAAGTACATGGGACGTATATTATTGCGCAAAATGAAGACGGGTTTTATATGATTGACCAACATGCCGCGCAAGAGCGGATTAAATATGAGTTTTTTAAAGAGCAACTCGGAAAAGCGACGGGCGAAGAACGTCATCAGTTGTTAATCCCGCTCATTTTCCATTATTCGAAAGCAGAGATGGAGAGAATTGAAGAACGCAAACCATTGCTTGAACAAGCCGGCATTTTTTTAGAACCATTTGGTCCATCTTCCTACACGGTGCGCGAATATCCGACATGGTTTCCAGAAGAAGAAGTGGAAGAAACGATCGAACAGCTCATTGAACAATTATTGACGCACCAAAAAATAGACATTACTGCTTTGCGTGAAGAAGCAGCGATTATGATGAGTTGCAAGCGCTCGATCAAAGCGAATCACTATTTAACGAAAGAGCATATGGAACAGCTACTGCATGATTTAAGTAAAGCAGAGCATCCGTACACTTGCCCGCACGGTCGACCGGTGCTCATCCATTTCACGACGACGGAAATTGAAAAAATGTTTAAACGAATTATGTGAGGAGGAGAAGGTCATGCAAGATTTGCAACTGCAAGTGAAACGTTCCTCCATGCCGTTACAAATGGCAGATGGGACAAATGTTTATACAGTTTGCTATGAGCCTTTAGGGGAGAGTAAAGGATACATTCAAGTGTTGCACGGAATGCTAGAACATACCGGACGTTATGACGAAATGATGAGTTATTTTGCATCGCTCGGTTACATCGTATTTGCACACGATCAACGCGCGCACGGGCATACAGCGAACGGGCAGCTTGGCGTCGTCGAACAATCAATGTATTACGAAGAAGATGCACAAGCGGTACGAGCCCATTACGTGAAAGACCTGTCAAAACGTTATATTTTATTTGGCCATAGTATGGGTTCGTTCATCGCGCGTCAACTCGTTTTAACGGATGCGACGATTCAAGAAGCGATTATAGCTTCAACAGGCTGTCCACCGAAGTTTGCAGTTCGCGCAGGAGAAACGCTAGCCAAATATCGCAATCAACAACAAGATAAACTTTTAAGCAAGTTAACATTTCTTGGTTTTAATCGAAAGTTTGAAGGAGTAACGGATGTGGATTGGTTATCGAGCGATGCGGAAGCGGTTGAACGTTACGTGGCAGACGAGATGACAGGAGCGATTGCGAATTCACGTTTTCATGAGCAATTGTTTGCACTCATTGTGCGCATGTACGACAATGAGCGCCATCTTCCTCAGCGAAAACGACTTCTCTTTTTAGGTGGAACGGAAGACCCTGTTGGAAAAGAAGGGCGTGACGTTCGTCGTCTTGCATCGAAGTATGCTAAACAAAATGAGGTGACATTGTATATGATGGAAAATGCGCGCCATGAACTATTTCATGAACGAGCGAAAGCTTCCGTCTATGCAGTGATGGAAAGTTGGTTACGACATGAATAAAGTTATTGCAATTCTCGGTCCGACAGCATCAGGAAAAACCGCACTCAGCGTAGCACTCGCTAAACATCTCGACGGTGAAGTGATCAATGGTGATTCGATGCAAATTTATAAAGAATTATCGATCGGCACCGCAAAGATTAAAGAGGAAGAAAAAGAAGGCATCCCGCACCATTTATTCGACTATTTAGAGCCGGAAGCGTCATTTTCAGTGAGTGACTATCAAAAGCTCGTCCGTCAAACGATCGATGACATTCAAGCGAGAGGAAAGCAAGCGATTATCGTTGGAGGGACGGGTCTTTACGTTCAAGCAGTTTTGTATGATTTTCAATTTACAGAACAAGCGACGGATGAAACGGTTCGTGAAGCGTACGAACAGCGAGCAACTGAAGAAGGTTTAGACGTACTGTATGCGGAACTTGTTGAAAAAGATCCCGAAAGTGCAAAGACGATTCATCCGAACAATAGCCGCCGCATCATTCGGGCGCTCGAAATTTATGATACGACAGGGCGAACGAAAGGAGAACATGAGCAAGAGAAGGGACAAGATGTCGTTTATCCTCATTTGCTCGTAGGCTTGCAGTGGGAACGAGCGCATTTATATGAGCGCATTAATACACGGGTTGAGCTCATGGTCGAAGAAGGGTTAGAAGCGGAAGTAGAAGCGCTTTATAAAAAAGGATTAAAAGATGCTCAATCGATGAGCGGCATCGGTTATAAAGAATGGATTCCTTACTTTGAAGGGAAGCGTACGAAAGAAGAAGTCGTATCACTTATTCAACGCAATACACGGCGCTATGCGAAACGTCAAATGACATACTTCAACAATAAAATGGACGTCCATTGGCTCGATGCTACATCTCCGATGGAGCAAAAAATAACAGAAATCATTAGACGTCTTCAGGAAGAATGAGGTAAAATGTCGTATAGTACGAAAAATCGATAGGAGGAGAGCAAATGACGACACAAAATATGCAAGATGTTTTTTTAAACAGCTTACGTAAAGAAGGCATTTTTGTCACAGTATTTTTAACGAACGGTTTTCAGTTAAAAGGGATTATTAAATCATATGATAACTACACAGTGTTGCTTGAAACAGATGGTAAACAGCAATTAATTTACAAGCATGCCATTTCTACATATGTCCCAGCAAAACCAGTATTGTAAATAGAGAAAAGGATGGTCAACGATGATGATTCAACCATTTGATGCGCGTTTGATGGAGCGCGTCGACGAAATGGAAAAACAAATTGAACCGTATACGAAAGAAATGGAGCGCATCGCTTTTCATAACCAACGTAAAGTGCTTGCCGCTTTCAGTAAGAACAAAGTGAGCGACTTCCATTTGAGCGGCTCAACAGGATACGGATATGATGATAACGGACGAGATACACTGGAACAAATTTATGCGGATACGTTCGGAGCAGAAAGTTGTATCGTCCGTAACCAAATTATTTCAGGGACACATGCGATTGCGATTAGCTTATTCGGCGTATTACGTCCGGGCGATGATTTATTGTACATTACAGGAGAGCCGTACGATACGCTCGCTTCCATTGTAGATGGTGGCGAAGAAGATACAGGTTCTTTGAAAGATTACAATATCGGATACCGTCATGTTGAATTGACAGAAGACGATAATGTCGATTTCGACGCAGTACGCGCAAGCATTACAGACAAGACGAAAGTGATCGGCATTCAACGTTCAAAAGGATATTCAGATCGTCGTTCATTCACGATTGCAGAAATTGATGAAATGATTCAAGAAGTGCGTAAAATGAAAGAAGATGTCATTATTTTTGTCGACAACTGTTACGGAGAATTTGTAGAAGAATTCGAACCGACACAAGTAGGCGCGGACTTAATGGCGGGTTCTTTAATTAAAAACCCAGGTGGCGGACTTGTGCGAACAGGTGGATACGTTGCAGGACGGGAAGATCTCGTAAATCGCTGTGCATACCGTATGACTTCTCCTGGTCTCGGTCGTGAAGCGGGCGCTTCTTTAGATACATTGTTAGAAATGTATCAAGGCTTTTTCTTAGCTCCTCATATCGTCAGCCAAGCGGTAAAGGGCGCTATTTTCACAGCGGCTTTACTCGAATCATTCGGCATGAGCACGACGCCTTCGTACAAAGCGAAGCGCACAGATTTAATTCAATCGGTCAACTTCCAAACACCGGAGCAAATGATCGGATTTTGTCAAATGATTCAACAAAACTCGCCAGTTGATGCGCATTACGCACCAGAACCATCGTACATGCCGGGCTATGCGGATGATGTGATCATGGCAGCAGGAACATTCATTCAAGGGTCAAGTATTGAATTGACAGCAGACGGTCCAATTCGTCCACCGTATACAGCGTATGTTCAAGGCGGTTTAACGTATGAGCACGTCAAAGCGGCTGTTCTTTCCTCTGTCGAACAACTAATTGAAAAACAAATGATTCAACTATAAATAAAAAATCCTTTACGCAAAATTTGCGTAAAGGATTTTTTTAATGGAATGTGCGGAACACACCGACAACTTTACCTAAAATTGAAACGTTCGGCAAAATGATCGGATCCATTGAACTGTTTTCAGGTTGTAAACGGAAATGGTTATTTTCTTTAAAGAAACGCTTCACGGTCGCTTCATCTTCATCTGTCATCGCAACGACAATCTCTCCATTTTCAGCTGTCATCTGTTGCTTCACGATGACATAGTCCCCATTTAAAATACCTGCTTCAATCATACTTTCACCTTGAATTTCAAGCATGAATAATTGCGAATCCTTCGTTCCGAACGTATCCGGAATCGGGAAGTATTCTTCGATATTTTCAATCGCATCGATCGGTGCACCAGCTGTCACTTTGCCAATGAGTGGTACGTGAATGACTGGAGATTTCAGCTCTTCGATTCCATGTGGATCGAGCACTTCAATCGCGCGTGGTTTTGTAGGGTCACGGCGGATAAATCCGCGCTTTTCTAAACGGTCGAGATGTCCATGAACAGTTGAGCTAGAAGCGAGTCCAACCGCTTCGCCGATCTCTCGGACAGAAGGTGGATAGCCTTTCTCTCTTACTTCACTTTTAATGAAATCTAAAATGCTTTGTTGACGTGCAGTAATTTTTTTCATGGAATTCCTCCCTTACTATTTTATAAAGCGATTATAACATGTGTTCGTATGCAAGGCAAACAATAGTTCGTAAAATCTGTTGACAAATACGAACGCACTTTCTATAATGAGAACATACATTTGCGAACAAACATTCTTTCGGAGGGATTTCAATGAAATATATTCAACAATACAGTTATTTTTTTATGTTAAGCATCGTGTTATCATGTATAACAATGATCGGTTTGTATATAGATAGCCAAGCGACGAGCGAGCAAAGAGGAGAACAATTGGAAAACCCAATGCCTTCTATCGTGCAGCAAGAACAAATTTTATTGAATCAAGAAATTGCCTATTATAAAAAAGAAGAGCGAAAGGACGGAAATCGAAAGTGAAAAAAGCGGTTATTTATTGTCGAGTGAGCACAGAGAAAGAACAACAACAAACGTCATTACAGCGCCAAAGAGAAGAACTGCTTGAGCTTGCAAAATCGATGGATTATAAAACAATCGCCGTATTCGAAGACGAAGCGAGCGGTTATGACGTCGAACGTGACGGTTTAATGGATTTATTGGAATGTTTAAAAGAAGAGCGAGTCGATGCCTTATTTATTCAAGATGAGACACGCATCGGGCGGGGACATGCGAGAATTGCGATTTTGCATTTGCTAGAGAAGACGAACACGACGCTCATTACAAACAGCGATCAAGGTCCTTTCGTACTATCGGATATGGAGGCGATGGTGCTTGAGATTTTAGCGGTCGTGGAAGAATATCAGCGTAAAATTCACAATGCGAAAATTAAACGTGGAATGAAGCGAGCAATCGAACAAGGATATCGACCGGAACTGAATTTGAAAAATCGCGGAAACCCAGAAGGGCGTGCACGTTTAACAATTCCGATTGAAGAGATCGTCTCTTTGCGCAATAAAGGGATGACATTTGATGAAATTACGACCGTCTTAAATGGGCTAGGATATGAAGCGAGTAAAGCGACGATTCATCGCCGTTACAAAGAGTACGAAAAAGAGCAAGCGTAAGTAGTTGCACTTTTCTCCAATATTGTATAACGTCTACATAGTGAAAAATATTGGAGGAATGAAGACATGTTATCACCAGATAAATTACAACGAATTAACGAATTAGCTAAAAAAGCGAAAACGACAGGATTATCAATCGAAGAGGCAAAAGAACAGACGTCTCTTCGCAAACAATATTTAGAGACATTCCGCAACACGATGCGCGACACGATTGAACATGTGAAAATTATCGATCCGGAAGGAAACGATGTCACTCCTGAAAAAGTGAAGGAAAAACGTCACAATAATTTGAATTAACGGGATAGACATTGTATTTCGACGTCGAATTGACTAAACTAATACATGATAGTTCTAATAATGTTCATATGTGAAAGGATGTACAAAACTGATGACAAAAGAAAAAGATCAATTAGCGATTAATGCGATCCGTACATTATCGATTGATGCGATTGAAAAGGCGAACTCTGGTCACCCAGGACTTCCGATGGGAGCTGCTCCGATGGCTTATACGCTATGGGCGAAACAGATGAATCATAACCCGGATAATCCGAATTGGTTCAACCGTGACCGTTTCGTTTTATCAGCAGGCCACGGTTCGATGTTACTTTATAGCTTATTGCATTTATCAGGATATGATTTACCGATGGAAGAAATTAAAAACTTCCGCCAATGGGGTTCAGCAACACCAGGACACCCTGAATTCGGAGATACAATTGGCGTTGAAGCGACGACAGGACCGCTCGGACAAGGTGTCGGAATGGCTGTCGGAATGGCGATGGCAGAACGTCATTTAGCAGCGACTTACAATCGTGATAACTTTAATGTAGTCGATCACTACACGTACGCATTATGTGGAGATGGTGACTTAATGGAAGGAGTCGCAGCAGAAGCGATTTCATTAGCAGGTCACTTGCAATTAAATAAATTGATCGTTCTTTATGATAGTAATGATATTTCATTAGATGGCGAACTCGACATGTCATTCACTGAAAATATTCAAAAGCGTTTCGAATCATACGGCTGGAATTACATCCGCGTTGAAGACGGAAACGATGTGGACGCATTAAATGCAGCGATCGCTCAAGCGAAAGCAAATGATGGCGGTCCAACAATGATTGAAATTAAAACAGTCATCGGTTACGGTTCACCGAATAAATCAGGAAAATCAGCAGCGCATGGTGCACCACTCGGTTCAGACGAGATGGCACTTACGAAAGAAGCGTACGCTTGGGAGCACGAACCATTCCATGTACCTGAAGAAGTGTATGAAACATTTAAAGAAGCGACGACAACGCTCGGTCGCGAAGTAGAAGCTGAATGGAATAAAATGTTTGAAGCGTATGAACAAGCGCACCCACAATTAGCAAAACAATTAGGCGATGCAATCGACCGCAAATTGACAGTCGATGTGAAGGAAGCGATGCCGACCTACGAAGAAGGTGAATCGATTGCAACACGTTCTGCTTCACATAAAGCGATCAATGCGATTGCAAAAGCAGTCCCTTCATTGTTTGGTGGAAGTGCTGACCTCGCAAGTTCAAACAAAACGATGATGGAAGGCGAAGGAGACTTCTTACCTTCACAACAGTATGCAGGCCGTAACATTTGGTTCGGTGTTCGTGAATTCGCAATGGGTACAGCATTGAACGGAATGGCGTTACACGGTGGACTTGAAGTGTACGGAGCAACATTCTTCGTATTCAGTGACTACGTACGTCCAGCTGTTCGTTTATCAGCATTGATGGGCTTACCTGTCACTTACGTCTTCACACATGATAGTATCGCAGTAGGAGAAGATGGTCCGACACACGAGCCAATCGAACATTTAGCAAGCTTCCGTGCAATGCCAAACTTATCGGTCATGCGCCCAGCAGATGCGAACGAAACATCAGCAGCTTGGTACTACGCGGTAACATCTGAATCAACACCGACAGCACTCGTTCTCTCACGTCAAGATTTACCTGTTTTACCGACGACGAAAGAGCGCGCATTTGAAGGTGTCGGTAAAGGAGCATACGTCGTTTCAGAAGCGAATGGCGACTTAGATGCGATTTTAATTGCTGCAGGTTCTGAAGTGAGCCTAGCGGTAGAAGCGCAAAAAGCACTTGAAAAAGAAAATATTATCGTTTCTGTCGTTTCGATGCCTTCTTGGGATCGTTTCGATGCACAAGATGCGGCATATAAAGAACAAGTATTGCCGAAAGCAGTGACGAAACGTCTTGCAATCGAAATGGGTTCTTCATTAGGTTGGCATAAATATACAGGTACAGATGGCGATGTACTTGGAATCGATACGTTCGGCGCAAGTGCACCTGGCGATGTCGTAATGGCAGAATACGGATTTACAGTAGACAATGTTGTCGCACGTGTGAAAACATTGCTCGCTTAATAATAGGGTAAAGAAATCGATGAAGTGAAGACTTCATCGATTTTTTTCTGTTTTTGAAACTTTATTTAAATTTTTTACGAATGTATGAATAGAAAGGAGATGCATCATGACGGAATGGACAAATCGAGTAGAACAGCGCCACATTCGCCGCGTACAAAAAAAGCAAGATCGAGATGCCGCGGAACAGATCATTCGACACTATTACGATGAAATGTATCGTTATTTTTATAAACAGACGTTAAATGAAACACTAGCTTTTGATTTGACACAAGAATTGATGATTCGCATGTTGAAAAGTTTGCCTACGTATGATGCTAAACAATCTTCTTTTCGTACGTGGCTCTATCGTATCGCGTCTCGCCATTTAATCGACTATTATCGTTCGAAAGCCTACCAGCATATGAAACGTACAGACTATGTGGAGGATTGGACGATGTATGAGGCAGTAGAAGAATTAATAGGTCCTGAAGTAGAAGAACGTTACGAAGAAGTGATGGAAGCGATTCAACAATTGTCGCCTGACTTGCAAATGATCGTTCGCTTAAAATGGTTCGGAGCGTACACCTTAAAAGAAATTGCGGAGCAAGAACATTGGCCTCTTTCTACTGTAAAAACAAAATATTATCGTGCGCTTCAAATGGTGCGCTCAACATGGGAGGAATAAAAATGGAAAACAATCGCCCGATTCCGTACCCGTCGGATGAACAAAAAGAACAGTCGATTCAATTCATTTTAAATGAGATGAAAAAGCCGATGTCTCAGACGCAGTTATTCAAACAGTTATGGACGATGATTGGATGGCGTCTAATCACACAGCAGTTAATTATCTATTGTATAAGCGCAATCGTTTTGATCAGTCTCATCGTCACGAATGCGGCGACGTTATCTGAATCTTCATATTCCAATCGTCTATCTATTTTGGTAAGTATCCCTTTACTTTTTGCGAGCTTTTTACTATTGACCTTTTGGCGCAAAAAAGAAGCAGGAACGTACGAGTTAGAAATGACGACGCGCTATACGAGTATGCAAGTGATGGCAGCCCATCTGTTAATACTCGTTAGCGCAGTACTCGTCATTCAAACAAGCTTATTTGCCTGTAGTGCGCTCTCGTTTCAAATGCCGAACTTTTGGATAATGGCCCTTCTGATGAATGGGAGTATTCTCATCTTAACATTCGGTCATTTTCTTTTAACAGTACACGTTCGATTTTACTTATGGCGCGTCTTATGGTGGGGGATTTGGTTATGTGGAAATGGTTTTATGATGCGTTTAAATATCAATGAAATGACTCTTCATGTAGGAGAACTCATCGTCGCTACTTTTTTATTGTGCGCTTTATATGTTTTATTTTATCAAGAAGTGATGCGCCTTTGTATGCGCGTAGAAAGAGGAGATTACTATGCTTACGATTGATCATGTGACAAAATCATACGGATCGTTTACAGCTCTAGAAGATATTCAATTAACGTTATCGCCAGGAGTGTATGGTTTATTAGCACCAAACGGGGCGGGGAAAACGACATTAATGCAAATGATTGTGACATTAACCCGTCCAACAATAGGGGAGATTTTATGGGATGGTGTACCGATTGAAGCGCTTGGAAGTGAGTATCGGGCACGTGTCGGTTACTTGCCTCAACAGTTCGGATTTTATAAACAATACAATCCAGAGCAATTTTTATATTATATCGGGACGTTAAAAGGGATTTCGAAAGCACAATTGCGAGAACAAATTCCGACATTATTGGAAGAAGTTGCGCTGTTTGACGTGCGCAAGAAAAAAATGAAGCAATTTTCAGGCGGAATGATTCAACGTGTCGGGATTGCGCAAGCTTTATTAGGGCAACCTGATATTCTCGTACTCGATGAACCGACTGCAGGACTCGATCCGAAAGAGCGCGCACGTTTTCGTTCGATTTTAACAAAATTAGCGCGCAATCGAATCGTTCTCATTTCAACTCATATTGTGAGCGATGTCGAATCGATCGCGAATGAAATTATTATGATTCAAAATAAGCGTATTCGATATGCGCATACCGTTCCTCATATTTGCCAATCACTTCAAGGACAGGTGTTCGAAATGTTTGTTCCAGATGACCGATACCTTTCTTTCGCTAGCGAGCACTTAATTGTAAGTGAGCGTCAACAAACAGGCGGGATGGACATTCGTTTTATTACGACAGAGCCTGTACAAGGAGCGAAAGAAGTACCGCCTCAATTAGAAGATGTCTTTTTATTTGAGTATCGAGATGAGGTAGAGCGATGAGGCGAATCGTAGGACAAGAAGTGAAAAAAGTATTGTCGCTGCGCATCTTTTATATATTTTTTATCGTAGCGCTCTTATGGAATGGCTTGTTTTTATGGAATAATGACTACGTTCGTTCGGATGTGAAGCGTTTTTTGCAAGTGAATGAACCTCAAATCGTGTGGACGAATGAGATGATGGAAGAACAACAAAAAATGAATCAACAAGCGAGTGAATCGTTGCGAAAAGGAGAGGCGACGCTCGTTGAGGTATATCAACAAGCATTAAACAAAGGGAATGTCATAGAAGATGAGAAGTTTTTAAAATTGTTGACAGAAGAAGTGTATTGGGATCATTTTATCGCATTACACGAGCAGCGTGCTGCGTTACAAGTAGAGGAAAAAGTGGAACAAATTGTTCGGATGGACGGATTAACAGGAAATGCAGCGGAGACATTACGCAAGCATATTCCAGCATTAGAAATGCGATTTTCCAAATTGATTGAACAAGAAGCGCCGACTCATTACGCGCCGAACGCTCTTTTTAGTCAACATGATGCACTGTTCGGGAAACTGATGCGTGCTGTACTGATGGAATCGGTGTTAATCGCTATTTTAATTACTGCCTTGCTGACGAGTTACGAGCGCGAACATCGCACAGCATCCGTCGTTTATAGCTCAACGGTCGGAAGAAAAGTTCAAATAGCGAAATGGTTGTCGAGTTTATTTGTCGCAAGCAGTACGTATGTTGGATTATTTTTGTTATCGATCGGTTCGTATATCGCGCTTTATACGACTCCGTCTTTATGGACGAGTTATGTGAGCAGTAGTTGGAATGTAGAAGGACCGAACTTATTTATGACATGGTATCCTTTCACATTTATTCAATATGTATCGGTGCAGTGGGGAATGGGTCTTTCCATTGTCGTGCTCATCGTCTGTTTAACGTGGGCGATCAGTTTATATTGGCATCAAACGTATGTCGCAACGGCAGCCGTGATCGTGATTTTATTTCTATTATTTATCATGCCTGCTTTCATTTCAAAAAGTTCAAGCTTACTCATTTATGCGACCTACACTTTATCGACGCTCATCGTAGGGACTGCTCATTGGCTCATGATGTGGAAAGGCTATACGCTCGACCCTCATTTTGAATGGAAAACATTGCTCGTTTCTGCGATCACGATTGGAATCATTTCTCTCTTCGCATGGAGACATTTTAAAAATAAAGATTGGCAGGAGGTAGAGTGATGAAAATCTTTTGGAATGAGTGTAAAAAATACCGATCACTTCCGCTCCTATTATTTGTTTTAAGTGCGCATTTCATTACGTATATGTTGCTGACAGATTATGATATTCGGATGATGAATCAAGGAAAATCTACCGCTTCAAGCATCATCGTCCACCGGGAACTCGTCGACACATACGGTCCGTCGATGACAAAAGAGGATTGGGAAGATGTCAAACGAATAACAGCACTGTATCAAACAAGGTTAGATGCGTACGTCCAAAACGATGTAGAGCTCCAACAATTAGGCGTAAACACATTTGAAGAATGGCAACAGCTTATTTGGGAAGAAAATGAACGAGGAGAACGGGCTTCCGCTCTATATGACGATTGGATTTTTGAATCAAATGATTCGGAAAATTTTTGGCTTTGGCAAGAATATGACCGCCTATTAAGTTTTTATGAAGGAAATGAGACATATATTGAGCAAAATCGACATGGACCCGGTCATCGTGACGCAGCGTCCCCTGACTATTACGAACAATTGTATGAACAGTCTACGATTGCAGCGCAACCTGAACGAATTTTTCTCATCGTTCACAATTTAACGACGTCTGCCGTATTTATCGTCGTTCTCGTCACTTTACTCATGACAGCACCCGTTCATTATCAAGATCGCATGCAACGAATGATTCCGTTACAATACAGTACGACATATGGCAGACGTTTGCCTTTTGTGAAATGGCTCGCCAGTATGACGGTCAGCAGTATACTTACTTTCATTATGATTGTCGTCTATGCGTATTTGATGGGAAGAAACGGTCATCTATACTTCGTCGACGTGCCGATTCGGGAGTTAATTTTAGGTGAAATTTGGTTCGATTGGACAATTGGGGAATGGTTATGGATGACGGTCGTTGTATTATTCTTTTTCACATTCGTCGCAACGATCGTCGGGATGTGGATCGGAACGTATGCGAAAAATGCATTGCAACTTGCAGGAGGAGTTATTTTAGCTGTGATCGGTTGTGCAGCGATTCTTTTACCGCTTTCCATTACTCGTCTGTTCAGTGCGTGGTATCCTCCTTTTTATACGTGGGTTCAACTCGGCAGCATCGGACTGTTCGCTATGATTCTATTAGGAGCGATTGTTTATTACGAAAAGAAGAAAGACGTCGTACCGTTTGAATGAACGAGTTATTGCTATTCGGAATTAGTCGTTGTATAATGCAAAGTGGACAGTTTATCGAATAAAGCAGTTAAGGAGGAACGACATGAGTACAATTTGGGTAGTCCTCATTGCACTTGCTACTTTAATTATCGGCGTTTTCATCGGATTTTGGGTTTCTAAAAAATATATGGAAAACTACTTGGAAGAAAACCCACCGATTAACGAAGAGATGTTACGTGTGATGATGATGCAAATGGGTCAAAAACCATCACAGAAGAAAATTAATCAAATGATGAATCAAATGAACCGTGTAAGTGACAAGCAAAAAAACAAAAAATAAAACGTAAAGACTGACTTCTCATCGTGAGAGTCAGTCTTTTTTAACGTGCTGTAAAAAGTCAGCGATCGCATTTCGATACGCTTCACGGTTTTTTCGATAGCCGAGCGCATGTTTTCCTTTCGGTAATAAGACGAGTTGCTTCGGTTCTTTTGCAGCTTCGTATAAATCTTCGCTCATCTCGGGCAAGATGAACGTATCTTCTAACGTATGGATGAATAAAATCGGTACATCAACTTTGTCGACGACGCGAATCGGCGATACTTCACTTAACGTGTAGCCGTCTCGCCAATGAATGAACAAATTCGCTAACTGCACCGCACGTTCTGTCCAATATGGAGAAGTGTCTCCTTGTGCAATGTGCGTAATTTGTTTGGAGAAGCTAGAAAATGGGCAATCGGCGACGATGAATGATAACGGATGGTGTTCGTACGTTCCGCCGTATAAAATAGCGGTCGCAGCTCCCATTGAAACACCGTGTACGCCAATCTCAACGTCAGGACCTTTCCAATGTTTCACATATTGCACGACTGCTTGCAAATCGACTTTTTCATAATAACCGAAGGAAGTCGTTTTCCCTCCACTATTTCCGTGGCGGCGTTGGTCGTAAATGATCGCGTTATACCCGAACTGCTCGAATAACATCGCAAATTGAATCGAGCTGAGCCGTGTTTCTGTTACACCGTGGCTAAAGACGACGTAACGAGGTGCATTGATCGTTTGAATGACTGTTGCGTGAATTGTGTAGCCGTGTTTAGAATCGATTTGAATATCTTTTTTCGGAACACGTTCGTACCAATTTCGCTGTTCTTCATTGAGTAAAATTTCACGTTCGTAAATGGTAGAAGGATCTTTCTTTTTGATGAACATCATGCGGTTCGTCAATAAGTATCCGACGGAAACGAACGCACTAAATAAAATGCCTATACTACTTATGAAAAGCTTCAGTAAGCGCAAATGAATCACCTTCCATTTAATATTTTGGTACAATAAGTATACTATATGAATAGAAAGAGAGGCGTATCGAATGGCTGATGAAAAATTTACACTCGCCGACCAACTGAATGAAGCGTTGCAAAAAGAGTTAAAATCCGTGAAAAAAGAAGCGCAACAACGAGAGAAAAAACAATTAGAACGAGAACGTGAAAGAAAACGTAAAGAGCGAGAAGAACGTGAAAAAAATAAAACGTTTGAAGAATTGTTAGCGGAATATGACGGACCTATTCAAAAATATGAATAAATATTGAATGAAAGTTACTCGTGATGAGTAACTTTTTTTGAAAATATTATTTCAGCACACTAAAGCGTTGAATCATTGAAGTGCCATAGCTTAAGCGCTATTTTAAGCCGTTTTAACAGCGTTAGAACTTTCAGAAAAATCATGAAAATAGATTGACGGAATGAAAAGAACATTGTACGATACCATTTATATCGAAACTATTCAAAGGGGGCTATTCAATGAAAAAGAATATATTTACATTATTCGCATTATTGGCACTATTCGTGCTCGCAGCATGCGGAGGAGATGACAAACCGTCGACAGAGACGGAAGGGAATGAAGGGGAAGCGAGCGGTGACAAAGAACAATACGTCATCGGCGTAACACAAATTGTAGAACATCCATCGTTAAACGCAGCATTTGACGGATTTAAAAAAGCTTTAGAAGATGCTGGTTTAGATGTGAAATATGACGTGCAAAACGCACAGAACGACCAAAGTATTAACGCGCAAATTGCGACGAACTTAGTCGGAGATCAAGTCGATTTAATTTTTGCGAACTCAACACCGAGCGCACTCGCAGCGAAAGCAGCGACAGACGATATTCCGATCGTTTTCACATCGGTGACGAACGCAGTGGAAGCGAACTTAGTTGATTCGAACGAAGCACCTGGTGGCAACGTTACAGGAACGACAGACAACCACCCGGAAGCAGTCGCGAAAAGTATCGAATTTTTAAAAGATGAATTAGGTTCAACGAAAATTGGAATGGTATTTGACTCAGGAGAACAAAACTCACGTGTTCAAATTGATCAAGCGAAAGCAGCGGCTGAACAATACGGCGTTGAAATCGTTGATGCAGCGGTATCATCGAGCGCTGAAGTAAAACAGGCGACAGAATCGTTAATCGGTAAAGTCGACAGCATTTACATCATTACAGATAATACAGTCGTCAACGCTTTAGAATCTGTCGTAGGCGTAGCGGAAGAGCATGATTTACCGATGTTCGTTGCTGAGTTCGACTCAGTAGAACGCGGTGGTTTAGGAGCATTCGGATTCGAGTTTTACGATATCGGATACGAAGCGGGAGAAATGGCTGTTCAAATTTTGAAAGATGGCAAAAAGCCAGCAGACATTCCAGTCCAAGTCCCACAAAACTTACGTTTACAAATTAACGAAGAGAAAGCGAAACAACTAAATATTGAAATTAAAGAAGAATGGAACGCAGAATTACAATAATACAAGAAAGGGGGAATAATCGATGCTTGCTTTAGCTGCATTATTCGGTTCAATTGAACAAGGTGTCATTTATGCGATTATGGCACTCGGTGTATATTTAACATTCCGTATTTTAGATTTTCCAGATTTGACGGTAGATGGCAGCTTCGTAACAGGAGCTGCGATTGTCGCAACGATGATCACATTCGGTTATTCTCCAATCGTTGCGACATTGCTTGCGATCATTGTTGGCTTTTTTGCCGGAACGATCACAGGTGTTTTGCACACTAAAGGGAAAATTAATCCGCTACTCTCCGGGATTATTATGATGATCGCGCTCTATTCTATCAACTTGCGTATTATGGGCTTGTCGACAGAAACGAGTGTGACACGTCCGAACATTCCACTGTTAAATGAAGAGACGGTATTTAGCTCCTTTTTAGCCTTTTGGAAAACATTGCCGATTGACGGATGGATTAACGGGATGTTCAGTGCACTCGGTGCGCAAAGCTTACCAGGAAGTTACGGTATTTTAGCGTTAATGATTATCGTCATTATCGTTATAAAATTAATCGTCGACTTCTTTTTACAAACTGAAATTGGTTTAGCAATTCGTGCGACAGGAAATAACCAACGTATGATTCGCAGTTTTTCCGCGAATACAGACCGCCTCATTATTTTAGGGCTCGGGATTTCAAACGGTCTCGTCGCATTAGCAGGTGGGCTCATCGCTCAATATAATAAATTCGCAGATAACGGGATGGGTGTCGGAATGATTATCGTCGGTCTCGCTTCGGTCATTATCGGAGAAGCCATTTTCGGAACGAAGACAATCGTCCGTACGACATTTGCGGTCATTATCGGATCTGTCATTTATCGCATTATTCTCGGATTTGCATTGCGTATCAATTTAGACCCAGGTGATATGAAATTAATTACAGCGATCATCGTCGTCATTGCGCTCGTCGTTCCGCGATTATTTGAAGAACGACGGAATAAAAAGAAAAAATTACAAAGACGCGCCGCATTGGATGCAGAACGGGGGGATCTCCTTGTTAAAAATTGAACAAATTTGGAAAGTGTTTAACGAAGGAACACCCGATGAAAAAGTGGCGCTCGATCATATCGATTTACATTTACAAGCAGGAGATTTCGTCACGGTCATCGGAAGTAACGGCGCGGGAAAATCCACGATGCTCAATATGATTTCAGGAGCGCTCACACCAGATGCAGGCGATATTTACATCGCAGGCAACAATGTGACGAAATTGAAAGAACATGAGCGCGCCCAATATATCGGACGCGTCTTCCAAGACCCGATGGCAGGAACCGCGCCTTCGATGACGATTGAAGAAAACTTAGCGATTGCCTATTCACGAAACCGTCGTCGTCGCCTCCGTCTCGGAGTTACGAAAGAGCGTCGTGAATATTTTAAAACGTCGCTTGAAACGCTCGGTCTTAATCTTGAAAATCGAATGAATACACTCGTCGGCATGTTGTCAGGGGGAGAACGACAAGCGCTATCGTTATTAATGGCGACTTTTACGAACCCGAACATTTTACTTTTAGACGAACATACAGCTGCACTCGACCCGTCGCGTGCGGCATCGATTACAGACATTACGAAAACACTCGTCGAAAAAGACCAATTGACGACAGTGATGGTTACACACAATATGCAACAAGCACTCGACCTCGGCAACCGCCTCATCATGATGGATAAAGGCCAAATCATTTTACAAGTAGGCGAAGAAGAGAAAAAGACGTTGACGATTCCGAAGTTGATGGAAGAATTCCAAAAAATACGCGGAGAACAACTCGTGAACGATGCTACTTTATTAAGTTAAGTTGAACTCGGTAGTTTTAGCTACCGAGTTTTTTGTTCTGAAAAAAAGCGTAAACTTTGATAAGCTACAAGAAGTGAATACAAAGTGGAGGTAGCTTTATGAACGTGATCGTAATCGGAAATGGAATTATCGGAGCGAGTACAGCGTACCATCTCGCAAGACAAGGAATCGCGGTAACGTTGATCGACCGTGAAGAACGAGGAAGAGCGACAGATGCCGCTGCAGGAATCGTCGCTCCTTGGCTGTCGCAACGCCGCAACAAGCCGTGGTATGCTTTGGCAAAAGAAGGAGCAAAATATTACGATGTGCTGCGTCAAATGTTGCAAGAAGACGGGATCGAACAAATCGGGTATGCACAAAATGGCGTCGTTCGTCTATATGAAGATGAAAAAAAGAGAGAAAAAATCAAAAAGTTAATTATAAAACGAACAGAAGACGCGCCCGAAATCGGACGATGTGACACGCAAAACGAACGAGAAACTTTGGAACGTTTTCCTTATCTCGATGAACGATTTATCTCTTTATTCGTCACAGGTGGAGCACGTGTCGACGGGAAGCAATTGCGAAGTGCTCTACTTGAAGCAGCGCGTCGTTATCATTTGAAAGAGCTCATAGGAGATGCGAAATTGCATCGCAAAGGACAAGAGGTATTCGTCACTTTAAATGGTGAACGTGTCGAAGGAGACCGCATCGTCATCGCGACGGGTGCTTGGGCTGCCGAAACTTTCGCTTCCATTGAAGTGCCTTTCCCAGTGCGAGGTCAAAAAGCTCAAATTGCACATTTGCAAGTAGCTGAAGACGTATCACATTTACCTGTCGTCATGCCAGATGGTAATCATTATATCGTTCCGCAAGACGATCGCATCATTTGCGGGGCGACGCATGAGGATGAGTATACGAATTTAAACGTGACAGCAGGAGGGGTTCACTCTATTTTAGACAAAGCGTTCACGGTAGCTCCGAAACTAGAAGAAGCGACTTTACTTGAAGTGAGAGTCGGTGTGCGACCTCATACACCGACGTATTCTGTCGTATATGGGACTGTTCCGTCGACCAATAATGTATGGACGGCTAATGGTCTCGGGGCTTCTGGTTTAACGGTCGGTCCGTTCGTCGGAGCGGAACTTGCGCGTCTCGTCTTAGGAGAACAACCAGTTTTACCGAAAGAACATTATACAATTGAATCGATTCAGGAAGGAGGAATAGTTTGAAAATCGTAACGTGGAATGTGAACGGATTACGCGCTGTCGTGAAAAAAGGTTTTTTAGATTATTTTCATGAAGCGGATGCTGATTTTTTCTGTTTGCAAGAAATTAAATTGCAAGAAGGACAAATTGAGTTAGATTTAGAAGGTTATGAAATGTATTGGAATTATGCGGAGAAAAAAGGCTACTCTGGCACAGCTATTTTTACGAAGCATACACCGCTTTCCGTTCATTACGGGGTGGGAGAAGCGATATCTGAAAAAGAAGGACGTATCATTACGCTAGAATATGATAATTATTATGTCATTACGGAGTACACACCG
Source organism: Savagea faecisuis (assembly GCF_042675605.1). Classification (NCBI taxonomy): domain Bacteria; kingdom Bacillati; phylum Bacillota; class Bacilli; order Caryophanales; family Caryophanaceae; genus Savagea; species Savagea faecisuis. The sequence goes on from NZ_JBHTJF010000022.1 coordinate 349,471, forward strand.
AACTCGAAACGTGATTTAAGTCGTTTAGAAGAGCGATTGGAATGGGAAGATGATGTGCGTCATTATTTACAGACGCTCGATGCGAAAAAACCTGTCATTTATTGTGGGGATTTGAACGTCGCACATACGGAAATCGATCTGAAAAATCCGAAGCCGAACCGTGGCAATTCAGGATTTACTGACGAAGAACGTGCGAAACATACGGTATTTTTAGAAGCAGGATTTACCGATACGTTTCGACATATTTATCCCGATGCAGAAGGTGCTTATACGTGGTGGAGTTATATGAATAAAGCGCGAGACCGCAATATCGGGTGGCGCATCGATTACATTATGATGAGCGACCGTCTAGCCGACCGTTTACAAGCGGTGACGATCGAGTCAGAAGTGCTCGGAAGCGACCACTGTCCGGTAACGGCGACATTCGATTTATAATAAAAAACATGGAGCGAATTTTCGCCCCATGCTTTTTTTAGTTGTAACGCTCAAAATCGATAAGATGTTCTACGTATGGATAAAATGGGATGAGCTGTTCAATTTGTTGCAATGTATCTTCACTGATTGTTTGATTGTAAGCATGTAAAGAGTTTTGCAGTTGTTCGACTGTGCGAGAGCCGATCAATGCCGTCGCCACAACAGGTGACTGTAATAAATAATGGAGGGCGGCAGCTTGCATATGCGGTTCAATCGCTTCGACTTTTGGCAGAAGCTCTGAAAGTTGCGCGTTCGTAAACGGTGGGAATGCCGCGTCGTTAGCGAGGCGTTTAGCGAATGTTTCCGTCAGTAAACCTTTTCCAATCGCGCCGCGCACGATGACACTATTGTTTCGTTGTTGGAGCAATGGAAATACTTGCTCTGCTTTACGGTCGAGCAAATTGTATTGCATCATGACCGAAACGCCATCGCTCATTTCTGTAAAACGTTCAATGACAGTCGGTCGAATGGAAGAAATGCCGTATTCTCGAATGAGCCCTTCTTTTTTTAACGTCTCGAAAGCGTCAATTGTTTCTTCTACGTCATCTTCCATCGTCCCTCCGTGAAGTTGATATAAGTCGATATAATCGGTTTGCAAGCGACGTAAACTTTCTTTTACGCTCGATATAATATGTTTTTTCGATGGATTCCACGTCCACGTTTTCCCATCAGGATTCATCACATTGCCGACTTTTGTTCCGAGAATGATCTCGTTTCGACGTTTGTTGAGTGCTTGACCGACGGCGATTTCATTTTGTCCTGCATCGTATAAATCGGCTGTGTCGAAATACGTAATGCCATAATCTAAAGCAGCATCGACGACTGAGCGCGCTTCCTCTTGATTTGTCGGGAGCGACATGCACCCAAGTCCGATTTCAGAAACGACGAGTTCGCTTTTACCAATTGTTCTAGTCTTCATAATCGTTCCCCCTTCATTCTCATGATACAATAGATGTAATGAAAAAGAATATGAAAAGGGGTTGACGAGATGAAATTCGGAGAAGAAAAAACAGTGAGACGAGAAACGCTTTTTGAAGGAAAGATCATTTCATTGCATGTCGACGATGTTGAATTACCGAACGGCTTGCCAAGTAAACGAGAAATTGTGACACACCCAGGAGCGGTCGCAATTATCGCTATGACAGAGGACGGAAACATCGTACTCGTCGAACAGTATCGAAAAGCGCTAGAACGTGCCATCATTGAAATTCCAGCAGGGAAAATTGACGCGGGAGAAACGTTAGAAAATTGCGCGCTTCGTGAACTGGAAGAAGAGACAGGTTATTTAGCGCATAAATTGGAACATGTCCAATCATTTGCGACATCACCAGGCTTTGCCGATGAAATTATTCACGTCTATTTAGCGTCTAACCTTGAGAAATTGAGTGCGCCACGCGAAGGGGATGAGGATGAATTCGTTCGTCTTCATGAAGTTTCTTTAGAGAAGGCTTTGCAATGGATGAAAGATGGGAAAATTTACGATGCGAAAACGGCATTCGCATTACTTTACGTACAACAGCAGTACCCGTATACTAAATAATAATTAGTCTAAATAACTCGTTAGTAAAAAGATAGAAGGTTGAGAATGATGAACATGTTGTTAAACCGACACGCTTTCTATTGTCACATCATTTCTTCATTTGATATAATAGACAGTGACTTGAAGGAGGCGTCGTCATGGAAAGCCGAATTGAACGAATAAAGAAGCAGTTGCACGGGGCAAGTTATAAATTGACGCCACAACGCGAAGCGACTGTTATGGTACTACTTGAGAATGAAGAGGATCACCTCAGCGCAGAGGACGTCTTCTTACTCGTAAAAGAACGAGCGCCAGAAATTGGGCTCGCAACTGTATACCGCACATTAGAATTGTTAACTGAATTAAAAATCGTCGACAAAATTAATTTCGGAGATGGCGTCGCACGTTATGACTTGCGTCAAGAAGGCGCGACTCGTTTCCACCATCACCTCATCTGTATCGAATGTGGTTCAGTAGATGAGATTCAAGAAGATTTACTCGGCGAAGTGGAAAAAATTGTCGAAACTCGTTTTCAATTTACAGTGAAAGATCACTGGCTTACGTTCCACGGGATTTGTAAACGTTGTAAACAGAAAGAAAATAAAAAGAAGTAGAAAGGATGGCGCATGCCGTCCTTTTTCTATTGAAGGGAGGATACCCATGCAAGCAATCGATGAGTTTATTCATTTTTTAATTGTGGAAAGACAGCTCGCGCACAATACAATTGAAGCGTATCGTCGAGATTTAAAGCGATATGATGAGTACCGGGAAGCACGAGGGATAACGGAGTGGCAGCAAATGACTCGTTTACTCATTGTCGATTATTTACAACAGTTACAAACGGAAGGTCTCACGTCACGCACACTCGCTCGACACATTTCGACATTGCGCATGTTTCATCAATTTTTAATCCGGGAACAGTTAAGTAATCACGATCCGACTGTTTTGTTACAATTGCCTCAAATCGCCAAAACATTGCCGACGATTTTAACGGTAGAGCAAGTAGACCGCTTACTCGCTCAACCTGACTTGAGCAAACCGCAAGGAGTTCGAGATCGAGCGATGTTAGAATTGTTGTATGGGACAGGGATTCGTGTTTCGGAACTCGTCGATAGCGATATCGATTCTGTACAACTCGAAATTGGCTTTATTCGCGTCGTTGGGAAAGGGAATAAAGAGCGTATTTTACCTTTAGGGAAGCATGCAAAACAAGCGTTACAAACATATATCGAAGAAACGCGACTTACTTTTTTACAAAAACAATATGATAAAACGCCACTTTTTGTTAATATGAGAGGGAAGCGTTTGACGCGACAAGGCATTTGGAAAATTGTCAAACAGTACGCGATTCGTGCGAATATCCAGCAAGACTTAACACCTCACACGTTGCGCCACACTTTTGCGACACATTTAGTAGAGAATGGGGCAGACTTGCGAGCGGTACAAGAATTGCTTGGACATACGGACATTTCAACAACACAAATTTATACGCACGTTTCAAGAAAACATTTAAAAGAGATGTATGATCAATATCATCCACGTGCGTGAGGAGGAATTATAGATGACATCATTATTTAAACGCATTCATTTAATCGTACTCGATTCAGTAGGAATTGGAGAAGCGCCTGATGCGAAAAACTTCGGCGATGAAGGAGCGGATACGCTCGGTAATATCGTCCGCGCGACAGGTGGATTAGATGTGCCACATTTAGTCGAACTTGGACTCGGTAACATCCGTCCGATTGAAGGATTAGCAACGACGGAACAACCGAAAGGAATTTACGGAAAATTGCAAGAAGCTTCTGTCGGAAAAGATACAATGACAGGACATTGGGAAATTATGGGCCTTAACATCGACAAGCCGTTTAAAGTGTATCCAGAAGGTTTTCCGGAAGAGCTTATTCAACAGTTAGAAGAACGTACAGGCCGTAAAGTGATCGTCAACAAACCGGCGAGTGGTACAGCTGTCATTGAAGATTACGGCGAAGAACATATGAAAACAGGAGCGCTCATCGTTTACACATCAGCGGACCCTGTTTTACAAATTGCAGCACATGAAGAAGTGGTGCCATTAGAAGAACTGTATGAAATTTGCGAAATCGCACGTGAATTGACATTGCAACCAGAATTTTTAGTCGGTCGTGTCATCGCGCGTCCGTTCATCGGCGAGCCAGGCAATTTCACACGCACATCGAACCGTCATGACTACGCTTTAAAACCATTTGGTCGCACAGTGATGAACGAATTGAAAGATGCTGGAAAAGATGTGATCGTTGTCGGAAAAATTAACGACATTTATAACGGAGAAGGTGTAACGGATGCGGTCCGTACAAAATCGAATATGGACGGAGTCGACAAATTACTTGAGGTGATGGAGCAACCATTCGATGGATTAAGTTTCACAAACCTCGTCGACTTTGACGCGATGTTCGGACATCGCCGCGACCCAGAAGGATACCGTCAAGCATTGGAAGAATTCGATGCACGCTTACCGGAAATTTATGAGCGCATGGATGAAGATGACTTGCTCATTTTAACAGCAGATCATGGGAACGACCCAACAGCGCCAGGAACAGACCATACACGTGAATATGTACCATTCCTTGCATACTCACCAAAAATGACGGGACGTGCTTTCGATGTGCGCGAGACGTTCTCGGATATCGGAGCGACGATTGCGGACAACTTTAATGTGCCACTTCCAGAACACGGAACGAGCTTTTTACCTTTATTGAAAGAGCAGGTGAAATAACGATGCGCTTTGTCGATATTTTAGAAAAAAAGCGTGACGGTCATGAACTAACGCGAGAGGAAATTGAATTTTTCATTGAAGGATATACGAACGGCACGATTCCGGATTATCAAGCGAGCGCTTTTTTAATGGCGGTTTATTTCCAAGGGATGACAGCGGAAGAGCAAGGTCATCTCGTCATGGCGATGGTCAATAGTGGCGACACGATCGACCTTTCGCAAATCGAAGGAATTAAAGTAGATAAGCATTCGACAGGGGGCGTCGGAGATACGACGACACTCATCCTCGTACCGCTCGTTGCAGCGTGTGGCGTACCGGTTGCGAAAATGAGTGGACGAGGTCTCGGTCATACAGGGGGAACACTCGATAAGCTAGAAGCGATTGAAGGATTCCAAATTGAATTGAGCGAACAAGCATTTATCGACCAAGTGAACACATTGAAAGCGGCAGTCATCGGTCAAAGTGGCAACTTAACGCCAGCGGACAAAAAGATTTATGCATTGCGCGATGTGACGGCGACAGTCGATAGCATTCCACTCATTGCGAGCTCCATTATGAGTAAAAAAATTGCAGCAGGTGCCGATGCGATCGTGCTCGACGTCAAAGTCGGTGAAGGTGCATTTATGAAAACGGTCGAACAAGCGGAGCAGTTAGCACATGCGATGGTGAATATCGGTGAAGCGGTCGGACGTCAGACGATGGCAGTCATTTCAAATATGAGCGAACCTCTCGGCGAAGCGATCGGAAATGCGCTTGAAATTGAAGAGGCGATCGCGACATTAAAAGGTGAAGGGCCGGAAGATTTAACAGAACTTTGTTACGTGCTCGGAAGTAAAATGATCGTCGCTGCAAAAAAAGCGTCGAGCTTTGAAGAAGCACGCCATATGTTGAAAACAGTCATTGAAGACGGTTCAGCACTTCAATTGTTTAAAGAGATGATCGAAGCGCAAGGAGGAGACGGAACGATCGTCGATGACCCGAAGCGTTTACCACAAGCGACGTACACGTCTGAAGTTCTCGCATCACAAGATGGTTATATCGAGAAAATTATCGCGAATGATATCGGAGTAGCCGCGATGCTTCTCGGAGCAGGACGTGCGACGAAAGAAGACGAGATCGATATGGCTGTCGGTTTACGTTTACACAAAAAAATAGGAGACGTTGTTAAAAAAGGTGAATCGCTCGTCACGATTTACAGCAACAAAGAAGACGTGACAACGACTCGAGAAAAAATTGAACGAGCGATTCAAATTAGCGCAACAAAAGTAGAAAAACAACCGCTCATTTTTGAGACGATTGGCGAAGCGTAAATGAATTAGTTCAAGACATTCTCCCTTCTTTTCGCTATAATAGAACGTACGAGCTGAAGAGAAGGGGGAATTTTTATGTTTTTACACGGAACACAAACAGTGAATGAAGCAGGACATTTAGAAATCGGCGGTGTCGATGTAACGGAAATTGTTGCTGAATATAGCACACCGACGATTGTTTATGATATGGCACTTTTTGAACGACGCGCGAAAGGATTTGTCGACACATTTGAACAACTCGGTGTGAAAGCGCAAGTCGCATATGCGAGTAAAGCATTTTCCAATATCGCTTTATATCAATATGCTGAAACATTAGGTTTATCGCTCGACGTCGTATCTGAAGGTGAATTGTATACAGCAGTACGTGCGAATTTCCCAGCAGAGCGTATTCATTTCCACGGAAATAATAAAAGCGAATCAGAGTTACGTTATGCATTCGAAGTAGGGATTGGTTGTATCGTCATCGACAATTTTTATGAAATTGAATTATTGCGTCAAATTGCGGCAGAACGCAACCAAAAAATGAACGTTTTAATTCGTGTGACGCCTGGGGTTGAAGCATCGACACATGATTACATTACGACAGGTCAAGAAGATTCGAAATTCGGTTTCGATCTTAAAAATGGCCAAGCAGATCGTGCATTCCAACAATTGAAAGATGATGAACATTTGCAACTTCTCGGCATGCATTGTCATATCGGTAGCCAAATTTTTGAAGTGGACGGTTTCGTTCGTGCAGCGGAAGCGCTCATGCAAAAAATGCATACGTGGCAAGAAGAGGATCACTTCATTTGTTCTGTGTTGAACTTAGGTGGGGGATTCGGTATTCGCTATACCGATGAAGATGCTCCTGAAGAGCCGCATGTGTATGTGAAGGCGATGACAGAAGCGGTAATGAAATTAGCGGAACAATACAAGTATCCGATGCCTGCGATTTGGATCGAGCCTGGTCGTTCTCTCGTAGGGGATGCAGGAACAACGCTTTACACAGTCGGAAGTCAAAAAGAAGTACCGAATGTTCGACAATATGTAGCGGTCGATGGTGGCATGACAGACAATATTCGTCCAGCACTTTACGACGCAAAGTATGAAGCGGTCGTTGCGAACAAAATGAACGCACCGAAAGATACAGTTGTCACAATTGCTGGAAAGTGTTGTGAGTCGGGGGACCAACTCGTTCAAGATGCACATATTAGCGCAGTGGAAGACGGAGATATTATTGCACTCTTCTGCACAGGAGCGTATACTTACGCTATGGCGAGCAATTATAACCGTCTCGCAAAGCCGGCTGTCGTCTTTGTAAAAGAGGGGCGTCATCAACTTGTCGCACGTCGCGAACAATTAGAAGACCTCGTCCGTTTAGATGAAACATTGCCACAAGATTGGTTGGAGGAACGAAATTGAAGAAGAGAAATATAATTCTTTTTCTAATCATTGTCACGGTGTCGCTCATTTGGGGATTCCTGTACTGGTTTTACGTCGCACCGAACTTCGGACCAGGTTCGGGTAGTTGACGCAACGACAATTAGAAAAGAAGGGATAATTGTGGAACTTTTTCGTTATCGAAAAGCGTATGAAAAAATTGCGATGGGTTTTTTATCGTACATACCGACTGAAAAGATGTTAAAAAAGTTACAAGAAACGATTACGCTCTATCAAGAAGATCCGAATTGGCATCTTTATTTATTGAAGCGTGAAGAAGATTTTATTGCACTCGTTGGTGTGATGGTAGATGAGGAAGAAGGAGAATGGACATTGCAACATCTCTCTGTTAATCCTTCGTATCGCAATGAAGGAATCGCGCGGTACCTCGTGGATCAAATGTATGAAAAATACGGACATATGACCGCGAAAGGTACGGTACATACGAGAATGTTTTTGAAGTAAAAAAACCGTGTAGACAAAGTGACCTCACTTTGTCTACACGTGTTTTCATGTCTTTTTACGGTATTTTTGAAAGACGTGTACATGTTTGTGGACGAGAATTTGTTCAGGAGCTTCTTCAATCGTTACTCGTTGCCAAAGAAGAGAAGAGTCAGTTTGGATGACAAAAGGGCAAAACGCCATTCGACGTTCAATCGATTGAAGCGCGTGCTCGCATTGGCTATGCAATGAAGCGTTGTCGATATGAGGCTCGTCCCACTCCACTTCAGCAAAGCGTTTTAAAGCGTTGCGCATCGTTTTTTCAGCGCCGCATAAATTTCCTCTTCGCCAATGATACAATGAGGTGGAAATGAGTATGAGTAAAGGAAGCACGTGTTTTTTCGTCCGTACACCTGTATCAATCCACAACTCTTCTAACACTTCATGACACTCAAAATAGTCACGCGTTTCATTGAAGTAGCGTATAAATTGAAGAAAGCGTCGATCTTGCCAATACATCATCATTAATCAGTCCTTTATAAAGGTGGTCGTTACATGAGTTACGAAGTAAAATTAAGTATATATGAAGGTCCGCTCGATTTGCTTCTCCATTTAATTAAAAGATTAGAAATCGATATTTACGATATTCCGATGAAAGAATTAACGAGTCAGTATGTCGAGCATATCGAAACGATGTCGATTTTACAACTAGATGAACTAGGAGAATATTTAGTGCTCGCGGCCACGCTAATTGAAATTAAGAGCAAAATGTTACTGCCTGTCCATGAAGAATTGGAAGAAGTCGTTGAAGAAGAGGAAGACCCGAGGGAGTCGCTCGTCGAACGTTTATTGCGGTACGAACAGTATAAAAAAGCAGCGCTCCAATTAGAAGCATCTTATGAAGAAGAGCGCAAACATTATGCGAAATTCCCAACCGTAGTGGAAGCTGTTGAAGAAGAGGAAACATTTAATGTGTTTGATCTCGTAAAAGCTTTCCAAAAGATGCTCAAAAAACAAGTGAAACAAGAACCGAAAAAAGCGCGTGTCGGACGTTCGTCTGTTACAGTAGAAGAAGCGGTCACTCAAGTATTATCCGCATTGGACAGACATGATGGTGCCTGTCGATTCGATGAATTGTTTGAAACGTATGATCGCTCGCAATTAGTGATGACATTTTTTGCGATATTGCATTTAATGCGGGACGGACAAGTGCGTGCGACACAACAGCATAATTTTGATGAAGTATATATTGAAAAGAGGTGATCCGAATGCTTGACGAAGCATTGATTGAAAGTTTGTTGTACGTTCGTGGAGAGGAAGGGATCACTTTGAAACAACTGAACCAATTCACGACATGTACAGAAGAACAGTTAAAGCAGTGGATGCTAAAATTAGAGCAAGATGAAAAGCGAGGCATCCAGTTAAAAAAATATGGCAACCGCTATAAATTTGTGACGAAAAAACAGTTTAGTGAGCAAGTGGAGCAATTGATGGCTGAGCGGATCGCATCGTCATTAAGTCAAGCGGCTTTAGAAGTGCTCGCAATCATCGCGTACAAACAACCGATTACACGAGTGGAAGTCGATGATATAAGAGGAGTGAGCAGTGACGGACCTTTGCAACGGCTCGTCCAACGTGAGCTCATTAACGAACAAGGGCGTCTTGATCAAATTGGTCGACCGATTTTGTATGGCACGACGGATTTGTTTTTAGAGCAATTCGGATTGGAATCGCTCGAACAATTACCGCCCTTGCCAACACGTGAAGATGATCGTGAAGAAACTGACTTATTTATGTCACAATTTAAAGAGGCATTTTCATAATATTCATCATACTATCATAAAAGATTATTATAAATAAAGGTGGGTAACACATTAATGGAACGATTACAAAAGGTGATTGCACAAGCAGGAATTGCTTCGAGGCGTAAAGCGGAGCAATTAATATTAGATGGCGTTGTAGAAGTGAATGGTGAAGTCGTTCGTGAACTTGGGACGAAAGTGAGCAATAAAGATCGAGTAGCAGTGAACGGTGTTGAAATTGTGAAAGAAGAATTTGTTTATTACTTACTTTATAAGCCGACAGGGTATTTATCGACAGTCGAGGATGATCGAGGAAGAAAAACAGTTCTTGACCTCATGCCACAAGTGGAAGAGCGTATTTTCCCAGTAGGGCGCTTAGACTACGATACGTCGGGCTTACTATTAATGACGAATGACGGCGACTTTTCTTATTTATTAACGCATCCGAAATATGAAGTGCCGAAAACGTATTTTGCACGAGTGCGTGGAATTCCACGTCGGGAAGATTTGAAAAAACTAGCGCGAGGTGTGGAGTTAGAAGACGGAAAGACCGCTCCAGCTTACGTGAAGACGCGTTCAATCGATAAAGAGAGACAACGTGCTATCGTAGAGATTACGATTCACGAAGGGCGCAATCGCCAAGTGCGTCGCATGTTTGATCATATCGGCTACCCTGTCGATAAATTGAAGCGTGAACGTTTCGGAGTGCTCGATTTAGTCGGGATGAATGCAGGCGAATATCGACCGCTCACGATTCATGAAGTGAAGCAATTACGCGTTCTCGCAGAGCGTGGACAATTAAAATAAATTGTTCACAAATGAGCGTGTTTCATTAAAAACGAGCACGCTTGATTTTGGTATACTGTAAAAAAAGAGTAGGAGGTTGCTGTGTGAGTACGAAGAAAGTAGATCGTAAACGCAATCGAACGATTCGACGCGGAATCGTTTTAACATTATTTGTTATTGTAATTATTGTAGGATTAGCACTGGAGCCTGGAAAAGGACGAACGCTAGCAATCGGAGATCAAGCACCCGATTTCCAATTAGTAGATTTAGAAGGTAATGTTCATCGATTATCAGACTATCAAGGAAAAGGTGTCTTTTTGAACTTCTGGGGTACGTGGTGTGCACCGTGTAAACGTGAAATGCCGCATATGGAAAGCCAGTACAATGTTTTTAAAGACCAAGGAGTAGAAGTGCTTGCAGTGAACGTCAAAGAAACAGACTTGAAAGTAAGCTCATTCCGAAACGCATACGGCTTAACATTCCCGATTGCGATTGACAAAACGGAAGCGGTGAAAGAAGCGTACCGCATCAAACCGTTACCGACGACCATTTTAATCGATCCGAATGGAAAAATCGTCGACATTGTGACACGTGAAATGTCTGAAGAACAAGTGAAACATTACATGGAAATGATTCGACCTGAAAAATAAGGAGTACGATAAAGATGGGCAACACAATTAAATGTCAGTGTGGTCACGTCAATCCGGAAGGAACAGAGCTCTGTGAAGCTTGCGGTAGACCACTTTCAGAAGAGGCACAAGAACGTAAAATTGCCGACATGCGCTATGAAGGCGCGGCACGTCGTTCAAAAACGCACAACATGTCAATCATCGACAAAACGTGGAACTTTTTCTCCAGCGTAACAGTCGGTGTTTCGATCATCATTATTTTACTCGTAACGAGTGCGATCGGAACGTTGTTGCCACAAAAGATGTATGTCGCAGCACAAACAGAAGAAGAAGTGGCTGCTTATTACGAGTTACACTACGGTGTAGTCGGAAAAGTGTACCATATGCTCGGATTTAACGACATGTACAGCAGCTGGTGGTTTAAAATTTTAGTCGGGATGCTCGGAGTTTCAATTATTATCGCGAGTGTCGATCGTGTCGTACCGCTTTACAAATCATTAAAGAAGCAACGAACACGCCGTCACCCTTCTTTCATGAAACGTCAACGTATTTATGGAGCAGGACAAGTTGATCACCCTGAGCAGTCAGTCGAACAGTCAGCTGAACAGTTTAAAAAATTAAAATACAATGTCAAAGTAGAAGACGGAGCGATGCTTGCTGAAAAAGGGCGTTTCTCTCGTTGGGGTCCATACGTGAACCATACAGGACTCATCATTTTCTTAGTCGGAATATTGCTACGCGGACTTCCAGGATTTTATATCGATGAAGAGATGTGGATTCGAGAAGGAGAGCGTAAAGCGATTCCGTCAGCGCCAGGCTATTATATCGAAAGTGAAGGCTTCACGATGGAGTATTACTCGAAAGAAGAAGCGGACGAAGTTTTCGGTAAGGCGCTCGATAAAGCTGGAATGATTGCGAAAAACTATCAAACGGACGCTGTTTTATACAAAGATAAAGATGGCGCACTTCCAGGTACGACCGAGTTAGAAGAAGTGAAGCGTCACCCGATCATCGTAAACGAACCGTTAACGCATGACGGATACAGTATCTTCCAGATGGACTATCGTTTGGATGAACTGTACTCGATGACATTTTCACTCAATGAAAAAGCTACTGGAGAATCGCTCGGTCAAATGACGATCCAGTTAGATAATCCAGAGAAGTCTTATGATTTAGGCAATGGAGTAGAAGTTGAAATTTTGGACTACTATTCAGATTATGCGGGTATTAAAGATGGAGAACCACAAAACTTGTCTCCAGTTCCAAATAACCCTGCATTCATTTTTAAAATGACGACACCAGAAACACCAAAAGGCGAAACGAGTTTCGTCGCGATTCGTCAAACGTTAGAGACAGAAGAGAACCTTTACGAAATGAAGTTCGTCGCTGCAGATACACGTGACATTTCAGGACTCGTCATTCGAAAAGATAAAACGTTATGGATTTTATTAATCGGTGGCGTTATCTTCATGATTGGTGTTGCGCAAGGTTCGTATTGGCAGCATCGCCGTGTATGGATCAGTACGGGTAAAGAAGGAGAACTTCTCCTCGCGGGCCATACGAATAAAAACTGGTTCGGTTTAATGAAAGATATCGATGCAGTGAATGAACATGTTCAACTACCTCCGTATGAAGATCGGGAGGATCTTGAAAAAGAAGAGAAGGAACGTTTGAAAGAAAAGAAGGGGGAAAATGAGTAATGGACTACGCGTCTCTAAGCGCTAACTTACTGTTAGTCTCATTCGTCACATACCTTGTGGCAACTGGATTTTTCGGAGGGGCTGTACGCAAGTCATCTTCTGAAAAAGCGTATCAAAAGAGCAAGTTCGGTACGATCGGTATTTGGATTACGATCGCCGGATTTATCGCTCATATCGGTTATTTCATCACACGTTGGATCGCTTCAGGTCACGCACCTGTAAGTAATATGTTCGAATTTACGACAGCATTTGCGATGATGCTCGTCGGGGCATTTATTTTGCTCTTCTTCATGTATCGCACGCCGTCACTCGGATTGTTCGCACTTCCGATTGCGGTCATCATCATTTCATACGCCACGATGTTCCCGCGTGATATTACGCCACTCATCCCAGCGTTGAAAAGTAAATGGTTAACGATTCACGTTATTACAGCAGCACTCGGTGAAGCGATTCTCGCGATTTCGGCTGTTGCAGGTTTAATTTATTTAATTAAAAACATCGACATGTCACGCCGTTCAAAAGAGCGTATGTGGATTGAAGCAGTTATGTTCACGGTCGTACTTGTCATCGGCTTCGTCGTTTCAACAATCGGCTTCAACGTCGCAGGTTACGAAGCAGAATTCAACTATGTGGATAAAGATGGACGTCCAGCACAAGTGACGTACAACAACCCACCATTATTCGGAATGAATGAGTATGAATTGCTCACGCCGGATGCTATGGAACCGATCGCAGCACTTCCAGCGATTATGAACGCGAAAACATTAACGACATTCACATGGTCTGTGTTTTTCGGTACGATCATTTACATCGTGTTACGACTCATTTTCCGTCGTCCACTCGCAGCGGTCGTTCAACCGTTAACGAAAAAAGCGAACTCGCAATTGATGGATGAAATCGGATATCGTTCGGTATTAATTGGATTCCCAGTATTTACACTCGGAGCGCTCATCTTCGCGATGATCTGGGCGCACGAAGCGTGGAGTCGTTTCTGGGGATGGGACCCGAAAGAAGTATGGGCTCTTATTACATGGCTCTTCTATGCTGCATTCCTTCACTTGCGTCTTTCACGCGGTTGGGAAGGGAAAAAGTCAGCATGGCTTGCTGTTATTGGGTTTATCATCATCATGTTCAACTTAATTGCGGTTAACTTAATTATTGCGGGTCTTCACTCATACGCATAATCGGTACAAAAGTTGTGATGATGTGTAAGAAAACTAGAAAAAATGTAGATAGCGTATTTGCCGATAAATGTCGACAAATACGTTATTTTTTTAAACAAAACCTATTGCATACGCATGAATGTCTATAGAAATATTGTATTTTCGTTTCTTTTTCTAACAATCATTTGTACAATAGAGATAGGGAACTTTTGTGAAAGCTCAAGTTTGAAAGGAGACTGTACATTGGAAGAGACAGTGAAATTATTAGTTGTGGATGATGAAGATCGTATTCGTCGTCTGTTAAATATGTATTTATCACGTGAAGGTTACGAAATCGATGAAGCGGTCGATGGTCAAGAAGCATTAGATAAAGCGCTTGAAAATGAGTACGATTGTATTTTACTAGATCTAATGTTGCCAGAGATGGACGGGCTTGAAGTGCTCGAAATTTTACGTGAAAAGAAAAAGTTGACACCTGTTATTTTATTAACAGCGAAAGGTGAAGAGTCGGATCGTGTAATAGGATTCGAAACAGGAGCGGACGATTACATCGTGAAACCGTTCAGTCCACGCGAAGTTGTATTACGTGTGAAAGCATTACTTCGCCGTTCTGCAGCATTTCCGAACGCACAAGCGAACTCATCATCGAAAGATCTCGTCGTCTTTCCACAATTGACGATCGATCACGATGCACACCGCGTGACAGCGGAAGGACAAGAAGTGAATTTGACGCCGAAAGAGTATGAGTTATTGTACTTTTTAGCAAAGTCACCAGACAAAGTGTTCGACCGTGAGCAGTTGTTGAAAGAAGTATGGCATTATGAATTTTTCGGTGACTTACGTACAGTAGATACGCACGTAAAACGTTTGCGTGAAAAGTTAAGTCGCGTATCGGAACAAGCTTCGAAAATGATCGTCACGGTTTGGGGTGTCGGTTATAAATTCGAGGTTCCGAATGAATAGAATATGGAATTCAGTCGTCGGGAAGCTATGGGCAACCATATTGCTTCTCGTTTCGTTTGTCCTTTTTATCGTCACCGTTCTTCTACTCGAATTTTTAGATAATTTTCATACGAAACAAGCAGAAGAATCGTTGCGACGTGAAGCGGTGACGATTTCAAAAATTGTGAACGACTACCATTCCGTCCCGATCCTCTCTCAAATTATCGATGACATTATCGATGTGGATACGAATGCGTTAATTATTTCGAAAGACGGGAAAATACTACATACGTTTCACAATGGATACAATGAACAAGAAATTCAAAAGCAACTGTTAGCGTTAGAAGACGGAGGGCGTCACGAGAAAGTACAAGAAGTCATTTTACCGTCGACACACGATGAACAAGTGATGGAGCAATATCTCGTATTGTCTACCCCTTTTCCTGAAAGTAACGGAGCTGTTGAAACGATCGTCATGTATCAAAGTTTAGATGCGATTCATCGCACGACGAAAAGTACGACACATATCGTATTATTATCCGCTTTCTTAGCGTTATTGTTGACGACTTTCTTCGCATTTTTCCTCTCTTCTCGTATTACCGGTCCGTTACGCAATATGAAACATGCTGCACTCGAATTGTCGAAAGGGAATTTCGAAACGACGATTCCCCATGTGCAAAATGACGAGATTGGAGAACTCGCACAAGCCTTTAATAAAATGGGCGTTCAATTGAAAGATTACGTTGAGTTAATTAAACAAGAGAAAGAGCAGTTGTCGAGTGTTTTAACATCGATGACAGACGCAGTTTTAACGTTTAATCACGAATTTGAAATTGTCGTGACGAACCCACCAGCAGAAAAATTGTTGCAAAAATGGCAATTTACAGATGAAGCGTCTGAAGGAGAGTTGCCTCCACAAATTGTTCATATGTTAGATCATGTGATAACGTTCGCGGAAGAAGTGGAAGATGAATTAGAAATCGGACGTCAATTTTATGCGATTTCGATCAGCCCGCTCTATAGTGAAAATAGTATTCGTGGTGCGGTAGCTGTCATGCGTGATATGACGGAACAACATCAGCTAGACAAATTGCGTTCAGACTTCATCGCTAACGTGTCACATGAGTTGCGTACCCCAATTTCCATGTTGCAAGGGTATAGTGAAGCTATACTTGATGGGGTCACTCAAAATGATGAAGAACGTTATGAAATGGTTCAAATTATCCATGATGAATCGAAACGAATGAACCGTCTCGTTAACGACTTACTCGATTTAGCCCGCATGGAATCAGGTCATATGCGCTTGTATAAAGAGCCATTTGACGTCGTCGCCTTTTCGGAGCGGATGATCAATAAATTTTTACAGCGTGCGAAAGAGCAACATGTCTCGCTGACATTGGAATCCGACCATTCAGAAATTATCATTGAAGCAGATGAAGATCGAATCGAACAAGTGTTGACAAACTTAATCGACAACGCGATTCGCCATACGCCAGAAGAAGGTTCTGTTACATTGACAGTTCAAAGCTTTGAAGATGCGGTAGAAATGAGTGTTATCGATACGGGAATCGGGATACCGGAAGAAGATATTCCATTTGTGTTTGAACGCTTCTATAAAGCGGATAAAGCACGTACACGTGGAAAAGGGGGAACAGGTCTCGGGTTAGCGATCGCTAAAAATATCGTCGACTCTCACGAAGGCTTGCTCTATGTGAAACGTGGAAAAGAAGGCGGAACTATTTTCACTTTCGTCTTACCGAAAAAATAATGTAACCTTTCAGTCGTAGAAACGACTAATTGATTGAACGGAGGGATGAAAATGGATGACTCCGTTTTCCACCGCTTATATGATGAATACCATGACGACTTATTTCATTTTTTAATTTACTTAGTCGGCAATCGAACGGACGCGGAAGATTTATCGCATGAAGTATACATTCGCGTCATGCGTTCCTATAATCGTTTCCGCGGCCAAAGCTCTGAGAAAACGTGGTTATTTGCGATCGCTAAAAATGTAGCGATTGACCATTTTCGTAAAAAAGCCGTCCGCCAAAAGTATAATGATACGTATTTTGATTGGGAAACAGAGCCATTGCCCGCAGATGACCAATTGCCGGAACAATGGGTAGAGTATAATGAAGAAAAAAGTGAACTGTACCGCTGTTTAAACCGCTGTACAGGAGATCAAAAGCTCGTCATCACGTTGCGATATTTACAACAATTGTCCATTAAAGAAACCGCCACAATTTTAGAATGGACGGAATCGAAAGTGAAGACGACTCAACATCGCGCTTTACAAAAACTAAAGCAGTTGATGAATGCTCCTTCGAATGAGAGAGGTGAGAGCGATGAGTAAACATTACGAAGAACAAGAATTAGAACATTTACTACAGTCGATGCCTACTGTGAAAGATAATCGTTCGAAAGAGGATTTGTTGAGACGCTTACAAGGGGATGAACGTATGAGAGGACAACGACCGAAGAAACCGAAAAACAAATTACCACTTTGGATTGCGCTTGCAGCAGCAGTAATATTAGCGATTTTATCGCCAGCCATTATTGCGAATATGACGGGGAAAGAACAAGCAGATCATCAACAAGAAAGTGAATCGGAAAGCTATACTTCAGAGACGAAGTTGAAAGTACAAGAGTCGAATGAATCAGCCGATGAAGCGAATAAGTTTGCGATGGACCGAGCGCTCATTGGAAAGTATGCACTTTATGAAGCGGATTTAAAACAATTTGTGCCGTTCCGTCTCGGGTTAGTGAGCGAGGATGCGTTAAGTGTTCCGGTATCTATTTTAATCCCGAAACCGCGCGTTTCATCTGATTTAAAAACGACGACACCGACTTCTTTACAGCTGTATGAACAATATGTGGAGTCAATCGATGAAGAATCGTATCATTTCACTTCGTACCACCCGTACGATGCGACGTTTGAGGAGCAACAAGACATTTTAACGATGCGTATTAACGATATCGAATCGTACAGTATTTCAAGTGCAGCGAGTGAGATTTTCAGTACGACATTGGAACAAACATTTTACGGCTATAAAGAGTTAATTATGCTCAATGAAGAAGGAAAACCAGCAGAGTTTGGTCAAGCAGGCGTCATTACGGAACCTTTCGCTTTAAATAGTGAATTAAATCGCTACGCTTATTACACGTATTCTTATCATGATCGCTACTATGTCGCCCCTTCTTTCGGAGCGAAATATAGTACGGTAGAACAAGCGCTAGATGCGATGCGTGAAAAGCCGAATGACTTTTATGATACTGTCATTCCTGAAGGTGTGACATTCACTTTAGAAATGGATCAATCGCGCGTCACAGTACTATTTGACGAAGAGCTAGATTTAAGCGACTACACGCTCGATGAAGCGTATCGTTTAATCGAGGGCTTGAACTTAACGGTGAACAATTTCGGCATGGAATTACAATTATCGAACATTAAGCAAGGGACTTGGCAAAAATTCGATTTCCGTCGTCCATTACCGAAAGCAGTAAGTGCAAATCCGATTCGTTTTAACGATATTGCAGAATAGACTGAAAATTTAAGCGGAGAAGCTTTACAAAAGATTTATACTGTTGTACAATAAATGCATAATAAAATATATGATTCATCTTCGGGGCAGGGTGTAATTCCCGACCGGCGGTAAAAAACTCATTCGTTTTAGAGCCCGCGAGCGAAAGCTGATGTGGTGAAAATCCACAGCCGACAGTAAAGTCTGGATGGGAGAAGGTGAAGGTCGAACGTTTTTTCGTGTACATAATTTTGTACACATAACGTTTATTTTCTGTACGACAAATCGACTATTCTCCCTTAAAGTGATAACGACTTTAAGGGATTTTTATTTGGCGAACGAAAATGACCTTTCCTTTATGTGAAGAGAATCGCACAGAGGAGAATACAGCTATGAGAAACACAAAATTACAACGATTGATCATTATCGCTATGTTAAGTGGGGTGGCAACTTTACTTATGAAGTTAAACTTCCCACTACCATTTTTACCACCATTTTTAAAAATTGATTTCGCTGAAATTCCAGCAGTACTTGCTTTACTAACACTTGGTCCAGTAGCCGCAATCGGCGTCGAGTTTTTCAAAAACGTCTTTTACTTAATGCTTTCTGGAAGTATTACAGGTGTACCAGTAGGAGAGATTGCGAACTTTACGACAGGTGTTTTATTTTTAATCCCAATTTACTTAGTGTATCGTAAAGTATCAACATCTAAAGGATTAACAGCAGGTTTAATCGCAGGAACGGTAACGATGGCATTCGGCATGACGGTGTTGAACTATCTCGTATTTTTACCGATGTATACGAAATTTTTAGGAATGGAAGCATTCGTCGGGCAAGACTTATACATGTATCTCGTGGCAGGTGTGTTGCCATTCAACTTAATTAAAGGAATTGCGTTAACGCTCGTCATGATGCTCGTCTTCAATAAAATGAAGCCGTGGATTATGAAACAACAACGCCAATTGCAAGTGAAATAATAAGCGAAAGCACGGTGCGCGTCATGCATCGTGCTTTTTTGTATGAATCAACAAAATAAAAAACAACCTTCTCAAATGAAAAGGTTGCAACGAAATTATTCGTGTTTTAATGGGTCTCCATCGAATGATTCATCTGCAATTTTGATCGAGTCTGTCGGGCAGCCGTCAAATGCATCTTCGAGGTCTTCCATGAGCTCTTCTGGTACTTCTTCTGTTCCCGTGTTATCATCTAAAATAACGAAGGCGATTCCTTCATCATCGTAATCATAAATGTCAGGGGCAGCTGCGCCACATGCGCCACATGCGATACAAGTATCCTGATCAACGATTGTAAATTTAGACATGTACAATTCTCCTCTTTTCTAGAACGTTTCAAATTAGTTTCTCTATCATTCTAAAGCTGTTCTGAAAGTTTTTCAACTTAAAAACTTAAGGAGATGTCAATTAAATGTTACAAATTGAACAACTTATTTTGTTTCTTTTTTACAAGATGAACGGTTTGCGCAAAAGAAATGCACCGTATTACATATTGCTCGGAAAAAAGAGTGGACAAACGATACAAGACGTAAATTATTACGGACTGCATCGATTTTTTTATTTACTATCTAAAAAAGAATTGACGCACTACGACCGATGGATTCAGCATTTGTTACGTAAAGGATGGCTCTCAGAAGATGAGGAAGGCTGGATTTCGGTTACAGTCGATCCGAACACATTTGAGTCCATTGAGATGCGCGGATGGAATGGGTGGCAATATGAGCGCTTTGAGCAAGTGTATTTCGCCCGTTTAAGTTTAGCGATTCAAACATTAAGTTATCGACATGAGTCGGTGAAGCGTTTTGATCCGATTGTACCAGATCTAGCGGTCCAACAATTTATTAGTCAATGGCATCGCAATCACTCATTATTTGATGAGCGAGTCGTTTCTCGTCTCTATGAGGAATTAGCCCATCTTTTAAAAATAGAAGAACAGCGAGATGCTCTTTTTCCAATTATTTTTGTAGAACGTTTGACGAATCGACAATTTACAGGAAAAACATATGAACAACTTGCTGAAAGATTGAAACTAAACGAGTTTGATGTACGTCTAATATGGGTAGAAGGAATGCACCGTTTGCTTGACCGATTGTCTCAGCAATCTGCGCAATATCCTATTTTATATTCTTTTACTAAAGGTTTTGAGCAAAAGTTGTCGTCTGTTTTTTTAACGAAAACAGCGGAACGAACTTATGAGTTATTTCAGCAAAAGTATACGTTAGAGCAAATTGCTGAAAAGCGTCGTTTGAAAGTGAGTACGATTCAAGATCACGTGATTGAAATCGCTTATACAGTCGACGTATTTCCGTATGAGCGCTTCATTGAGCCCGCTTTATTTGAACAAATACGACAACAGTTATCGAATCGGAAAGATCAACCATTGAAGGAATTGAAAGAACAGTATCCTATGTTAAGTTACTTTCAAATTCGCCTCATTTTAACATCTTTATAAAAGGAGTATCGTATGGAAAGAGTATTGCGACAATATTTTAACTACTCCGATTTCCGCCCTGGGCAAAAGGAAGTCATTACTTCAATCGTCCGAGGTGAGGATGTCATCGGATTGTTTCCTACGAGTATGGGTAAAAGTCTTTGTTATGAGATTTTACCTTATATTCAACAAGGGCGCGTGTTAATTATTTCGCCGCTCATCTCCCTCATGGAAGATCAAGTGCGACGTATAAAACAGCGTGGGGAGAAACGAGTAGTCGCCTTAACATCTCAATTAACGCATGAAGAACGTGAGTTAGTGAAATCGCGACTATCTCACTATCGCTATATTTTTTGTTCTCCGGAAATGTTGATGAAGAGTGAGTTCGCAACATCTTTACAATCGCTGTCGTACAGTGCAATTACATTAGATGAAGCGCACTGCATTTCTCAATGGGGATATGATTTTCGTCCAGAATATTTGCAAGTAGGAAAATGGATTCAAAAATTAGCGAGTCGTCCGCCGATATTAGCTTTGACGGCTACTGCACATGAGCAAACTGTGAATGAGCTCCAATATTGGTTGAACATGAGAACACCGAAAATATTTCGTGGTGAGATGAACCGTTCGAATTTATATTACGATGTTCGAAAGGTGACGTCCCCCTTTGACGTACTCGTCCGATATATTGAGCGAGAATTAGGGGACGGTATCGTTTACGTTCGAACGCGTAAAAAGGCAGAACTATATGCACAATATTTTATCGAGCGTGGGATGGCCGTAGCTAGCTATCATGGTGGAATGGATCGTCAAGATCGTTCGCTCATCCAGCAGCAGTTTTTGAAGGGGGAGCTCGATTGGGTTTTCGCTACGAGTGCATTCGGTATGGGAATTGACAAGCCGAACATTCGTCATGTTATCCATGAGTCGATCCCTTTATCGTTTGAACAATACGTTCAAGAAGTAGGGAGAGCAGGTAGGGATGGACAAAATGCCCGTTGTCTTTTATTATACAATGAAGCGGATTTAGAAGAAGCACGTTTATTTTCTAACCGTTACTTGTTGACAAATGAGTTGTTTGAGGAGTATAACAGATATCGGTCTTTGGATAAGTCAGAAGTCGAAATCATGAAGTTGCTACAAATCGAATCGTCTTTTATGGAAATTATAAAATTTTATGAAACACATTATTCTAAAGAAGAAAGAGCTCAACTCATTCATAAAAATGCCGATGATAAAAAGAAGCAACTCGAATTGATTTTTCAATGGTTGACGAGTGATACGTGTTATCGTGATGCATTATTAAAATACTTTCATAGTGAACCTGTATCACAAGAGCGATGTTGCTCGAATTGTCGATTTGTTGAAGAACAATTTGAAGAAAATTCTGTTACTGTCTGTAATAGTAGTTGGGAAGAACGGTTACAGCAATTATTCGAATGATAAGCAATAGAGAAAAGATGTTTGATAGGAGAGTCAAATATGAGTAAAAAAGATTTGAAAGGCGATTTTGAAGAGAATCGTCAAGAGATTGAGATGGAAGATGAGCGTGTCGATGATTTGCCGTCACGTTCAGCAGTACACCGTCGTGGGAAGAAGAAAAAAAGTTCTGCTAGCAATACGATCATTAATATTTTCTTAGTGCTCTTTACATTAATTCCATTAGGAATCATCACATATATCGCTGTTGATTTTTACACGAGTGGAAAGGATGATCCTTCGAATGTACAAGTAGCAAAAGAAGATGAGCAAAAAGGAAAAGATCTCGTCGTAGCGGAGAAAAAAGAGCCGGATAAAGTAGACGTCAATCCGAGTCCGACACCTGTAACACCTCCAGAGGAGAAAAAAGATTCGGATAAAGCGGAACAGACAGATGCAAAAGATAAAGAGGTAAAGCCTGAGCCTAAGCCGGAACCAAAACCAGAGCCGAAGCCAGAGCCAAAACCTGAGCCGAAACCAGAACCGAAGCCAGAACCAAAACCAGAGCCGAAGCCGGAACCAGAGAAGCCAGCAACTACAGGTAAAACACATATCGTTCAAGGTGGAGAGACACTTTTCCGTATTTCAATGAATTATTACGGATCGCCAGACGGTGTTGAAAAAATTAAAAGTGCGAACGGTTTGAGAGATAACAATATTCATCAAGGTCAAAAACTCATCATTCCTTAAAAAATGAGATGGAAGCAGAAGCGAGAGAAATTTTCTCGCTTCTATTTTTATTTTACTATACGGATGATATGAGGATGTGGAAAAATTGATGATTGGATTAATTGGAATAGCAATCGTATTGTGTGGATTTTTGTACGGTCGCATGCGTTATGAAGCAACATTATGTCAAGTGTTAGAGCATGAGGTTGACATTGCGACCAGTGCACAGCCCCTCACTTTGTTTTTTATTTCGGATATTCATTTTCGGACATTGTCAGAGGAATGGATCGAAACCATTGTAGAACGAGAGGTTGATTATGTCATCATCGGTGGAGATTTAGCAGAACGTCATGTGCCTGAACGGCAAGTCGTTCAAAATTTACAACGACTGAGACAAATTGCGCCTTTATTTTACGTATACGGCAACAATGATCGTGAAATTGGTGAAGAGCGGTTAAATCGGATTTTGTTTGAGCAAAATGTCCACGTGTTACAAAACAATAGCGTCTGCTTAACTCACCATAGAGGTTGGATGATTTGCGGAACGGATGACCCGTCTACTCGCCGAGCGAATCTTTATGAAACGTTAGCAAGTTGTTCAGAAGAAATGGAAACAATCTTCGTTTCCCACTCGCCTATATTTTTTAAAAAAGCGGATGGATTAGCAAAGATTCGTTTGAAGTTAGCAGGACACACTCATGGTGGACAAATTCGTTTAGGTCCGTTCGGATTGCATGAGCGAGGAAGTTTTCAAGTAAATGATGGACGTGCTACACTAGTAAGCAATGGGTATGGTACGACCAAAATCCCATTGCGTCTCGGTGCACCTGCCGAAACGCATATTGTGAAAATTGAACGAATGATTGAGGAGGATTTACAGTGACAGTAGATGTAATTATTATCGGTGGCGGCCCATGTGGTATGAGTGCAGCAATCGAATGTGAAAATAAAGGGTTGTCAACGTTAATTATCGAAAAAGGAAATGTCGTGAACTCGATTTATAACTATCCGACCCACCAAACATTTTTCAGTTCAAGTTTAAAATTATCGATCGGTGATGTCCCTTTCATTACAGCGAAAGAGCGCCCGAAACGTTTGGATGCCCTCGTGTATTACCGAACGGTTGCTCAATTGAAAAATTTAAATATGAAAACATTTGAAGAAGTGCTCGATGTTCAAAAAGAAGAACAAGGATTCCGTGTATTTACGACGAAAGGAGAATATACTTCGAAATATGTCGTCGTAGCGACCGGGTATTATGATAACCCGAATGAATTAAACGTCCCTGGAGCGGATTTACCGCACGTTCATCATTATTTTAAAGAAGCGCATCCGTATTATGGATTAGATGTTGTCATTATCGGAGGGAAAAACTCTGCGATCGATGCTGGTATTGAACTAGCACATGCAGGAGCGAATGTGACAGCAGTTTATCGAGGGTCAGACTATTCACCGAGCGTCAAACCTTGGGTGTTGCCGAGCTTCGAAAGCTTAGTGCGTCATGAGGTGGCACAAATGCATTTCGATTCGGAAGTTGTTGAGATTACGGAAAGCGAAGTCATCATCGACAAAAAAGGAGAACGTCTCACTGTAAAGGCGGACGCGGTATTCGCAATGATCGGATACCATCCAGACTTTGAATTTATGCGCAAACTCGGTATAGAAATTGACGATGCAACAGGTTGTCCAGCATTCGATGAAGAAACGATGGAAACGAATGTCCCAGGCTTATTTATTGCGGGAGTGATCGCGGCAGGAAATGATGCGAATTCCATCTTTATTGAAAATGGAAAATTCCACGGATGTCAAATTGCGAACGCTTTAAAAAAATAAGAATAGAGGCGACCTCCTCTAAAGAACATGGTATAATTTAATTATTGGAGGAGGTCACCCTCATGCTAACATTGCTCACCGTTGCAATCGCTCCAAGTTTAGCTTTATTTAGCTATTTTTATTTGCGACGAGAGATTGCGGAAGAACCGTCCATCACTTTATTTCAAACATTTGTTTACGGCGCGGTGATGACATTCCCGATTTTATTTATCCAACATGTTTTTGAAGAAGAACAATTATTCCATTCCATCTACTTACAGCAAGTTGGATTTACAAGCTTGTTGGAAGAGTTTTTTAAATGGTTCATATTATTGATCGCTATCTACAATCATTACGATTTCGATGATGCGTACGATGGGATTTTATATGGAGCGAGCATTTCACTCGGGTTCGCCACAGTCGAAAATATATTATACTTATTCACCTTCGGATTAGATACTGCGATGATTAGAGCCTTTTTACCTGTATCGAGCCATGCGTTATTTGGGGTCGTAATGGGCTATTACTTCGGAAAAGCAAAATTTTCAGAACAAAAGCAAAACAGCTATTTACTCTTAGCCTTTATCGCACCACTCACATTACATATCGCATATAACTCGATTTTGACATTAGATCGATTGTGGGTATATTTCATTATTCCTTTCATGCTTTTTTTATGGTGGTTTGGACTTACAAAGGTGAAGCATGCTCACTTGCTTGTCAAGTTGAAATATGAGAAAAGTTAAAAATGAAAAGAAAATTGTGAGAAATGTTGTTTTTGTTGAAATAAAGGCATTTACACTTTAAAAAAGTTGGAAAAAATGCTCGTTTCATGACATAATATACAAAGAAAATAAATGGATTAGTGAGGCGAAGAGAGAATGAGACTTTCGATAGGGACAAATCTTCAAATCGAGGAAGATTATACAGAGGAGAAAGAAACGTTTAGGAGTAGAGTTGTAGATTATGGATCGGATACGGAAATTCATATCGACTACCCGATCAATAACTTAACGAATCGTACGTCATTCTTTTTAGACGGTACAGAGTTATACGTCACATTTGTCGATGAGCAAAAAATATCTTACGCATTTCGTTCGAAAGTAATCGGGCGCGTAAAAGGCCAAGTGCCAATGATGAAAATCTCTTATCCAGGAGATGATCAATTAATTAAAATTCAAAGACGTGAGTTTGTTCGAGTGGAGACGAGCGTAGACGTCACGATGGAAACAGAGGAAGGTACGAAAGAACAGCTGATCACGTCTGATATTAGTGCAGGAGGAGTCGCTTTAAATATTCGAGATATCGATTATTTAAATGTGAATGATACAGTGCAACTGACACTCGTTTTACCATTTGCGAAAGCAGGAATTGAATATGGTACAGTCGAAGCTAAAATTGTTCGTATTTGGGAAGATAATGGTCGAAATTTAGCTTCATTCCAGTTCGTAGATATCGATGAACGTTTAAGACAACATATTGTACGCTTCTGTTTTGAGCGTCAATTAGAACAGCGTAACGAACGTCTTGGAATATTATAAGTCGATAAAAGATAATCGTTTATGCTACACTAAAAACGATTATTTTTTATTTGAAAAATGGAGGACAATGACACATGACAGAACGAATCAGTATAGCAATTGATGGTCCTGCAGCTGCTGGAAAAAGCACAATTGCAAAAATTGTAGCGGAATCATTAGGTTATGCTTATATCGATACAGGAGCGATGTACCGTGCTTTAACGTGGAAAGCTCAACAGCAACAAATCGACGCAACGGATGGAGAGCGTCTCGCTGCCCTATTGCGTGGAATGACAATCGAACTTAAACCTTCACCGAGTGGGCAACTTGTTTATGTGGACGGAGAAGATGTGACAGATGTGATCCGCACGCCGAAAGTGACGAATGCTGTTTCTCAAGTGGCAACTCATGAGCCGGTGCGTGAGCGCATGGTAGAACTTCAACGCTCCATCGGAGAAGCGGGAGCGGTCGTCATGGATGGTCGAGATATCGGAACAGCTGTTTTACCATTCGCACAATTGAAGATTTTTATGACAGCTTCAGTAGAAGAACGTGCGGAACGTCGCTATGCTGAAAATAAAAGTCGTGGAATTGAAACACCGCTTGAAGAGCTGAAAGAAGAAATTCGTAAACGTGATCGATTAGATACAGAGCGCGAACATTCACCGCTCGTACAAGCAGAAGATGCCTTGTTGATCGATACGACAGGGCGTACGATTGAAGAGGTGGCTCACGAGATAGAACAATTAGCGAAGGAGCGAATCGCAAAATGAACTTATACCCTTTAGGAAAAGCGCTCGTATCGATTATTTTTTATCCGCTCTATCGCATACGAGTAATCGGAAAAGAACATATGCCAAAAGATAACGGTGTTTTATTATGTTCCAATCACATCGATAATTTAGACCCTCCGACGGTAGGAATTACAAGTCCGCGTCTCGTTAATTTTATGGCGAAAGAGGAATTGTTTGAAGCACCGATTTTGAAAGGTTTATTACCTAAGCTTCAAGCGTTTCCTGTCAAACGTGGAGCGAGTGATCGTCAAGCAATCCGTAAAGCGCTTCAATTGTTGAAGTCAGGCGAAGTCGTCGGGCTTTTTCCTGAAGGGACGAGAAGTACGACGGGTGAACTGGGCGAAGGAATGACTGGAGCAGGGTTTTTAGCTTTACGAGGAGAATGTGATGTCGTACCTTGTGCGATTATCGGCCCTTATAAACCGTTTAAGCGATTGACCGTTATTTATGGCGAACCTTTGCCGATGGAAGAGTTGCGCGAACGCAAAGCTTCTGCGGATGAAGTGACCCAAATCATTATGCAAAGCATACAAAAATTGCTCGATACGCATAAAAATATCGAAAAATAAGTGTAAATTTTTGTTTTTCTCGTTTAATTCGCCTAAGATAGAGGTAATGTTACTATGAGGAGGACTACATATGACTGAAGAAATGAACTTAAACGAAGTACAAGATTTTAAAGAAGGCGATCGTGTAACGGGCGTCGTAACAAAAATTGAAGATAAATCTGTCGTTGTTGAAGTGACTGGCGCACCGTTCGATGGAGTAATTCCGATTAGTGAACTTTCAAGTTTGCATATCGAGCAAGCATCTGACGCAGTTTCTGTAGGGGACGAGTTGGAACTGAAAATTACGAAAGTAGAAGAAGAAAACTATGTCCTTTCAAAACGTCAGATTGATGCAGAGAAAGCATGGGAAACATTAAAACAACAATTTGAATCAGAAGAAACGATTGAAACAGAAGTGAAAGATGTTGTAAAAGGTGGACTCGTCGTCGATTTAGGCGTGCGCGGTTTCATTCCAGCATCTCTCGTGGAAGATTACTTTGTCGAATCATTCGACGATTATAAAGGCCGCACGATGACATTTAAGATCGTTGAAATGGACGAAGAGAAAAATCGTCTCATCTTATCACATCGCGCAGTTGTAGAAGAAGAGAAAGAAGCGAAAAAAGGCGAATTGCTTGAAACGCTTGAAGCAGGACAAGTATTGGAAGGTACTGTACAGCGCCTCGCATCATTCGGTGCATTCGTTGATATCGGTGGAGTAGACGGACTCGTCCACATCTCCCAACTCGCTCACGAACATGTTGAGAAAGTAGAAGATGTCGTGAAAGAAGGCGACAAAGTGAACGTGAAAGTACTTTCTGTCGATCCAGAACAAGAGCGTATTTCACTTTCAATTAAAGAAACGCTTGCAGGACCGTGGGAAAATATCAGTGACAAAGTGCAAGTCGGAGACGTATTAGAAGGGAAAGTACAACGCATCGTTTCATACGGAGCATTCGTCGAAGTATTACCTGGCGTTGAAGGACTCGTTCACATTTCACGTATTTCACACGACCATATCGGAACACCGGAAGAAGTGTTAAAAGAAGGTCAAGATGTACAAGTGAAAGTATTAGATGTAAACGAAGCGGATGAGCGTTTATCATTAAGCATTAAAGACTTAACAGAAAAACCTGCAGAACAAGTAGAAGAGCCTGTTGAATTGCCAGAAGAATCTACTGGATTTTCATTCGGTGATGTCATCGGCGATCAATTAAAAAAGCTTTCTGAATAATTCGCTATAGCAGCATAAGAAAGATGATGATGCATTTGTGTCATCATCTTTTTCTTATGTTGTGAGAAAAAGATGCAAAAGCCGTCGTGCTTCAAGTATAATGTGATAGAAATGTTTTTTGAGGAGGAACGAAATGAATAAGCCAACTGTAGCGATTGTCGGCCGCCCGAACGTCGGGAAGTCAACAATCTTTAACCGCATTGTCGGTGAACGTATTTCTATCGTAGAAGACGTACCTGGCGTAACGCGTGACCGCATTTACAGCTCTGCTGAATGGCTCAATCATGACTTCAATATGATTGATACAGGTGGAATTGATATCGGAGATGAACCGATTTTAGAACAAATTAAAGCACAAGCAGAAGTAGCGATTGATGAAGCGGATGTTATCATCTTTATGACGAACGGTCGTGAAGGGGTGACGGATGCAGATGAGTACGTGGCGAAAATGTTATATAAAACGAAAAAGCCCGTCGTCTTAGCAGTGAATAAAATTGATAATTTCGAGCAACGAGAGTTCATTTATGATTTTTATTCATTAGGGTTTGGCGATCCGTTCCCAATTTCAGGTTCACACGGACTTGGACTTGGAGATTTACTCGATGAAGTAGCTGCGCATTTTCCGAAGATGGAAGAAGAGATTATTGAGGATGACGTCATTCGTTTCTGTTTAATTGGCCGTCCAAACGTCGGAAAGTCGTCACTCGTCAATGCGATTGTCGGAGAAGAACGTGCTATCGTTAGCGATGTAGCTGGAACGACGACAGACGCAACGGATACACCGTACGAATATGAAGGACAAAAGTACAAAATTATCGATACGGCAGGTATGCGTAAAAAAGGAAAAGTGTACGAAAAGACAGAGAAATATAGTGTGCTTCGAGCATTGCGTGCCATTGAACGCTCTGATGTCGTCTTGATCGTTCTCAATGCGGAAGAAGGTATTCGAGAACAGGATAAACGTATCGCAGGGTATGCGGAAGAAGCAGGAAAAGGACTTATGTTCGTCGTGAATAAATGGGACGCGATTGAAAAAGAGACGAATACGATGGACAACTTTACGAAAGAAATTCGTAAACACTTCATGTTTTTAGATTATGCTCCTATTTTATATGTTTCGGCAAAAACAGGTCGTCGCGTGACAGACTTATTCGAAATGATTCGCTTAATTAGTGATAATCATGCGCTTCGCATTCAATCGAGCGTACTGAACGAAGTCATTGAAGACAGTATCGCGCGCAACCCAGCACCGCAAGAAAAAGGGAAGCGTCTCCGTATTTATTACACGACGCAAGTGGCGACGAAGCCACCGACATTTGTCGTTTTTGTGAACGACCCAGAAATTATGCATTTCTCTTACGTTCGATTTTTGAAAAATCGTTTGCGTGAATCATTCGGATTTGAAGGAACACCGATTCGAATCATTACACGTGAACGTTCATAATGATAGAAAGTAGGGATACTATGGCGAAAGTAGCTGTACTCGGAGCGGGAAGTTGGGGTACGGCGATTGCCTTCGTTTTGGCGAACAATGGCCATGATACGGTCATTTGGGCACGTCGAGAAGAACAAGTAGCAGAAATCAATGAACAGCATACGAACACTCGCTACTTAAAAGATGCGAAACTCCCCCACAATTTACGCGCGACTTCTCATTTGGAGGAAGCGATTCAACAGGCAGATGCCGTCATTCTTGCGGTACCGACGAAAGCGATGCGTGCCATGTTGGCAGATTTAAATGAATGTGTGACGACACCGATGAAGTGGATTCACGTATCGAAAGGAATCGAACCTGATACGTTGCTTCGTGTCTCGGAAGTGATAGAAGATGTATTGCGTCCAGAATTGATCGAATCGATTGTTGCTTTATCTGGCCCGAGTCATGCGGAAGAAGTCGTTGAAAAGAAGCCTACGACAGTAGCGGTCGCTTCTCACTCATTAGAAGCGGCACAATATGCGCAAGACCTTTTTATGAACGAAGCTTTCCGCGTATATACGAATGATGATATTGTCGGAGTAGAAATTGGAGGCTCTTTAAAAAACGTCATCGCACTCGCAGCAGGTATTACTGATGGGATGGAACAAGGGGATAATGCGAAAGCAGCACTCATTACACGAGGCCTTGCAGAAATTACGCGCCTCGGTGTGAAGATGGGGGCGAATCCTTTAACATTTTCAGGTCTTGCGGGTCTTGGAGATTTAATCGTCACATGTACGAGTGTGCACTCGCGCAACTGGAAAACAGGTTATGCGCTCGGACGTGGACAAACATTAGAAGAAATTGAACGTGAAATGGGGATGGTCATCGAAGGGGTACGCACAGCGAAAGCGACGTATCAACTTGCGAAACTTCACGATGTTTCCATGCCAATCACAGAAGTTCTACATGCGATTTTATTTGAAGGAATCACATTAGATAAAGGGGTCCAGTCCTTAATGGGACGTATGAAAAAACAAGAAGTGACCGATATTTTTGATGATATGTTTTGAGAGGATGAGAAAATATGAGTCCGTTGGATAAAATGTGGCTATCCTTTTACGGCCTCGGTTTTATGGCGATTTCGATCGGTTTAATTTTATTAAGTCGTCATAAAATCGATAATGGAATTTTACGCTTTTTCACCGCTTTAGTTGCGTGGGTATTGTTTATTACTTCGTTTTTCATCATGGTTTATCTCGTATTTAACGGCCCGACGCCGAGTGCGGGCGTTATCGTAGGTGGTTTACTATGAAGCGAATGATTCAATTGATGAGCATGACAGTCCTACTCACCCTGCTCGCTGCTTGTGGTGGGGGAGTACAAGAAAGTCCGGAAAGTTTACGCACACCATATGACGATCAAATTGACCTCATGCAGCGAGCGGTTGATCAATATCGTGAAACGACAAGTGGTTTATTGCCGATTAAAACGCGTGAAAGTGATACGGATCTATACATTAAATATCCCATTGAATTTTCCAATATCGTTCCGAAGTACACAGAAAAGATTCCGGCGAACGCTTATGAAAAAGGTGGCGTTTTTCAATATGTCATCTATGACGCGGAAGTGGAACCACGTGTGAAACTTGTCGATATTCGTGCGGCAGAGCGCATTCGAGAATTAAATTTGCGCAAGCAAGTGAACGGCAAAGTACCTTTCGGAGATGAAATTGCACCGAATGTGTATAAAATCGATTTCGAAGCGATGGGTTTTAAAAAGCCATTGACGGTACCAAGTCCTTATTCTGAATCGCAACTGCCACTCGTAGTTGCGGGAAATGGTCAGTTTTATGTGGATTATTCGATTGATTTAGCGAATGAATTAAAAACTACGGAATTTGACGTGCAAAAAGACGAAGATATTCGTTACATTTTAGCGGAGAAATACAATGTTTTACCAGCTTACTCGCTTCCTTATCGATTGAATGAAGCGGGAGAGCCAATGATGCATTATGAAATTACACCGCGTACAAGTGAAGAAAAAGCTGAAAACTAACGAAAAAGGCCTCATTTTCGAGGTCTTTTTTCAAATTTAATTTAAAAAGCGAAAAAACTTCAGAAATGAGCACAAATATTGTTGCACCGCGGTTTCTCTTATGTTAATCTTTGTTTACAGGTTTTATATTGAACCCCTTTGAGAGGAGGTGACTGATGTGAACAAGACAGAATTAATCAATGCAGTCGCTCAAAAAACTGAACTTCCGAAAAAAGACGCTGCGAAAGCAGTAGACGCTGTATTCGGAACGATTCAAGAGACGCTTGCTGAAGGCGAGAAAGTACAATTAATCGGTTTCGGTAACTTCGAAGTGCGTGATCGTGCAGCTCGTAAGGGACGTAACCCGCAAACTGGTAAAGAAATCGAAATTCCAGCGAGCAAAGTTCCAGCTTTTAAAGCAGGTAAAGCTCTTAAAGATGCGGTTAAATAATAACATAGCGAAAGAAGAGCGAGTTGTGGCATTGTGAAAACAATGTCACAATACTCGCTCTTTTTTGTTTTTGAAACTACTATCTGTACGGTGTATGTCCTTTATGCTACTATCTTGAAAGACATACTTGTTTACATAAACAATATATTGATTTTTCTAGGAGGAACATCGAGCGATGACGAATGTAGATTTAAAAAAGATAGAGCAAGCGGTAACGATGATTTTAGAAGCGGTTGGTGAAGATCCAAGTCGTGAAGGATTACTCGATACACCGAAGCGCGTTTCTAAAATGTATGCGGAAGTATTCAGTGGATTGCAAGACGATCCAAAAAAGTATTTTGAAACGGTTTTTGATGAAGGGCACGACGAAGTAGTACTCGTCAAAGATATTCCGTTCTACTCAATGTGTGAACATCATCTCGTTCCATTTTTCGGGCATGCGCACGTCGCTTACATTCCGAAAGACGGAAAAGTCGCTGGATTATCGAAGTTAGCGAGAGCGGTAGAAGCGACAGCGAAACGTCCACAATTGCAAGAGCGCATCACATCGACGGTAGCGGATGCGATGGTTGACATGTTAAATCCTCAAGGTGTCTACGTAGTTGTCGAAGCAGAACATTTATGCATGACGATGCGCGGAGTAAAAAAGCCAGGAGCAAAAACGGTGACAACTGTTGCGCGTGGTGTGTTTGAAACAGATGCTGTGAAACGCAATGAAATTTTGACATTTATTCGTTCTTAACGTCTTTGCGAAAGCGTTAAATATTATGTTATGATTGATTGTGAGACACTGACGAAAGGTGTGGAGAAAATGGCGCAATTAGACTATGTCGTCATTAAAGCGAAAGAAGATGGCGTCAACGTCATCGGTTTAACGCGAGGCAATGATACGAAATTCCATCATACAGAAAAATTAGATTGTGGCGAAGTGATGATCGCTCAGTTTACAGAACATACTTCTGCGATGAAAATTCGAGGGCATGCCGAAATTGTCACCGCTCACGGAACGATGGTAAGCGATCCGAAAGAGTCGTGAAAGAAATGGAGAAAGAAAAGATGGAGAAAACATGGATTGAACGACAAATAAATACGTATCATACACGTTTGCAATCGCTCGTTTATGAACGTTCTATCAACGAGGAGCTCGGTGCGCCTGTCGTATCGCCTCTATTCATCTTTTTAACATTATGGCCTCAATTGCATAAAGAGCAAATTGAGGAGCAACAGATGATTGTCGCATTAGCAGTGGGAGCTGCGAAATGCTCCTTTGATGTACATGATCATGTAACGCTTGAGACAGTAGAAGAACGCGATCAGTTGACGGTTTTAGCAGGAGATCATTACAGCGGTATTTATTATCAAATTTTAGCGAAGCATTGTCAGTTTGATCGTATAGGGCATTTTTCAAGAGCGATTATGGCGGTGAATGAAGCGCGAACGACATACCGTTTTGAGCGTGAAATGACAGCGGAACTTTGGTTGCACTATGTAAAAGAGATTGAAGTTCATTTGCTTGAAGCTTTATATGAAGATTGTGGCTATGCGGCATATATACCGCTTCTACATCTTGCTTATCCGTTATTTTTAATCGATCAAAAGAGTGAAGTATTCGGATTGCAAAAGCTATCATTGGAAGACCAGCAAATGTTAAGCGATACATTACGAGCTCAATTTGAGCAACAAGCTACGAGATTATCAATGACAGCGAGTGAGCAAGACTTTTGGTTAGGTCGTGTGACATTACAACAGAAAGAAGGAGAATTCATTGTTATCTAAAGAAGAGAAAGTACACCAAGTGTTTGAAAGTATATCCGAAGATT
Source organism: Savagea faecisuis (assembly GCF_042675605.1). Classification (NCBI taxonomy): domain Bacteria; kingdom Bacillati; phylum Bacillota; class Bacilli; order Caryophanales; family Caryophanaceae; genus Savagea; species Savagea faecisuis. The sequence continues at coordinate 384,161 of NZ_JBHTJF010000022.1, forward strand.
ACGATAAGATGAATTCGGTCATCAGCTTTAATTTACATAAAAAATGGCGTACCGATATGATGGCGAAAATGCGTGTCTTTGAAGGAGCGAAGGCTTTAGATGTTTGCTGTGGAACAGCGGACTGGACCGTCGCATTAGCAGAAGCAGCAGGTCCAACTGGCGAAGTCGTCGGTTTAGACTTTAGCGAGAACATGCTGAGCGCAGGACGTCCAAAAATCGCCCATTTGCCGAATACTACCCTCATTCAAGGAAATGCGATGGAACTCCCATTCCCGGACGGTACATTTGATTATGTAACGATCGGGTTCGGATTGCGTAACGTGCCAGATTACGATCAAGTGCTACGTGAAATGTACCGTGTTTTAAAACCAGGTGGCATGGCAGCTTGTTTAGAAACGTCACAACCGGAACTTCCGGTTTACCGTCAATTATTCAAATTTTACTTCAAAAATATTATGCCGTTATTCGGTAAAGTATTAGCGAAGAGTTATGACGAATATTCATGGTTGCAAGAGTCGGCAGATGATTTCCCAGGGCGTAAGCAACTTGCAGAAATGTTTGCAAATGCAGGATTTAAAGATGTGGCGTATAAAGGATATAGCGGTGGAGCGGCAGCAGGACATATCGGCTTCAAATATTGAGTGAATAGGGAAGGGAATACCTTGAACAAATTACAAATGATGTCTCTTTATCGAGACTTTCGAAAAGATTTACAATTGATAGAAAAACAATTGGAGCGCTCGGTACGTTCTTCTTCCCCTGTTATTCAAGATGCGTCGATGCACTTACTCAAAGCAGGCGGTAAACGAATTCGTCCGATATTCGTCATTTTAAGTGCGCAATTTGGAACGTATAAAGAAGATGACGTCGCCCGTGTTGCTGTCGCTTTAGAATTGATTCATATGGCATCGCTCGTTCACGATGATGTCATTGATGATTCAGACATGCGCCGTGGACTCAAAACGGTAAAAGCGCGTTACGATAATCGGGTCGCGATGTATACAGGTGATTTCATGTTTGCGCGTGCATTGGAAACGATGAGTGTGATCGGTAATCAACAAATGCATGAAACGTTAGCGCAAACGATGCTGGACATTTGTAAAGGCGAAATTATCCAAATGCATGATCAACGTAGAGTCAATCAAAATTTGAGAGATTATTTACGTCGCATTAAGCGAAAAACAGCGCTTTTGTTATCAACAAGTTGCGAACTCGGGGCACGCGTATCGGGAACTTCTGAAGAAAATATCCGTCGCCTCACGCGCTTCGGTTACTTTGCAGGGATGGCTTTCCAAATCGTCGATGATATTTTAGATGTCGTTTCAACGGATGAAAAGTTAGGAAAACCGGCAGGGAGCGACTTGTTGAATGGGCATTTAACGTTGCCGACCTTATATTTATTGGAGGATGCTGTATTCGTTGAGTATATGAATGCTGCATTTGATGAGACATTGACAGAAGAAGCGCGTAAGGAGATGTTACAATACATTCGACAGAGCGGCGCAATCGAATACGCACAACAAATGAGTGACCGTTATTTACAAAAAGCGATGGATGAAATTGAACCTTTAGAAGAAGGACGAGCGAAAGATGCATTTTATCAAATTGCTCGCTTCATCGGTCAGCGTAAATATTGATGGATAACAGTTGAAACAAAAGGCTTACAATGGTACGATAATTGTTGGGTTTTTACATATTGATGAAATGGAGTGTTACACATGGAAAAAACATTTTTAATGGTTAAACCAGACGGCGTTAAACGTAACTTAATTGGAGAAATCGTTAGCCGTTTCGAGAAAAAAGGCTATAACTTAGTAGGTGCTAAATTAATGCAAATTTCACCAGAACTTGCACAAGAGCACTACGGTGAACATAAAGAGCGTCCATTCTTCGGAGAACTCGTAGAATTCATCACATCAGGTCCAGTATTCGCAATGGTTTGGGAAGGCGAGAACGTCATCTCAACTGCACGTTTCATGATGGGTGCTACAAACCCTGCTGAAGCGACACCAGGAACAGTGCGTGGAGACTACGCAATCACTGTTGGCGAAAACATCATTCACGGTTCAGATTCACCAGAATCAGCAGAACGTGAAATTGGCTTATTCTTCAAAGAAGAAGAGCTCGTTTAATAACGAACACTTTATACAGTCTCGCGGATTCCGTGAGGCTGTTTTTACATAGAGAAAGGCAGGTTTGATCCATGTCAGATTACGAACAATTTATCGAGAAGATTAAAAGAAAAACACGAATCGATCTTTCCCTCTACAAAGAAGCGCAAATGAAGCGTCGCCTTACATCGTTATATGAGAAACGTGGCTATCGTAATTTTATTGAGTATTTCGATGCGATTGACCGTGATCCAGCCTTATTAGATGAATTTTTAGACCGCATGACGATCAATGTGTCAGAATTTTATCGCAACGGCCAACGTTGGAAAGTGTTACAAGATAAAATTTTCCCACAATTACTCGAAAAAAATAAGCGTTTAAAAATTTGGAGTGCGGCGTGTTCAACGGGAGAAGAGCCGTATTCTTTAGCGATGGTTTTGTCGAATCACGTTCCATTACGCGACATTTCGATTCAAGCGACGGATTTAGATAAAGGGGTTATCGAACAAGCGAAAGTAGGTTTATACGGTGCGCGTTCGATTAAAGAAGTCCCGAAAGACGTCGTCGATCGTTATTTCATCAAAGAAGGTACTCACTATCAAGTCGTCGATGAAATTAAACGAACGGTCACATTCCGTCAACATAATTTACTCGAAGATCGTTACGAGCCGAACCATGATTTAATCGTTTGTCGTAACGTGATGATCTACTTCACAGAAGAAGCGAAAGACCAAATTTATCACAATTTCTCAAACGCGTTAAAAATCGGCGGTGTATTGTTCGTCGGAAGCACAGAACAAATTTTCAATCCGGAACAGTACGGTTTTGAAGTGGTCGATACATTTTTCTATAAAAAAGTAAAATAACGAATAGACTGCATAAGGCATATGCCAGAAGCAGTCTATTTTCATATAAAAAGAGGGAATTGTCATTTAGGCATTTCCTCACCTTTGAAAAATGGTATACTACTAATTATATTTAGTTTTAACGCATTAACTTGCTAAAGTAATGCGGATAGAAAGGGGAAAAATTATGCGCTTTTTTACAGCAGGAGAATCACACGGACCAAAATTAACAGCAATTATAGAAGGTTTACCCGCTCAAATGAACATTACAAGTGAGATGATCGATAAACAATTAAAACGTCGTCAAGGAGGATACGGTCGCGGACGCCGTATGCAAATTGAAAAAGACTTAGTGGAAATTTCAGCAGGCGTACGCCACGGGAAAACATTAGGCTCTCCTGTCGCTCTCATGGTGACGAATGACGACTGGAAACATTGGACGAAAGTGATGGGCATTGAACCGTTAGCGGAAGATATGAACCCAGAAGATATTAAACGCCAAATTACACGCCCACGTCCAGGGCATGCGGACTTAGTCGGCGGAATTAAATATAGCCATCGCGATCTTCGAAACGTCCTTGAACGTTCAAGTGCACGTGAAACGACGATGCGCGTGGCGATCGGTGCAGTAGCGATGCAATTGTTGAAAGAACTCGATATTCAAACGGTCGCACACGTCACAGAAATTGGTGGCATTGTAGCAGACCGCGCGACATACGAAAACTTATCAATCGAAGAGCTTCGTGAAAAAGTAGAAGCGAGCCCTGTATATTGCGCGGACGATGCAGCAGCTGAAAAAATGATGCGGGCAATCGACGAAGCAAAAGAGCGCGGTGATACATTAGGTGGCGTCGTAGAAGTTGTTATTACAGGCGTTCCAGCGGGACTTGGTAGCTACGTTCATTACGATCGTAAAATGGACGGTAAATTAGCGCAAGCGATGATGAGCATTAACGCATTCAAAGGAGTGGAATTCGGCATCGGATTCGAAATGGCGAAGCGTTGGGGAAGCGAAGTACACGATGAAATCGCATGGAGCGAAGAGCGTGGATATTACCGAAAATCGAATCGACTCGGTGGTTTAGAAGGCGGTATGACGACAGGAATGCCAATCGTCGTACGCGGAGTGATGAAGCCGATTCCGACATTATACAAACCGTTAGAAAGTGTCGATATCGATACGAAAGAGCCATTCGTCGCAACGATTGAACGAAGTGATCCTTGTGCCGTTCCAGCAGCGAGCGTCGTAGCAGAAAATGTTATCGCAACAGAAATCGCAAAAGCAATCGTGGAACAGTATCATTCAGATACGATTGGAGAACTAGCAGCGCAAGTAGATGCGATGCGTGCGAAAGCGAAGGAGTTTTAATATGGGTGTCTTACCAATTCAATTGCAGGATAAGACATATGATGTCGTCATTGAGCCGAATGGATACGAACGTTTAGCTACGGAATACGCACCTTTATTAAAAACGACAGATCGCATCGGAATTATTGTGGATGAAACAGTGCATACATTGTATTCAGAACAGTTGAAACGATTTGAACAGTTGCACAATGAAGTGCATACATTCGTCGTTCCGAAAGGGGAAGCGTGTAAAACATTGGACGTGTACGGCCGTGCTCAATCTTTTTTACTGCAAAAAGGATTTACACGTAATTCTTTACTGTTAGCTTTTGGAGGGGGCGCGGTCGGTGATTTAACAGGATTTATCGCTGCGACTTTCATGCGTGGGATTCGTTTTATCCAATTGCCGACAACGGTGCTTGCACATGATAGCGCAGTCGGTGGGAAAACAGCGATCAACATGCCAGAAGGGAAAAATATGGTCGGTGCTTTTCATCAGCCAGAAGCGGTCATTTTCGATTTAAATATTTTTAAAACATTACCAGAAAGAGAGTGGCGTTCCGGTATGGCAGAATTAATTAAACATGCGTACATTTCGGATGCGACATGGACGGAGCAACTGTTGCAAGATGAACAATTTGTTCAACCAGCCTTCGATACGTTAGAAGAACAGTTATTGAAAGGTGTTGCAGTCAAAGCGAAAATCGTTGAAGAAGATACGTTCGAGCACGGAAGCCGTAAGTTTTTGAATTTTGGTCATACGTTCGGACATGCGATTGAAGCGGCGACGAACTTTGGGACGCTCAGCCACGGTGAATGTGTCATGGTCGGCATGGCGTACGCTTTACTATTAAGTGAAAAAGCTTCCACTTTACAAACAGGAGAAGCAAAGAAATTTATTCAATTCGCGAAACGACAAGGCTATTCATTTGATTCTATTTTTGAATATTCATTTGAAACATTGTATCAATTTATGCAAAAAGATAAAAAAGCATCGTTCGGTACATTGCACTTCGTCATTTTAGAACAAATCGGTCATCCGAATGTTATGACAGTGGATGAGTCGTTATGTCGAGAAGTGTTCGAGGAGATGCGTCAATTAATCGAGGGGTGAATGGAATGGTAACGAGAGCAATCCGTGGAGCGACCACGGTAGAAGAAGATCGTGAAGAGCTCGTCTTACAGGCGACAGAAGCATTAATTATTGAAATGGTGGAACAAAATGATATAGAGATAGAAGATATTGCATCGGTCATCGTTTCAACGACGATGGATGTGAATTCTGTTTTCCCTGCACGTGCGATTCGCTCGATAGAAGGTTGGGCGTATGTACCTGTTATGTGCACACATGAAATGGATGTGCCTGGAGCGATTCAAAAGTGCATTCGACTCATGATGCACGTCAATACGAATAAAACGCAGCGTGAGATGGAACATATTTATCAAAATGAAGCCGTTCGTCTCCGTCCAGATTTAGTGAAGGAGGACAAATAAATGATTCCTTACAAAAAAGTGCTCGATACGATGCAACCGTATAAGCCGGGCAAACCGATAGAGGAAACGAAAAAAGAATACGGTTTAACAGAAGTGATTAAGCTTGCTTCTAATGAAAACCCATACGGTTATTCGCCGAAAGTAGCAGAATGGTTACGTTCAGAAGCTCAGTCATTGCAGTTATACCCTGATGCGAATGCAACGACGTTAAAAGAAACTTTAGCGAGTAAAAACGGTGTAACGCCAGAACAACTCGTGATTGGAAACGGAAGTGACGAATTAATTTCAATCATTTCACGCTCAATGTTAGATGAAACGAAACATGTTTTGATGGCGACACCGACATTTCCGCAATACGTTCACAATGCGAAAGTAGAGGGAGCATCATTTACGGAAATTCCATTAAAAGATGGTAATCACGACTATGAGAAATTTTTGCAAGCGATTCAAGACAATACTTCAGTCATTTGGATTTGTAACCCGAATAACCCGACAGGAAATGTGCTAAATAGCGCAGAACTCGAATCATTTATCGAAGAAGTGCCGAGCGATATTTTAATCGTGTTAGATGAAGCATATTTTGAATACATTATGGCAGAAGACCATGTCGACTCACTCGAGTGGTTGTCGAAGTATGACAACATTCTCATTTTACGCACATTTTCAAAAGCTTATGGGCTTGCGAGTATTCGTGTCGGTTACGGAATCGGACATCCGCATATGATTGAACAGTTCAATAAAGTGCGCAATCCGTTTAACAACAATACGATGGCACATACGATCGCAAAAATTGCAGTGGAAGATGAAGAGTTTTTACAAAAAAGTAGAAAATTAAACGCAGAACAGCGTGAACGCTTCTATACGTTCGCAAAAGAACAAGGATTAAATATTTATCCATCTGAAACGAATTTCGTATTAATCGAGACGAAGCGAGATGCGAATGAACTTGCAGATGAATTGATGAAGCGTGGCGTGATTGTACGTAGCGGAAACTTACTCGGAACTCCAGGGTATATGCGGGTGACGATTGGAACAGAAGAACAGAACGATCAATTTTTTGAATCGTTCAAACAACTTTTATAAATCGAAAGTGGTAGAGGGATTATGACAATAACAGTAGCAATGATCGGGTTAGGCTTAATTGGAGGTTCGTTAAGCTTAGCTCTCCAAAGAAACGAAAATATTCACGTCATCGGTTTTGATCGTCGTTATCAAACGACGGATGAGGCATATCGCCGTTCTATTATCGATGAAATTGCGCCGAGCGTACGCTATGCGATAGAGCGTGCGGATATTGTCATATTCGCTACACCGGTCAATACGACTGTGAAGCTCTTACGAGAAGCGGAGCATTGGACATTTCGTGACGGTGTGATTGTTACGGATACTGGCAGCACGAAAGTTCCCATTATGGAAGCGGCAACTCCATTAGTTGAACAAGGAGTTACATTTATCGGTGGGCACCCGATGGCGGGATCTCATAAAAGCGGAATCGCAGCGGCAAAAGAATTACTATTTGAGAACGCATATTACGTCTTGACCCCTTATGATGATAAACAAAAGATGGCTATTGAAACATTGCGTGAGCTTTTACAGCCAACAAAGGCGAAAGTCGTCGTACTTGACGCATATAAACATGATCGGATGACCGCGATGGTGAGCCATTTCCCACACGTCATCGCATCGAGTCTTGTCGACCGTTTAGCAGAAGAAAAAGAAGAAGAACCGTTCGTCGCAAAATTAGCAGCGGGTGGGTTTCGAGATTTAACACGCATCGCTTCAGCAGACCCGAAAATGTGGCGGGACATTACGTTGCAAAACCGCTCAGAGTTACTGAGACAAGTCGAACATTGGATGACGGCGATGGACAATGTGCGTGATATGATTGAACGCGCGGATGAAGAAGAAATCTTCACGTTTTTTGAACGATCTAAAAAAGTGCGCGATAGCTTGCCTTCCACTTTTGCAGGAGCGACTCAAGGTGCGCTTTATATGACGTTCGATTTGCATATCGATATACCGGACCATCCGGGGTCGATCGCTGAAATTACGAAAGTGCTCGCCGATCATGAGATTAGCATTACGAATATTCGTATCGTCGAAACGAGGACAGACGTTTACGGTATTTTAGTCGTCAGTTTCCAAAATACAGACGATCGTCGCAAAGCGCGTAACGTACTAGAAGAAGAAACAGATTACAGTATGCACATTATTTAATCGAAAGGTGGCGGAAGAAATGGAGACGAAAACGATTCATTTACAAAATGTAACCGTCGACGGAGAAATTGTAATACCTGGCGATAAATCAATTTCTCACCGTGCGATTATGCTCGGTTCCATCGCATCGGGCAAAACGACAGCAGAAAACTTTTTGACAGGGGAAGACTGTTTAAAAACAGCTCAAATATTCCGAGAGCTCGGCGTACAAGTGGACATTACAGGGACGGACGTTGTCATCGAAAGTGCAGGGATGCAAAAGTGGCAATCTCCACAAAGACCGCTCGACTGTGGAAACTCAGGAACGACCGCTCGTCTATTGCTCGGCATTTTAGCAGGCTCCCCTGTAACTGCGACTGTTGTAGGAGATCAATATTTATCAAAACGTCCGATGGACCGCGTCGTCTATCCTTTGCGCGATATGGGAGCTCACATTACATCTGAACAAGAAGAGCTCGTGTTGCCACTCACGGTTCAAGGGACGACATTGCGAGCAGTAGAATATACGCCACCTGTTGCGAGTGCTCAAGTGAAATCAGCCATTTTATTTGCAGGTTTGCAAGCGTCTGGAACGACGGTCGTACATGAATTGTCGAAAACACGCGATCATACGGAACGCATGATGGAGCAGTTCGGACTGCAAATTGATGAGCAGAAATTGACGGTTTCTTTACGAGGCGGACAAGACGGAAAAGCAACTCACGTCGTCGTCCCTGGAGATATTTCGTCAGCGGCATTTTTCATCGTCGCAGCATTAATCGCGAAAGCTGGCACAATCACGTTGAAAAAAGTAGGGTTGAATGAAACGCGTACGGGCATTTTAGATGTCGTACAAGCGATGGGAGGACAAGTTGACATCGTTAATCGTTCCACTTCCGTAGGAGAGCCTTATGGAGATCTCGTCATTACAGCTTCTTTGTTAACAGGAACGACGATTGAAGAGGAGGCACTGATGCCGAGATTGATCGATGAATTGCCAATCATCGCCTTACTTGCGACGCAAGCATCAGGTAAAACGGTCATTCGCAACGCAGCTGAACTTCGTGTGAAAGAAACAGACCGTATTACAGCAGTCGCATCCCAATTGAATGCGCTCGGTGCGAATATCGAAGAATTGGAAGACGGCATGATCATTCATGGCCCGACGCCACTTCATGGAGGAGTGATCGACTCTTACGGAGATCATCGTATCGGCATGATGGGCGCGATTGCCGCACTCGTTGCTGATGGACCGATCGAAGTGAAAGATACAGCGTGCATCGCGATTTCTTATCCGCAATTTTTCAAACATCTTGATAAAGTTACCCAATCTTCGTTACAATTAGAGGATGAAAGTGGGTGACGCATAAATGATAGAACAATGGTTGATTGACGGCGAGTTTGAAAAAGTTGATCAATGGTTAGAAGAGAAAGAGCAGCAAGGGCGTTTCGATGAATTATACGAGGCGTCTGAGGAGCTCATACAATATGGATTTTTTGAGCGGGCAGCGTCTATTTTCCAAGCGATGCGTGCTCATTTTCCACATGAAGCACAATTATTCGTCGATGAAGCGTCGATGCGTTTTGAATTAGGTGAAGACGACGTCGCACTTGAATTGCTTGAGCATGTTTCAGAAGCGGATGAAGAGTATGTGCAAGCGTTACTAACATTAGCGGACTATTATGAAGCGAATGGTATGTTAGAATTAGCGCTCGGAAAAATGGAAAAAGCGTACGAGTTGTTGCCCCATGAACCGATCGTTCAATACGGCTATGCAGAATTGCTCCGCCAAGCAGGAAAGCATCGAGAAGCGATTCGCTTATATGAACAACTATTGCAGTTGAAAGATAGCGATTTTGATGAGGCGACATTGCTCGGAAGCATGGCGATGACGCTTAGTGAAGGAGCAGCATACGAAGAAGCACTTCCTTACTTCGAGCGATTACTAGACGTAGAAGAGCTTCCAGCGACACAGTTTGCCTTTGCTCATGCGCTATTTCAGACGGAACAGTACGAACGAGCAATCGCACCTTTACAGCGAACGATTGAACTCGATGCGGATTATTATGCAGCGTATACGTTGCTCGGTCAAACGTATGCACAACTCGAAAAAAATAAAGAAGCATATGAAGTGTTCGAACGTGGCTTAACACGTGACCGATTTGAAAAAGGACTCTATTTAGCAGCAGGAAAAATGGCGATCAAACTCGGTAAGCGTGAAGAAGCGATTAAGCATTTTGAAGAAGCACTCGCACTCGACCCTGAACATTTAGAAGCGCGTTTAAATCTCGCTTCACTTTACGAATATGAAGAGCGCTATGAAGCGGTCGTTGACTTACTCGCGACATTTGAAAATAATACGCCATTGATGAATTTATATTTGGCTCATGCGTATGAAGCGTTAGAACAGTATGAAGAAGCAGGAACATTATATGCTTCTTTAGAAGAAGACTTAAAGACGAATATCGATTACTTAAATCGTTACGCTTCTTTCTTAGTGGAAGAAGGCAGAAGAACGGAAGCTTTACCACTTGCGCAAAAATTACTGACGTTGACAGAGGATCCGACGTGGTCTGACTTTGTAGAGAGGATGGCTTACGAAGATGATTTCGACCGTTACGAATGATGCGAAGCGTCAATTTATCGCTCGATTTTTAGAAGAGTATCCGAATCAGCCGAAAGAAGTCGTTTGGTTTTTAAACTATTTATTGTCCCCTCTTGGACAACTGGACCGAGTTCATTTTACTTTGGATGAAACGGGTTATCAGCACACAGCGACCATCGAAGTAGAATCGACCGTTGCCCCTTTTTTATATCGCAAAAATAAATTGGTCACAACAGAGGTAGAACGTGCTTTCCACGGACTTCGTCTATTGGAGGATGAACCGCTTTATATTGAGTGTCGCTTCCCTGGTCGTGAATGGGATTTAGCATACGCTGCTGTATATGAAGAAGATTATGCATTAAAATGCGAGGACGAACAAAATTATAACCGTGTCATTTCGGAAGAGATGTTGCGTTCACTCGAGCGACAACAAGATGAACAGCGTCTGTTACAATTGATTGACGAAAGTTTAGATGATCATGACTACGAACGTTTTGTTATGTTACAAAAACAATACACTCGCTTAAAAGGAGACGATTAATATGAATTGGAACGCGCAAGAAGTCGATTTATATATTCAACAGAAGGAGTATATCGACACGCTTGTCATCCCGCTCGTGAAAATTGAAACGACAGCTGAAAAAATGAAAGCGAGTGCTTCAAGCTCAGATTTTTTAATGTATTTAGCGAAGTTTTTAGAAGCGCAGTTTAAAGGGCGTATGATGTTTACACCACCTGCTTCGTACACACCGAGTTTCGATGCGGAGCAAATCGTCAGAACGATTGCAGCGGACTTTAAAGATTCGGCATTTAAACATACATTTTTCATGACGACGGACCCTACATTAGCGACAGTTCAATTGGAAGAAGGCCAAGTCATTTGGCTTCCATCCATTCCGATTGAAAGCATGGAGCCGAATTTAAAACAAAAAATTATGGAAGATCAACTGCAACAAATCTTACCGATTTTCACAGAAAAATGGGCAAAATAAACGGTAGAACGAAATAAAATCAAAAATGTTTCATAAATACATGAAAAAAATCGATGATTATGTCCAAAATTTGAAATTTGTTCACAGAAAGAAAAAACGATTTTAAAGTGTGATTGAATTTCATGAAAGATTGATATATCATAGATATGTCCTAGTATTACAATTAGAGAAAATATGTCCGTTGGACTGATTCAAGTAAGAGGAGGGAAATTGATGAGCAGTAAAGTGTCAAGACGCCAATTTTTAAGCTATACGCTTATGGGTACGGGCGGATTCATGGCTTCTGCAATGTTAATGCCGATGGTTCGTTTCGCAATCGATCCAGTATTGCAACCTTCAGCAGACGGAGAGTTAATTCCGACATCGCAAAAAGCGGATGCTTTAACAGAAGAGCCTGTTAAAGTCGACTTTGTCATCAAAGATCGAAAAGACGCTTGGTACGTATCAGACGTTGCTGATTCAGCTTGGGTTTACAAACAAGGTGATGAAATTATCGCTTTGCATCCTACATGTAAACACTTAGGTTGTACAGTAAACTGGGAAGGGGACGACAAGAATCCAAACCGATTCTTCTGTCCTTGTCACGATGGACTTTATGAGAAAAATGGTCAAAACGTAGCGGGAACGCCACCACTTGGTCCACTTGATCAATATGAAGTTGAAGTCGTAGATGGTTTCGTATACTTAGGAAAAGTAGTAGAAAATCAATTAGTATAATTTAAGTTAGGGGGTACGACCGCAGTGCTAAACAAAATTTATGATTGGGTTGATGAACGGTTAGATATCACACCAATTTGGCGTGACATTGCTGACCACGAAGTACCTGAGCACGTAAACCCTGCACATCATTTTTCTGCATTTATTTATTGTTTCGGAGGATTAACGTTTTTCGTTACGGTAATTCAGATCTTATCAGGTATGTTCTTAACGATGTACTATACACCAGACATCGAGAACGCTTGGAAATCTGTTTACTATCTCCAAAATGAAGTTGCATTCGGTGAAATTGTGCGCGGTATGCACCACTGGGGAGCGTCACTTGTTATCGTGATGATGTTCCTACATACATTACGTGTATTCTTTACAGGTTCATACAAGAAACCACGTGAGCTTAACTGGATCGTCGGAGTATTAATCTTCGTAACGATGCTCGGTTTAGGTTTCACAGGTTATTTACTCCCATGGGATATGAAAGCTCTCTTCGCTACGAAGGTAGGTATTGAGATCGCTGGTTCTGTTCCATTTATCGGAGATCAAATTAAAATTCTCCTCGCTGGAGATGATGTAATTTTAGGTGCTCAAACATTGACACGTTTCTTCGCGATTCATGTATTCTTCTTACCAGCTGCTTTGCTTGGATTACTCGCAGCTCACTTTATCATGATCAGAAGACAAGGTATTTCAGGTCCTCTATAGGATTCACTTGAAGTATAATTTTACAAACGCATCACAACAAATTCTGACATTATTTATAAGGAGGGGACAACATGCAACGCGGAAAAGGTATGAAATTCGTTGGAGATTCTCGTATTAAATCAGAAGGCCGCATGGTCAACATGCCGAAAGATTACTCAGAATATCCAGGAAAAACGGAAGCGTTCTGGCCAAACTTCTTACTTAAAGAATGGATGGTTGGGGCTGTATTCCTCATCGGTTATTTAATCCTTACAGTTGCACATCCGTCACCACTTGAACGTCAAGCGGATCCGACGGATACAGCATATATCCCTGTTCCAGACTGGTATTTCTTATTTATGTATCAATTACTTAAATATGAATTTGCTTCAGGTCCATGGAACGTAGTAGGGGCAATCATTATGCCAGGACTTGCGATTGGAGCACTTATGCTCGTACCATTCATGGATACGACAAAAGAGCGTCGTCCATCAAAACGTCCATTACCAACGGCATTTATGTTACTCGCATTCGCTTCAATCTTCTACTTAACGTGGGAGTCAGTTGTTAACCACGACTGGGAAGCAGCAGCACGTCAAGGAGCGATCGTTGAAGAAGTAGAATTCGACGAAAACTCTGAAGGTTACCAAATTTACGCTGGTGCATCATGTATCGGCTGTCACGGTGACTCATTCCAAGGTGGTTTAGGTGACCCACTCGTTAATAACGGTCTTACAGTCGATGAGATTAAAGAAATCGTCATTAACGGTCGTGGCGACATGGCACCTGGATTATTCGATGGTTCAGACGAAGAACTTGAAGTTTTAGCTGAATTTATCGAAAGCTTAAATCAATAATTTCAAAAAGATGCTAGGGTTCTAGCATCTTTTTTTGTTTAAGGAGAACGAATTATGACAGTCATTCAATGGATTCGCCTCGTCTTATTTTCACGTCCTTTTCTTCACGTATTGCTGTACATTAATTTATTCGGCACGATTTATGGCTACATTTGGTACATGCCGCAACTTGAAAAGACGGAACCTTTTTTCTGGTTATTCGTCCCAGATAGTCCAACTGCTAGTTTATTTTTTACGATTGCGATTCTCGGTTGGTTGCTTCGTAAGCCATTTAAATTGATGGAAGCGCTCGCAGTAGTAACTTTGTTCAAATATGGGGTGTGGGCAGTCGTCATGAATTTGCTCACGTATTGGGAAACAGGCTATTTGCATTGGACGGGTTGGATGCTCGTCGTTTCTCACGGTGCGATGGCAATTCAAGCTCTCCTTTATGCACGCAACTATTCGTACGGAATTGTGCACATTATCATCGCAGCGATTTGGACATTGCACAATGATGTGATCGACTATGTATTCGGTCAAATGCCGGTTTATTATGACATTATGAAATATAGTGCGCAAATTGGTTATTTCACATTTTGGCTCTCGATTGTCTCGATTGCGATTGCCTATATCATTTGGCATAAAAAGGATGAGTGGGAAACAGCTGAAAAAGTTGCGAATTCAACGGTCACAAGATAAAATAATAGTATAGAAGAATAGGAGGTACACGCCTTATGTTTTGGATTTACTTTATCGCCATATTAGCGTTGCCGATTTATGCTCAAATGAAAGTAAAATCAACGTACAATAAATATTCAAAGGTACGTTCTACTTCAGGCATGACAGGGGCACAAGTGGCAAGACGTATTTTAGATGAGAATGGATTGTACAACGTAAAAGTTGTTCGTCATGAAGGGTTTTTGTCAGATCATTACAATCCGATGACGAAAGTCGTTGCACTTTCTCCACATAACTACGACGAACCATCTGTCGCAGGTACTGCTGTAGCGGCACACGAAGTAGGCCATGCGATTCAAGATGCGGAAGCTTATAAGTTTTTAGTATTCCGTCATAAAATGGTACCTGCTGTCAACTTAACGAGTAATGCGTCATGGATTTTCATCATGATGGGATTATTCTTTTCAAGTATGAACTCTTTACTTTGGGTAGGGATTGCGATGATGAGTATCGGGGTCATTTTTCAACTTGTCACATTACCTGTTGAATTCGATGCTTCGAACCGAGCGATGGATCAAGTCGTTCAACTCGGAATTATCGGCCAAGAAGAAGAACCACATGCTAAAAAAGTGTTAAGTGCAGCAGCGATGACATATGTTGCAGCAGCAGCAGTTGCAGTATTAGAATTAGCTCGACTCATTTTAATCGCAACAAATCGTGACTAACAATTGGGAGTCCGTCCGAAATGGGCGGACTTTTTTTCTAAGGAGAGATGACATTGACACGGACGATGGAAGAAATGCAAGATGCAGTAGATGTGTATATTTCACAATTTGAGGAAGGCTATTTTCCACCGATGGAATTGCTCGCACGTTTGCAAGAAGAGCTCGGTGAATTAGCTCGTGAAATTCAACATATGTACGGCATGAAAAAGAAGAAAGATACAGAAGCAATCCGTTCATTAGAAGAGGAGATGGGCGATTTATTATTCGTATTAATTTGCTTAGCGAATCGTGAACAAATTAATTTAGATATGGCGCTCGGCCGCGTGATGGATAAATTTGCGACACGCGATGCAGATCGTTGGACGAAAAAGGGGGATGTCAAATGATTAAAGTAGCAATTGCAGGAATTCGAGGAAGAATGGGAAAAACAGCATTTGAAGCGATTCAAGCGACAGAAGGAATGGAAGTTGTCGCAGCATATGATTACAAACATGAAGGGAAACAATTCGATGGAGTCGATGTTGTAGAAACGGGAGGCGTACCATTTTACTCGTCGATGGACCAACTCGTAAAAGAGACGACACCTGATGTCTTTTTTGATGTGACTCGACCGAATGTCGTTTTTGAAAATGTTATGGAAGCATTAAAACATCAATTACATATCGTTGTCGGGACGAGTGGTTTAACAGAAGCGTCGCTCGATCAAATTCGAGCGCAAGCCGAACAACATAATAAAAACGTCATCATCGCACCAAACTTCTCAATCGGTGCCGTATTGATGATGAAGTTTTCACAAATGGCTGCAAAATTTATGCCAGATATTGAAATTATCGAAATGCATCACAATCAAAAAGTCGATGCGCCAAGTGGAACGGCAACGAAGACAGCACAGTTAATTCAAGAAGTACGTGAACCTCATACACAAGGGGCTCCTGGTGAAGTGGAAGATTTAAAAGGAGCGCGCGGTGCAGATATCGAAGGAATGAAAATTCATAGTGTTCGTTTGCACGGTTTGCTTGCGCATCAGCAAGTGTTATTCGGTAGCGCAGGTGAGTTGTTAACGATTCGTCACGACTCATTCGACCGAGAGAGCTTCAAACAAGGTATCGCCTTATCGGTAGAGCGCGTATTGGAAGTCGATCAATTCGTTTACGGATTGGAGCAAATTTTGTTACAAGATTAAACTGAGGTGAAGTGAGATGAAACGATTGAACGTAGGAGTAATTTGTTATCCTACTGTAGGAGGTTCAGGCGTAGTCGCGACTGAATTAGGAAAGAAAATGGCGAGTCGCGGACATACGATGCACTTCATCGCATCCGAACAACCATTTCGATTAACAAAGTTGACGGAGCACTTGAAATTTCACCCAGTGAAAATTGAAGATTATGCAGTATTTCAATATCCTCCTTACGATATCGCTTTAGCGAATAAAATCTCGCAAGTGATCGTACAGGAGAAGTTAGATGTATTACATGTGCATTACGCGATGCCTCATGCGATCGCAGCAGCACTCGGTCGTGATATGGCGAAAAGCGATATTCCTATCATTACGACATTGCACGGGACAGATGTGACAATTTTAGGAGCGAAAGACAGTTTGAAAGATACGGTTCGCTACGGAATTGAACGTTCGACGATAACGACTGCTGTGTCAGACGGTTTAAAAGAAGAAACGTATAAATTAATTCAACCAGATGCGCAAATTGAGACAATTTACAATTTTATTGATGAAGCGACGTATTATGTGAATCGCAAAAACCGTCCGAAGATTCGAGAAGAATTTGGCATACCGTCGGAGCAACCTGTCTTTATCCATATTTCTAATTTCCGTGAAGTGAAGCGAATCGATTATATTTTAGATAGTTTTGCCCGTATTTTAACAGAGATAGACGCTCATTTATTGCTCGTCGGTGACGGGCCTGAACGTGAAACGATGGAGCGTTACGTTAAGCAATTAAATATTTCGACTTCGGTAACGTTTACAGGGAAGCGTCAAGATACGAATGATTTATTAAATGCATCGGATATGATGTTGCATTTATCTGATAAGGAAGCGTTCGGACTTGTCATTTTAGAAGCATTTGCTTGTGGATTGCCTGTTATTGCTACAAATATCGGCGGTATTCCAGAAGTGGTCACTCATGGACAGAACGGGTATCTCGTTGAGCTAGATGAGCCAGAACGAGTTGCGCGATATGCTTTGGAGTTGTTAGAGCCTACTCAATATGCTCGGTTCTCTCAAGAAGCTTTGCATACAGCTCAGACGAAATTCCATTGTGAGCATATTGTGGACCAATATGAAGCGTTATACGAGAAGGTGACAACCGATGTTTAAATGGGAGACGAAAGGTAGTCGGTTCGTTATTGAACGATTGTTTGAAGCGGGATATGAAGCGGTGTACGTCGGAGGAGCGTTACGCGATATCGCACTCGGTTTAACACCGAAAGATATCGATATTGCGACCGCTGCTACACCAGAAGAGATTGAAGCTTTATTTCATCGCACGATCGATGTCGGCAAAGAACACGGAACGATTATCGTATTAGTCGGAGAAGAACAGTTAGAAGTGACGACGTATCGTTCTGAATCGACATATTCTGACCATCGCCGTCCAGATGATGTCACTTTTGTGCGTTCTTTGCATGAAGATTTGAAGCGTCGCGACTTTACGATGAATGCGATGGCGATCGACCACCGAGGCCAGTGGATCGATCCATTTGACGGATTGCGACATATTCAAGAGCGAACGATTCAAGCGGTCGGTCAGGCGGATGAACGCTTTGAAGAAGATGCTCTACGCATGATTCGAGCGGTTCGCTTTGTCAGTACATTAGGCTTTACGGTTGAAAGTGAAACGCAGCGAGCGATGCAAAAACATGCGTCGCTCATCTCCTATCTCGCAATGGAGCGCATTAAACAAGAATTCGACAAAATGTTTCGAGGAGAACATCTCGTTCAAGCTCTTCATCTTTTATATGAAACAGGTTTGCATCGCTATTTACCGGCAAGTCAAGAAGAACTCCCTTTGCAACCTTTCTCACTCGTTCAACAACCGATTGAAGGTTGGGTTCTTTGGGCGAAATATCATCATTTGACGAGTGCCGACGTAGCGAAAGCTTATAAATTGTCTAAAAAAGAAAGAGAAGCGATTGAGCGTTATTTAACATTAGCGCAGGAACGAGAATGGACATTGTGGACCGTTTATCACTATTCATTAGAAGAATTACTTTTTATCCGTCGTTTAAATGAACGTCCAGAAACAGAACAACAGTTGCGACAAATGAAAGCGCAGTTACCGATTCAATCCAAACGAGACCTCGCTTTCGATGGCAAAGATGTGAAGCGATATTATCCGAATTGTCTTGGTGAAAACATCGGCCAACTTCTGACAGAAATCGAGCGGGCTGTCGTTTTACGAAAAGTCTCCAATGACACGGAAGAAATTATAGAATGGGTGAATGAACATGTCTACGAAAGATTATGTACTAAATAAATTATTAAGTGCGAACGGTCAAGCGATCTCTGGGCAAGATATCGCAGATGAATTAGAAGTGAGTCGTACGGCGATTTGGAAATGTGTAAAAGAGCTTGAAGAAGAAGGATATTCCATCGAGTCAATCCGCAAAAAAGGGTACGTTTTGCACGATAGTCCCGATGTTTTACACGATGCGCACATTACGCCGTATTTAAAGACTGAACAATACGGTCGAAATTTAATTATTTTTGACGAAGTAGAATCAACGCAGAAAATCGCCCATGATGAAGCGCAACAAGAAGTTCCGAACGGCACGCTCGTCATTGCGGATAGTCAAACAGGCGGTCGCGGTCGTTTAGCGCGTACATGGTATTCAGCACGCGGCAAAGGCATATGGATGAGTTTAATTGCTCGGCCCCACTTGTCGATTGAACAAGCACCTCAACTTACGTTAGTAACCGCTGTTGCGATCATCCATACGTTAAAAGAAGTGACGGGATTAGAAGCCCAAATTAAATGGCCGAACGATATTTTATTAAACGGTAAAAAAATTACAGGTATTTTAACGGAACTACAAGCAGACCCGGACCGTATTCAAGCGGTTATTATCGGAATCGGGATGAATGTCAATCAACAAGAAACAGATTTCGAAGATGAAATTACATCGATTGCGACTTCTTTACGCATTGAATCAGGAAAGAAGTGGGAACGTGCGGAAATTATCGGTGAACTTATGAATCAACTAGAAAAATATGTTCACATGTATGAAACACACGGCTTTTCTCCGATTAAAATGTTATGGGAAAGCTACTCAGTGACAATCGGGAAAAAACTTACAGCGCGCATGGTGAACGAAACATTGCGCGGTGAAGCGATCGGAATTAGCGAAAACGGCTTATTGCAATTGAAGCTTCGAGACGGTTCCATTCGCTCGATTTATTCTGCGGATATTGAATTTGATTAAAAGCATTGACGTAGCGTCATATAGGTGGTAATATCTTTATGTTACTGTTTGTAGCACCCGTGCTACAACCGCACTTCATTAGGTTTGAAGAAGTGTCGAAAGAACACCTAATAAGGCGAGTCTGAGTATAAGAGGAGGTGCAATTATGTACGCAATCATTGAAACTGGTGGAAAACAAGTTAAAGTAGAACAAGGTCAAGAAGTTTACATCGAGAAATTAAACGGTGAAGCTGATGAAACGATCACGTTTGACAAAGTATTATTCGTAGGTGGAGACAATGTTAAAGTTGGTGCTCCATACGTAGAAGGTGCTTCTGTTACAGCGAAAATCGTAAAACAAGGCCGCGCTAAAAAACTTACGGTTTACAAATATAAGCCGAAGAAAAACTACAGCCGTAAACAAGGTCACCGTCAACCATACACAAAAGTAGTTATCGAAGGAATTAACGCATAATGATTTCTGTAATCGTTGAGCGTGATGAATTTGATCGCATCACATCTTTTGAAATGAGTGGACATGCCGATTATGCTGAACATGGGAAAGACTTAGTTTGTGCAGGAGCTTCAGCTGTATCGTTCGGTGCAGTAAATGCGGTTTATGCGTTAACGAAAGTCGAGCCAATTATCGAACAAGGTCGCGAGGGTGGATACCTTAAAGTATCATTTCCGAAGACTGCTGAAGATGAGCGTGTTCAGACAATTATCGAAGCGATGATTATCGCTTTGCAAACCATTGAAACAGATTATCACGAACATATAAAAATATCTCAAAGTAGGTAGGAGGTGGCACGAATGTTACGTTTAGATCTTCAGTTCTTCGCATCTAAAAAAGGAGTCGGTTCTACTAAGAACGGTCGTGACTCAGAATCAAAACGTCTTGGCGCAAAACGCGCAGATGGACAATTCGTAACAGGTGGTTCAATTTTATACCGTCAACGCGGTACGAAAATTCACCCAGGTGAAAACGTTGGCCGTGGTGGCGACGATACACTTTTCGCTAAAGTAGACGGAGTCGTTCGTTTCGAACGTCTTGGTCGCGACAAGAAAAAAGTTAGCGTTTATCCTGTAGCACAGGAAGCGTAATGAAAGAGCTGCACATCGCAGCTCTTTTTTTCTCGACAAAAATAGGTCATATAGTGGTATACTATGGAGTAGTAAATACATCCGTCTATTTGTGACGGACAGAAGGAGGCGAACAGTATGTTTGTCGATCACGTTACCGTCTTCGTTAAAGGTGGAGATGGTGGAGATGGAATGGTAGCATTCCGTCGAGAAAAGTACGTCCCGTATGGAGGTCCAGCAGGGGGCGATGGTGGCTTAGGAGCGAACGTCGTTTTCGAAGTGGATGAAGGGCTACGTACATTAATGGATTTTCGATATCAAAGACATTTTAAAGCGCCCCGTGGAGAACACGGAGGCAGTAAAAATAAACACGGAAGAGCCGGGGAAGATATGATTATCCCGGTACCTCCGGGAACAGTCGTTAAAAATGCAGAGACAGGCATCGTCATTGCGGACCTTGTCGAACATGGACAGCGCGCGATCATCGCAAAAGGTGGCCGTGGCGGTCGAGGAAATAGTCGTTTTGCGACGCCTCAAAACACAGCACCTGAACTTTCTGAAAAAGGAGAACCGGGAGAAGAGCTCAATGTGACACTTGAATTAAAAGTGCTCGCAGATGTCGGTCTTGTTGGATTCCCAAGCGTTGGGAAATCTACATTACTTTCTGTCGTCTCACGCGCGAAACCGAAAATTGCGGATTATCACTTTACGACGCTCGTGCCGAATCTCGGATTAGTCGAAACGGATGATCACCGCAACTTCGTCATGGCAGACTTACCAGGTTTAATTGAAGGAGCGCATGAAGGAGTCGGTTTAGGACATCAGTTTTTACGCCATATTGAGCGTACACGTGTCATCGTGCACGTCATCGATATGTCAGGTTTAGAAGGTCGCGACCCGTATGAAGATTACAAAACGATCAATGCGGAATTGGAAGCTTACAACTTGCGTTTATTAGAACGTCCGCAAATTATCGTCGCGAATAAAATGGATATGCCAGACGCGGAAGAAAATTTAGCGAAATTTAAACAAGAGCTCGATGATGAAACGATCCGTATCGTTCCACTATCAGCATTGACACGAACAGGTGTGAATGAACTGCTCTTTGCGATTGCCGATTTACTTGAAGTGACAGAAGAATTCCCGCTTTATGAAATTGGACAAGATGAGGAAAATGAATCTGTCCTTTATCGTTATGAAGGAGATGTGGAAGACTTCGTCATCGGTCGTGACGACGATGGTGCTTACGTATTGTCAGGCTACACGATTGAACGTATGTTTAAAATGACTGACTTTAACTTCGATCAATCGGTGCGTAAATTCGCGCGTCAAATGCGTGCACTCGGTGTCGATGATGCATTGCGTGAACGTGGAGCCGAAGACGGAGATATCGTTCGTATTTTAGATTTTGAATTTGAATTTATTGAATGATCTATCGACATTCAGAAAGGGGAAGTCGATGAAGCTTACAGGGGAAGGTCAATATTATTTAATTCATGAGACAGTACTGACGGAATCGATGCAAAAAGTGCTCCAAGTGAAGCAATTGCTCGCGAGTGGTGAAGTGACGACTGTACAAGAAGCGACACAACTTGTCGGTTTATCACGAAGCGCTTATTACAAATATCGCGACACGGTATTTCCGTTCGAATCGATCGCGAGAGAACGAGTCATTACGATTTTCATTCAATTAGAAGATCAAAAAGGCTCACTCGCGACGATTTTACGAACGGTATCGGAAGCGAAATGTAATGTGCTGACGATTCATCAGACGATACCGGTTCAAGGGAGAGCGAATGTCACCTTATCACTCGACGTAACTGAAGTTCAACCATCACTCGAGCAGTTTATTAGACAGTTAAAGTCGGCACCATTTATCGATTCGGTACATTTAATTAGTTCAGGCGCATTGTAAGGAAAAGGGGGAATTTCATTGACTACGTACGTTCCGAGCGTTGCTTACTTAGGTCCAGAAGCATCGTTCTCACACGTTGCCGCAAGTCGCTTTTTCGGAAAAGAAGGGCTCGTCCCACATCCGACAATTCCAGACTGTATTGAAGCGGTAGCGAAAGGGAAAGTCGCTTATGCGATCGTCCCGTTAGAAAATGCTTTAGAAGGCTCTGTGCCCTTAACGATTGACTATTTGTTTCACGGTAGCGATTTATTTATGACGGCGGAAGTGAAGTTGCCGATTGAGCAACATTTACTCGTACACCCTCAAAATGCGGAGCGAGTGAAAGAAATCGATTCGATTCAATCGCATCCACATGCGTTAGCGCAATGTCATAAATATTTTCAATACCATTACCGAGGAGTTCCGCTCATCCAAAAAACGTCCACTGCAGAAGCAGCGCGTTACGTATCGGAACATCCTGAAGAAAATATCGCCGCAGTCGCGAACCAACTTGCAGCAAAAACATACGACTTACACGTAGCGGAAGAAAGAATTCATGATTTTCATTTCAACCATACACGCTTTGTCGTCCTTTCATTGCGCAAAGAAAAGTTCGAAAAAATCGGTCGCAGTCCAGAACCGAAAACGACATTGATGATCCGTTTACCAGAAGATGATGAATCTGGGAAACTTCATCAAATTTTAAGCGTGTTCGCTTGGCGACGTCTCAACTTGAGTAAAATTGAATCGAGACCGTTAAAAACAGGACTCGGCAATTACTTCTTCATCGTGGATGTCATGGAAGACGAAATGAATCCGATGATGCAAGGAGCTTTTGAAGAATTAGCAGCCCTCGATTGTACAATTCAATCGTTCGGCACTTACTACGTATATGATTATTCATAATCAATCAAGGAGGAAATAAGAATGGCAGGACATTCAAAGTGGAATAACATTAAGGCGCGTAAAGGCGCACAAGATGCGAAACGAGGAAAGATTTTCCAAAAGATGTCGCGTGAAATTTACGTGGCGGCAAAAGCAGGAGGCGCAGACCCGACGACGAATGCGACACTCCGCCTTGCCATTGAAAAAGCAAAAGGTGCAAACACACCGAATGACGTTATTAACCGTGCAATCGATAAAGCGACAGGTGCAAACTCGGACGAGCATTATGACGAGATTGTGTATGAAGGTTATGGTCCAAATGGTGTTGCTATTTTAGTATACACATTGACAGAAAATCGTAATCGTACCGCTACAAATGTGCGTGTCGCATTTAATAAAAACCACGGTAGCTTAGGAGAGACTGGTTCTGTCAGCTACATGTTCAACCGTAAAGGACGTATTATGATTGAACGTACGGACGATATGGATGAAGATACAGTGATGATGACAGCACTTGAAGCAGGAGCAGAAGATATCGAATCGTCAGAAGATGGTTTTGAAATTGTGACAGAACCAGGCGAATTGATCGCTGTGAAAGAAGCATTGGAAGCAGAAGGTTTTGAATTCGCTTCATCTGAAGTGGAAATGATTCCGAACTTATACGTTGAATTAAGCGGTGAACCAGCGGAACAATTCCAACAGTTAATTGATGCACTCGAAGATGATGACGACGTTCAAGACGTCTTCCACAATGCGGAAGTTAACGAATAAGACACAATTTCATGAGTGACGAAAACTGATGCATATCCGATGAAATAACAGACTAGAACACTTTCTTTTATTATTTTATTCAATAATAAGAAAGTGTTCTATTATTTTTACGGACAAAAGTTTGAAAATTTTGAAATTTATTGATATAGTAGTCGATAAGAAGAAAGGCGGTGAAGGAACATGGCGAAAGATAAAAAAGCAAAAAAAGAAGAACTCGAAAAAGTAGCGAAAGCGAAAAAAGAGGATAAGAAAAAAGATAAAAAGCAAGACAAAAAGAAAGACAAGAAAAAAGAAGCAAAAAAAGAAACGAAAAAAGCTGACAAAAAAGATAAGAAAAAAGAAACGAAGAAAGACAAGAAAAAAGGGAAGAAAAACAAAAAGAAATAATACATACTGTTGACTACCTTTTTTAAAGTAGACGAAGTCGAATAGACGTCGTCTACTTTTTTGTTTTTTTCTAAGAGAAAATATGTTCTTATGCTATAATAGAACGGATAATGAAGAAGCAGGTGAAAGTTCGTGTACGATTATATAAAAGGAAAAATTACAGAAGTACATCCAGAGTATGTAACACTAGAATGTCGAGATATCGGCTATAAATTACAAACGCCAAATCCATTTGCATTTCATGCTAATGACGAAATGATCAAAGTGTATACGTACTTACATGTACGAGATGATATTCATAGTTTGATTGGTTTCCAATCGATTCGTCAGCGTCAATTGTTTGAAAAGCTCATCACCGTATCCGGTATCGGACCTAAAGGTGCTTTAGCTATTTTAGCGAACGGTATTCCAGAACAAGTTGCAGAAGCGATCGAGCGAGAAGACGAGAAGTTTCTCGTTCAATTCCCAGGTGTCGGTAAGAAAACCGCTCGCCAAATGATTTTAGACTTAAAAGGAAAACTGGATCATTTATTTGGAGATTTATTTGAACCGAACGAAGCGCCGTCGCTCGCTTCCAACTATGCGTTAGAAGAAGCATTACTCGCATTGCAAGCACTCGGTTATTCAGAACGAGAATTGAAAAAGGTTGAAACTCCATTACAACAACAAGAAATGACGACAGAAGCGTATATGAAAGAAGCATTACGTCTTTTAGTGAAACAATCGTAAAGAAAGGAGCGTCTTCATGGAAGAACGTATGATGTCAACGGAAGAATTGCCAGCAGAACAATTGCTTGAACAATCGATTCGTCCTCAACTGTTGGACGATTATGTCGGACAAGAAAAAGTGAAGACGAGTTTACGAGTGTTCGTCGAAGCAGCGATGCAACGTCAAGAAAGTTTGGATCACGTTTTATTGTACGGCCCACCAGGACTCGGTAAAACGACGATGGCTGCGGTCATTGCGAATGAAATGAATGTCAATATGAAGACAACGAGTGGTCCAGCTATTGAGCGTCCAGGGGATCTTGCGGCAGTCGTTTCTTCATTGGAGCCAGGAGATGTTTTATTCATCGATGAAATTCATCGTTTACATCGCTCTGTAGAAGAAGTATTATATCCAGCGATGGAAGATTTTTGTTTAGATATTATGATTGGAAAAGGACCTACTGCACGTTCGGTGCGCTTAGATTTACCGCCCTTTACCTTGATTGGAGCGACGACGCGAGCGGGTCAGCTGTCGGCACCACTTCGCGACCGCTTCGGCGTTCCATTACGTCTTGAGTATTATGACGTCGATGCCCTACAACAAATTGTCGAGCGCAGTGCGAATTTGTTCGATGTACCGATTGAAAAAGAAGCGGCGTATGAAGTAGCGAGACGCTCACGAGGGACGCCACGTATTGCGAACCGATTGTTGCGTCGTGTGCGAGACTTTGCGGAAGTACGTGGCGACGGAACGATCACGTTTAAGATTGCGAAAGAAGCTTTGGAATTGTTGCAAGTGGATTCTTATGGGTTGGATGATATCGACCACCGCTTATTGCGTCATATGATGGAGCATTTTGGTGGCGGTCCTGTAGGTTTGGACACGCTCGCTGCGACAATCGGAGAAGAGGCAATTACGATTGAAGATGTGTATGAACCATATTTACTTCAAATTGGATTTTTGCAAAGAACTCCGCGCGGAAGGGTCGTTACGATGACGGCTTATGATCATTTAGGCATCCCATATCCAGAAAAATAAAGAATAGGTGGCTTTTATTATGAACGTCAAAGATTTTGATTTTGAATTACCAGAAGAGCTCATCGCTCAAACTCCTCTTAAAGACCGTACGGCAAGCCGTCTCATGGTTGTCGACCGCGACAATGGAGAATTAACACATACGACATTTGAAACGGTGTTGGATGAATTGCAAAGTGGTGACGTGCTCGTTCTTAACAATACGAAAGTGCTTCCTGCCCGTTTATTCGGAACGAAAGATACCGGCGCACATATTGAAATTTTATTGTTAAAAGAAGTGGGAGACGATACGTGGGAAACGCTCGTCAAACCAGCGAAGCGTGTGAAAGTAGGAGCGGTCGTCGAATTCGGAGACGGCCGCTTAAAAGCGACGTGTACGCACATTACAGAAGAAGGTGCGAGACATTTCAAAATGTCGTATGAAGGTATTTTTTACGAGATTTTAGATGAGCTCGGCGAAATGCCACTTCCGCCGTACATTACAGAAAAATTAGATGAACAAGATCGTTATCAAACAGTATTTGCGAAAGAGCGCGGTTCAGCAGCGGCTCCGACAGCAGGCTTGCATTTCACAGATGAATTGTTAGCAAAAATTGAAGCGAAAGGCGTTCATATCGCGTTCGTCACATTGCATGTCGGGCTCGGAACATTTCGTCCAGTGAGCGTTGATTCCATTGACGACCACGTCATGCATTCCGAATATTATGTCGTGACGGAAGAAGCGGCAACAACGATTGAAGCAGCGCGTAAGGCAGGCGGTCGCGTCATCGCGGTCGGCACGACGAGTTGTCGAACGTTGGAGACGGTCGCAAGCACTCATGACGGTCGCATTGTCGCGAGCAGTGGTTGGACAGATATTTTTATTTATCCAGGATATACATTCCGTGCGATCGACGGTCTCATTACTAATTTCCACTTACCTCAATCGACGTTGCTCATGCTCGTTTCCGCTTTAACGACGCGCGATATGATGATGCATGCGTACGAGGAAGCAGTGCGTGAAAAATATCGTTTCTTCAGTTTTGGAGATGCGATGATGATTCGAAAGAAAAAGGAGTTAAATTAAATGGTTATTCGTTACGAACATATTAAAACATGTAAACAGACAGGAGCACGACTTGGAATCGTCCATACACCACACGGTTCATTTGAAACGCCAGTGTTCATGCCAGTCGGTACACAAGCGACGGTGAAGGCGATGTCGCCAGAAGAAATGAAAGATATCGGAGCAGGCATTATTTTAAGCAACACGTATCATTTATGGTTGCGTCCAGGTACCGAAGTGATTGAACAAGCAGGTGGCCTGCATAAATTCATGAACTGGGACCGTCCGATTTTAACGGATTCAGGTGGCTTCCAAGTGTTCAGTTTAAGTAAATTGCGCGATATTAAAGAAGAAGGTGTTCATTTCCGTCACCATTTAAACGGCAGTAAACTATTTTTAAGCCCAGAGAAAGCGATGCAAATTCAAAACGTGCTCGGTTCGGATATTATGATGGCATTTGATGAGTGTCCGCCATATCCTGCCACGCACGACTATATGAAAAAGTCAGTAGAACGCACGAGCCGTTGGGCGGAGCGTTGTTTAGAAGCGCATGAACGAAAAGATGCGCAAGCGTTATTCGGAATCGTGCAAGGGGGAGAATATGAAGATCTTCGCGTGCAAAGTGCGAAAGATTTAGTATCTCTCGACTTCCCAGGATATGCGATTGGCGGTCTGTCTGTCGGAGAGCCGAAAGAAGTAATGAATCGCGCATTAGAATTTACAGTTCCACATTTGCCAGCAGATAAACCACGCTATTTAATGGGAGTAGGAACACCGGATTCTTTAATCGACGGAGCGATTCGCGGCATCGATATGTTCGACTGTGTGTTGCCGACACGTATCGCGCGTAACGGTACATTGATGACGAGCAAAGGTCGCCTCGTCGTGCGCAATGCGAAATTTAAAAATGATTTCCGTCCGCTAGATGAAAACTGTGATTGTTACGCATGTCAAAACTATTCACGTGCTTACATTCATCATCTCATTAAAACAGAAGAAATTTTCGGCTTACGTTTGACAAGCTACCATAACTTGTATTTCTTAGTGAATTTAATGGAGGATGTTCGTCAAGCGATCCGTGAAGATCGTCTCGGTGATTTCAGAGAAGAGTTTTTCGAGCAATACGGGTATAATGAACCGAACGCAAAAAACTTTTAAAAAAATCAGTAGAAACTCTGCAAAATTTATGAACTTCCGTTAAAATAGGAAGTGTGAAGAAAATAGAATGTCTAGACATTCTATATGCTAGCAGTTAGAGGAGGGAAACAACTTGGGTGGTGAACTCGGAAGCACGTTAATCATGCTCGTTTTAATGTTCGCATTAGTATATTTCATGATGATTCGTCCGCAACAAAAGCGTATGAAGCAAATGAAAGCGATGCATGACAGTTTACAACGCGGGGATGAAATTGTCACAGTAGGTGGCATTCATGGCACAATTGATGCCTTAGAAGATACAGTCGTTCATGTAAGAGTAGCGAACGATGTTGTCGTAAAGTTTGAACGTCAAGCGATCGGCACAGTATTGAACAAAAGCGTTTAATGGAAAGTCGGCCCGTTAACTATCGTAAGTTACAGCCGACTTTTTTCAACATGGGGAGGGTAAACGATGAAGCATAAAAAGTTATTTAAACGTTTAAAACCTGCGATTACGAGCAAAGTAGAAGAGTTACAATTAAATAATTATGATGCGGTGACAGAGGAACAATTATGGGATTTTTGTTTGAAACACGTTTGGAAAAACGAAGATATTATTAATTATCGCATGCATCAACTCGTAGCAGACATACTTAGCGTGACCCCTGCTCAATTTATGACGTACACGCAAGTTGATATCCAGCAAGAAGAGCTTGATTGGTTTTCAGAATTGAATCAAGAGGAACTTCATTTGCTCCTCAAAAAAGAAGAAGATGAATAGTTGACATGTTACGAGGACTGTTTCATAATTGTGACATTGTGCAACGTTTGCAATACATATTGTTCGTAAGATGTAGGGAGGAAACAATGAATGAAAAGTAGAGGTCGCCTCGTCGCCTTTTTACTATTGATTGTCTTATTCGCAACGACGATTAGTGGAACTTCAAAAAGTATATTAAAAGACGTAAAATTAGGGCTTGATTTGCAAGGTGGATTCGAAGTTTTATACGAAGTTCAACCATTGAAAGAAGGTCAAGTGATCGATGAAAAAGCAGTAAGTGATACGGCGGATGCATTAAACAGCCGTGTCAACGTGTTAGGGGTTAGTGAACCGAACATCCAAATTGAATCGAATAACCGAATTCGTGTTCAATTAGCAGGTGTCGAAAACCAACAACAAGCGCGTGATTTATTGTCGACGCAAGCGAATTTAACATTCCGTGACGCGGACGACAATTTAATGTTAGACGGTGACGATTTAAAAGCAGGTGGAGCGAAACCGAGCTTCAACCAGTTTAACGAACCAATTGTCACATTAGAATTGAAAGATGCGAGCAAATTCGGTCAAATTACGACGGAAATTTCACGTAAACCAGCACCGAGCAACGTGCTCGTCATTTGGTTAGACTTTGAAGAAGGCGTCGATTCATTTTACGCTGAAATCGCGAAAGAAGAACCGAAGTTTATTTCAGCTCCATCGGTGAAGCAACCAATCCATTCATCAGGAGTCGAAATTTCAGGAAGCTTCACACCAGCTGAAACGAAACAGCTCGCTGGTATTTTAAACGCAGGGGCACTCCCTGTTCAATTAGAAGAAGTATACTCGACATCGGTCGGGGCGCAATTCGGTGAGCAAGCGCTCGATAAGACAATTACAGCAGGGATTGTCGGGGTTAGCTTAATCTTCGTCTTCATGCTTCTTTACTACCGCTTACCAGGATTAATTGCGGTCATTACATTATCGATTTACATTTACTTAATTTTAGTGGCATTCACAGCGATTAACGGTGTTCTCACATTGCCAGGTATCGCCGCATTAATGCTCGGGGTCGGTATGGCTGTCGATGCGAACATTTTAACGTACGAACGAGTACGAGAAGAATTGCGCGTCGGAAAATCGATCCGCTCTGCTTTCCAATCCGGAGCGAAAAGTTCATTCACAGCAATTCTTGATGCGAACATTACGACATTGTTAGCAGCGGTCGTTTTATTCCAGTTCGGTACGAGCTCGGTTAAAGGCTTCGCAACGATGTTAATTATCAGTATTATCGTCAGCTTCTTAACAGCTGTTTGGGGCTCACGTCTCTTCTTAGGTTTACTCGTCAATAGTGGTATTTTAGACAATAAGCCAGGATTGTTCGGCGTTCCAAAATCGAAAATTCATCATATCGATGAAGGTATCGACACACTCGATTTAACGACGAAATTCGACCGTTTCGACTTCGTTCATGCACGCAAACGTTTCTACACGTTATCAGCGGTTTTATTAACAGCAGGTATCATTATGCTCGCTGTTTTCAAATTGAACTTAGGCATCGACTTCTCAAGTGGTACACGTGTTGAAGTGATGTCGAAAGAACCGATCAACGTAGAACAGTTTGAAAAAGACTTGGAAGTTGTCGGACACGAAGTGAAAGATATCGTCGTATCAGGAGATAAGAAAGAAATCGGTGTCGCTCGCTTCAATGAAGAATTCTCTCAAGACGAAGTGAATAAGTTCAAAAGTGAACTCGCTGAAATTTACGGTTCAGAACCGAACGTTTCAACGGTATCTTCACAAGTCGGTAAAGAATTAGCGAAAAATGCGATGTATGCACTCATCTTCGCAGCGATCGGAATTATCATTTACGTCGCATTCCGTTTCGAATGGCAAATGGGTGTCGCTTCTGTTATCGGATTGTTGCATGACGCATTCTTTATGATTGCGGTGTTCAGTATCGTCCGAATGGAAGTCGATATTACATTTATCGCAGCCGTCTTAACGATTGTCGGGTATTCCATCAACGATACGATCGTCACATTTGACCGAATTCGGGAAAATATGACCCGTTCAGGTAAAGTGAAGACAGAAGATGAATTGGCAACAATCGTCAATAAATCATTACGTCAAACATTAGGACGTTCGGTTAACACGATTTTAACGGTCATTTTCGTAGTCGTTGCGTTAATTGCACTCGGTGCGGATTCAATTCGTCCGTTCTCTGTCGCATTACTCATCGGTTTACTCGCCGGAACATATTCTTCAATCTTCATTTCAGCTCAAATTTGGTTTGACTTGAAGAAGAAGCAATTGAAAGAAAAAGGCGCGATTGACGTTGAAAAAGAGAAGAAAAAATGGGGTTCAGATGAGCCTGTCGTATAATGGATAGTATGAGTAGACGGCGTATAACCGTCTACTTTTCAAAAGAAGCGAGGGAGGAATTCAAATGAAAACACAATGGATGTTAATCGTTAGCTTATTGTTAGCGATTGTCGTGGCGATTTTTTCAATTGTCAACATTCGACCTGTCATCGTCAACTTTATTTTTACAACGGCAGAGATGCCACTCGTACTCGTCATTTTAGCGAGTGTTTTAATCGGAGCATTCATCAGTGGCTCATTTGCGCTCTTCCGTCGTATGCAATATAGACAAGAAGTGAAACGTCTACAAGCGGTTATTGAAGAAAAAGAAGAATTGTTACGTCAAGAACAATTGCGAATCGTCCCGCAACAAGATGTCGTCGTTCGCGATATTACGAACGAAGCGAACGAAGTAGCAGTCATCGACGAACAATAAGTGAAGGATAAGTACATGACTATGCACAGTCTCGCATAGTGGGTACTTATCCTTTTTCGTTTTGCATATAAATTCGGTATAATTAAAGGAAGAGATGGAGTGATATTAATGATTCAATCAAATAGTCAATGGCAAATGATGAGTAGCGATGAAGCGCTCATTCAATCATTTTGCGATGCATTACATATTCCGCCTTTGCTCGCCAAAATCTTAGTGGCGCGTGACATTCAAACAGTTGAAGAGGCGAAACAATTTATAGAGATGGATCATACCGCATTGCATGACCCATTTTCAATGTATCAAATGGATGAAGCAGTCGAGACGATTCAATTTGCGATCGACAGCCAAGTGCCGATTTTAATTTACGGGGATTATGATGCGGACGGCGTGACGAGTACGACTGTTTTATTACGTGCATTACAATCGCTTGGAGCTCTCGTCGATTACGCGATTCCGAACCGTTTTAAACATGGATATGGCCCGAATGCGGAGCTTTTTGAAGAAAAGATTCATGAAGGGTTTGAACTTATTATTACGGTTGATAATGGGATTTCAGGCCATGATGCAATTGCTCATGCTCAAAATTTAGGAGCGACCGTCATCGTCACCGATCATCATGAAATTGGCGAAACATTACCACCTGCCGATTGTATTATTCACCCGCGTCATCCGGAAGGAAATTATCCGTTTCCCGAATTGGCAGGAGTCGGTGTCGCTTTTAAATTAGCGACCGCTTTGCTCGGAGAAGTGGATGAAACGTTATTACCGTATGTAGCGATCGGGACGATTGCAGACCTCGTGCCACTCGTTGACGAAAATCGTTACATTGTGAAGCGCGGACTATCTTTATTGCAAAAGAGTGAAGATATCGGCTTGCGTGCGCTCGCAGAAGCGAGTAAAACTCCTCTTTTCGAAGCGGATGAGGAAACGGTAGGGTTTTCGTACGGGCCGCGTTTAAACGCTCCTGGACGCTTACAAGATGCCACGCTCGCAGTACAATTATTAAATGCTGAAACAGCGGCAGAAGCAAGTTCTTACGCAATGCAATTAAATGAAATGAACGTAGACCGTCAACAAATGGTACAAACGATAACAGAAGAAGCTGAGCAAATGATGCAAGCTCATACTGAAGTGCCGGAAGTGATTGTACTGGCGAAAGAAGGGTGGAATCCAGGAGTTGTTGGAATCGTCGCTTCTCGCATTACGGATAAATATTATCGCCCGACGATCATTCTCGGCATCGACAGCGAAACAGGTGAAGCGAAAGGGTCGGCACGCAGTATTGAAGGCTATCATTTATACGAAGCGCTCAAACAAAGTGAGCCGATTGTAGAGAAGTATGGGGGACACGCGATGGCGGCAGGATTGACGATTCCAATCGAACAAATCGAACCGCTGCGTGAACGCCTCATCGCCATTGCGCGTGAAACGTTGACGCCCGAAGATTACATTCCTAAATTGACGATCGACGTTCAAACGACGATCGATGAAATCGACTTAGATGTTTTAGACGACATGAAAAAACTTCGCCCGTTCGGAATCGGTTTTCCGAAGCCGACCTATATGATTGAAAACGTTAAAGTACTCGAAGTGAGAAAAATAGGATCAGCACTGAATCATTTGAAAATGAAAGTAGGCACGACGACAGATGCGCTCGATTGTATCGGTTTCCAATTTGGAGAAGTAGCGGACGCACTTACAGTAGGAACGACCGTTTCCGTAGCAGGAGATATTCAAATTAACGAATGGAACGGTAGACGTAATCCACAATTTATGTTGGAAGATTTGCAGTCGAAAGACGTTCAAGTGTTCGATATGCGTGGAATTGAACAATTGCAACAATGGCTGCCTAAAGTAGCGCCAAATGCGACATTTATTTTATTCCAGCCACAACATGCTGAACGTTTTGCAAAACATGTTCCTTTAACGATGGCTGAAGATTTAACAGGCGAGGAAAAAATAATCGTCTTCCTCGATTTACCAGATCGTATGGAACAAATAATTGACATTATTACTCAACACGAACCACATCGTTTATATTGTCATTTCTATGTCGCCCAAACATTTTACATGGAGCGTATACCGACGCGTGAAATGTTCGGATGGTTGTTCCAAGCGATCAAACAGCGTGGTCATCTCGATTTTATCAAAGAGTGGGAATGGATCGCGAAGCAAAAAGGTTGGAAAAAAGACACGATTGTCTTTATGTTAAAAGTGTTTTTAGACTTAAAATTTGTTACACTAGAAGGTAGTGTATTTACAATTGCGCCGAATATCGAAAAACGAAATTTAGAAGACGCCCCGACTTATCAACAAAGAGAGCGTCAAATATCGCTTGAGCGTGACTTGTTATACAGTTCATACAATCAATTAAAACAAACATTGCTTCAGTAGGAGGAAGAAGGAAAGATGGATTTAAAACAGTATATTACAATCGTCGAAGATTATCCGAAAGAAGGGATAAGCTTCAAAGATATTACGACATTGATGGATCACGGAGAGGCGTATAAATTTGCGACGGACGAAATCGTGAAATACGCTGAAAAAGTGAAAGCGGACATCGTTGTTGGTCCTGAAGCGCGTGGATTTATTATCGGTTGCCCAGTAGCGTACGCATTAGAAGTAGGTTTTGCGCCTGTTCGTAAACCTGGAAAATTACCACGTGAAACGGTATCTGTTGAATATGACTTAGAGTACGGAACAGACCGTTTAACGATTCATAAAGATGCAATTAAACCAGGACAGCGCGTCTTGATCGTAGACGATTTGCTCGCAACAGGTGGCACGATTAAAGCGACGATTGAACTTGTAGAAGAACTCGGTGGCGTCGTAGCAGGTTGTGCCTTTTTAATTGAACTTGCGTATTTAGAAGGACGTAAAAAAATTGAAGGGTACGACGTTTGTACATTGCTCACATACGATGAAGAATAATTCAAAAGCATTCTGTGAATCACTCGCAGAATGTTTTTTTAAAACGCTTCCTCCTTTACACATATAAGGGATTACCGTACTATAAATAAAAATAGAAAGAATGCAGAAAGGAGTGTAAAACAATGGCGAAAGAGAAAGATATGACAGCAGAAGATATTTATCATATCGTGTCGACGTATATGAATGAAGAGCATGTCGAATTTGTCAAACGGGCATATATTGCAGCGAAAGAAGCGCATGAAGGCCAATTTCGCAAGTCGGGAGAGCCATATATTTTACACCCGATTCAAGTTGCTGGTATTTTAGCGAACTTACAAATGGACCCTGCGACTGTCGCAGCTGGATTTTTACACGATGTCGTAGAAGATACAGAAGTAAGCCGTGAAGACATCGTTGAACAGTTTGGCGAAGAAGTCGCTGTACTCGTCGATGGTGTGACGAAGCTTGAAAAATTAAAATTCCGTTCAAATGAAGAGAAGCAAGCGGAAAATCACCGAAAAATGTTTATCGCGATGGCACAAGATATTCGTGTCATTTTAATTAAATTGGCAGACCGCCTACATAATATGCGTACATTAAAATATGTCAATGAAGAAAAACAACGTCGTATTTCTGCAGAAACGCTCGATATTTTTGCACCTCTCGCGCATCGTCTCGGAATTTCAACGATTAAATGGGAACTTGAAGATACAGCGCTTCGCTATTTAAATCCACAACAATATTACCGCATCGTCCATATGATGAAACAAAAGCGTGCGGAACGGGAAGATTATTTAGAAGAAGTGATGGACATTATACGTTCTGAAGTAGACCGCATGGGCATTGAAGCGGAAATTTCAGGTCGTCCGAAACATTTATATTCCATCTACCGTAAAATGGCTTTGCAAAATAAAGAATTCAATGAAATTTATGATTTATTGGCGGTACGTATCGTACTGAAAAGCATTAAAGATTGCTATGCGACACTCGGAATCATTCATACGTTATGGAAACCGATGCCAGGGCGTTTTAAAGATTATATCGCGATGCCGAAACAAAATATGTATCAGTCGATTCATACGACAGTCGTCGGTCCAGCGGGAGATCCGTTAGAAGTGCAAATTCGTACGGAAGATATGCACCACATTGCAGAGTACGGGGTCGCGGCACACTGGGCGTATAAAGAAGGACGTGTTGCATCTGAAACGACTGACAATATCGAACAAAAATTGACATGGTTCCGTGAAATTTTAGAGCTTCAAAATGAATCAACGAATGCGGAAGAATTTATGGAGTCGCTCAAATTCGATCTATTTTCCGATATGGTATACGTCTTCACACCGAACGGAGATGTCATTGAACTGCCGAAAGGATCGGTTCCATTAGACTTTGCTTACCGTGTACACTCAGAAGTAGGGAACCGTACAATTGGAGCGAAAGTGAATGGAAAAATGGTTCCGCTCGATGAGAAATTAGCGACGGGGGACATCGTTGAAGTATTGACATCAAAACAATCGTTTGGCCCGAGCCGCGATTGGTTAAAAATTGCGAACACGTCACAAGCACGCAGCAAAATTAAGCAATATTTTAAACGTCAATTACGAGAAGAAAATGTCGTCAAAGGAAAAACCCTCATTGACCGTGAAATTAAGGCGCAGCTGTATGAGCCGAAAGAAGTGCTCACTCCTGAAAATATTTCGCGTGTTCTTGATAAATATAGTTTCGCTTCAGAAGAAGATATGTATGCGAATGTCGGTTCAGGTGGGATTACAGCGCAACAAATTGTCAACCGTTTAGCAGAGCGTTTACGCCGTGAGCGTGAAAAGATAGACGCTTTAGAAAAAGTGAAGTCTGACATTGAAAAGAAAAAAGAAGCACCGCAGAAAAAAGAATATAAAGAAACAGAATCAGGCGTCGTCGTTCGAGGCATTGACAATATGCTCATTCGCTTAGCGAAATGTTGTAATCCAGTTCCAGGAGATGAAATTATCGGTTTCATTACGAAGGGTCGAGGCGTTTCCGTTCACCGAACAGACTGTCCGAACGTCGTTCATACGGAAGAAGCAGATAGCCGTTACTTAGAAGTAGAATGGGCAGTTGGAGATAGCGGGCGCTCATCGAAAACATTTGAAGTCGATATTGAAATATCAGCGTTTGATCGCTCAGGCTTGTTAAATGAAGTGATGATGACGGTGACAGAAATGAAAGTACCGATCACAGCGGTGACAGGCCGTGCGAACAAAGAAAAAATCGCAAAAATTGAAATGACGATTGAAATTACGAGCATCGAACATTTACACCAAATTGTGAAGAAGATTAAACAAATTTCAGATGTTCATGCTGTGCATCGTGTAACGAATTAAGGAAGTGATAAGATGAAAGTTTTACTCCAACGATCGAAACAAGCATCGGTCACAATCGATGGAGAAGTGACAGGAGCAATCGATAAAGGCTACGTACTCCTCGTCGGGATTACGCATGAAGATACGCCAGAAGATGTGAAATACGTAGCGAAAAAAATTGCAGGATTGCGCATTTGGGAAGATGAAGAAGGAAAGATGAATCGTGATTTATCTGAGGTCGGTGGAGCGGTCCTTTCTGTCTCTCAATTCACATTATACGGTGATGTGAGTAAAGGGAGACGTCCGAGCTTCATTCAAGCAGCTCGTCCTGAACAGGCGGAACCTTTATGGGAGCAGTTCAATGAAGAATTGCGCGCTCTCGGGCTCCATGTCGAAACGGGTCGTTTCGGTGCGATGATGGACGTATCCCTCATCAATGATGGTCCTGTTACACTAATGGTAGAATCCAAATAACAAAAGCGTTTGAAATCATCATTCGATTTCAAACGCTTTTTTAATTAGTCATTGAAAAATTGTAATAAACCGTCGTAAATTCCGTACGAAACAGTTTCTCTAAATTGAGAAGATAATAAAACTTGCTCTTCTGCCGCATTCGTTAAAAATCCG
The DNA here is from genome assembly GCF_042675605.1 of Savagea faecisuis. Classification (NCBI taxonomy): domain Bacteria; kingdom Bacillati; phylum Bacillota; class Bacilli; order Caryophanales; family Caryophanaceae; genus Savagea; species Savagea faecisuis. The sequence goes on from NZ_JBHTJF010000022.1 coordinate 422,192, forward strand.
AGTTCTAGTAGAACAGCATCTGAACTATTTTCATTGAGCACTTGGAAATTCCCGACTTGAACGCCGCGGTTGCGTAAAGGTACTTGTTGTTCAATCGTCGCATTCAATACTTCTGCGAGTTCTTTTTGATTGTCATGGAAGTAAAATGTCGTATGACCGACAACAGTTGAATCAACGTTCGCATCGTAATGAATGCTAATAAATGCGTCGGCATTCATCTGGCTTTTCATTTGAGCGCGTGTGCGTAAAGGTATGAACGTGTCTCGTTCGCGTGTCAAATGTACTTTGGCACCAGCAGAACGTAATTTCAGCGCTAACACTTCAGCTGTTTTCATCGTTAAATCTTTTTCACGTGTCCCTCGCGCCCCTGTCGTTCCACGATCATGTCCTCCGTGCCCAGGATCTAACACGATTGTAATACCGTTCAACGTGCCAGGAATGGAAGCTTTTTTACGAGTAGTAGATTCGGCTTCGTCTGCCCGTTTTGAAATGTTCGGGCTGTTTAAAGTAGATACGACCCATTGTGCGACATAAGCACGTTGTCCGTCGATTTCGACTTCATACCAGTCCCCTTCTTCTTTCAAAACATTTAAATGATAACCTGCTTCAAGTCGTTTTACGATAGGGGAGTGCGTCGTCGGTTCTTCGCGGAAGTTCGTGCCGTCCGCAATCGTCGAAATTAAAAATAAACTCGGTTGCTCCCCTGATTTTTGAGATGCATTGAGTTGTCCATGGAAGCTAGCGACCCAGCCTGATTTTTTTGAATCGAGTTGAATTTTCACCCAATTATGGTCAACTTCTAACACTTCATACGCCTCACCTCGATGCGCATAACCGATTACTTTTCCTTGAAGTCCTGGACGTGAGCGGACATTTAAAGAGTCGACGATCACGGTAAACTGTCCGTCTTTCGCTTCAGGCGAAGGGGTCATTTCATCATTCGCTTTTTGGGTTTCAGACGTCGTTTTTGTCAAGTATGAGCTATGTACCCAACCGTACATTCCGTCTACGATAATGTATGACCATTCGTCCCGTTCGAGTTCTAAAGTTGCTTCTTTTCCGGCATCCATTTTTCCGATAATATTCGATTGTGTGGAAGGGCCGAGTCGTACGTTAAGACCGTCCGTCGTGGAGATGACGACATCACCTTTCGATTCCACATCACTTTTCCGTTCGACGAGCCAAGAAGCGACCCAGCCTTCACGATCTTTCTTATAAGAAACGCGGAACCATTCATCTTGTTCATCGAGAACGGTGAGTGACTCATTCGCTTGGAGTGTATCGATGACGTCATATGTGAGTCCTGGTCCCGAGCGAACGTTCATTTTTCCTTTCGTTTCTACTGTGCTCGTCGCATAACTTGTCATCGCATAAAAGAATCCGCATACGAAAGTAAACGCGAGCAAAGTGAATGTTATTTTTCTTTTCAAATCGTCTTCACCACCTTGATTTATATTGTAACGAGAAATGTTTTTCAATGCTAGAAATAAGTGAAAGGTATTGACTTCATACCCTAAAATGATTAAGATTAACTATGATTATAATAAAGCTAATGATTCGATAAGTAAAAGAGAGACTCGAATGGTTTTAGAGAATGTGAACCGTGGCTGTAAGTTCCATCCATTCCTCTTTTTGAAAGACAACGATGAAGCATTTCGCTGAACTAAAGTAGGCGAAGTCGGTACTAGCCGTTATCTAGTTGAGTGGATGCATCACAATGCATCAATTTGGGTGGAACCGCGGAAGCTATTGCTCTCGTCCCTTCTATAATGATATAGGAGAGATGGGGGCTTTTTATTATGACAAAAAGGAGAATCGTTATGAATTTTAAAGTTCCAAGAGGTACACAAGACATTTTGCCGCAAGATTCATGGAAATGGCACAAAGTGGAACAAATCATTTCAGATGTATGTCGTGCGTATCGTTACAGCGAAATTCGCACACCGATTTTTGAACAGACAGAATTGTTCCAACGTACGGTCGGCGATGCGACAGATATCGTGCAAAAAGAAATGTACACATTTGAAGACCGTGGAAAGCGTTCGATGACACTGCGTCCAGAAGGAACAGCACCTGTCGTCCGTTCATTCGTCGAAAATAAAATGCACGGCATTCCAGATCAACCGGTGAAATTGTATTACGTCGGTCCGATGTTCCGTTATGAGCGTCAACAAGCGGGACGCTATCGTCAATTCGTTCAGTTCGGCGTTGAAGCGATCGGCAGCGACAATCCGATGATCGATGCGGAAGTGATCGCCTTAGCACTCGACGTATATCGTCGTGCAGGATTGAAAGATTTAAAGCTCGTCATTAACTCATTAGGAGACCGAGCGTCGCGTGCGAAACATCGCGAAGCACTCGTTGCGCATTTCGAGCCACATATTGAAGAGTTTTGCTCGGATTGTCAAACACGTCTCCACCAAAACCCGCTCCGTATTTTAGATTGTAAAAAAGATCATGAACATCCTTTAATGGCGACGGCACCGAAATTAACGGATTACTTGAGCGATGATAATGCTGCGTATTTTGAAGCGGTACAAAATTATTTAAAGGCATTAAATATTTCGTTTGAAGTCGATCCAAACTTAGTGCGCGGACTCGATTATTACAATCATACGGCATTTGAAATTATGAGCACGTCAGAAGGCTTCGGTGCGATTACGACACTTTGCGGTGGCGGTCGTTACGATGGCATGACGGAAGAAATTGGTGGACCGAACGCGCCAGGTATCGGCTTTGCGATGAGTATCGAACGACTTTTACTCGCGATGGAAGCAGAAAATGTAACGTTTGAAAATGATGAATTGCTCGACGTATATGTCGCAACATTAGGTGAAGAAGCGGAGAAATTCGGCTTCGTCTTAACGCAACAATTACGAGCAGCAAACATTCATACAGATACGGACTTTTTACAGCGTAAAATGAAAGGTCAAATGAAAACAGCGGACCGTCAACAAGCTCGCTTCGTCATCGTCATCGGTGAGACGGAAGTAGAGCAACAAATCGTCCAATTAAAAAATATGGAGACAGGGGAACAACGTGAAGTTGCTGTTTCTGACGTCGTAACGACAGTACAACAATTGATGAAATAGGAGAGATCATGATGAAACGTACACATTATTGTGGGCAATTAACGAAAGAACAAATTGGAGAACAGGTAACATTACAAGGTTGGGTACAACGTCGCCGCGACTTAGGTGAAATTATTTTCATCGATTTACGTGACCGTACAGGAATTGTTCAAACGGTATTCAACCCAGACTTTTCAAAAGAAGCGCTTGAAATTGCGGACTCTTTACGTAACGAATACGTCGTTGAAATGACAGGAACAGTGATCGAACGTGCCGATGCACAAAAGAACGATAAAATTAAAACAGGTGACATCGAAGTACAAGTGACGGAAGTCGAAATTATTAACAAAGCGAAAAACCCACCATTCATGATTGAAGACGAAACAGATGTGAGTGAAGAGCTTCGTTTAAAATACCGTTATTTAGACCTTCGTCGTCAACCGTTAATGAACAATTTCCGCATGCGTTCAGAAATTACGCGTTCAGTTCGTAACTTTTTAGCAGACGAAGAGTTTTTCGAAGTAGAAACGCCTATTTTAACGAAATCAACGCCAGAAGGAGCGCGTGACTACCTCGTTCCATCACGTGTGCACGATGGCGAATTTTATGCATTGCCACAATCACCACAATTGTTTAAACAATTGTTAATGGTGTCAGGATTTGACCGTTATTACCAAATCGCACGTTGTTTCCGTGATGAAGACTTGCGTGCCGATCGTCAACCAGAATTTACACAAATTGATATGGAAATGAGTTTCATGTCACTCGACGATATTTTAGAATTAAACGAACGCATGATGAAACGCATTATGAAAGACGTAAAAGGAATCGATATCGAAACACCATTCCAACGTATGCCATACGATGAAGCGATGGCACGTTTCGGTTCAGATAAACCAGATACACGCTTTGCGATGGAACTCGTCGATATGGCGGAGGCGATTGCAGACAGCTCATTTAAAGTATTTACGAGCATGGCTGAAAAAGGCAACCACGTAAAATGTATTAACGTTAAAGGTGGAGCAGAAGACTACACGCGTAAAGACATTGACTGTTTAACAGATTACGTCGCACGTTACGGAGCGAAAGGGCTCGCATGGATTAAAGTAACAGAAGAAGGATTCACAGGCCCGATCGCGAAGTTCTTCGATGAAGAAGATCAAGCGAAAATGACAGCAGCTGCAGATGTAGAAGCAGGCGACTTATTATTATTCGTCGCTGATACACCGAAAGTTGTCGCGGATGCACTTGGCGCACTTCGTGTGAAACTCGGAAAAGAGCGTAATTTAATCGATGAGTCAGCATTTAACTTCTTATGGGTTGTCGACTGGCCGTTGTTTGAATTTGATGAAGAAGCGGGACGTTATGTTGCAGCTCACCACCCATTCACACGTCCACAAGATGTCGATGTTCTTGTAAATGACCCGGACAACGCACGTGCCGAAGCGTATGATTTAGTGTTGAACGGTTACGAACTCGGTGGCGGAAGCTTACGTATTTACGAGCGTGATTTACAAGAAAAAATGTTTGAAGCTCTCGGATTTTCAAAAGAAGCAGCACAAGAACAGTTCGGTTTCCTACTCGACGCATTTGAATATGGGACACCTCCGCACGGTGGAATCGCATTCGGTCTTGACCGGATCGTTATGATTTTGTCAGGTTCGACAAACTTACGCGACACAATCGCTTTCCCGAAAACGGCAAGCGCAAGCTGTCTCTTAACAGATGCGCCAAGCATGGTGAGCGAAGCGCAATTACGTGAGTTGAACTTGCAATTAAAAGCAAAACCACAATAATTGCACAAAATTTAGGAATGTGATATTGTTATAGCAATGACAAATCCTGAGGTGTACGTGAAGAACGATACAGTTTTGACCTACAATTATATCGTAAGGGAGCTTTAAATCCAATTGCGGATGACATGCCATTTATGGACGTCAAAAGTCAATTGTGCGAGCACCCACCTGTTGAATGCAGGTTCAAAACGATACAGTTTCTAACGGCACATTTGGGATTTGTTCCTATATGAATTATTCAAGAGCCTATTTCATTTGGAATAGGCTCTTTTTGTTTAGTCAATAGATGAATGTGTTCTTTGAATCTGGTATTGTAAACGTAAGAAAAGTTATTTAGTTAGAAAGAAGGAGTGGCACGATGATACATCAATTTTCACGCAATGAACTCGCATTTGGAAGAGAAGGATTAGAAGCTTTAAAAGGGGCATCGGTTCTCATTTTAGGAATTGGAGGCGTCGGCTCATTTGCAGCGGAAGCATGTGCGAGAAGTGGAGTAGGCAAACTTATTTTAGTGGATAAAGACGATGTCGACATTACGAATGTCAATCGTCAACTAGTCGCAACATTATCGACGGTTGGACGGAGTAAAGTAGACGTGATGGAAGAGCGAGTGAAAGATGTGAATCCTGAATGTGAAGTGATCGCCATCCACGAATTTTATACGGAAGAAAATTACGAACATATTTTAGCGCATGAACCCGATTATGTCATTGACGCTTCTGATACGTTGCAATATAAAATTCATATCGCTGAGCAATGCATTGAACGAGGCATTCCAATTATTTCAAGCATGGGAGCTGCGAATAAATTAGATCCGACTCGTTTTGAAATTGCGGATATTTCTAAAACACATACCGATCCATTAGCAAAAATCGTTCGCACACGATTAAGAAAACGAGGTATCCATAAGGGATTGACGGTCGTTTTCAGCGATGAAAGTCCAATTATACAACGTGCAGATGTTGTAAAAACGGTTGGAAATGAACAGTCAGACATCCGAAAGGCTCAATTGCCACCATCATCTAATGCTTTCGTTCCATCTGTTGCGGGACTCATTTGTGCGAGTTGGGTCGTTCGTGAAATTGTCAAACATATTGAAATCAAACGGGTGAATGGACAATAGAAAACTTGTCACTCAAAGGAAACGTTGTTACAATAGGTATTATTACATAATGAAACGTACAGTTTGAGCGATACAGTCATATATGAATTATCGTTATAATTGAGAGGATGGAAAGCTATGTCAATCGATCATGGAATTTTATTAGAGAGTGGTACGAACGAGTTAGAGATTATTGAATTTGAAATGGGATTAAACCGTTACGGAATTAACGTCATTAAAGTAAAAGAAATTATTTTGCCGATGAAAGTGACGCCGATTCCACACGCACACCCATCAATCGAAGGGATTATTCAATTGCGTGGCGAAGTGCTTCCAGTTATCAATATGGAAAAAGTTATGGGACTTCAACAAACATTTGATAGCGACCAAGGAAAATACATCGTGGCAGCTTTCAATAAGCAACATGTCGTTTTCCACGTACATGATGTGACACAAATTCACCGTATTTCATGGGATCAAATTGAGAAGCCATCTGATATTTATTCAGAAGCGAACTCTCAAGTAATCGGGGTCATTAAACGCAATAACGAAATGTTGCTCCTTCTCGACTTCGAGAAAATCATTTTAGACATTAACCCATCGACAGGAATTCATGTCGATGCCGTGAAGAAATTAGGACAACGTAGCCGTTCGTCAAAACGTATCGTCATCGCTGAAGACTCACCATTGCTTCGTAAATTATTACATGATACGTTAAATGAAGCGGGATACTACAACTTAGAGTTTTTCGAAAACGGAAAAGATGCCCTTCAATATTTAGAATCGATGCTTAATCAAACAGCAGATATTACAGAAGTTGTACAGCTTGTCATTACAGATATTGAGATGCCACAAATGGACGGTCATCACTTCACGAAACGTATTCGTGAAAATAAAGGCCTCTCTCCTTTACCAGTCATCATTTTCTCTTCACTCATTACAGATGATTTGAAACATAAAGGAGAAAGTGTTGGAGCGGACGATCAAGTAAGTAAACCTGAAATTGCAGAACTCGTTTTAAAAATCGACCAATACATTTTATAAAAAAAGAAGCTCCTCGAAGGGGCTTCTTTTTCATTTCACTTTTATTTTTCATCTTCCCAACATTCTGCACCTTTTAGTCCAGGGATCGAGCTTGCGTGGAAGACAGGGTTTTTCCCTTGTATTCGTTGCTCGGTAAAGTCGTCCAATACACGGAAAGCAATTTTACCTAAAATTGTGATAACGAACAAGTTAATGATGGCCATTAATCCCATAAAGAGATCCGCTAAATCCCAAACGAGCGCCACTTTCGCAAGTGCTCCGAACATCACCATACCGAGTACAGCGATACGATATAATGTCATCCAGCTTTTATGAGCGTTAATGAATTCGATATTCGTTTCACCGTAATAGTAGTTTCCGATGACTGAGCTGAAAGCGAAGAACATGATCGCAATCGCAACGAAATAAGGAGCCTATGTGCCGACTTGCATTTCCATTGCAGCTTGTGTTAATAAAATGCCGTCATCTCCTGCGTCTACGTATAAACCAGAGAGTAAAATGATGAAGGCTGTCGCACTACAGACGACAATCGTATCGAAAAACACACCTAAACTTTGAACGAGTCCTTGTTTTGCAGGGTGAGACACACTCGCTGTCGCAGCGGCATTTGGCACACTACCCATACCAGCTTCGTTCGAGAATAAACCACGACGAACCCCTTGCATTAAAGCAGCACCAATTCCACCACCAGCTATTTGTTCAATTCCGAATGCATGTGTCACGATTAATTTAAACATATTCGGTACTTCTGTAATGTTGATCACAACGATGAACAGAGCGATACCGATATAAAATGTCGCCATAATCGGTACGATAAACTGTGTCACTTGTACGATGCGATGAACGCCACCAAAAATGATAATGGCTGTGAGGAGAACGAGACCAATTCCTACTGTCCATGTTGGAATGTTGAATACACTATGGAATGATTGGCTAATTGTATTCGCTTGCACAGCATTGAAAATAAAACCGAATGCAAGTGTGAGTAAAATAGCGAAAATAATGCCGAGTTTACGCCACCCGAGTGCTTTTTCCATATAATAAGCAGGTCCCCCGCGAAACGCATTGCCATCTTTCACTTTATATACTTGTGCGAGCGTACTTTCAATAAAAGCAGTCGCCATCCCGATTAAAGCGATGAGCCACATCCAGAAGACAGCTCCTGGTCCACCAATTCCAATCGCAAGTGCGACACCTGCAACGTTTCCTGTACCGACACGAGATGCGGCACTAATCGTAAAGGCTTGGAAAGGAGAGACTCCGTCACTATGATGGTCTTTCTTTTCGACGATTAGTCGGAACATCTCACCGAATAGGCGCACTTGAACGAATTTCGTACGAATTGTAAAATAAAGTCCGAGAATGAGTAAAGCGCCAATTAAAACATACGTCCAAATGAAGTTATTCGCTGGACCGGTTAACCAATTAAAAATGTCATCTGTTTACTTCCTCTCTTTTATGAAAACGGTTATTTACTAGTTATACCCTAAAAAGAAGCTGTTGAAAACAAGAAGTTCACAAAATGTTCAAAAAAGAATAATTCAGAATTATACGACAAAAAGCTTGTATGAACATTATGCCCATACAAGCTTTTTAATATAAGTCCGAAGTAACGGAAAAGTTTTATAAATCGTGATCACTTCTTTAAAAACTTCCTGTTATTTTTTGCTTTTTAGTTGTTGTAAATGTTGATAAATTTTATTCATGCGCACTTCTTGACCAGCATCGATCGGTTTATAAAATTGACTTCCTGCTAACTCATCTGGTAAATATTGTTGATCGACCCACCCTCCGAACGTTCCGATTTTAGTATCGTGAGGATATTGATAGCCACCGTGTCCGAGCTCAGCTGCTCCAGCATAATGTGTATCTTTTAAGTGATCTGGAATATCGCCTGTTTTTCCGTCGTGAATCGCTGCAATCGCTCGGTCGAGTGCTTGATACGCTGAATTTGATTTTTCAGCGAGACACATTTCAACGACAGCTTGAGCGAGTGGAATCCGTCCTTCTGGAAGGCCGAGACGAATCGCTGCCTCTGTTGCGGCGAGCACGTGGGGTCCGACGTCAGGATTTGCGAGCCCGATATCTTCGTATGCCATGACGAGTAAACGGCGATTGACGGCAATCAGGTCACCGTTTTCTAGCAAGTGTGCTAAGTAATAAAGGGCGGCGTCAACGTCGCTTCCGCGTACAGATTTTTGTAAAGCGGAGAGCAAATTGTAAAAATGGCTCCCTTTTTTATCGCCGAATACACCGATGCGTCCGATGAGCGAATTAAGAAGTGGTTCTTCTACAGTAATCGTTCCTTCTTCATTTTCATCGCTTGCACGCACAGCAGATTCTAACAGCGTTAAGGCTTTTCTTGCATCACCATTCACACTTTGTGCAATCCGTTGCAACTGTTCTTCAGTAATGTGAATTTTTTGCTTTCCTAACCCGCGTTCCTCATCGTGTAAAGCGCGGTCGAGCAAGATGAATAAATCATCTGCCGTGAGCCGTTTTAATTGTTTAATTTCACCCATGCGAGAACGAATAGCTGGATTGACGTCATGAAAGGGATTTTCTGTCGTCGCCCCGATCAAAATGATCGAGCCATTTTCAACGTGGGGAAGCAATGTATCTTGTTGCAATTTATTAAAGCGATGAATTTCATCTAAAAACAAAATAATCGAACCTTCCATTCTAGCGTTCGCAATCATCTGTTCGATATCTTTTTTTCCAGAAGTCGTCGCATTTAAGCTGTAAAAAGGCAGTTTTGTCGATTGAGCAATCGCATTAGCGAACGATGTTTTCCCGACACCTGGAGGACCGTAGAGCAGCATCGAAGGCACATGTCCTTTTTGAATAAGTTGATACAATGCTTGATCTTCTCCGATCATATGTTGTTGTCCGACGAGGTCATCTAATGATCTCGGACGCATCCGGTATGCGAGAGGCTGTCCGTAACTCATATGCATTCCTCCTTGTATTGTTAAGTATACATGAAAAATCGAGCCATGAAGAAACAACAAGCATATCAATTATGCTATACTATTTGAAGCAATTTGAGAAAAGGACAGATAACTTATGAAAATTTCAACGAGAGGGCGTTACGGTTTGACGGTCGTTGTCGAACTCGGACGCCATTATGGAAAAGGTCCCATCCCGCTGCGTCAAATTGCAGCGACGTACGATTTATCGGAAGCGTATTTAGAACAACTCGTGCCGCCACTACGTAACAGTGGACTCGTTAAAAGTGTGCGAGGTGCGTACGGGGGATATAAATTAGCGCGTGATCCAGAAACGATCACAGCAGGAGATGTCATCCGATTATTAGAAGGACCGATTCAAGTCGTCGAAGGAATTGAAGACGGCAAAGTCGAGCAGAAGAAATTATGGCATGAAATGAGTGAAGCGATCCGTCGTGTTCTCGATACGACAACGATTGCAGACTTATTGTTAGAAGAAGAGCCACAAGTGGATGAAGGATATATGTTTTACATCTAATTAAAGGAGAGAAGGAGTTTCGATGATTTATTTAGACTATGCTGCGACGACCCCGATGAAACGAGAAGTGATGGAAGTGTATATGCATACAGCAGAAACGGTAATTGGGAATGCGTCCAGTTTGCATAGTTATGGACGTGAAGCGAAACGTGTACTAAATGAAGCGAGAAAAGAAATCGCTCGTAAAATAGGGGCACGTCCGAATGAAATTATTTTCACATCAGGTGGAACGGAAGCGGATAACTTAGCAGTGTTTGGATTAGCGAAAGCACTCCGTTCGAAAGGTTGTCATATCATCACGACGGAAATTGAACATCAGGCCATTTTACAACCGATGAAACAACTCGAAGAAGAAGGGTTTGATATTACATATTTACCCGTCGATTCATCAGGTTTAGTTCAAATAGAAGATGTCAAAAATGCATTGCGTGAAGATACGATTTTCGTTTCGATTATGTTTGGAAATAACGAAGTCGGTTCCATTCAACCGATTAGCGAAATTGGACAGTTGTTGAAGGAACGAGAGATTCCATTTCATACCGATGCTGTACAAGCATATGGCTCGGTCCATATGAATGTTGATGAGATGCACATCGACGCATTAACAGCATCCGCTCATAAAATCGGAGGACCTAAAGGAATCGGTTTTTTATATGTGAGAAATGAACTTTCTTTGACGGCTCATCAAGTAGGGGGAAATCAGGAACGAAAATTGCGTGGCGGTACGGAAAATATTCCAGCGATCGCTGCTTTCGCTGAGGCTGTCCGAAGTTCAAATCGTTTCAATTATGACAAGATGAATGAAGTAACGGAGCGATTTTTAAATGAATTAGCACAATGTTCGATTCAATATGAGATGAATAGTCCAGAACAGAGATTAGCTCATATTGTCAATATATATTTTCCACATATTACAGTTGACCATTTACTCGCACGTCTCGATTTAGAAGGTGTTGCGATTTCAAGTGGTTCGGCATGTACGGCAGGAGCGGTAGAAGCTTCGCACGTACTCGTTGCAATGTTTGGAGAAAGTGAGCGAGCAAATAGCAGTGTCCGCATTAGTTTTGGGGAAGAAACGACGTTGGAAGAAGCGACAGAAGCCGCGCGAATTATCGGACGTGTCGTCGAAACATTTCAACGAGGGAAAGAGTGAATACAATGACAAAAAAACAACGAGTAGTATTAGGAATGAGCGGCGGTGTCGATTCATCGGTCGCAGCTCATCTTTTATTAGAGCAAGGATATGAAGTGATCGGCGTCTTTATGAAAAACTGGGACGATTCAGACGATAGCGGCTTTTGTTCCGCGGCAGAAGATTATGAAGACGTTGTAAAAGTAGCCGAGCAAGTCGGAATTCCGTATTATACGGTCAACTTTGAAAAAGAATATTGGGATAATGTTTTTGAATACTTTTTAGAAGAATATAAAAAAGGACGTACCCCAAACCCGGACGTCATGTGTAATAAAGAAATTAAATTTAAAGCATTTTTAGACTACGCGATGAGTTTGGATGCGGATTTCGTCGCGATGGGACATTATGCGCAAGTCGAACGGACAGAAGAAGGAGTGCGCATGCTTCGTGGAGTCGATACGAACAAAGATCAAACGTACTTCTTAAATCAATTAACGCAAGCGCAATTAGAGAAAACATTGTTCCCACTCGGTCATTTGCAAAAAAGTGAAGTGCGCGAAATTGCGGAACGTGAAGGACTTGCGACAGCGAAGAAAAAAGATTCGACAGGAATTTGTTTCATCGGTGAGCGCGATTTCAAGCAATTTTTAAGTGAGTTTTTACCTGCTCAACCAGGTAATATGGAAACGATGGACGGCGAAGTGATGGGACGACATGACGGATTGATGTATTACACGATCGGTCAACGTCACGGCCTCGGAATCGGCGGAGCAGGTGAGCCTTGGTTCGTCTTAGGTAAAGATTTAGAGCGCAATGTACTGCTCGTCGGACAAGGATTCCACCACGATGCCCTTTACTCTGATGCGTTAAAAGCGAATCTCGTCAACTGGATGACGCCGAAAGAACTACCTGAAACATTCGAATGTACAGCGAAATTCCGCTACCGTCAACCCGATACGAAAGTGACGGTGCAACGACTTCCAAACGGTGAAGCGCTCGTGACATTTGCAGAGCCTGTGCGCGCAATTACGCCAGGACAAGCGGTCGTCTTTTACGATGAGATGGAATGTCTCGGCGGCGGAACGATCGACGAAGTGTACAAAGATGGACAAAAATTGACTTACGTAGGGTGATATAAACATGAACTATAACGAACAAGGAATTCGCGCTTTACAAGAAGAGCGCCATGAAGAAGCGATTGAAGCATTTATGAAAGCGATCGAAACGAGCCCGGAAGATGCGGTTGCATACATTAATATCGGGAACGTTTTTGCGGCAGTAAATGACATTGAAAAAGCAGAGCAATTTTTTCAACAAGCGATTACGCTCGATGAAAAAGCAGCGACAGCGTATTATAGCTTAGCGAATTTATATTACAATGTAGAACGCTTTGAAGAAGCGGCAAAATTGTATGAAAAAGCGATTCAGTATGAAATGACAGGTGCAGATGCGTATTACATGCTAGGAAAGTGTTTTGAACAGCTTGGCAACGATAAGTTAGCACTTCCATACGTACAAAGAGCAGCAGAGCTCAATATGAAAGACGAACAAATTCAAGTGACATACGGAATCATTTTGTCGAAGCTTGAGCTTTTTGAAGAAGCACAAAAAGTGTTTCATCACGTATTGAAATTAAATGAAGATCATGCGGATGCGCATTACAATTTAGGGATGGTTTATGCGGTGTCGACGGATGATAAAGAAGCGGCAAAACATCATTTAAAGCGTGCGTATACGATCGAACCAGACCATACGCAAGCGCGTTACATTTACGACATGATTGAAGTAGGCGAACAACAACAGTAAGGAGGAAGACAAATGGAAAATGAACCCCTTTATTTTATCGGACGAATCGTCGTAACGATTTTCCATAACGAGACGAATTTATTTTCAATCGTAAAAGTGAAACAACGTGAAACGAATACCGATTATAAAGAGAAAGAAATTGTTATGAAAGGTCATTTTCCGAAACTTTCTCCTGAAGATGATTACCGGTTTACAGGAACATTCGTCAATCACCCGACGTACGGACGTCAATTCAATGTGACGCAATTTGCGAAAGAAATGCCGTCGACGAAAACAGGTGTCATTCATTATTTATCGAGCGATTTATTTCCGGGAATCGGGAAAAAGACAGCAGAAAATGTCGTCGATGCGCTCGGAGAAGATGCCATTCAAAAAATCGTGCAAGACCCTTCTTGTTTAGACGGTATTTCTGGCTTGAGCAAAGAGCGGAAAGAAACGTTACAAACGGTGTTGACGGAGCATCTCGGTTTGGAAAAGACGATCATTCAATTGAACGAATGGGGATTCGGACCTCAACTTGCGATGAAAATATACAATACGTACCGAGAAGAAACGTTGGAAAAAATTCGAGAAAACCCGTATCAACTTGTGCTCGATGTACAAGGAATTGGATTTCAACGTGCCGATGAGCTCGGGCGACGTATCGGCATTGAAGAAACGAGTCCCGCTCGCTATCAAGCGGCGATTGTTGTCATTGTCGAACGTGCTTCCCTCGGGGAAGGGCATGTGTATGTAACGACGGAACAAGCACTTACAGAAGCGATGCAACTACTTCAACCGATTAGCTCTATTCCGATCGAATACGATGCATTGGCAGAAGCGGTCGTTGAACTCGGAAAGTCTGGAAAATTAATCATTGAACGCGACAAGTTATATTTACCGAGTTTGTATGCGAGTGAAGTAGGCATTGCGACCGTCATTCATAGACATTTGGAACGCCCAGCGCTCGAAGAATTTCCAAAGAGTGAGATTTTCCAAGCGATTGGAGAAGTAGAAGAGGAATTTGACGTGTCGTATGCACCGTCTCAAGTAGAAGCGATTCAATGCGCGCTGACGTCACCGATGATGATTTTAACGGGAGGACCAGGAACAGGGAAGACGACCGTTATTCGAGGCATCGTGGAAACATTCGCTAAATTGCACGGATATTCGTTAGACCCGAAACATTACGCGTATGAAAGCCGTGATTTTCCGATAGTTTTAGCAGCTCCTACAGGCCGCGCGGCAAAGCGGATGAGTGAATCGACCGGACTTCCTGCGATGACGATTCACCGTTTGCTCGGATTTACGAGCCAAGATAATGAGGAGGAATTTGACTCAGATGGCATCGCGGGCGAGCTGATTATTATCGATGAAATGTCGATGGTCGATAATTGGCTCGCTTACCAATTGTTAAAGGCGATTCCGAAAGATGCTCAAATTGTTTTCGTCGGGGACCAAGACCAACTCCCTTCTGTCGGTCCAGGGCAAGTGTTGACCGATTTTATTCGTTCGAAGACAATTCCTGTCATCGAATTGCAACAAGTGTTTCGTCAAAGTGGTGATTCGAGCATTATCGAACTTGCGCACCAAATGAAAACGAGTGCACCGATTTCCTCTTTAACGATGAAGCGTAGCGACCGGTCGTTCATTCGAGCGCGTGGAGCTCAAGCGGCAGAAGCTGTCGAACAAGTAATTGTGAACGCGGTGGAAAAAGGCTTTTCCATCCACGACATTCAAGTGCTCGCTCCGATGTACCGAGGCGATGTCGGTATCGACGCTCTCAACAAACGCATCCAAGAGAAATTAAATCCTCTTAATGACAAGAAGCGAGAAATTGTATACGGGGATATCCATTACCGAGTCGGCGATAAAGTGTTGCAACTCGTCAACCAGCCGGAGTCGAATGTGTTCAACGGTGATATCGGGGAAGTCGTTGCGATTTTTTATGCGAAAGAGACGACGGAGAAAAAAGACGTTGTCGTCGTCGCATTCGATGCGATTGAAGTGACGTACGAGAAGCAAGATTTAAACCAATTGACGCTCGCATACTGTTGTTCCATCCATAAAGCGCAAGGGAGCGAATTTCCGCTCGTCATTATGCCACTCGTTCGAAGTTTCCGCAACATGTTGCAAAAAAACTTAATTTATACAGGAATCACACGAGCGAAACAATTTTTAATTTTAGTTGGGGAAGAAGACATTTGGTTAGAGGGAATGCATAAAATCGGCACGATGCAAAGGCAGACGACATTGAAAGAACGCTTGACCGATGAAGTGTATGAAGATGTTGGCGATACGCCACTCGTCCTTTCTGAAGAGACGATCATGTCGATCGATCCGATGATTGGAATGGAAAATATATCCCCTTATGACTTCATGTAGCGCTTGTTGTAAGCAGTTGACAGCAAGCGCGCTTTCTCTTATACTTTACATATTCAAAAGAATATTAAACGATGAAAGAGCCGAGTAAATAGGCGATACGATTTAGAGAGTCATTTCCAGGCTGAAAAAATGACCGTCCCTCACTATTGAACGCTACTCTGGAGTTTGCTTTAAGCCGTTAGCTACGTTACCGCTTCTCAGAGATGTCAAATGATTGACGAATGAGGGTGGTACCGCGAATATGTCTTCGTCCCTTACTAATTAGATTAGGGGAGAAGGCTTTTTTTATTGCCTAATTTTAAGGAGGAAATGAAAACGATGAAACGTTTAACAGCAGCACAAATTAGACAAATGTATTTAGATTACTTTGAATCAAAAGGTCACGCAATCGAACCTTCTGCACCACTCGTACCAATCGATGATGATTCATTACTGTGGATTAACAGTGGTGTCGCAACATTGAAAAAATATTTTGACGGTCGTGTCATTCCGGACAACCCACGCATTACGAATGCGCAAAAGTCAATCCGTACGAACGACATTGAAAACGTCGGAAAAACAGCGCGTCACCATACGTTCTTTGAAATGCTCGGAAACTTCTCAATCGGCGATTATTTCAAAAAAGAAGCGATCGAATACGCATGGGATTTCTTAACGAATAAACAATGGATCGGATTCGACCCAGAACTTTTATATGTAACGGTACACCCAGAAGACGATGAAGCATACCGCATTTGGGTGGAAGAAATCGGCTTAGAGCCGTCACGCATCATCCGTTTAGAAGGAAACTTCTGGGATATCGGTGAAGGTCCAAGTGGTCCGAACTCAGAAATTTTCTACGACCGTGGAGAAAAGTATGGCGCTGATTTTTCAGATCCAGAATTGTATCCAGGTGGAGAAAACGAACGTTACCTTGAAATTTGGAACTTAGTATTCTCTGAATTTAACCATAACCCAGACGGCACATACACGCCATTACCGAAGCAAAACATCGATACAGGGATGGGACTTGAGCGTATGGCATCGGTCATTCAAGACGTTCCGACGAACTTCGAGACGGATTTATTTATGCCGATCATTCAAGAAGTCGAAAAAATGTCAGGCGAAACGTATGACACATTTAGCGAAAAAGGAACGGCATTCAAAGTAATCGCTGACCATATTCGTACGGTCGCATTCGCAATCGGTGACGGGGCATTACCTTCAAACGAAGGACGAGGCTACGTATTACGTCGTTTATTACGTCGTGCTGTACGTTATGCAAAACAACTCGGCTTAAACGATCCGTTCATGTACAAGCTCGTACCGACAGTCGGCGCAATTATGGAAGAGTTCTATCCGACTGTAACCGAAAAAAGCGACTTCATTCAAAAAGTCATTAAAAACGAAGAAGATCGATTCCATGAAACGTTGCATGAAGGATTAGCGATTTTAGAAAATGTCATTGAAGAAGCGAAAAAGATGGACACACCGACAATCGCAGGAAAAGATGCATTCCGTCTTTATGACACGTACGGCTTCCCTTATGAATTGACAGAAGAATACGCAGAAGAAGCAAATGTAGCGGTAGACCGTGCTGGATTTGAAGAAGAAATGGAAGCGCAGCGTAACCGTGCACGTGCAGCGCGTGAAGATGTCGATTCTATGAGTGTTCAATCAGAAGTGCTCAACAGTTTAACGGAAACGAGCACATTTACAGGATACGATCAATTGACAGTAGAAACGACGGTTGCGGCAATTATCCAAAACGGTGAGCGTGTAGAACGCATCGATAGTGGAGAAGCACAACTCGTCCTCGTTGAAACACCATTTTATGCGGAAAGCGGTGGACAAATAGCGGACGCAGGAACGATTCAAGCGGAAACTGGAAAAGTAGCGGTACGCGACGTTCAAAAAGCACCGAACGGTCAAAACCTTCACCAAGTAGAAGTAGTAGAAGGAACATTAGCAGTAGGAGAAACTGTTACAGCGACGGTCACACGTGATTTGCGCAAAGCGACAATTAAAAACCATACGGCGACGCACTTACTTCATAAAGCGTTGAAAGAAGTATTAGGAGAGCACGTTAACCAAGCGGGATCATATGTCGGTCCAGACCGTTTACGCTTTGACTTCTCACACTTCGGACAAGTTACTCCAGAAGAGCTCGCAGAAATCGAACGTAAAGTGAATGACCAAATTTGGCAAGATATCGCAGTTCAAATCGGTGAGTACTCACTCGACGAAGCGAAACAAATGGGTGCGATGGCATTGTTCGGTGAGAAGTATGGAGATGTCGTACGCGTTGTACGTGTCGGAGACTATTCATTAGAACTTTGCGGTGGGTGTCACGTCGCACGCACGAGCGAAATCGGATTGTTCAAATTAGAATCTGAAAGTGGAATCGGTGCTGGAACACGCCGAATTGAAGCGGTAACTGGAAAGCAAGCATACGAACTCTTGAAGTCAGAAGAAGCTCTTTTACAACAAGTACAAGCGCTCGTTAAAGCGAACTCGACGAATACGGTTCAAAAAGTAGAAAGCTTATTACAACAATTAAAAGAGATGAAAAAAGAAAACGAATCACTTCAAGCGAAGCTAGGAAATTCGCAATTAGACGACTTACTTGCGCAAGCGGTAGAAGTGAATGGTGTGAAAGTGCTCGCAGCGAAAGTCGATGCGAAAGATAACGGGGCACTTCGACAAATGATCGATGAAGTGAAACAACAAATCGATGAAATTATCGTCGTCTTTGGTGCAGTGAGTGGAGACAAAGTTATGTTAGCAGCGGGTGTTTCAAAACCGTTGACGAAAACATATAAAGCAGGAGACATCGTAAATCACGTCGCAACACAATGTGATGGTCGTGGTGGCGGACGTCCAGACATGGCGATGGCAGGTGCGAAAGATGCTTCTAAATTAGATGAAGCATTACAATCTGTTCAAGAATACGTCAAATCTATTTAACCTCAGCGCTAAATCGGGTATACTTAAATGAGGATGAATATAGAAGAGTAAGATTGGAAAGTGGGGTGTTCCCTATGGATTCATTCGATCAGACGATGAAGTTTAATTTTCCAGAAGAGTCAAAAGATGAAGAAGTAAAACAGGTGATGCTACACGTTCATAATGTTTTACATGAACGTGGGTACAACCCGATCAATCAAATTGTCGGTTACTTACTTTCAGGCGACCCAGCGTATATTCCTCGTCATGAAGAGGCTCGAACATTAATGCGCAAGCTCGAACGTGATGAAATCATAGAAGAACTTGTGAAGTTTTACATTAAAGAGCATGGAGGCAAAATGGATTGAGAACGATGGGGTTAGATGTCGGATCCAAGACGGTAGGCGTCGCAGTAAGCGATGCTTTCGGTTGGACGGCACAGGGAGTCGAAACGATTCAAATTGATGAAGCAAAAGAAGAATACGGTCTTGAACGATTAGCGGAACTTGTGAAAGAACATGAAGTATCTAGCTTTGTCGTCGGCTACCCGAAAAACATGAACAATACAGTAGGACCGCGCGGCGAGGCGAGCGAACGATATGCTGATCTGTTGCGGGAACAATTCGGATTTCCGGTCGTCCTTTGGGATGAGCGTTTATCTACGATGGCGGCAGAACGCATGCTCATTGAAGCGGATGTCAGTCGTGCGAAGCGTAAAAAAGTAATCGATAAGATGGCAGCAGTGATGATTTTACAAGGCTATCTCGATTCAAAAAACTAATGAGGTGAAAGCAATGGAACACGGAGAACATAAAACGATGACGATCATTGATGAGAAAGGAAATGAACACGTTTGTGAAATCATTTTAACTTTCGATTCACCACAACCTGAAAAATTCGACCGTTCTTATGTCGTTTACCACGTATTAACAGGTGAACCACAAGAAGATGAAGAAGTTGAAATTCACGCTTCAGCATTTATCCCTTCTGAAGGAGAAGGCGGAGATTTAATGCCGATTGAAGATGATGAAGAGTGGGATATGATCGAAGAAATCGTCGGTGCTTTTCTCGATGAGGAAGACGAAGAATAAGGATTCGATAAGCGATCAAACGACGGAAGGCGGAATGCACAGACATTCCGTCTTTCCACGTTTACAATGAGGTGAAACAATGACAGAACAACAAAAACCGACTGAGCATATTAGTTTTGAATTGCGTAAAAAAGAGGCACGTACTGTTCGTAAAGTCGTAACTTTTACAGCGATTGCTTTTTTAAGTATCGGTCTTCTCATTAGCGCCATCCTTTATTTTTATGTAAAAGGTGGTTTAAAAGCGTACGATGCAAAAGACGACAGTGAAATTACTGTCGAGATTCCAATTGGCTCTGGTTTAACGCTCATTTCTAAAAAGCTAGAGGAAGCGGGCGTCATTAAAGATGCTCGGATTTTTAAGTATTACGCGAAGTTTAATAATGAATCACAGTTCCAAGCAGGGACTTATCAATTGACGAAATCGATGACGCCTGATGAACTGATTGAAAGTTTGAAAACAGGAAAAGTGTATCGTAAACCTGTTTTCACAATGACGATACCAGAAGGGTTGACGATTGAACAAATCGGAGAAGTTGTTGAAAAAAATACAGCGATCACAAAAGAAGAGTTCGTGTCATACGTGAATAAACCTGAAACGATCAATCATCTCATGGAATTGTATCCGAATATTGTGACGGAAGAAGTGAAGAATGAACAAATTCGCACACCGTTAGAAGGATATTTATTCCCAGCGACGTATCCTTTCTATGAAGAAAATCCTTCAGTAGAAGATATCGTTTTAACGATGATGGAAGGGACGGCAATGAATGTCACTCCTTATTTAGACTATTTAGAGTCCAAGGACAAAACTGTTCATTGGTTGCTTACATTTGCTTCTCTGTTAGAGCGTGAAGCGACAGCAACGGCAGACCGTGAATCGATTGCCAGTGTGTTTTACAATCGTTTAGAAGCAGACATGCCTTTACAAACGGATCCGACAGTATTATATGCGTTAGGTGAGCATAAAGATCGCGTTTTGTATAAGGATTTAGAGATAGACAACCCTTACAATACGTATCGAAATAAAGGTTTACCACCTGGTCCTATCGCGGCCCCTGGACAATCTTCAATTGAAGCGGTAACTGACCCGGCAGATACGAACTATTTGTACTTCTTAGCAGATAAAGATGGGAATAACCACTTTACCGATTCGTATGAACAACATTTAATTAACCGAGATAAATATATTACTGGAAAGAAGGAGTAATTAAGGATGGAAAAGAAAACGACGCAACATTATTTATTTCCAGAACTCGATTCTCCAGTTCTTCTTCAGATGAAAGAGTATGCAAAAGAGCATTTCATCCCGATTATGGATGAACGCTCTTTACATATGTTGTTGACGCTTTTAACAGTGCAACAACCGAAGCGAATTCTCGAACTCGGCAGTGCGATCGGCTACTCCGCTATACGGATGGCTCTCGCTTTGCCAAATGCGCACATTACAACGATTGAACGCGATGATGTACGTTATGAAGAAGCGGTGCAAAATATTCACGATGCTGAGTTAAATGAACGCATCGCCATTCATCATGCGGATGCATTAGAGTGGGACACGACAAAACTTCACAAAACGTTCGATGCTTTATTTATCGACGCAGCGAAAGGCCAATATGAACGATTTTTTAAGAAGTATGAGCCTCATGTACAAGTAGGTGGCATCATATACTGTGATAACATCGCGATGGACGGTCAAGTGTTGCATCCGTTAAGCGACATTCCACGTCGCAATCGCACGATGATTCGCAATTTACAACAATTTATTGAAACGATGTACAACCATCCGAGATATGAAGTCTCTTATTTGAATATAGGAGATGGTTTGCTCATAGCACGTAAAGTAAAGGAAGATGAAGCATGAAACGAATGAAACCTCTCGTCATCGGAATCGCAGGTGGATCAGGTTCTGGAAAGACGAGTGTCACACGTAAAGTAATGGATGTTTTTCATGAGCATTCAGTCGTTGTCATCGAGCAAGATTACTATTATAAAGATCAATCACATCTATCGTTTGAAGAACGTCTTCAAACGAATTACGACCATCCACTTGCCTTTGACAATGATTTATTAATCGAACATATTGAGAAATTAGTCGCGCGTCAACCGATTGAAAAGCCGGTATACGATTATGAACGTCATACACGTTCGACGGAAGTCATTCACGTTTCACCGATGGATGTCATTATCGTAGAAGGCATTTTAGTGCTAGAAGATGAGCGTTTGAGAGAATTGATGGATATGAAATTGTTCGTTGATACCGATGCTGATTTACGCATTTTGAGACGCATTGTGCGCGATACGGAAGAGCGTGGACGCACACTACAGTCCGTCATCGATCAATATTTATCGGTCGTCCGTCCGATGCACAATCAATTTATCGAACCGACGAAGCGTTATGCGGACATTATCATCCCAGAAGGTGGAGAAAACGATGTCGCAATCGATCTCATCGTCACGAAAATAAAAACAATTGTTGAATTTGAAGCATAGTTGTACTATGATGGCAATAATTAAAAAAATGAATAGGACGAAACACTATGTCGCCTCCGCATTTTTCTGTCGGAGCGGCATAGTGTTTTTCTGAATATATTTAGGAGGAATTGTATTATGGCGTCAGAAAAGCAATATCCAATGACAGAAGCAGGAAAGCAAAAATTAGAAGAAGAGTTAGAGTTTTTAAAAACGGTTAAGCGTAAAGAAGTCGTAGAGCGCATTAAAGTAGCGCGTAGCTACGGTGACCTTTCAGAGAACTCAGAGTACGATTCAGCGAAAGAAGATCAAGCATTCGTAGAAGGAAAGATTTCTTCACTTGAGTCGATGATCCGCAACGCTGTCATCATTACAGAAGACGAATTAAACACAGATGAAGTCGGTCTCGGTAAAACTGTAACATTTAAAGAATTACCGGACGAAGAAGAAGAGACTTACACGATTGTAGGTTCTGCAGAAGCGGATCCTTTAGAAGGACTCATTTCGAACGACTCACCAATCGCGAAAGCGTTGATCGGTCATAAAAAAGGTGACGAAGTAAAAATTCAAACACCAGGTGGCGAAATCGAAGTCGTTATCGTTGATGTTCAATAAAACGCATGTGTGAAAGGGTGAATCGCAATGAAGGAACCGATTTCACGAACTTCTAAACAGCGGAAACGAAAATCAGAACGTCTATTAAATCGATTAATCGTCAGTATCGTGTTACTCGTCGTCGTGACGGCGATCATTTTAATTAATATTAATCTTCCCGTTGAACAAACAACTTCATCCGAAAAGCAACAACAATCGGATGCGACAGAAGTGAAAACTAAAAAAGATGAATCGAATAAAACAGACGAGGTTGAACAAGTTGAACAAAATGAATCGACGGCAAAGCCAACGAATCAGCCGATTGAAGAGCAAACGACTTCACCCGGAATCGTCAGCAAGCCAGAACAAGATGAAGATTCTATCGTAATCGAAACGATTGTGGATACATCTTGGGAACCGATCGGTACGAAACAGACGGGATATCATGAATCGAAATATGACGGTAAGTCGATTGATTGGCATGAAAAAAGAGAAGCGATTGCGTATGCTACTTTATTTGATGTAGATGATTTAATCTTTTGGAAAATTAAAAATGGTGGCGACGAACAACGCTCGATTGGTATCGTGTCGACATTTGATGAAAAACATAAATATCGCGTTTATTTGCAATGGGAAGACGGCAAAGGATGGAAGCCGACTAAGTTGGAAGTATTGCGCACATTAGATTTTGAATATTAGGAGGAGAACGATGAAAGTAGGTATTATCGGTGCGATGGAAGAGGAAGTACAACTTCTTCGCGCACAAATTGAAAACCCGAAAGTTCAAACGATCGCGAATTGTGAAATGATCGAAGGAACACTAGAAGGCACAGAAGTCGTCCTCGTCAAAAGCGGCATAGGAAAAGTGAATGCGGCATTAGCGACGACATTGTTGCTCAACACGTATGCACCAGACGTCGTCATTAACACAGGATCAGCAGGTGGATTTGGAGAAGGACTTACGGTCGGAACTGTTGTCATTTCAGACGAAGTGACGCATCACGATGCGGACGCAACGGTGTTCGGATACGTCTATGGTCAAATTCCGCAAATGCCTGAAACATTTAAATCAGATGCTCGTTTAATGGAAGTGGCGCAAGAAGCGGTAGCAGAAATTGGAGAGCACCCGTCAGCAATCGGCTTGATCGCTTCAGCAGACACGTTTATGGCAGATCCAGCACTCGTTGAAAAAACACGTGCTCGTTTCCCAAAAATGATCGCAGCAGAGATGGAAGCAGCAGCGGTTGCGCAAATTTGCTACCAGTTTGGAACACCGTTCGTCGTCATCCGTGCACTGTCTGACATTGCAGGAGTAGAATCGAATATTAGCTTTGATGAATTTTTACCTGTTGCTGCAAAACATTCAACTGAAATCGTTTTACGTGTTTTGTCGAAATTAAATTAATTTCGTGGTAAAATAAGATTACGTATTGGAAGACAGGGAGGTCATCATCATGTTTGGATTAATGTTAGGTGTCTTTTTACTATCAACTTTATTAACAGCAATTATTGCATTTGAAGTACGCGAAAATTAATTTTGAAGAGGGTGTTTCCAACAAAGAGGGTCTTCCTCATCAAGTAGGAAACTCCCTTTTCTTTTTGTTGAAAGAGAGGGATTGTATTGCTTCGACGTTTTACCCCGACCGCTTACACGAAATCATTTCGTGACATTACGCCAGAACGTTTACATGAGCGCGGCATTCGAGCGGTCATTACAGATTTAGATAATACGTTAATTGAATGGGACCGCGCCCATGCGACCGATGAAGTAATCGCGTGGATTCGCTCGATTGAGAGTGCAGGCATTCAAGTCATTTTAATGAGTAATAACAATGAGGAACGAGTGAATATTTTTGCTGAGCCTCTCGGAGTACGCTACATTGCGCGCGCCAATAAGCCACTGCAAGGCGCTTATAAAAAAGCCCGTCGAATGCTTCAAGTGCAAGATTCAGAAATCGTTTGTGTCGGTGATCAGTTAATGACTGATATTTTAGGTGCGAATCGTGCACGATTACAGTCAATTCTCGTTTTACCAATCGTTACATCAGATGCGAAAGCGACAAAATTTAATCGTTTCGTAGAAAGCAAAATTATGAAGAAATTAGTCCGTCAAGGATTGCAAGTGAAAGAAGGTCTCGTATGGAACAATTAATGTGTATCGGCTGTGGAGTCGAGATTCAAACAGAAGATAAACAAAAAGAAGGATATGCACCTCCTTCATCGCTTGAAAGAGAAGAAGTCATTTGTCAACGTTGCTTCCGCTTACGCAACTACAATGAAATTGCACCTGTTTCATTGACAGCAGATGACTTTTTGAAGATTTTACATTCAATTGGTGAAAAAGATGCATTGATCGTAAAAATGGTCGACATTTTCGACTTTAACGGTAGCTGGATTGATGGGTTGCATCGCTTCGTCGGCAAACAACCGATTTTGCTCATTGCGAACAAAGTAGATGTGTTACCGAAAGTCGTCAACCGCAATCGTTTAATCCATTGGATGCGTGCAGAAGCGAAACGTCTCGGTTTAAAACCAGTGGACGTCGCACTCATTTCAGCGCATACAGGAGAAGGCGTGGAAGAAGCGATGGAGCTCATTGAACAACATCGCAAACAGAAAGACGTTTATGTTGTCGGAACGACGAATGTCGGAAAGTCGACATTCATTAATAAAATTATCGAAACGGCGACAGGAGAAGGTGAAGTGATTACGACTTCTCATTTCCCTGGTACGACATTAGGCTTAGTTGAAATCCCATTAGCGGACGGTCAGTATATGATCGACACTCCAGGAGTAATTAATGATCATCAAATCGTTCACTATTTAAATCCGAAAGAGTTGAGCTTAACGCTTCCGAAAAAAGAATTAAAGCCGAAAGTGTATCAATTGAATGAACAACAAACGATCTTTATCGGCGGCTTTGCGCGTTTTGACTTTGAGCAAGGGCCACGCAATGCGTTTACATTTTACGTGTCGAATCAAATCCCACTTCACCGTACAAAATTAGAAAATGCAGATGAACTGTATGACAATCATAAAGGAAAAATGTTGGCCCCACCTTCTGTTGAAACATTAGAAGCGATGCCAGCATTTACGAAATATCAATATTCGATTAAAGAACCGACGGATATCGTCATTTCAGGTTTAGGTTGGATTACGGTACAGCAACCGAACGTTGTCGTATCGGTACATGCACCGAAAGGGATTGCTGTACTCGTTCGTCCATCAATCATTTAACAGGGGGGGAAGGACAATGAAGAAATGGTTTGCGGTCATCGGGGACCCGATTGCACAATCGATGTCACCGACGATGCACGAAGCGTGGCTTCAACAAAATGAAGTGGACGCTTCGTATATTCCGATTCACGTTCCAAGAGGAACCGTTGAAGAAGCAGTTCGTAGCTTGAAAACATTAGGTTGCTCGGGGTGGAATGTGACCGTTCCACATAAAGAAGCGATCATTCCGTACTTAGATGAAATTGACCCGCTCGCGGAAGCGATGCAAGCGGTGAATACAGTTGTCGTAAAAGAAGGACGCCTTCACGGCTATAATACAGATGGAGTTGGATTCGTCGCTTCTTTACGCGAGACATTTCCAGAAGTATCTACAGATGCAGCGGTCTTAATTGTCGGTGCTGGGGGAGCGGCGAAAGGAATTAGTTACGCTCTTTGCCGAGATGGATTCCGCAATATGACGATTGCGAATCGTACGTATGAAACGGCTGAACAGTTAAGTGATCAGTTGAACGTATCCGCGATGACGATTCAAGAAGCGGAACAACAACTCGCACAGTTCGACATTATCGTTCAAACGACATCTGTCGGAATGGTGCATAGTCAAGAAGGAAGTCCACTTGACGTTTCACGATTAAAACGTGGTACAATTGTGGCAGATATTATTTACAACCCTTTACAAACAGAGCTGATGAAGCAAGCTGAAGCATTGGGTGGCAAAACGATGAACGGCATCGGGATGTTCGTGCATCAAGGAGCGATTGCGTTTCAGCATTGGCTCAATATTCAACCGAATACGGAGCAAATGACTGCCCGTATTCGTCAACAACTAGGAGGCAACTCATGCTAACAGGAAAACAGAAAAGATTTTTACGCAGTAAAGCACATCATTTGAACCCAATCTTCCAAATCGGAAAAAGTGGGTTAACGGAGCAAATGATTATTGAAATAGAAGCGGCACTCGAAGTACGCGAATTGATCAAAGTATCAATGCTTCAAAATTGTGAAGAACCGAAAGAAGATATTCAAGCAAAATTTGAAGAAGCGGGTATCGAAGTCGCTCAGCAAATCGGTAATATTTTCGTTTTATATAAAGAATCAAAAGAGAATAAAACGATTAAATTGCCATAAGGAGTTATTATGCGAAGAATAAAAAAAGTAGGCGTGTTAGGTGGGACATTTAATCCACCGCATAATGGACATATTAAAATGGCTCAAACGGTGATGGAAGCTTTAAAATTAGATGAAGTACGCTTCATGCCGAATGCGATCGCACCACATAAACATGTGCGAGACGATGTCAGTGCAGATATGCGTTTACGCATGGTAGAACTCATTTGTTGGCCGTATGAGCGTTTTTTCCCTTTCAACTATGAAATACGTAAAGGTGGACTATCGTATACGTATGACACGATGAAAGATTTGTCAGAGAGCGAACATTTCACTCACTTTTATTTCATCATCGGTGGGGATATGATCGACACGTTAGAAACATGGCATGAAATCGATGCGCTCAGTGAGCTCGTCACATTTGTCGGTGTCATGCGTCCAGGAACGAAAGGGTTTTCTAAATATCCAGTCGAGATTGTTGAGATGGAACCGATGGACATTTCGTCTACGATGATTCGTGAAAAAGTAGCGCGTGGAGAATCAATTTCTCATTTAGTTCCACTCGCAATTGAACAAATTATTCGTGAGGAGGGGTTATATGACGTTTGAGGCGATGCAAAAAAAAGTTGCGACATACCTCGATGAAAAACGTTATGCCCACGTATTACGTGTTGTTGACATGGCCGAGAAATTAGCGGAACGTCATGGGATATCGGTAGAGCGAGCGAAAAAAGCTGCCCTGCTCCATGATGTCGCTAAAAATATGCCGAAAGAAGAATTGCGTCAAGCGATCGAGCAATCCGGTTGTGATTTAGAAGTATTAAACTTTCATCATGAACTATGGCATGCGAAAGTTGGCGCAATGATTGCGAAAGACGAATTTAATATTGAAGAAGAATGCGTATTAGATGCTATTCGCTATCATACGACAGGGCGCGCTCAAATGACGAGTTTAGAAATGGTCATTTATTTAGCAGATCTCGTCGAAGAAGGGCGTAATTTCCCAACGGTGGAACAGTTGCGTCAAGTCGCATTTGATGAAGTGTTAGAAGATGCGATGGCGATTGCGATTCGCCATTCGATTCAATTTTTAGCTTCAAAAAGTGTAGCTATTTATCCAGATTCATTTGAATGTTACAATGAACATATGTTAAGGAAAGGGAAGTGACCAGTTTTGACATTATTACAAACAGTGTACGAAGCGATCGATGATAAACGAGGAGAAGATATTGTCGTTTTAAATATGGAAGGCATTTCTCCACTCGCCGATCAGTTCATCATTACGCATGCGAATTCAGAGCGTCAAGTTCAAGCAATCGCGCGTGAAGTGAGCGATGCAGCATCTAAATTAGGTCACCATGCGAAACGTCTTGAAGGTTTAGACGGTGGTCGTTGGGTTTTAATTGATTTAGGAGATATTGTCGTTCACGTCTTCCACCGTGATGAGCGTGCGCACTACAATTTAGAGAAATTGTGGCGTGATGCTCCTTTAATGGAAGTTGAGATGAGTCAATGAGTTCGTATACAGAATTTGCAGCCATCTATGATCAATTGATGGTCACGATTCCGTACGATGAATATGTTACGATGATTGAGCGAGCGAGCCAAACTTCGCTCGCTTCTTTACATATTTTAGACCTCGGTTGCGGAACGGGGACTTTGACCGAAAAATTAGCAGCACAAGGCGCACATGTGACAGGAATCGATTTATCCGAACAAATGATTGAAATCGCGAAAAATAAAAAAGGCGCTCAAGCTCATTATGAAGTCGGTGCGATGCAAGACCTTCAATTAGAAAAGACGTATGATTTCATCGTCTGTGCAATTGATGCGCTCAACTATTTAACGACTTGGGAAGAAGTTGTCGAGACATTTGAACGGGTATATGCGCATTTAAAAGAAGGTGGAACGTTCATTTTTGATGTTCACGGATTAGAGAAAATGGCCATTTTATATGAGGAAAGTCCATTCACCTATGATGATGGCAAGGTCGCTTACATTTGGGAGACAGAAGAGGATGAGGAGCCGAATGCGATCATTTCTCACCTCGCTTTTTTCGTAGAGCAAGAAGAAGGGCTGTATCGTCGTTTTGATGAAACGCACCGCCAACAAACGTATCCGTATGAGCATTATGCGCACGCATTGCAAAATATTGGATTTACGATTGAAATGATTACAGCAGATTGGTCATTGACACCTCCTAATGAAGAGAGTGAACGTATTTTTTTCCAAGTGAAAAAGTAAAATCTTTTCATTTATTCATTTAAAAATAAAAAATGAACGAAAAAGCACATAGCATTTCTTTTTTCGTTATAGTAAAAGTGACTCCGTACAGATTCGAAAGTAGGTGACGAAATGTTATCGAAAATTCGAGATGAATGGCGTCACTTTCTTCCTTATGTATTAGCAGTTGTTGTCGTTATCATTTTAATTGGCAGACGTTTTATCATGGCAGATGCTTCACCACCGGTTGCGATGTTAGATGAGCCGACCGAAGACTTTTCGGTTGAAGAAGTGGAAGAAGACACTTTTGATGAGAAAGCGGATATTGTCGTTGAAATAAAAGGAGCGGTCGCACGTCCTGGACTGTATGAATTAGAAGAAGGAGCGCGTCTTTACGATGCGATTCAGCGGTCGGGTGGATTTTTAGAAGAAGCGGATGATCGCTTGTTAAACTTAGCCGAGCGATTGGAAGATGAGATGAGCATTTATGTCCCGTACGAAGGGGAAGTCGAATTTGAAATCGCTACGGAAACGCCAAAAAGTTCTTCAGAAGAAAAAGAACAAAAAATTAATATTAATCGAGCTGACGCGAATGAATTAATGCAAATTCCGAATATCGGTCCGAAAAAAGCAGAAGCGATTTTAGAATATCGCGACCGCGTCGGGAAATTTCAAGATGTGCGTGATTTATTAGAAGTGTCAGGTATCGGGGAAAAAACATTACAAAATATCGAGCCGTTCATTACGGTGAAATGAGAAAGGTGAATCTGTATGGAGCGTATTACGTGGGAGCAATTTTTTATGGCACAGAGCCATTTACTCGCTGTTCGAAGCACTTGTACTCGCCTTTCAGTAGGCGCGACAATCGTGCGTGAAAACCGCATTATTGCAGGGGGATATAATGGTTCTATTACGGGGGGAGAACATTGTATCGATGTCGGTTGTTACGTCGTCGATAATCATTGTGTACGAACAATTCATGCTGAGATCAATGCGTTACTGCAATGTGCGAAATATGGTAGTCCCGTACAAGGAGCGACTTTATATGTGACTCATTTCCCTTGTTTGCAATGTACGAAAGCGATCGTTCAATCAGGTATTGAACGCGTCTATTATGCAGAAGATTATAAAAATGATCCATATGCGGAACAGTTGTTCAAAGAGGCGGGCATACTTACTGAAAAAATCCCGTTTGACGCACGCAATGTCGATTTTTTACAAGATGAGAAGCTAACATTGATTGAGCAATTACTAGAAAAGCTTGAGCAGCAAGGAGACGAAACATTGCCTCACTACCGAGAGCAGGTGGAGCAATTATTCAACTTAAAGAAATAAGACCATTTCATAGTGCCATTGCGATACTATGGGCGGCCATTGCATCGTATGAAGCACTCGATGTGGTGACCGCCTTTTTAGCATGGTTTCTCGTGTGCATGTTGCTTAAAATACCGCTTCGCTTGTTAATCGTTTATAGTGCGCTTTACATTGTGAGTGTGATGTATTTCCAAACGACGATTCCAATCGACCGATTAGACAGTGAACAAGTGCTCGAAGTGACAGGTACGAATCAAATAAAAATTGACGGAGATCGTTTGAGGGGGTTCGTGCAATATGAAGGAGAATTTATTTATGTGACCTATCGAATTTCTTCAGAAGAAGAAAAAATGAGACTCGAGCGATTCCAATGGCAAGATGCAGTGTTACGATTGCGCTTAGCTCCGTCTGAATTACAAAGACCGAGCCATCCGTATGCTTTTCAAATGGCGCATTATTTAAAGATGAACCGAGCGAATCATTACGCCGAAATTATAGAGTTCGTTCATTTAGAAGAGCAAAAGACGTGGCGCAGTACGTTAGAGTCTTGGCGTGAACAGTTACGGAAACAAATTGAGCACATCTTTCCGCAAGATTTACATTGGGAAGCGAAAGCTTTATTAATCGGAGACAAATCAGATTTTACGACGGAAATTAACGAGCAACTTCAAATTCTCGGTATTTCTCATTTGTTGGCGATCAGTGGACTACATGTCAGTCTCGTCATGTTACTTATTCGTGGAACACTTCTACGATTGCGTATGACGCACGAGACGACGCATTATTTGTTACTCGTTGCTCTGCCGCTGTATGCGATGATCGCGGGTGCGAGTCCGTCTGTATTGCGCGCTAGTTTAATGGCTTTTTTCGTCTTATTATTTTTAAAACCAGGCAGTAAATTATCGCCGATTGACGCGCTCAGTTACAGTGCAATCGCCTTACTATTTTGGAAGCCGACGTTGTTTTACTTTCCGGGATTCCAGCTATCTTACGGAGCAGCCTTAACGATTATTTTAAGTGCCCAACTATTGCGACGCGTGGAGAATCCAGTCGTTCAATTATTCCTCATCTCCCTCTTTACCCAGCTTAGTTTATACCCGATTTTACTCTTCCATTTTTATGAGTTTTCCGTTTCCTCGATCGTCATCAATATTTTATATGTACCGATTTATTCCTCTTTCGTTTTACCTTCTTATTTAATCATTTTATGTACGTCTTATTTTCTTCCATTATTTAGCGAATGGTACGTAATGATATTCGTTCCGATTCAGCGTTTTCTTTTGCAAGTGACTGGAATGTTAGCAGAGTTACCTTATCAAATGTGGGTAGGTGGAGCGATTTCTGTGACGGTTATGGGTGGTATTACACTTAGTATTTTATATGCTTTTATCGCGCTAGAACGCAAACAATGGAAACGAGCGATCTTTATTTTCGTCATTCCTTTTATTTTATTAGAGAGCCGTCCGTATTGGAACGAGGAACTCGTCGTGACATTTATCGATGTCGGACAAGGCGATAGTATTTTAATTGAGTTGCCTCATCGACAAGGAGTGTATCTCGTCGATACGGGTGGAGTGTTGCGCTATGAACAAAAAGAAGCATGGAAAGAGCGGCAATCGCTATATGAAGTCGGCCGTCAAGTCGTCGTCCCTTTATTAAAAGCGAAACAAATGACAACGCTCGATACTTTATTCGTAACACATGCGGATAGTGACCATATGGAAGGAGCGGATGAAGTGATTGAACGGGTACGCACGAAGTTGATCGTTTATCCACCTGAAAGTGAACAAAAAGAATTGATGGCCGAGTTGTTAAAGCTCGCCGACGAGCGGAAAATCGCTCATCAACCGATCACAGCACCGAAACAATGGCAAGTCGGCAAGACGACATTTCGCCTATTGTGGCCACATCAAGATGCAGTCATAACAGATGACAATGATCGCTCTCTCGTATTAGAAATCATTCATGGCGAATATACGATTTTATTAATGGGTGATTTAGAAGAAGAGATGGAGCGACGATTAGCTAAAAACTATGAGAGGCGACCGGGAACGTATGTTTTAAAAGCGGGGCATCACGGGAGTCGCACGTCGACGACAGAAGAGTGGGTGCAAGCGACGCAACCTGATGAAGCGGTCATTTCAGCAGGACGTCACAATCGCTACGGGCATCCTCATGAAGAAGTCATCGAGCGATTGAAGTCGCATCGGGTGAACATTCGTTCAACCGCTGAAGAAGGGACGATTGAATATCGATTTAAATAAAAAAATGGTAGTCGAAAATCGACATACCATTTTTTTATTATAGACTTCCAACGAGGTCGATAATTGTAGCAATTACAAAGATACTCGAGAAACCGAGGAAAGCTACTACGAAACCGACAGCTGAGTCGTTGAAGTCATTGCGTTTACATTGAACGTCTTTTTCAAATTCATTCATTGCTACACCTCCTAGTTACTTCTCTAATTATAGATGATTCAATTTGAAAAAGCTAGAGCAACTGAATAAATGAAACAGAACTCGAAATTTTGACACAATTCACTATGGAAAGAAATAAAGATACCTCTTCAAAGTCGAAAAGCCATCATGTATACTACTAGAAGAAGTGAGGAGGATGACAATGGCTCAAAAGGTTTGGCAAGCGATCGATAAAGGAGAGCTAGCGTCAATCTATTTAATCGTCGGGGAAGAACAGATGACACATGATGAGACGATTCGTCGTATCGAAAAAAAAATGCGCGAAAAGGGCGAACTCGAAAAGTTTACGTATGATTTGGAACAAGTTCCTGTTGAAGCGGTAGTCGAAGAGGCAGATACCGTTCCTTTTTTTTCGGATTATAAACTCATCATTGCAAAAAATGCAGCGTTTTTAAAAGCTGAACAGAAAAGTAGGGAAAAAATAGAACATCGTTTAGGCGATTTAGAAAAATGGTTAGCGAACCCTTCACCGACAGCAATCACGATTTTCACCGCACCGTATGAAAAAGTGGATAATCGTAAAAAAATTACAAAATTAATGAAAGAAAAAGCGACACTTGTAGAAGCTGAACGATTATCAGCGCAAGATTTAGTCGCTACATTACTTTCTTATGCGAGCAAAGAAAATGTGCGTCTTCAGAAAGAAGTGGCAGAATTTTTCGTAGCGCGCGTAGGAGAAAACTTGACATTATTACATCAAGAGTTGATGAAGCTAGCAACGACAGTAGGAGAAGGCGGGGAGATTACAGAAGAGCTCATCCGTCAATTTGTGACGCGTACGCCAGAAATGGATGTCTTTACGTTAACGAATGCATTCGTGCAGCGCAATGTGAGTGAAGCGATTCGCATATACAGAGATTTATTAGCGAACGGAGAAGAACCGATTATGTTGACAGCCCTCATTGCAGGGCAAATTCGTCTCATGCTCAACGTATCGACATTGCAAAGAAAAGGACTGGAACAGCAAAGTATCGCACAGCAGTTAAAAGTGCATCCGTTCCGTGTGAAGCTCGTCATGCAAAATCGGCAAAAACCGACAGAAGAACAATTATTTCAAGCATTGGATGCCATTGCGACGGTCGACTATCAGTTAAAGACTTCGTCGATGAACCGCGAACAAATTATTGAACTATTTTTAATGAAAGCATAAAAAAAGCAATTTGTGTCGAAAATCGACCAAATTGCTTTTTTATTATGCTTTTTTCATGAGACGTGATTTTTGACGAGCTGCAGTGTTTTTATGGATTAAACCTTTAACTGCTGCTTTGTCTAAACGTTTAACAGCGTCTTGTAAAAGAGCTGTAGCGTTTTCGTCTTTCGCTTCGAGAGCAGTTTCCGCTTTGCGGATTGCTGTACGCATCGCTGCTTTATAGTTTGAGTTTTGAGCGTTCACTTTTTCGCTTTTACGAACGCGTTTGATCGCACCTTTAATGTTTGGCATGAATTTCACCTCCACTTGCTGGATAGAAGAGTCTTCCCTCTTAAAACATAATCCGGATATCTCTTTACAACAAGCATTATTTTAACAAATAAAAAAGGGCTTTGCAATGCTTAAGTGTAAAGAAAGTTCTCTTTACGCTAAAAATATATTTTTTCACACGGCTCCACTCGTTATTGAAGTGTGAAGCGTTCACTGTTATACTTACTTGTAGCATATTTAGGAGTGAACTGACGATGAATAATAGTGAAAGATTAAATCGCCAAAAAAATATTCGAAACTTTTCGATTATCGCCCATATTGACCACGGGAAATCGACATTAGCGGACCGTATTTTAGAAAAGACGGAAACGCTCACGAATCGTGAAATGAAAACACGTACGCTCGATTCAATGGAATTAGAACAAGAGCGTGGCATTACGATCAAATTGAATGCTGTACAATTATCGTACACGGCAAAAGATGGAGAAGAATACACTTTCCATTTGATTGATACACCAGGACACGTCGATTTTACATATGAAGTGTCACGAAGTTTAGCTGCGTGTGAAGGAGCCATTCTAGTAGTCGACGCGGCGCAAGGGATCGAAGCACAAACGTTGGCGAACGTTTATTTAGCGCTTGATAACGATTTAGAAATTTTGCCCGTCATCAACAAGATTGATTTACCTGCAGCAGACCCGGAGCGCGTGAAGCAAGAAGTGGAAGATGTTATCGGACTTGACGCATCGGAAGCGGTTCTTGCATCAGCGAAAGCAGGCATCGGAATTGAAGATATTTTAGAACAAGTTGTTGAAAAGGTTCCAGCCCCACAAGGCGACCCTGCCGCACCGTTAAAAGGCTTAATTTTCGACTCGCACTATGACCCGTATAAAGGGGTTATCGTATATTTACGAATCATCGACGGAACGGTGAAACCAGGAGATAAAATCCGCATGATGGCGACAGGCAAAGAGTTCGAAGTCGTTGAAACGGGGGTCTTCACACCGCATGCGACAAATCGCGATGAATTGACAGTAGGAGACGTCGGATATTTATCGGCGGCGATCAAAAATGTCGGAGATACACAAGTCGGGGATACTGTCACACATGTTGAAAACCCGACAGAAGAACCGCTAGACGGATACCGTCGTATGAATCCGATGGTCTTCTGTGGACTATATCCGATCGATACGTCAAAATATGTCGATTTGCGTGAAGCGCTAGAAAAATTAGAGTTAAACGACTCAGCATTAGAATATGAAGCGGAAACGTCACAAGCGCTCGGTTTTGGATATCGCTGTGGATTTTTAGGTTTGCTCCATATGGAAATTATTCAAGAGCGTATTGAGCGTGAATTCGGCATCGACCTCATTACGACAGCACCATCTGTTATTTACAATGTTGTCACAACAGACGGCGAACAATTGAAAGTCGATAACCCATCATTCATGCCAGAACAACAAAAAGTAGACTATGTGGAAGAACCATATGTGAAAGCATCGATTATGGTTCCAGAAACGTATGTCGGCGCTGTAATGGAACTTTGCCAACAAAAACGCGGAAACTTCATGACGATGGATTATTTAGATGCAACACGTGTCAACGTCATTTATGAATTACCGCTCGCAGAAATTGTTTACGACTTCTTCGATCAATTGAAATCACAAACGAAAGGGTACGCATCGTTAGACTATGAAATGATCGGATACAAACCTTCTAAACTTGTGAAGATGGATATTTTATTAAACGGGGAAAAAGTCGACGCATTGAGCTTCATCGTACACCGTGACTTCAGCTACGAGCGCGGAAAAGCAATCGTTGAAAAATTGCGCGAACTCATCCCACGTCAACAATTCGAAGTGCCTGTCCAAGCGGCAATCGGACAAAAAATCGTCGCACGCTCGACGATTAAATCCCTCGGTAAAAACGTCTTAGCAAAATGTTACGGTGGTGACATTTCACGTAAGCGTAAATTGTTAGAAAAACAAAAAGAAGGTAAGAAACGAATGAAACAAGTCGGTTCTGTCGAGATCCCTCAAGAAGCATTCATGGCTGTCTTGAAAATGGATGAAGATTAAATCGATGTTCCCCTCCGCATATTGCGTGAGGGGATTTTTTTGTTTGAATTTGTTCCCTCCAGAAAGACATTTTTTTATTTTCAAACAAAAACGCTTTACTATCAATGTTTCTTGTGTTTTGTAGGAAGACTACTCTTGACAAAGTATTCAAACTATTTTAAGATGTAGTTAATTAAATGAAATTCCTTATCAAGAGCAGGGGAGGAACTGGTCCTACGATCCTGCGGCAACCACCTATGAAAGGGAACGGTGCTAATTCCAGCAAGCTTAGCTTGAGAGATGAGGAAGAGTGCGCTGAAATACTATCAACCTCTCTTCCTACAACGGAAAGAGAGGTTTTTACTATGACAACATATGTAGAACAACGAGAAATTGAGACACGAGTAGAAGAAATAGCAGAGCAGGTGGAACTCCTTAAAATTTATTTCGGAGCCTTTCGCACGGATATTTTATACGGTGACCATGCGAGCGCGTTTTGGAAAGCGTGGCAAACGCAAAAAGATGAATGGTTGGAAGTCGAGTTAGACGACGGTCAAATCCATTATTATAAACGCTCGACGATTCAACGTGTCGATTGTTTCGGTGCTGTAGCGAATGATTAAGTCGACACAATCACGTAAAGCCGACGTTCTTCTTTTTTATAAAGCGCGATCAAATGCTCATACCGGTCGTGTTGCAAATGTTCATACACATCGCCTACTTCCGCTTCGATCGTAAAGAACGTAGGAATTTGTGTTAAAACGGCATCGATATGAAAATTTGCATCTGTCACACCTTCCGCATCTAGCGTAGAAAATAAGGACGGAAACGAAACGTCTTCGTCATACGAGTAGACAGCGATTATTTGAAAGGGCGCTTTTTCGAAATGAACGATTTGCTCGGTCGTATAATTTTTAGGTAAATGGACATTGAAGCGCCTCTCGTATTCTGGGAATGGAGAACGCGTCGTATTGAAATAAAATAGCAGTCCAATCAATGTTAAAACAGTAAGTAATCCTATACTTTTTTTCAAGGAACATACTCCTTTCAATCGATGATGTTCGTTAAGTTGTGAACTGAATTTCGTACACTTTTCACATTTCTCCTTTAAGATTCGTGTAATTGAACAATATTGGAGGAGTTGGATGAGAAAACGATTATTCGTGCTCTGTTTTGTAGCACTATTGACATTAGTAGGCTGTTCAAATGAATCGGCTTCAGAAGAAAGTGTAGACGTCGAACCAATTACGACGATCGAGCAATACAATCGCATGACTGAACAACAACTCGTCGATGCATTAGGAGAACCATTACAGAAAGAAGAGGTCGCTTGGACGACACCTTCGAACGGTCAACAAATTACATTGCATCAATGGAATTACGAATTAGATACGATTCCGGTGACTTTTTTCATCGTGGATGATGAAGTCGTTCGTTTAAACTATTATATCGCACAATGGGACGAAACATTACAAGCAAATGATGCGGAACAACTTATGGCGTATTTATCAGTTGAGCCAGAAGGAGAAGAATACCGCATCCGTGTTGATAATGAAAAAAATATGCAAATCGCATGGCCAAAGCCAACGATTGACGAAATTTATGCAAAACATCAACGTGGTGACATTCAAGAGATTCGAATTACGTACGATATGACACCATTTTAATTTGTACAAATATTAAAAATCGACTACAATTAAAGAACGAAATGTGAAAAGAGGGCGCTTCTTGCCCTCTTTTTTGCATGGATTGGAGGGATGGACATGAGAGGATTGTATATTCATATCCCATTTTGTCATCAAATTTGTTTTTATTGTGATTTTAATAAAGTATTTTATGCGAACCAACCGGTCGATGCATATATTGAAGCGCTCGGTGTAGAATTGCAGCAATATGCGAAGTATGCGGGGGAACTCGAGACGGTATTTATCGGAGGAGGAACGCCTACCGCTTTAACGGTTGAACAATTGGACCGGCTACTCACATTGATTGAGCGTGTCGTCGATCCAAAGACGTTGCGCGAATATACGATTGAAGCGAATCCGGATGAATTGACGCGTGAAAAATTACAATTATTATACGCGCGTGGTGTGCATCGTTTAAGTATCGGTGTGCAAAGTTTCAACGATGAATTATTGAAAAAAATCGGCCGGACACATAGCGCACATCACGTGGAAGAAGTGATTCAAACAGCGCGCGAAGTCGGTTTTGAAAACATAAGTATCGATTTAATTTATGCGCTGCCTGAACAGACGATGGACGACTGGAAAGAAACGGTTCGACGCGCTCTCGCCTTAGATCTTCCGCATTATTCTGCCTACAGCTTAATCATTGAACCGAAAACTCGTTTTTACAATTTAAAAAATAATGATCAATTAAAACTCGTCGATGCTTCAGTAGAAGGAGAAATGTTTACGTATGTGATGGAACAAATGGAGCGTGCCGGACGTATACAATATGAAGTGAGCAATTTCGCGCGTCCTGGAGCGGAATCGATTCACAATTTAATTTATTGGGAAAATGACGAATATGGAGGAGTCGGAGCGGGAGCGCATGGTTATCTCGACGGGGAACGCTATTCAAATATTGGACCGCTCACTCATTATTTAAAAGCGGTGGAAGCGGGAGAACGTCCTGTAAAAGATACGCATCAAGTAACTTTAGAGGAGCGTATGGAAGAAGAAATGTTTCTCGGTTTGCGTACGAGAAAAGGTGTCTCTTCTACACACTTCGAAAAGAAGTTCGGACAATCTTTACAAACGATTTACGGTTCTGTGCTCCAATTATTAATAGAAGATGGGTATATCGTCTATGAAGCAGAACATTATCGATTGACCGAAAAAGGTTTGTATAACGGAAATGATGTATTTGAACAGTTTTTACTCATGGAGTGAGCCTAATCGTTGACAGTCCTATATAGATTTGATAAATTAGAGTTAGTGTTAGCACTCTAACGAATCGAGTGCTAAAGGGAGTGATGAGCAATGTTGACAAATCGACAATTGTTAATTTTACAACTGACGGTGAATGATTTTATTGAATCAGCTCAACCTGTAGGCTCAAGGCAACTATCCAAAAAGCCAGAAGCTCCATTTAGTCCCGCGACCATTCGCAATGAAATGGCAGACTTAGAGGAATTGGGATTTTTAGAGAAGACACATACATCTTCTGGCCGAATCCCATCTGAAAAGGGGTATCGTTATTATGTCGATCACTTATTGAAGCCGGTAAAGCTCAATCGAGAAGATCAACATTACGTGCGCTCCGTCTTTGAAGAGACATTTAATGAATCGGAAGAATTAATTCGCAAATCAGCAACAATTTTATCGGAGTTGACGAATTATACTTCAGTTTTACTCGGACCAGACACATCTGCGCACACGATAAAGCAATTTGCGATCGTTCCTTTAAATGAGAGCAAAGCAGTGGCGATTATCGTAACAGATACTGGACAAGTGGAAAATCGTCTCTTTGACGTGCCGGTACATTTGCATGTAAACGATATTGAGAAGATGGTCAATATTTTAAACGATCGTCTCATCGGTACTCCGTTAAGTCAATTGCAGGCGAAACTCGCGACGGAAGTGTACACTTTACTTCGTGAACACATTCAAGAGGCTGATTCACTATTTCGTTCATTGAACCAGGCGATGGCGATTGAACAAGAAGAGCGATTGTTTTTCGCAGGTAAAATGAACATGATGAAACAACCTGAATTTCATGATTTAAACAAAGTGGAACTACTATTCAATTTAATGGATCAAAAGACACCCGCCGGAATTTTCTTTGATGACAAAGTGAATTTACCAGGTGTGCAAGTGCGAATCGGTTCCGAAAACGCGCACGATGCGATGGAAGATTGCAGCTTAATTAGCGCGACGTATGGAATTGGCGAAGCATTTGCAGGATCGATTGCGATTATCGGTCCGAAAAGAATGGATTACGGTCGGGTTATCTCTGTATTAGATGCAATGAGTATTTATTTATCAGAGCGTTTAACAGAGTTTGAACCGAATCGAAAAGAGTCGTAAGGAGGAGAATGACGTGCCAGAGAAAGAACAAGAGCAGGAGCTCGAAGAAGTAACGGCAGAACAAGAAGAAGCTCTTGAAGAAGAACAACTTGATGAGCAATTAGAAGAGTCGCAAGAAGAAGAAAAAGTTGAAGAAGTTGAAGAAGTTGAAGAGGTGGATGAAGTAACCGCTCTTGAACAACAACTCGCAGAAGAACAAAACAAATATTTACGTTTGCTTGCAGACTTTGATAATTATCGACGTCGTCAAACGCAAGAAGCTGAAAATATGCGCAAATACCGTGCGCAATCAGTTATTTCAGACTTGTTAGCGGTCATCGACAACTTCGACCGAGCATTGGCAACGACGGTTGAATCACCGGATGCGATTTCTTTAAAAGAAGGAGTCGAGATGGTTCAACGTACGTTGATGGAAGCCCTCGTCAAAGAAGGACTTGAGGTAATTGAAGCAACTGATCAACCATTTGACCCGAACATTCATCAAGCGGTGATGACAGGGGCAGATAGTGAAAAAGAATCAGGAATTGTCTTACAAGAGCTTCAAAAAGGGTATATGTTAAACGGTCGCGTCATTCGACCAGCAATGGTACAAGTGAACGAATAAATAGAATGTTTAAATAACGAAAACCTTTAGGAGGAATTTTATTATGTCTAAAATTATCGGAATTGACTTAGGAACAACAAACTCAGTAGTATCAGTATTCGAAGGTGGCGAACCTGTCGTCATCCCAACACCAGAAGGAAACCGTACGACAGCTTCAGTCGTAGCGTTCAAAGGCGAAGAGCGTCAAGTTGGC
This sequence comes from Savagea faecisuis, assembly GCF_042675605.1. Taxonomy (NCBI): domain Bacteria; kingdom Bacillati; phylum Bacillota; class Bacilli; order Caryophanales; family Caryophanaceae; genus Savagea; species Savagea faecisuis. Next base: position 463,736 of record NZ_JBHTJF010000022.1, read on the forward strand.
GAAATCGCTAAACGTCAATCGATTACGAACCCGAATACAGTCATGTCTGTAAAACGTCATATGGGTACAGACTACAAAGTAGACATCGACGGCACGAGCTACACACCACAAGAAATTTCGGCGATGATTCTTCAATATATGAAAGGATACGCTGAAGACTACTTAGGTGAAAAAGTAACGAAAGCAGTTATTACAGTACCTGCATACTTTAACGATGCGCAACGTCAAGCGACAAAAGATGCCGGAACGATCGCAGGACTCGAAGTAGAGCGTATCATTAACGAGCCGACTGCAGCAGCACTTGCATACGGACTCGATAAAACAGAAGAAGACCAAACAATTCTCGTCTATGACCTCGGTGGCGGTACGTTTGACGTATCGATCCTCGAACTCGGTGACGGTGTCTTCCAAGTACAAGCGACAGCAGGAGATAACAAACTCGGTGGAGACGACTTTGACGATGTTGTCATCGACTTCTTAGTAGACGAATTCAAAAAAGAAAACGGCGTCGACTTATCACAAGATAAAATGGCGATGCAACGTTTGAAAGATGCAGCTGAAAAAGCGAAAAAAGACTTATCAGGTGTAACGAGCACACAAATTTCATTACCATTCATCTCTCAAGGTGAAGCAGGTCCATTACACTTAGAAACATCATTAACACGTGCGAAATTCGATGAAATGACAGCACATTTAGTTGAGCGTTCAATGGTGCCAACACGTCAAGCGATGGAAGACGCAGGCCTTGACGCATCAGAAATCGACCGCGTTATTTTAGTCGGTGGATCGACACGTATTCCAGCAGTACAAGAAGCAATTAAAAAAGAAACAGGTAAAGAACCATATAAAGGGGTAAACCCTGACGAAGTTGTTGCGATGGGTGCGGCAGTTCAAGGTTCAATCCTTGCAGGAGATACGAAAGATGTCGTCTTACTCGATGTCACACCACTTTCACTCGGAATCGAAACGATGGGTGGCGTATTCACAAAATTAATCGACCGCAACACGACAATTCCAACGTCTAAATCAGAAGTGTTCTCAACAGCGGCAGATAACCAACCAGCTGTAGACATTCACGTATTACAAGGAGAGCGTCCAATGGCGGCGGACAACAAAACACTCGGCCGTTTCCAATTGACAGACATTCCACCAGCACCACGTGGTGTTCCACAAATCGAAGTGACATTCGACATCGATAAAAACGGTATCGTCACTGTTAAAGCGAAAGACTTAGGAACACAGAAAGAGCAAAACATTACAATTGAATCAAGCTCAGGTCTTTCAGATGAGGAAATCGAACAAATGGTGAAAGATGCAGAAGCGAACGCAGAAGCGGATGAGAAGCGTAAAGAAGAAGCTGAACTTCGCAACGGTGCAGACCAACTCGTCTTCCAAGTGGACAAAACAGTAGAAGAGCTCGGCGAAAACGTTCAAGAAGATGAAAAAACACAAATTGCGGACTTGAAAGCTGCACTTGAAAAAGCAATTGAAGAAGACAACCTTGACGATATGAAAGCGAAGAAAGAAGAGCTTGAACAATTACTTCAAACGATCACAGTGCGCATGTATGAGCAAGCGCAACAACAAGCCCAACAAGCGCAAGGTGGCGAACAAGGTCCAGCAGACGATGGTGTAGTTGATGCAGACTTTGAAGAAGTAAAAGAAGATAAATAAGCGCGTTTGACGTAAACGGGAGAACGCTGTATGATTGACGGAAAAGTCAAAGTCCGAAATTCCGGCTTTGACTTTTTCTGTATGAAAATTCGACATTAGGAGAGTGACATAATGAGTAAACGCGATTATTACGAGGTTCTTGGCGTATCAAAAGACGCAACGAAACAAGAAATTCGCAAAGCGTATCGTTCGTTATCTAAAAAATATCACCCAGACTTAAATAAAGAAGATGGGGCAGAAGAAAAGTTTAAAGAGATTACAGAAGCGTTCGAAGTATTATCCGATGAATCAAAGCGTGCACAATACGACCAATTCGGCCACGATGGACCTGGTGCATTCGGTGGAGGCGGAGGAGGTGGCTTCGGAGGCGGATTCGGCTTCGAAGACATTTTCAGTACATTTTTCGGTGGAGGACGCACACAAGATCCGAACGCACCACGTCAAGGAAATGATATGCAATATACGATGACGCTTGACTTTTTAGAAGCGGTCTTCGGAAAAGTGACAGAATTACAGTTAGAAAAAGAAGAAGAGTGCGGTACGTGTCACGGAAATGGTGCGAAACCAGGCACTTCTGTTAAAACGTGTACGACATGTGGCGGTTCAGGCCAACAGACCGTTACGCGCAATACACCACTCGGTCAAATGGTTCAACAGACGACTTGTTCAACATGTCACGGAACAGGAAAAATCATTCCTGAAAAATGTACGACATGTCACGGTTCAGGCCGCGTGAAAAAACCATCGAAAATTAAAGTAACCATTCCAGCAGGTGTCGACGACGGTCAACGTCTTCGTGTCGCAGGAAAAGGGGAAGCGGGTATTAACGGTGGACCGCCAGGAGATCTTTACATCGTCTTCCACGTACGTCCACACGAACATTTCGTCCGAGATGGCGACGATATTTACTACGAATTAAATATCACATTCCCACAAGCGGCATTAGGTGACGAAATTGAAGTGCCAACAGTCGATGGTCACGTCAAACTAAAAATCCCAGCAGGTACTCAAAGTGGCGAGAAATTCCGCTTGCGTGGTAAAGGGGTTAAAAACGTGCAAGGGTTCGGAACAGGAAACCAATACGTCATCGTAAAAGTCGTCACACCGAAGAAAATGTCTGAAAAACAGAAAGAATTACTCCGTGAATTTGCATCGCTCGACGATGATTCGAATTTAGGATATTCAAGTTCATTTTTCGATAAATTAAAACGCACCTTTAAGGGCGAGTAGGAGGAAACGAGTATGAAATGGGCAGAAATTGTCGTACATACGACACATGAAGCAGTTGACGCTGTCACGAACGCATTGTACGACTTCGATATTAAAGGTGTTTCACTCGTGGACTCGATGGAATTGACACGTTCACGTCAACATCGTTTTGGCGAAATTTACGATTTGCAAGCTTCTGAATATCCAACATGGGGTGTGTTAGTAAAAGCGTATACGCCACTGAACGAACTTGTGAACGATTTACTTTGTCAACTCGACCAGCGCATCATGTCATTTAAAGATTTAGGCATCGACATCGGAGATTACTCGGTGACGATGAATGAAATGGACGAGGAAGATTGGTCAGAAACGTGGAAAAAATATTACCACCCTGTTTCTATTTCAGACCGTTTTACGATTGTTCCGACATGGGAAGAGTATGAGAAAAAACATGAAGATGAAATTATTATCGAACTCGATCCAGGGATGGCGTTCGGAACAGGGACACACCCGACAACACGTCTTTCTTTGCAACTTTTAGAGAAGTATACGAAAGAAGGCGATCTCGTCGTCGACGTCGGTACAGGTTCAGGCGTACTAGCGATCGGAGCGGCACAACTCGGGGCATCAAAAGTGTTAGCGCTCGATTTAGATGATGTGGCAGTAGCGGCAGCGACAGAGAACGCAAAGTTAAATGATACCGCAGCCAAAATTGAAGTATTTGAAGGTGATGTACTTCATTCCGTGAAAGAAACGCCAGACATTATCGTGTCGAACATTTTAGCGGAAATCATTATGTCGTTTTCACAAGACGCGTACGATGCACTCCGTCCGAACGGTCTCTTTTTAACATCAGGAATTATCGGAAAATATGAGGAAGATGTCGTGAAAGATTTCGAAGCGAAAGGCTTCCGCATTTTAGAAATTAAACGTGAAGAAGATTGGATTGCAATAGCAGCTGAAAAAGGTGAAGCATAATGCAGCGTTATTTCGTTGAGTCCATCCACGAAGGACATGTTCAGTTTTCGCAAGAGGATGCGAAGCATATTGCACGAGTGATGCGTATGAAGCGAGGAGACGAAATTATCGTCGTAACACAAGGGACAGCTTATGTCGCGGTACTAGATGATGTCGAAAATGACGTGACGGCGACAGTGGAGCGAGAACTTGTTCAACAAGTAGAGCTTCCCGTACATGTCACGATCGCCTCAGGCATTCCGAAAGGAGATAAGCTCGACCTCATTACGCAAAAGTCGACTGAACTCGGCGCAACAGCAATTTTACCCGTCGCGATGCGTCGTTCCGTTTCAAAATGGGATGCGAAAAAAACGCCGAAACGTTTAGAACGCCTTGCGAAAATTGCGAAAGAAGCGGCAGAACAAAGCCATCGTACCGTTATTCCGGCAATTGATTACGTCGCGAGCATCGACGCTTTAATCGCACAAAGTGAACGTTATGACCATCTGTACTTCGCTTATGAAGATGAAGCGAAAGAAGTCGCCCGTCAAACGTTCAGCGAGCGACTCGGCAAAGTGTCACCTGGTGAATCGATTCTCGTCGTATTCGGACCAGAAGGCGGAATCGCAGAAGAAGAAGTACAAGCTTTACGCGAGGCAAGCTTCCAATCGATCGCCCTCGGCCCGCGCATATTGCGTACCGAAACAGCCCCTTTCTACGTACTTAGTGCGGTCAGTTATCAATTTGAATGATGAGAACACGAGACCTTGATGAATCATCGTCAAGGTCTTTTTAACATGGAAGACGATTTCTAAAGTGAATCCTCCTGTTTCATTTGAGAGATTGCTAAATTGTGTTATTATAATGCAATGATATGAATTATGAATTTACAAGTGATGGAAGGAAGTATAGATGATGGATAAACAACATACAGGTGCTTTGCAACCGAAAGTAGCGTTCCATACGTTAGGCTGTAAGGTGAATCATTATGAAACAGAGGCCATTTGGCAATTGTTTCAAGAAGCGGGATATGAGCGTGCTGACTTTGATGCGATGAGTGACGTTTACGTTATTAACACATGTACGGTCACGAATACCGGGGATAAAAAATCACGCCAAGTAATCCGTCGTGCGATTCGTAAAAATCCGGACGCTGTCGTCTGTGTCACAGGCTGTTACGCACAAACATCGCCTGCTGAAATTATGGCGATTCCAGGAGTCGACATCGTTGTCGGTACGCAAGATCGTGTGAAATTAATTGATTTAATCGAAGAATTCCGCCGCGAGCGTCAACCGATTAACGCAGTAGGCAACATCATGAAAAACCGTGTCTATGAAGAGTTGGACGTGCCTGCATTTACAGACCGTACACGCGCTTCTTTAAAAATTCAAGAAGGCTGTAACAACTTCTGTACGTTCTGTATCATTCCTTGGGCGCGCGGTTTAATGCGTTCACGTGATCCGGAAGAAGTCATTCGCCAAGCGCAACAACTCGTAGAAGCGGGCTACCAAGAAATCGTATTGACGGGCATTCATACAGGCGGTTACGGTTCTGACTTTAAAGATTACAACTTAGCGCAATTGTTGCGTGATTTAGAAGCGCAAGTACCAGGGCTAAAACGCATTCGCATCAGCTCGATTGAAGCGAGCCAAATTACGGATGAAGTGATTGAAGTGTTGAACGACTCTAAAATTGTCGTAAACCATTTACACATCCCAATCCAATCAGGTTCAGATACGGTATTGAAAAGAATGCGCCGCAAATATACGATGGAATTTTTCGCAGAGCGTCTCGACCGCTTAAAAGAAGCGCTCCCGAACTTAGCGATTACGTCGGATGTCATCGTCGGTTTCCCTGGAGAAACGGAAGAAGAATTTATGGAGACGTACAATTTTATTCGTCAATATGAATTTGCGGAACTTCACGTCTTCCCTTATTCGATGCGAACAGGGACACCAGCTGCGCGTATGACGGATCAAATCCCTGAAGAAGTGAAAAACGAGCGTGTGCATCGCTTACTAGAGTTGAACGAACAACTTGCCAAACAGTACGCTTCTCGATTTGAAGACGAAGTGCTCGACGTCATTCCAGAAGAACGTTTTAAAGAAAATCCTGAAAGTGGTTTATATGAAGGGTATACAGCGAACTACTTAAAAGTTGTATTCCCAGCAGATGAATCGATGGTCGGAAAATTAGTGCGCGTTAAAATTACGAAAGCGGGTTATCCATACAGCGAAGGACAATTCGTGAAAGTGATGGACACGCAACTCGTATAAAATAAGGCGAAGGACGAAATTCTCGTTCTTCGCTATTTGTCTTTACTAGGAAAACAAAAGTATACCTGTTACAATAGTTGTACGGACAACTAAGGAGGAACTCATATGAATATTGCAGCAATGATCGATCATACATTATTAAAACAAGATGCGACCGAACGACAAATTATCGAATTGTGCCAAGAGGCCAAAACATACGGCTTTGCATCCGTTTGTGTCAACCCGATGTGGGTAGAAACAGCAGCAAAACAATTGCAAGGAGCAGAACCTAAAGTATGTACGGTCATCGGATTCCCGCTCGGCGCGATGACGAAAGAAACGAAAGCGTTCGAAACGAAAGATGCGATTCGTAAAGGAGCGACTGAAATCGACATGGTCATCCCGGTCGGCGCTTTAAAAGCAGGACAAGATGACATCGTAAAAGAACATATCGAAGCAGTCGTGGAAGCTGCGGAAGGCACATTAGTGAAAGTGATCATCGAAACATGCTTATTGACAGATGAAGAAAAAGTACGATCATGCGAAATTGCCAAAGCTGCAGGTGCAGATTATGTGAAAACATCGACAGGATTTTCAACAGGAGGCGCAACGAAAGAAGATATTGCCCTCATGCGCCAAACAGTCGGAAAAGAAATGGGCGTGAAAGCATCGGGTGGTGTTCGCTCGCTAGAAGACGTCGAAAAGATGATTGCAGCAGGGGCTACACGTATCGGAGCGAGCTCGGGTGTCGCGATCGTTCAAGGTGAAAAATCGAATTCTGAATATTAATTTTACAATATACGTTGACCGAACCCTCACAATGCGTTATAATTTCTGAGTACATGCTAAAGTCATGTTTCGAAGTGTGTTCGGAGGGAGGGACAAGAGATATGACAAAAACAACTGTTCGTAAAAACGAGTCACTTGAAGATGCTCTTCGCCGCTTCAGACGTACTGTTTCTAAAAGTGGTACGATTCAAGAAGTTAGAAAGCGTGAATATTACGAAAAGCCGAGCGTAAAGCGTAAGAAAAAATCTGAAGCTGCTCGTAAACGCCGTTTCTAATTTTATTAGACGGTTAGCTCATGAATATTGACATTTTAAAAAGTGAACGAATATAAGTCGAAAAATCTATTATGATTTTTCGACTTATTTTTTTGAAAAAGGTGAAACCTTTTACTTACCCTTGCGTAAATAGGTATAATGAGAATGAAACAATGACAGGGAGGTGAGTTGATGAAAAAGTGGATGAATTGGTTAATGTTGACGGTTTTACTCTTCGTTCCGTTATTCGGTGCAACTGCATCAGCAAAAGGAGCGACCGTTTATGAAGTGCCGCTTAATCAAAACGTTGAAAAAGGATTGTATGCGTTTTTACAACGTTCTTTTGAAGAGGCAGAGCGAGCAGGCGCTGAACGAATTATCATTCGGATGGACACACCGGGTGGTTTTACCGATAGCGCTGAAAAAATCGGTCAACTGTTTAGAAATACAGAACAAGAGATTATCGTTTATATAGAAGATAATGCGATTTCAGCAGGAGCTTTTATCGCCTTGAATGCAGATGAAATTTATATGACGCCTCAAGGGAAAATGGGTGCAGCACAAGTCATTCAAGGAGATGGTAACGCAGCAGGAGATAAAGCGGAGAGCGCATGGAATGCGGCGATGATTAACGCGGCAAAAAGCAGTAAACATAAGCGCGATCCGATTTATGCAGAAGCGATGTCAAATCCTGAAATCGACCTTCCGAAATATCGTGCACCTGTCGGGAAGTTGTTGACGTTGACAGCAGAGGAAGCAAAACAAGTCGGATATGCAGAAGGTGTATTTGACAATTATGATGCACTTTTAAACTACTTGAACATCGATTCCTCATCGATTATTCAAACTGATCCAACCTTCACCGAACAACTCGCGCGTTTTATTACGGATCCAGTAATTGTTCCAATCTTATTGTCTATCGCCGGTTTAGGGCTCGTCGTTGAGTTGTATTCACCAGGTTTCGGCGTGGCGGGTACGATGGGACTTGCTTCGATTGCTTTATTTTTCTTCGGGCATCTCGTCGCAGGATTAGCAGGATATGAAACATTGCTCATCTTTTTACTCGGACTCGGGTTAGTCATTGCCGAATTGTTCGTCGCAGGAGGCATTCTCGGCGTCTCAGGAGCTGTTTTAATCGGTTTAAGTATCATTATGGCAGGACAAGATCCAATGCAGATGACAATCGCCGTACTCATTGCACTCGCTGTCATAATATTAGGAGTGATTATTCTCATGAAGTTTTTCGGGAAACGATTGCATTTGTTAAACAAAATGGTCTTGATGGATTCAACGAGTACGGATCAAGGATACGTATCTAACGAAAATCGTACAGAGTTGATCGATCAAGTCGGAAAAACATTAACGCCATTGCGCCCAGCGGGAGTAGTTTCGCTAAATGGTGAACGTCTCGATGTCGTTTCGGACGGCAGTTACATCGATAAAGGTGTACAAGTGAAAGTAATTGAAGTAGAAGGTTCAAAAATTGTCGTAACAGAAGCGACAGAATAGTTTAAGAGGAGGGTTTTACATGGAATTAGCAGGTTTATTAGGCGCGACGAGCACGGGTAGTTTAGTCGGTTTGTCGATCATCGTCTTTTTAGTTATTATCGCGCTTGCCATCTTCTTCACATTTGTTCCGGTAACATTGTGGATTAGTGCGCTCGCAGCAGGTGTTCGAGTTAGTATTTTCACATTGATCGGGATGAGGCTTCGTCGAGTGATCCCGAGCCGTGTCGTAAATCCGTTAATTAAAGCGCATAAAGCAGGATTAGATGTGCAAATTAACCAGTTGGAAAGTCACTATTTAGCAGGTGGTAACGTTGACCGCGTCGTGAACGCACTCATCGCAGCACACCGTGCGAACATCGCTTTAACATTTGAACGTGCAGCAGCGATTGACCTCGCAGGTCGTGACGTATTAGAAGCGGTTCAAATGTCGGTTAACCCGAAAGTCATCGAAACACCATTTATCGCAGGGGTTGCGATGAACGGGATCGAAGTGAAAGCGAAAGCGCGTATTACGGTGCGTGCGAACATCGACCGCCTCGTCGGTGGTGCGGGTGAAGATACGGTCGTCGCTCGTGTCGGGGAAGGGATTGTTTCGACAATCGGTTCTTCTGTCGACCATGCGAAAGTGTTAGAAAATCCAGATATGATTTCACAAACAGTTCTCGCAAAAGGACTTGACTCTGGAACAGCATTCGAAATTTTATCGATCGACATCGCAGACGTTGATATCGGTAAAAATATCGGGGCAGAACTTCAAACAGAACAAGCAGTAGCGGACAAAAACATCGCCCAAGCGAAAGCGGAAGAACGACGTGCGATGGCTGTTGCGAACGAACAAGAAATGAAAGCAAAAACACAAGAAATGCGCGCGAAAGTAGTCGAAGCAGAGTCGGAAGTTCCACTCGCGATGGCAGAAGCGTTACGCGACGGCAATATCGGTATTATGGATTATATGAATTACAAAAATATTCAAGCAGATACAGGAATGCGTGATTCCATTAGTAAAGTAGGCCTCGAGCATACGGACGAAGATTAATGGAACAAGTGTCAGGGAAGGAGTGAACACGTAGATGGAAGCAATTATCATATTTCTCATCATCAGTGCGCTCAGCTCTTTTTTCAATAAAGGAAAAGAAAAAGAAACGGAGACGACGAAGCCGGTCGTACCTCAACCGAAACGTCGTCAAGAACCGACTACTGACAAACAAGATCCATTGCAAGATTTGTCACGTCAACTTTTTGAAAAATTAAAAGAACAACAGCCTGTCGAAGAAGCTCAACCGCGCATCCAAGAAGTAGAGAAGACACCGATGCAAATCGCGTATGAAGAAAAGTTGCGTGAACGTGAATTAGAACGTACGCGTCAATCAGATCGCCAATCTGCTCGTGAAGTCGTGCAAAGTGCGAGACGTCAAAAAGCAGAATGGGAGTCGGAAGGACTTGCTGTATACGATGACGTGTGGACGCCGAAGCAAAAAGAATTGAAGCAAGAAGACCTTTTACCAAAGACGAATCAAGATTTATTAAAAGGGATTATTTTTGCCGAAATTATGCATCCACCGAAAAGTTTAAGACAGACGAAACACGGGAAAATAAAGTAATGAAAAAACAGAGCGTAGCATGCGGAACTTTCCGAATGGACCGCTCTGTTTTTCTTTAGTTTCTTAAATGTGTGAAATCATGTAAAATAGAAGAGAATCTGTAGGATAAAGGGGATTGGATAGATTGACAACAATTGAAAAAACAATTGTCATCGACAAAATTGACGATGCTATGATGCTCGCAGGTAACGGAGAGCGCCACATTCAACTAATAGAAGACCAATTACATATTCAACTATACGCACGCGGTGAAGTATTCACATTAGAAGGCGAAGAATCGGATGTTCTACTTGCAGAGCAATTAGTGATGCAGCTATTGAAAGTCATCCGTCGCAACATTCAAATTGATACACGCGATATCGCGAGCGCGATTGAAATGGCGAAACAAGGAACGATTGAATACTTTGCAAAATTGTATGAAGAAGAAATTGCACGCACAGCAAAAGGGAAAATCATTCGTGCAAAAACGATTGGACAGCGTCAATATGTCAAGTCGATCCAAAAGAGAGATCTCGTTTTTTGTATTGGACCAGCAGGAACTGGGAAGACTTATTTAGCTGTTGTACTGGCCGTTCAAGCATTGAAAAATGGACATGTGAAACGCATTATTTTAACGCGTCCTGCTGTCGAAGCGGGAGAGAGTTTAGGCTTTTTACCAGGTGACTTAAAAGAAAAGGTTGATCCGTATTTACGTCCATTGTATGACGCGTTACATGATATGCTTGGTGCCGATCAAACGGAGCGACTCGTCGACCGCGGTGTTATTGAAATCGCTCCGCTCGCTTATATGCGTGGACGTACGTTAGACGATGCATTCGTCATTTTAGATGAAGCGCAAAATACGACGAAAGCACAAATGAAAATGTTTTTAACACGTCTCGGTTTCGGATCGAAGATGATTATAACGGGAGACTTAACGCAAATTGATTTACCGAAAGGTGTTTATTCGGGATTGAAAGAAGTGCAAGAGAAATTAAGTCATATTGATGATATTCATTTCCACTATTTAGAAAAAGGAGATGTCGTACGTCATCCACTCGTCGCAAAAATTATCGATGCGTATGAAACGAAAGACGATTAAACAGAAGGGAGAGTCCTAACTTTGTTTAAATCGCTAATTCAATTTTTTCGAAATATGAAATTTCCACAATTTATGTTGTATACGATGGCGATCGCAACCGTTTTGCTTTTTGTTATTACAGTCGATCGGATGCAACATGAAACGTATCAAATTTCAGAGTTTGAAGTCGCACCGAAGACGATTCGCGCTACAAAAACGGTGGAAGATACGTATAAAACAGAATTAGAGCGAGACAGAGTCGCTGCAGAAGTACCTGCTATTTATCAATTTTCGGGGGAAATTTCTCGCAACCATCAAGCGATTATCGCGTCTTTTTTTAACTATTTCATCGAGGTGAAACGGGAAAGTGCAAAAGAAGAAACTCCACCGTCTTTAAGTGAACAGGCGAAGCTCGTACGTGAAAAGTTAAGCGCACTTGTAGAAGAAGACGGGGCGTTTAAATTACCGGATCGTGACATTACATATATTTTACAAATGTCGGAGCAAGATATTGAACAAATGTCACGTACGATGCAAGGGATCATTAAGCGCGAACTCGATGAGCCGATTCGGAAAGAACAAGTCGAGCAAATAAGAGCCCGTGTCGCGGGAAATATTGAAAGAGACTCCATTCTTCCGAATCCATTAAAAAATAGTCTCATTACGATGAGTCGTATTTTGATTACAGAAACTGAAATTATGAATGAAGAATTAACGAAAGATCGTCGTGACAAAGAGCGCGCACTTGTAGAGCCAGTCCGTATTTTACAAGGACAAGTGATCGTACGCGAAGGGCAACTCATTGATGGAGAGGTGTACCGTCAACTTCAATTAATTGGTTTATTAGCAGAAGATGGAACGAGCTCTTTAAAGCCGATGTTAGCGATCATCACATTTTTACTATTCGTCAGCGGTATTTTATATTTGCATTTTAATGCATCGACCGCTTCCGATCAGATGAAAAAGAAAGCATTGTTAATTGTTTACGTTCTACTAATCATTTTAACAGGTAGTATGCGCCTGCTCGGATTGATTGATGAACAGTTTGATGTGCAACTCGCCTTTTTATTCCCGACGGCGCTAGCGACGATGCTCGTACGTCTCTTATTAAATGAGCGAATCGCGATGACCGTTACGATCATCACTGCTGCGATGGCGGGTATTATTTTACAAGAAGGCTATGCAGCAATTTTACAAATGGAAACGATGATGTACATTATGTTCGGTGGTTTAACGAGCTTATACGTACTCGGGAAAGATGGCCGACGCTCTAATATTTTGAAAACGAGCATTGCAGTAGCTTGCACGAACGTCGTCTTTATCGTCTTTTACTTACTTATGACTCAGTCGTCGTATACGTGGAAAGAGATGGCATTTTACTTAGTCGCAGCTCTCGTGTCAGGATTACTGTCAGGTGCGATGACAATCGGCTTATTACCTTTCTTTGAATCGTTATTTGGGATTTTATCAGATATGAAGTTAGTCGAATTATCGAATCCGAATCACCCTCTTTTAAAGAAGATTTTAGTCGAAACGCCGGGAACGTATCATCATAGTGTCATGGTGGCGAATTTAGCGGATGCTGCTTGTGAGTCGATCGGAGCGAACGGTTTGCTCGCCCGTGTCGGCAGTTATTATCACGATATTGGAAAGACGGTGCGCCCGAATTACTTTATCGAAAACCAACATACGGGGCGCAATCCTCATGATGAATTATCGCCTTCAGAAAGTAAGGAAATCATTATCGCACACGCTGTAGACGGTGGTAATATTTTAGAAAGTCACGGTATGCCGAAAGAAATTGTCGACATCGCGAGACAGCATCACGGCACGAGCTTTTTACAGTTTTTCTATCATAAAGCGAAAGAATTAGACCCGAGTGTGACGGAAGATGACTTCCGCTATCCAGGACCGAAAGCGCAGACGAAAGAAATTGCAGTCGTGTCGATTGCGGATAGTACAGAGGCAGCGGTACGTTCGATGAAAGATCCGACGCCTGAAAAAATTGCGAACCTCGTGCACAATATTATTCAAGGAAAATTGAACGATGGCCAATTTGACGAATGTGATATTTCGGTACGAGAGTTAAAAATTGTTGAACGTGTCATTTGCGAAACATTGAATGGCATCTTCCATAACCGAATTGAATATCCAACATAAGAGGTGACGAGATGCATATTGATTATCAAGATGAGACGAACGAGGTAACAGATGAACAGTTAGAACTCGTCGATCGCATTTTAAAATTTGCAGCGCAGTATGAGAAATTAGATGGAAATTATGAATTGAGTATTACGTTTACGACGGATGAGGAAATTCAAGTCATTAATCGTGAATATCGAGGAATTGATCGTCCGACCGATGTCATCTCTTTCGCTTTAGAAGAAGAGAGCGAAGGTGAAATTGCTTTCGAACGAATGGAAGGGATGCCTATTTTATTAGGGGACTTAATCATTTCACTCGATACGATGCGCCGACAAGCTGTGGAGTACAACCATGAAGAGAAACGAGAGCTAGGGTTTTTAGCTTTGCACGGTTTTCTTCATTTGCTCGGTTACGATCATATGACGGAAGAAGATGAAAAAGAAATGTTCGGTCGTCAAGATGAAATTTTGCAGGCGTTCGGTTTAACGAGGTGACGGAATGCGAAAATATATCGATTCATTCCGTTATGCGCTTGAAGGAATCGTCCATGGTATGAAAACGGAGAAACATCTCCGTTTTCATTTGTTTAGCGCGATCATCGTCATCGGACTGAGTATGTGGACGGGACTTTCTCAAACAGAATGGTTCATCGTCCTTTTACTTATCGGAGGCATGTTTGCGTTCGAACTGATGAATGCAGCCGTTGAACGTGTCGTTGATTTAGTGACGACAGATTATGCGCTGTTAGCGAAACAAGCGAAAGATTTAGCCGCAGGAGCGGTCCTCGTATATGCGTTTGTAAGTGCGTGTATTGGACTTATAATATTTATACCGAAATGGTGGAGGTAACGATGGAAAAGAAACAATTGATGGAACTCGCAAAAGAAGCGCGAGAACATGCCTACGTTCCATATTCTCAATTTAAAGTAGGAGCGGCTGTGTTAACGAAAGACGGTCGTACATTTACAGGATGTAACATTGAAAACTCGAGCTACCCGCTCACGAACTGTGCAGAACGTACGGCGATTTTTAAAGCGGTGTCAGAAGGAGCGACAGAGATTGAGGCGATCGCTGTCATCGGTAATACGACAGGGCCGATTTCTCCTTGTGGTGCATGTCGCCAAGTTATGATAGAGTTTAGTGATGCTAATACGCCTGTTTATTTAACGAATTTACAAGGTGAAGTAGAAGAAACGACCGTGAGTGCTTTATTACCAGGAGCATTTACGAAGGAGGATTTACATGGAAAGTAATTATAAATCAGGATTTGTCTCTATTGTAGGACGACCAAACGTAGGGAAGTCGACATTTTTAAACCGCATCGTCGGACAAAAAATTGCGATTATGAGCGATAAACCACAGACGACACGTAATAAAATTCAAGGAGTTGTCACGACAGATGATTCTCAAATCGTCTTTATTGACACACCAGGAATTCATAAACCGAAACATGCATTAGGGGACTTCATGAATAAAATGGCAAAACAGACAATTCCAGATGTAGATGTCGTATTATTTATGATTAATGCGAATGAAAAAATTGGACCGGGAGACCGATTCATTATCGACTTATTAAGCCGTACAAAAAGTCCGGTATTTCTTGTTATTAATAAAATTGACTTAGTTCACCCTGATGAACTGTTGCCAATTATTGAAACGTATCAATCGGAATTTGAATTTGCTGAAATCGTTCCTATTTCTGCTTTACAAGGAAATAATGTCGATCGTCTATTCGACGTGTTGAAGACGTACATTCCAGAAGGACCGCAATATTATCCAGACGATCAAGTGACGGACCATCCAGAACGATTCATTATGGCGGAGTTAATTCGTGAAAAAGTATTGCATTTCACACATGAAGAAGTGCCACACTCTGTAGCGGTTACGATTGAAAAAATCGAGCGTGATGACAACGGAAAAGTGCATGTCATGGCAAACATTATCGTTGAACGCAGCTCACAAAAAGGAATTTTAATCGGGAAGCAGGGCGCGATGATGAAGCAAATTGGGACAGGTGCACGCCGTGAAATTGAACGTTTGCTCGGGTCTAAAGTATATTTAGAGCTATGGGTGAAAGTGCAGAAAGATTGGCGTAATAAACAAATTCATTTGCGTGAATTTGGATTTAAAGAAGACGAATATTAAGGGGGAGGGAAGACAATTGTTGCACAAATGGGAAGGCATCGTTTTAAAGTCTATTCCGTACGGTGAATCGAATAAAATTGTCACCCTCTTTACAGAAGAAGCAGGAAAAGTGACGGCGATGGCAAGAGGAGCGAAAAAGCCAGCGAGCCGTTTAGCCGCGATGACTCAACCTTTTTTACTCGGTTCATTTTTAGTGTATGCGGGTGGAAGAGGAATGGGACAATTGCAACAAGGTGAGCTCATCGATTCGATGCGTGACTTGCGCGGTGATTTAGAAAAAACAGCGTATGCGAGTTTTATCGTAGAATTAGTCGACCGTTTAACGGAGCCGATGGAAGAGCGAACGCGTGGTGTTTATCATTTATTGAAAGCGGCCCTTCATGCGATTGATGAAGGTTTCGATGCGGAAGTAATCACTCTTTTCGTCGAGTGGCAAATGTTGCCGGTCGCTGGAATTTATCCCGTCGCTCATCAATGTGCGCATTGTGGAGCGACGGAAGGAGAATTCGCCTTTTCATTCCAACAAATCGGTTTGCTCTGTCATCGTTGTTTTGAAATCGACCCTTACATTACACGTCTCACACCGACGCAAGTTCGTCTCATAAGAACGTGTATGACGGTACCGATCGATCAACTAGGCAATGTGTCATTAAAAAAACCGACCGTGCGATTTTTACAAAAAGTCGTGCGAACGATTTATGATGAACAGACAGGGATTCGGTTAAAGTCGAGACGTTTTATCGAACAGTTAGAACGCGATACATTGCTCCAACAATTGATGGAGCCAAAAGAACAAACAAAACCCTCACTGTAATTGGTGAGGGTTTTTGTATTAGAACTGTAAATGTTTTTCGATGTATGCAGGAACGTCTGCGATTGGCATACGAATTTGCTCCATTGAATCACGGTGACGCACTGTCACTTGGTTGTCTTCTTTTGAATCGAAGTCATATGTGATACAGAACGGTGTACCGATCTCGTCTTGACGACGGTAACGGCGACCGATTGATTGTGAATCATCGTATTGTGTTGGGAAATGTTTCGCGAGTAATGCGAACACTTCTTGTGCTTCTTCTGCAAGCTTTTTAGAAAGTGGCAATACAGCTGCTTTCATCGGTGCAATTGCTGGGTGGAAACGTAATACGTTACGTGTTTCACCGTTTTCTAATTCTTCTTCGTCGTATGCGTCACATAAAAATGCGAGCGTTACGCGGTCTGTACCGAGTGAAGGTTCGATACAGTATGGGATGAATTTCTCACCAGTTTGTTGATCTAAGTAGTGGAAGTCTTCACCTGAATGTTCCATATGGCGGCTTAAGTCGAAGTCTGTACGGTTCGCAATGCCCCATAATTCTCCCCAACCGAATGGGAATTTATATTCGATATCTACTGTACCTTTTGAGTAGTGAGAGAGCTCATCTTCTGTATGGTCACGGAGACGTGTGTTTTCTTCTTTCATGCTTAAATCTTTTAAGAATTTTACTGAGTAGTCTTTCCAGTATTCGTACCACTTAGCATCTTCTCCTGGTTTACAGAAGAATTCAAGTTCCATTTGTTCGAATTCGCGTGTACGGAATGTGAAGTTACCTGGTGTAATTTCGTTACGGAAACTTTTACCGATTTGTGCGATACCGAATGGCATCTTTTTACGCATTGAACGTTGAACGTTTTTGAAGTTTACGAAAATTCCTTGTGCTGTTTCAGGACGTAAGAAAATATCGTTTGCTGAATCGTCTGTTACCCCTTGCTTCGTTTTGAACATGAGGTTGAATTGACGAATTTCTGTATAGTCCATCGCACCACATGTTGGACATGTAATATCGTATTCTTCGATAAGTTCCATCATTTTTTCGAAAGGAAGTCCGTCGACGACAATTTCTTTACCTGTCGCTTCTACTGCTTCTTCAATTAATTTATCCGCGCGGTGGCGTGATTTACATTTTTTACAGTCGATCATCGGGTCGTTGAAGTTTTGCGTGTGACCAGATGCTTCCCAAACTTTCGGGTTCATTAAAATCGCTGCGTCGAGACCGACGTTGTATGGTGATTCTTGAACGAATTTTTTCCACCATGCTTTTTTAATGTTGTTTTTCAATTCGATTCCGAGTGGACCGTAATCCCATGTATTTGCGAGTCCGCCGTAAATATCAGACCCTGGGAATACGAATCCACGTTGTTTTGATAAGCTGACAATTTGATCCATCGTGTACTTTGGCATAATAAATGACCTCCATATAATAAAATAAGCACCCGTCCATACGGGCACATATAGCATGAGCCCGAGGACGAGTGCATAATAACCCGCGGTTCCACCTCGATTGGTTAACACCGAATGTTAACCCACTTTCAGAAAGCAAGCTCCCGGTTGCCTTTTCACAATCTGTGCAGCCTTTCACTATCACTGCTCGCTCTAGGTCGATTGTTACTTATAGACCGTTCATCACTTGAACAGCCTATAATATAGCACGGTTTTGAAAAAATGACAAGTTTGAGCGTTTTCTCGAACAAACAAGTTAAAATGAAGCTACATAGAAATCATTATGTTATAATTAATCGTACAGAAAAGAAAGTGCTACATCACATAAGAAGAACTCTTCCAGTATGAAGGAAGTTACTCAAGATGAAACGCGATGTATGTTGAAGAAACTATTATATAAATGGGCGGTGTTTCACATTGGAACTGAATAAGCGCCAAACAAAAATTTTGGAAATCGTGAAATATAACGGTCCAATTACAGGGGAGCAAATTGCAGAACGCCTTGATCTGGCACGTGCTACAATTCGACCGGATTTGGCGATTTTGACGATGGCTGGCTTTTTAGATGCGCGTCCGCGTGTCGGTTATTTTTATTCAGGTAAAAAAATAGCACAATCGATGGCAGACGGTATGGTCGATATGAAAGTAGGAGACTTTCAATCGATTCCCGTCGTCGTGAATGAGAATATGTCGGTGTACGATGCGATTTGTCAAATGTTTTTAGAAGACGTCGGCACTTTATTTGTCGTCGATGATCATCATTGTTTAGCAGGCGTACTTTCGAGAAAGGATTTACTTCGTTCAAGTATCGGTGGTGTCGATATGGATAAAATTCCAGTCAATGTTATTATGACGCGCATGCCGAATATTACGCATTGTTCGAAGCATGATTCTTTATTGCAGGTGGCAAAAAAGATGATCGATAATCAAATCGATGCTTTACCTGTCACGGAACAAGGCGAGAAAGGGCTGGAAGTCATCGGCCGTATAACTAAAACGAATATTACAGGCGCATTCGTCGCGCTAGGAGAAGAATATGATTTATAGAGAGGAGCGTAAACGATGACGCCATTAACGATGTATATCGTTTCTGACTCTGTCGGAGAAACGGCTGATCTCGTCGCGAAAGCAGCGATCAGTCAATTTCGTCATGATGTCGATACAGTATCGATGAAGCGTTTTGCGAATGTCGATAATTTAAAACAAATTGAAGAGATTGCACTTTTAGCACAAAGACAACAAGCGCTCATCGTCCACACTTTAGTGAAATCAGAAATGCGTGACGCTATGGCACATTATGCGATGGAAAATGGCGTTCAAGCGATCGATTTAATCGGACCGATTGTCGATATGATCAGTGGACGTTTAGAAGAGAGTCCCTTTGAAGAACCTGGACTCGTGCGCCAGTTGGATGATGATTATTTCAAAAAAATTGAAGCGATTGAATTTGCGGTGAAATACGATGATGGTCGTGACCCGCGAGGCATTTTATTAGCAGATATCGTATTAGTCGGTGTTTCGCGCACTTCCAAAACGCCACTCTCTCAATATTTAGCACATCACCGTTATAAAGTTGCGAACGTTCCACTCGTTCCAGAAGTAGAGCCACCAGAGGAATTGTTACAAATCGATCCGAAACGTTGTTTTGGACTCGTTATTTCTCCAGAGAAGTTAAACTTTATTCGGAAAGAACGTTTAATTGCTCTAGGATTGAAAGATGATGCGAGCTATGCGAAAGTGTCTAGAATTGAAAGGGAAATTGAACATTTTGAAAAAGTTGTCGAACGTGTCGGTTGTCGAGTCATTAACGTGACGAATCGAGCAGTGGAAGAGACAGCGAATATCATTTTAGAACAAATTGAACAATTAAAACAGTGAAACAAAATGAAAACTAGCCGGTTATGTTCGGTTAGTTTTCATTTTGTTCGTAAAATAAAAAGGACTTTCGTTATAAATGTCGTAATAGTATATATGAAGAGGAAGTAGGAGTTGAACGACGTGTCAAAAATAGATGAAGTCGTCATTGAAACAATAAGAAAAGAAACTGATATTATCGACCTCATCGGTGAACATGTTCAACTGACAAAAAGGGGGAAGAATTGGTTCGGTCTTTGTCCTTTTCACGATGAGCAGTCTCCTTCATTTTCAGTTTCAGAAGACAAGCAACTATATCATTGCTTCGGATGTGGCGCGAGTGGCAATGCGATTTCATTTTTAATGGAATTGGAACATCGAACATTCGTCGATGCCGTTGCGACATTAGCCGGTCGATTAGGAATCGAGATTGATATAGCGGAAGGACAGCGTACCGCCAGAGATGAAGAAGAGTCCCATACAGAAAAACTATTGAAAGCAGCTCACGCACAAGCGACTCAGTTTTATCATCACCTTTTAATGAATACAGTAGAAGGAGAGCGAGCACTCCAATATTTATACGAACGAGGATTCACCGAACAGCAACTCATTGAACATCAAATTGGTTGGACTTTAAACCAATCGGATAGTTTATTGCATGTTTTACGAGATGATTATCCTCTACCTTTACTCGTTGAGGGAGGTCTTCTTACACACTTTGAAGACCGCGATCAATATTATGATCGATTTCGGGAAAGGATTATGTTCCCTTTACGTAATGAACGTGGAGAGGTTGTCGGATTTTCTGGACGTATTATCGAGAAAAAAGAAGGCGCTCCGAAATATTTAAACAGTCCTGAAACCCCAATCTTCAAAAAAAATCAACTGCTTTACAACTTAGACCGTGCAAAGTCTCCAATACGAAAAGCAAATGAAGTTATTTTGTTTGAAGGTTTTATGGATACCCTTGCGGCAGAGCGTGAAGGGATTCATGAGACAGTTGCTGTTATGGGAACGGCGTTGTCTGAGCAACATATTATTCAAATGCGTCGCTTAACGAACCGTTTAATTATTTGTTGCGATGGTGATGATGCAGGATGGGAAGCGAGCTATCGATTTTCTAAATTTGCAACAGAACATAAAATGGATGTAACGATTGCGATACTTCCTCAAAATATGGACCCTGATGATTATATGAAAACATATGGGGGTAAACAGTTTAGAGAGCGAATTTTAGAGATGTCGCATTCTTTTATGTCTTTTATGATACAATACGCTAGGCGTGGTAAAAATTTGTCGCTTGACTATGAAGTAGAGCAATACATTCATGAAGTGCTTACTGAATTGGCAGAAAGACGCTCGATCATTGAACGCGACTTAATTATTCAACAGCTAGCAGAGTTGACGACAGTACAAGAAGCGACATTGCGTGAGAAATTAGCGCAATTGACGACGCGCCAAGTGCCAGAACGTCAAACTTCTGAAGCGAAGCGTACAATACCTGAAACGAAACGGAAAAAGAGAAGATCAGAAGTACTATTGTTCGCACATATATTGCATGAGCGTTCTCTTTTCAATCTCGCGATACGAGAAGGGATTGATATTTTTATAGATGATGACTTTACGACATTGTTCGTACGGTTAGCAGCTTACTATGAAATATCCGAAGGGGAAGGTGATTCTTTTGCACAAAGCTTTGCCGAACAAATTGAAGAATGTGAATTACGTGAACTCGCGATGTTTTGTATCGCCTACGAGAGAGCGGAGAATGACACGGATCGAGAAGTAAAAGACTGTATCCAACATTTAAAAAAATTAAAAATCGTTGAACAAATAGATGATAAAATTCAACAGTCAAAACAGTTAGAACAACAGCAGGATCTTGAAGGAGCGTTAGCACTCATTCAAGAAGTGATTGAACTTAAAAAGTTGATCACGCCGTAACGGTGAATAAGGAGGAACAACGATGACAAAGAAAGAATTGACATTAGACGAAGCGAAAAAGAAATTGTTAGAATTAGGCGAAAAAAATGGTGAGTTAACGTTAGATGAGGTGACGAAAGAACTAGCACAGTTTGAAATGGAGCCAGAACAATTCGAACAATTTTTAGATGAAGTGGAAGATGCGAATATCGAATTAAATCGTAAAGAAGATGACGAAACGACGAAAGAAGAAGACGATAAGAAAAAAGAAAAGTTTAATATGAAAGATTTAAGTGTTCCTCCTGGTGTGAAAATTAACGACCCGGTTCGCATGTACTTGAAAGAAATTGGACGTGTCGATTTATTAACAGGAGATGAAGAAGTAGAGCTTGCAATTAAAATTGCAGCGGGGATGGAAGCGGAGGAAAAACTTGCTGAACTTCGTGAAGAAGATCCAGACTACTTCGATGAAGAATTAGATCTCGTCATCGTGCGTGGTGAAGAAGCGAAGAAAAAACTAGCGGAAGCGAACTTGCGTCTCGTCGTCAGCATTGCGAAACGCTATGTCGGCCGTGGCATGCTCTTCTTAGACTTAATCCAAGAAGGAAATATGGGACTCATTAAAGCAGTTGAGAAGTTCGACCATACGAAAGGGTTCAAATTTAGTACGTATGCGACATGGTGGATTCGCCAGGCGATTACACGTGCGATTGCAGACCAAGCACGTACGATTCGTATCCCGGTTCATATGGTGGAAACGATCAATAAATTAATCCGCGTCCAACGTCAATTACTCCAAGATTTAGGACGTGAACCGACACCTGAAGAAATTGGGGAAGAGATGGAATTAACAGCTGAAAAAGTGCGTGAAATTTTGAAAATCGCACAAGAGCCGGTTTCTTTAGAGACGCCAATTGGTGAGGAAGACGACTCTCATTTAGGAGATTTCATCGAAGACTCAGAAGCGCAATCTCCAGCAGATCACGCAGCATATGAATTATTGAAAGAACAGTTAGAAGACGTACTCGATACGTTGACAGACCGAGAAGAAAACGTCTTACGTCTTCGTTTCGGATTAGATGACGGACGTACTCGTACGTTAGAAGAAGTCGGGAAAGTGTTCGGAGTTACACGTGAGCGTATTCGTCAAATCGAAGCGAAAGCTTTGCGTAAATTACGCCATCCGTCACGTAGCAAACGTTTGAAAGACTTTTTAGAATAAAAATAACAAGTACCCTCACTTTTTTAGTAAAGTGAGGGTCATTGACTATGGATAGAGTAGGAGTGGACGGTATGAACGAGCAACGTAAAAAAATCATCGTTGCTGAAATAAAATATTGGAAGCAATCGAAGCTATTACCTGATCAATATTGTGATTTTTTACTCGCTTTATACTCGCAAGGAGATCAACAAGAGACTGAAGAAATTACCGTGAAAGACTCATTAAGAGAAAAAGAAAAATCAAAAATGTGGAATCGTGTCGTCTGGCTTGGGATAATCGGAGCGGCATTGTTAGTTAGTTTATTTTTATTACCTGATCAACAAGTGCTGACGACAGCTCTCGTTACGATATTTGCCGTCTTTTTATTAGTCGGTGGAAGATTGTTTAACATCGGAGAAAATGATGCTCGTCCTGCTTTATTTGCCATTGCTTCTTTATTGTTATTATCTGTATCTTTACATAGTTGGGACGCTTTTTTCCCAAGCAATACATTCATTTTAATTGGTCTTCTCATTTTAAACTGTGTACTTTGGCTCGGAATCGGACGTAAACATCAGCTCATCTTTTTCACAATTTCAGGATATGTCGGTTTAGTGTTGGTCGGTATTTTTCTCGTTTTATAAAAAGTGTGGCAAGCTATGTTTTGTTCACAGAAGTTTCACAAATCTACCCAGTTCTTTTTAAGTGTTTTTCTCTTTTTGGGAGCGCTGTGAAGAGAGAAGAATAAAACGTTGAAATCAAGCTTTCTAGCGATATTTAACGTGAAGAATTAACGAATGCTCCATCCGAGTTAAAAAATACGTTGAAATGAAAAAATGAAAGCGAATTGTTACAAGAAGTGGACGGAAAAAGGGGAAAACGAAATTATTATGTGGATTCCTCTTTTCGTTTCGCTACTTATGCGGTACAATAAGGATTGTAAACTGTATCATATACAGAATAGAATCCTGAATAAGGGAGGGTAATCTGAATGAAAAAGACAAATCCTATCGTTCCTTACCTCATTACATTTAGCATGGGAATCTTATTAATTTTCTTCATGTCTTTAATTGGTGTTGACCAAAAGGCGGACATTGCTAAACAAAAAGAGGAAGGCGAAAACGGTGAAGAAGTTTCAACAGAAGACTTCGATCCAGCAGCGCTTGCTCAAGGAAAATGTATCTCATGTCACGGTGGTAACTTCGAAGGTGGAGTTGGTCCAGCATTAGCAGGAACAACACTTTCAGCTGACGAAATCGCTGACGTTATTACAAACGGTGCAGACGGTATGCCAGCAGGACTCGTTCCAGCAGCAAACATGGATGAATTCGTTGAGTACATTTTAAGCTTAGGTGCAGACGGTGAACCAACAGCAACTGAAGAAGATGCTGAGGAAGAGCCAGAAGCAACTGAAGAAGAACCAGCAGAAGAGCCAGCTGAAGAAGAAACAGCTACTGCAGATGCAGGTAAGTATGAAGGTATGACTTCATCATGTATCGGATGTCACGGTGGTAATTTAGAAGGCGGAGTTGGTCCAGCATTAGTTGGTACATCACTCTCAGCTGACGAAATTAAAGACGTTATTAAAAACGGCGCACCAGGTATGCCAGGTGGTATGATCGCTGACGAAGATCTTGATGGATTCGCTGAATACATCTTATCTTTAAAATAAGAATGACAAATGAACCGTTAGTGAACTTTCACTAACGGTTTTTTCACATAAAAGGAGGCGCAAAATGATGGAGTTATCAAAACGATTACAATATGTCGCATCCTACGTACCAGAAGGGGTACGTCTTGCAGATATCGGAAGTGACCACGCTTATTTACCATGCTATTTAATGGAGCGAGGTCAAATTGAACACGCTGTAGCAGGAGAAGTTGTGAAAGGCCCTTTTGAATCAGCGGAGCGTAACGTTCGCGAACATGGCTTTTCAGACAAAATCGACGTCCGTTTAGCGAATGGATTGCAAGCGATTCACGAAGAGGATGCCATTCATACGGTGACGATTGCAGGGATGGGTGGCCCGCTCATCGCTCAAATTTTAGAAAGTGGTGAAAAACATCTTGCGACGGTCGAACGCATCATCGCACAACCGAATATTCACGCTCGTCCGATTCGCGAATGGGCGGTCAGCAACAACTGGAAACTGATCGATGAAGCCATTATGAAAGAAGATGGAAAAATTTATGAAATTCTCGTATTAGAACGTGGAGAAGCAACGTATAGCGAGGATGAATTACAATTCGGCCCTTATTTAATGCGTGAGCAAAGTGAAGTGTTCATAGAGAAGTGGCAACGTGAAGCAGAAGCGAAGCGCAATATTTTACAAGCGTTACAAAAAGCACAAAAAACAGAAGACAATGCCCGTCGAAGCGAAAAAATAAAGCAAGAACTAACAAATATTGAAGGAGTGATCGCGAAATGAAAAAAGTGAACGGTCATCAAATCATTCAATTGTTTGAAACGTGGGCACCGAAACGTTACGCGGAAGATTGGGACCCGGTCGGTTTACAAGTCGGACAATTAAATCGTTCAGTAACGAAAGTGCTCGTCAGTTTAGATGTTGATGAGCGAATTGTTGATGAAGCGATTGCAAGAGGAGCTGAACTCATTATCGCTCATCACCCTTTACTCTTCCGTCCGTTAAAACGCGTCTGGACCGACACACCGGAAGGACGCATCGTGGAGAAATGTATTAAACATGACATTCAAGTGTATGCGGCGCATACGAATTTAGACGTAGCGGAAGGGGGCGTCAATGATCTGATGGCAGATGCTTTACAATTAGAAAATACGACACCTCTTATGAAAAGTTACGGGGAAGATTTGTATAAGCTCGTCGTCTTCGCACCGCTTGAAAATGCGGAAGCTATTCGTCAAGCGCTCGGCGATGCAGGAGCGGGAGAAATTGGCGAATATACGCATTGCAGTTATGAGATGACAGGGACAGGTCGATTTACACCTTCGGAACGTGCGAATCCACATATCGGTCATGCAGGGGAAGCAGAAGAAGTGGCGGAAGTACGCATCGAAGTGATCGTCCCACATTTTTCAAAGGCACGCGTCATGAAAGCGTTGCTTCAAGCACATCCGTATGAAGAACCAGCGTTTGATCTCATTCCGCTTGCGCAACAGACGGACGAAAAAGGACTCGGACGAATCGGAACTCTCGCTGAACCGATGACTTTACGCGAGTTTGCAGAGCATGCGAAACGAGCGCTCAACGTCCCTGCTGTGCGTGTCGTCGGTGACGTAGAACGCTCTATTAAAAAAGTAGCGGTACTCGGGGGCTCTGGCTCTAAATATATTCATCAAGCGAAACAACAAGGTGCTGACGTCTATGTGACAGGTGATATGGATTTCCATACAGCACAAGCTTGTGAAAAATTACATTTAGCAATTGTCGATCCAGGACATCATGCGGAGAAAGTGATGATTGCGGGCGTTGCTGAAAAAATGAAAGCATTATGCCAAGAAGCGGGATATGAAGTCGAGTGGTTACAATCTGAAGTGAATACCGAAACATTCACTTTCTTGTAATACGCTTGAAATAAGAGCAAATGTATCGTATCCTACCAATAGAATGAACTGGAAAATTGTAGCTAGGGTTCCGCTCGTATGAGGTCTGGACCGAGGGCTATCTCTTTCGCCATAATGCGAAAGGCACCTATTGACATAAAAGGTCCGAGGGGAAAGGTTCAGCGTATTTGATATGCGCTGTTTCTTTCTTTTCGGGCTTTTTTTGCGTTCATTCATCATGGAGGAGGAGAAAAATAGGATGAAAATTGATCAAGTGTATCCAGGAGTCGCTGTCGTCATTTTAGACGAGACGAAACAGCAAGTTTTATTGCAACAACGTGCCGATGTTAAACAGTGGGGAATTCCGTCAGGCCATGTCGAAATTGGTGAAACGGTCGCACAAGCAGCCATTCGAGAAGTGTGGGAAGAAGCGAATGTAAAAATCGTCATCGAACGACTCGTCGGTGTATATTCGGAACCCGCCTCTCAAGTATTTCACTACCCGGATGGTCGAGTCGTTCATTTTATTACGACTTGTTTTTTAGCAAAAATTGTAGAGGGAACGATTCAAGCAGATTGTAAAGAATCGCTCGACATGCGATTTTTCCCAATCGATCAATTGCCGACTGCTCTTTTACCGATGTATCCTCGCTGGTTACAAGATGCGCTCAGTGAAACGGAACGTGCTTACATTCGGTAAACGTGAAGGAAAGATGAAATTTTTGTATTTTTTGTGAAAGTTGTTTATGATGTATATACGGAAGGGGGTATATACGTGTTTGTCGTATCAGGTAAAAATTCATTAGTTCGCTTGCTCGTCGGTGTACTCGTTTTAACGAGCGTCATTTTAAGTCAACTTCATCATCCGAATTGGATTTACTTCACAGGATTTATCGGTTTTATGTTAATTTTTTCATCCATTACAGGAATTTGTCCGATGGAAATGATGTTGAAAAAAGCAGGCGTGCAAGAGAAGAAAATTTGCGATGTGGAAACACATTCGTAACTCATGTATTTAAAACGAAAGAAAACGCCCGAGATGAAAGGAATAATCTTTTCATTTCGGGCGTTTTTGTATCATTATGAGTCGTACGGTTCGATACGCTCAACAGGTGTTGGATTTTTAATTTTTGGTAAAATACGGCTTAATTCAAGTGTACTTACTGGTTCATGTGTACTTTCGTCTGCTGGATCGAATTGCTCTAAATATTTAATCACTTCGCGAACGATCAATGTAGGTGTCGAAGCCCCTGCTGTTACCGCAACAGTTTCGATGTCCATCAACCATTCCGGCTTGATTTCAGAGACGTCAGAGACACGGTATGAGTTCGTATGAGCAATTTCGTGTGATACTTGTGTTAAACGGTTCGAGTTATTGCTTTTCGGATCTCCTACGACGATTAATAAGTCAGCTTCGCCTGCTTGTTCCGCCACCGCTTCTTGACGTACTTGTGTTGCGAGACAAATTTCTTGATGCTGTTCGATATGCGGATATTTTTCTTGTAATGCCTGCATAATGTGGGCAACATCCCATTGACTCATCGTCGTTTGGTTCGTCACTAACAATTTATCGCTTTGAACTGTTAATTTTTCAACGTCTTCCATCGTTTCGACGAGGTGAACGCGGTCCGGTGCGACACCGATTGCGCCTTCTGGTTCTGGGTGGTATTTTTTCCCGATGTAAATGATTTCGTAGCCTTCTTTTGTTTTCGCTTCAATTAAATCGTGTGTGCTCGTGACGTCTGGGCACGTTGCGTCAATGGAAACGAGTCCTTTTTGACGTGCGAGTTCACGCACTTGTGGAGAGACACCGTGCGCTGTGAAAATGACTGTACCTGTATCGACTTTATTTAAAATATCGAGACGATCTTTCCCGTCTAACGTAATGATACCTTCTTCTTCAAATGCATCCGTCACATGTTTATTATGAACAATCATACCTAAAATGTAGATTGGACGTGGCAATGATTTATCGAGTGCTGCGTTACGTGCGATGACCATCGCATCGACGACACCGTAACAATAGCCTCGTGGTGAAATTTTAATAACTTTCAATCGATTCACTCCTCTAACATAATCGTATTTTCATTATACATGAACGCTTCGCTTCATTCAAAGAACGGATGCTATAAGCTTTTTGCATACATCTTGGGTGAAAGATGTTACAATATGAAAAGATTAAGGAGGCTAGACGATGACAACATTTCAACAGTTTTCATTACAACCATTTTTACAAGAAGCCATTGTACGAATCGGATTCGAAACGCCAACACCGATTCAGGAAGCGATAATTCCACTCATTTTAAAAGGCAAGAGTGCAATCGGCCAAGCACATACAGGGACGGGGAAATCACATAGCTTTTTAATTCCTCTCGTCGAGCGCATCGATTCAGAAAAATCACACGTTCAAGCTGTCATTGTAGCACCGACTCGTGAATTAGCAGATCAGCTGTACCGCGCGTTAGAACAATTGACAGAAGGGACGGACATTCGCTCGATGGCACTCATTGGTGGGACGGACAAACAGCGTCAAATCGCCAAGTTAAAAGTGCAACCCCACATCGTTGTCGGCACACCAGGACGTATTAAAGATGTCGTATTAGAACAAGCACTCTTCGTACACGAAGCACCGATGCTCGTCATTGACGAAGCAGATTTATCTTTCGATATGGGCTTTATTGAAGAGATCGATCAGTTCGCTCAACGTATGCCCGCGAATTTAGAAATGTATGTCTTTTCAGCGACGATTCCTGAAAAGTTAAAACCATTTTTATCGAAATATATGGAAAAACCAGAACATGTCCAAATCGGTCGTGAAAAGTCGTTGCGCGAAGGGATGCATTATTCATTAGTACCTGTTCGTAGCGCGAATAAATATAAGAAGTTGCTCGATATTATGCAATCGATGAATCCGTATTTAGCGATCATTTTCACAAATACACGTGAAGCCGCAGATGAGCTAGCGAACCAATTAGCGGATGATCAAATTAAAGTAGGCCGTATTCACGGTGACTTATCCCCTCGTGAACGTAAACGTATGATGAAACAAGTGCGTGACTTACAATTCCAATACATTGTCGCAACGGACTTAGCGGCTCGCGGAATCGATATTCCAGGTGTCAGCCATGTCATCAACTATGAAATTCCACAAAACACTGAATTTTTCGTTCACCGTGTCGGTCGTACCGCGCGTGCTGGTTTAGAAGGACATGCGATCACATTGTATGAACCGAAAGATGAAGAACTCGTCAATATTATTGAAGACCTCGGTGTTCCATTCGTTCATGAAGAATTAAAAGGTGGAGAATGGAAAGAGTTGCCGAAGCGCCATGCACGTAAAAAACGTGAACGTCAAGATCGTGACATCGACAAACAAGCGCGCGCTTTCGTACGCAAACCGAAAAAAGTAAAACCAGGATACAAGAAAAAAATGCGTCAACAAATGGATGATTTTAAACGTAAAGAAAGGAAGAAAACAAATCGTTATGGAAAATAATCTTTTACTCGGCTCTCACGTTTCGATGAGCGGCAAAAAAATGTTACTCGGAGCGAGTGAGGAAGCGGCGAGTTATGGAGCGAACACATTTATGATTTATACAGGTGCTCCGCAAAATACGCGTCGTAAACCGATTGAAGAATTGAATATTGAAGCAGGGCAACAACATATGCAAGAGCACGGCATGCAGCATGTAGTCGTCCATGCTCCGTACATTATTAACGTGGCGAATACGACAAAAGTTGAAACGTTTCGACTCGGTGTCGATTTTTTGAAAAGTGAAATCGAACGAACGGCAGCACTCGGTGTGAAGCAAATTGTCCTTCACCCAGGAGCGCACGTCGGAGCGGGTGTCGATACAGGTATTGCCCGAATTGTCGAAGGGTTAAATGAAGTGTTAGAAGATAATCATGACGTGCAAATTGCACTTGAAACGATGGCTGGAAAAGGAACGGAAATCGGTCGTTCTTTTGAAGAACTTGCGCGCATCATCGATGGTGTGACGAACAATGATCGTTTATCTATCACATTCGATACATGCCACGTGCATGATGCAGGATACGACATCGTTAACGATTTAGACGGCGTATTAACAGAGTTTGATAAAATTATCGGCCTCGATCGTCTAAAAGTATTGCACATTAACGATAGTAAAAATGAGCGCGGAGCTGGGAAAGACCGCCATGAAAATATCGGATTCGGTCATATCGGCTTTGACCCGCTCGCGGAAATTATTCATTTGAAAGAGTTCCGTCACATTCCGAAAATTTTAGAAACGCCATATGTCGGCGAAGATAAGAAAAATAAAAAAGCGCCGTATGCGATTGAAATTGACATGTTGCTCAACCGAGAGTTTGACGCAGCACGAATCGACGCTTTACGTTAAATAGAAGATGTAGCGAGGAACTTCCTCGTCACATCTTTTTTGTAGGCAAAGCACTTTACATTTTCATGCATTGCGATATAATAAATCGTAATCATTTCGTTTTGAAAGGATCAGTGAAATGGCGAGAACGTTAATTAATATACGCAATGTGTCATACCGTTACCATGATGTCGATGTATTAACGAATATCGATTTAACGGTAAAAGAAGGAGAATTTTGGGCGTTAATCGGTCCGAACGGTTCGGGGAAATCAACGCTCATTAAATTATTACTCGGTTTACTCCCCATCCAAAAAGGGGAGATTGAATGGTTCGGCGAGCCGATTCAACAATTGAAAAACCGCGATCAAATTGGATACGTATCCCAAAAATCAAACGCCTTTAACTCGAGTTTCCCAGCGACTGTATTTGAAGTTGTGCGCAGTGGCCTCGTCAGTCAAAAAGGTTTATTTTCACGTTTTACAAAAGCGGACGAAGCGAAAGTACATGAAGCGCTTCAACTCGTACAAATGGATCAATTTGCGAATCGTTCGATTGGACAATTATCAGGTGGTCAACAACAACGTGCTTTCATCGCACGTGCGCTCGTCAGCGATCCGCGCATTTTAATTATGGATGAGCCAACCGTTGGGATCGACCAACAAAATGTAAAAAAGTTTTATGAGTTATTGCACCGCTTAAATGAACAACAAGGCATTGCCATTTTACTCGTCACCCATGAGATTGATCTCGTCACGAGTTTAGCGAGCCATGTCGCTTGTTTAAATCAGACGATGCATTTCCACGGTGGCCAACAACAATACGAGCAATTAGATGATGAGCAATATTCAAAATGGTACGGCCATCCTGTACGTCGTGTTCATCAGAAGGAGGATGCCGAATGATTGAAGCATTGCTCAACTATCAGTTTTTACAAAATGCGGTATGGGCCGGTCTCATCATCGGGATCATCGCACCACTCCTCGGGCTCTTTATCGTTGTCAGGAGATTGGCGCTCATTGCGGACGCTTTAAGCCACGTGGCGTTAGCGGGCATTGCAGGGAGCTTATATTTAAGCCAACAAGTCGCCTTTTTCGCAACACTCAATCCAATTTTTTTAGGAATTGGGACGGCAGTAGGAGGTTCTCTGTTAATTGAACGTCTTCGCAAAACGTATAAAGATTTTGAAGAATTAGCGATTCCGATTATTTTGTCTGCAGGAATTGGATTCGGAGCGATTTTCATTTCGCTTGCGAAAGGATTCAGCACCGACCTCGTCGGCTATTTATTCGGGTCGGTTTCAGCGGTAGGTCGTGTCGATTTATACGTCATTATCGGGATTGCAATCATCGTCATTTTATTTATCGGTTTATTTTATAAAGAATTGTTCACTTTATCGTTTGACAGCGAGTATGCACTCGTTGCGGGTGTGAGAGGGCGTTACTTGCAACCGTTATTTATGGTCATCGTCGCACTCGTCATCGGAGCTTCAATGCGAATCGTCGGAATTTTACTCGTTTCCTCTTTAATGACAATTCCGGTCGCTGCAGCTATTCAATTAGCGAAAAGCTTTAAAGGAGCGCTCGGGCTTTCTATTTTGTTCGGAGAAATTGCCGTTGTTGTCGGCTTGATCGCTGCGTTTTATTTAGATATTGCACCGGGAGGAACGATCGTCGTTTGTTCGATTATTTTATTAGTTTGTGTGCTTTTATGGAAAAAAGTGAACGGCATGATGAAAAGTCGGGAGGGGTACTAAATGAATTTAGAAGAAGCTTGGGATATTTTACAAAAAAATTCTTTTAAACGAACGAAAAATCGCGAGTTAATTTTGGAATATTTTATGGCGCATGACCGGTATATTACGGCATTGGAAGTGCGCAATGAATTAGTGAAAGATAATCCAGGGTTGAGTTATGATACGATTTATCGCAATCTCGCTACATTTGCTGAACTTTCTATTTTAGAAGAGACGGAATTAAACGGGGAACGACATTTTAGAATGCAATGTGATGTCGAAAGTCATCATCATCATTTCATCTGTACAAACTGTGGAAAAACAGAACATATCCCGTTTTGTCCGATGGAGATGATGGAGGTTACATTACCGAATCATCAAATCATCGACCATAAGTTTGAAATTTATGGAATGTGTCCAAATTGTTTATAAAAAATCACGAGAGAATAATTCTCTTGTGATTTTTTTATAGTCATTCATCAATATTCATGAGTGCGACAAGTTGTGCATCTTTTTTAAATGTTTCAATGTCAACTGGATATAAATCTTCCATATCAAGGGAGATGCCTGAACAGTTCGTCTCTTTTAAATAAATGACATCGGTCTGAATAGAATGAATGCGATAATAGTGGTGGTCATAAAAGAAGATAGCTTCAGTCGTGTCATTTAATAAATCGTCTAACTGATCTTTTAAGTGTTCTACAGATGCAAGATTAATAGTATCCATAAAAAGACTCCTTTCTATTAAATTTCTAAAATCTGGATAGTCACTAAAGACTAATTTTGTGTATTCATCTTTTATTTTATGGTAAAAAAAGATAATGTTCAAGTGTTTAAGATTAAGAATTAAGGACTAGTTGAATGAAAAGTATAAAAAAAGTCATTTCTACTATGATTTTTCATGTAGAAATGACTTTTTTTAAAAGTTTCTTTGAATCCATTCATTCGCTTCCATCCAATTATGGACACGGATGACACCGTTTGGAATCGGTTCTTGATTCCAAGGTGAATCGAATAGTAAAACAGGAATGTCTAAAGCTTCATGAATGTCGACCGCATTGTCGTGTTTATCTTCAAAAAATGCATCGACTTTTAAGTTTTTCGCTTTTTCGATTTTATAGTGGCTGCCGATCAAATGAATGTCGTCATATGGAATGAAATGTTGTTCAAACCATTGTTTCGTCGTGTCATAGGAATCTGTTCCACGAGCAGAGACGTAGAGCAGTTCGAATTGATTTTGCCACTGTTTTAAAATTTGTTGAGCGTTGGAGTGGACAGGGGAAGTCGCATATACATGATTTTCCACCGTATTCCACCATTTCGCAAATGTTTCGTGGTCGACTTTCACTGCTTTCGTTAAGTCGTATTCGCGAATATCTGCAAGTGTTAAGTTCAAGCCAAATCCTTCATTCAAATGTGGAAGAAGGGCTGCAGGGCTCGTCACCGTACCGTCAATATCAATGCCGAGTCGTGCGCGATAGTTATTCATTCGCTGCAGCCTCTTCTTGACGTTTTTTCTCGAAGTATTCCTCTGCTAATTTATCAATTTCGAGTTTCAATTCATCGACCATCGTTTCTTCAGGAACTTTGCGGACGGTTTTCCCTTTCATGAAGAGTAAACCTTCACCTCGGGCTCCAGCGATTCCGATATCGGCTTCGCGCGCTTCACCTGGTCCGTTAACCGCACAGCCGAGTACAGCTACTTTGAGTGGCGCTTTAATCGTTGAAATGTATTCTTCTACTTCGTTTGCGATCGAAATTAAGTCGATTTCGATACGGCCACATGTCGGACATGAAATTAATGTCGCGGCATTGGATGAGAGGCCGAATATTTTAAGTAACTCACGTGCGACTTTCACTTCTTGAACAGGGTCTGCTGATAAAGAAACACGCATCGTGTTCCCGATTCCTGCTGATAATAAAGTTCCGAGTCCTGCTGCTGACTTAATGGAACCTGCGAACAAAGTTCCTGACTCTGTAATGCCTAAGTGGAGCGGATAATCGAATGCCGCTGCCGCTTTTTTATACGCTTCAATCGCAAGTTCTACGTCAGAAGCTTTCAATGACACGATAATGTCGTGGAAATCGAGATCTTCTAAAATTTTAATATGGTGTAAAGCACTTTCGACCATGCCGTCCGCTGTCGGGTAGCCATATTTTTTTAAGATGTGCTTTTCGAGAGAACCTGCGTTGACGCCGATACGAATCGGAATGCCTTTTTCTTTTGCCGCATTGACGACCGCTTCTACTTTTTCGCGACGTCCGATATTACCAGGGTTAATTCGAATTTTATCTGCACCTTGTTCAATCGCGATCAAGGCTAGTTTATAGTCGAAATGAATGTCGACGACGAGTGGAATATCAATTTGTTCTTTGATCGCACCGATAGAAAGCGCGGCACGCTCATCTGGACATGCAACACGAACGATTTGACAGCCCGCTT
The DNA here is from genome assembly GCF_042675605.1 of Savagea faecisuis. Lineage (NCBI taxonomy): Bacteria > Bacillati > Bacillota > Bacilli > Caryophanales > Caryophanaceae > Savagea > Savagea faecisuis. Next base: position 498,631 of record NZ_JBHTJF010000022.1, read on the forward strand.
CTTCGAGTCGTTTAATCTCCGCAACGGTCGCTTCGACATCATGCGTTTTCGTCGTTGTCATACTTTGAATAAAAAGTTCATTACTTCCTCCGATTGTTAAGTTTCCAACTTTAACAGGGCGTGTATTTGAACGGTGAATCATTTCAGTCATGTTGTTCTCTCCTTCTTTCTTATGTGTCTCTATTTTATCAGTGAATGCCTTCAAAATACAAGGAACATCGTTTAGAAACTATCGCTTTGGGAGTTTCGGATAGTGACGGACGATGATGAATAAATAAATGAGGTGAATCGTGTACGAGATCGCTTTACCATCTGTCGGTAAACTCGGAAAGATTTCAAAAAGCAATTGGATGAGCAAAGGAACCGTCATCGCAAAAGCGGTCGATTGCCAAATTTGACGATACTCTCCGCGGCGCTTCATAACACGCAGTAAGCCGAGCCCGATAAAAGCCATCGCTGAAAGTCGGATGAAAATATAAAAAACGGTAATGGTGAAGGATAGGACGAAAGAGATTGGATATTTTAAAGCTCCGATGGACTCTCCATATTCCAACACTTCATCGGACGTTTCAAAAACAGAAATGTCACCGAATAAATAGCGACCGAACGAAATAAATGTAAATAAAAAAATGAACACAAACACATATTTGAACACTTTCCCAATCGGCAATAATCGGAAAGTTGCCATTTTTTTCGTTTCATATAAAGACGCGAAAAAGAGCTGATGCCATTTTAAATTCAAAGAAATCCTCCTCAATGTAAAAAAACATGATATTGTTAAGTTAGCATATCAATTATACAAAATGAAGAGGAGACACAAGTATTAAAAAACTGCAGAAATATCCAAATTTTCGACAGAATCGTGACGGAAAACTTTACTTTTGTAAATACTGTGTAAAAATAAGCTTGTAGATGTTTACAATCCTTTCACATTCATTACATAATTGAGGTTGATATGTTTTTATTAATTGGAGGTTGAACGTTCAAAATGGAAATCGACTGGCAACAGATGCTGTTTCAATTTTTTGGTGGTCTCGGTATTTTCTTATTCGCGATAAAGTACATGGGAGATGGACTACAAAAAGCAGCGGGCGATAGGCTGAGGGAGATTCTGGATCGTTTTACAACGAATCCATTTATGGGAATTCTCGTCGGGATTGTCGTCACCGTATTAATACAATCGAGTTCGGGAACGACAGTTATTACAGTCGGTCTCGTTAGCGCAGGGTTTATGACTTTGCGTCAAGCAATTGGTGTCATTATGGGAGCGAATATTGGTACGACAGTCACGGCATTTATTATCGGATTAGACGTCGGTGCTTATGCTTTACCAATTATGGCAGTCGGTTCATTTTTAATATTCTTTTTTAAGAAAGATAAAATTCGTAATTTAGGAGAAGTCATCTTCGGTTTTGGTGGACTTTTCTTAGGACTTGAAATGATGAGTGATGGAATGAAGCCATTACGTACATTAGAATCATTTTCTGAATTTACGCTCTCGATGGGGGAACATCCATTACTCGGCGTAGTAGCGGGTACTATTTTTACATTAATTGTTCAAAGTTCGAGTGCGACCGTTGGGATTTTACAAGGCTTATATTCTGAACATTTAATCGATCTAAAAGCAGCATTGCCTATTTTATTCGGAGATAATATTGGAACGACAATCACAGCGATTTTAGCAGCGCTCGGAGCATCTGTCGCAGCGCGTCGTGCAGCGGCAACACACGTATTATTCAATATTTTTGGAACGATTATTTTCTTAGTATTACTAACACCATTTACGATATATGTAGAATGGTTATCTGGCTTGCTCAATTTAGAAGAAAAAATGCAAATTGCCTTCGCTCACGGGTCGTTTAACATTGCAAATACGATGATTCAATTCCCGCTCATCGGAGTTTGGGCATATGTTGTGACGAAGTTAATTCCAGGAAAAGACGTGACGATTGAATATCGTCCGAAACATTTGGACCCTCATTTCATTCAACAGTCACCTTCTGTAGCAATCGGACAGGCAAAAGAAGAGTTGATTCGCACAGGAAATTACGCCGTACAAGGTTTGGAAGAGACGTATAAATACGTTAAAACAGGCGATAAACAACATGCGGAAACAGCGAATCAAATCGAAGCGGCCATCAATAACTTAGACCGAGAAATCACAAAATATCTCGTTGAAATTTCATCTGTTAATATTTCAGCACTTGAATCAAGTCGACATGCGTTATTAATGGATAGTATTCGAGATATTGAACGAATTGGAGACCACTTTGAAAACATCGTTGAATTGACCGATTTACGCGAGACGAATAAAGTCGTTTTGACAGACGATGCGATGGAAGACTTAGACAATATGTTTACATTGACGATCGAAACAGTCGAAAAAGCGATTCAGGCACTCAATACAAATGATGTCGAATTAGCGAAGAAAGTTGCAGAGCAGGAAGACTTAATTGATAAGATGGAACGAAAATATCGTAAAAATCATATCATTCGTACGAATGAAGGTTCGTGTTCGGTACAATCCGGTATGATTTTTGTCGATATCGTATCGAACTTAGAACGAATCGGGGATCACGCTGTCAATATCGCGGATGCTGTTCTCGGTAAGCGAGGTTAACGATTAATCTGAAACTCTTGAAAAAAGGGTTTCAGATTTTTTATTTCGGGAAGAAAGAAGTTGTAAGGAACATTTGATAAATGAGCGTTTTCATTGAAGAATGTTCACAAATTTGATACAGTTTAACTGTAGGAAAAATTTATAACAACTATCAAGGAGGAATATACAATGGCTTACAAATTACCAGAATTGCCATACGCATACGATGCATTAGAACCACACATCGATGCACGTACGATGGAAATCCACCATACAAAACACCACAACACTTACGTGACAAACGTTAACGCAGCGTTAGAAGGTCACGCAGATCTCGCTTCTAAATCAGTAGAAGAGTTAATTTCAAATATGGATGCTATTCCAGAAGACATTCGTACAGCAGTACGTAACAACGGTGGTGGACACGCAAACCACTCATTATTCTGGGAAATCCTTTCACCAAACGGTGGCGGAGAACCAACAGGTGCACTCGCTGACGAAATTAACGAAAAATGGGGTAGCTTCGACGCATTCAAAGAAGAATTCGCAAAAGCTGCTGCAACTCGTTTCGGTTCAGGTTGGGCATGGTTAGTATTGGATAACGGCAAACTCGACATCATGAGCACGCCAAACCAAGACTCACCACTTATGGAAGGTAAAACACCAATTCTCGGACTTGACGTTTGGGAGCACGCGTATTACCTCAACTACCAAAACCGTCGTCCTGACTACATCGGAGCATTCTGGAATGTAGTAAACTGGGATGAAGTTGCAAAACGTTACGGCAAATAATTTAAAATGAAACTTTAGCACATAACTAGACGTCTAGTTATGTGCTTTCTTTATATTTTCATATATAATAGAGATTATGACGAAAAAGGAGGATACTTCGTGGAAAACCAACAGCCGAACAAAGGAAAACAACTGAAGAAAAAGCAACGTAAGCAAGTCGTCTTCCGTGTGAATTTTTTATTTTTCACAGTCTTCTTACTTTTTTCGACACTCATTTTACGTTTAGGTTATTTGCAAATTGTCAAAGGGGAAGATTTCGTCGCAGAGTTGGCACGGGTTGATGAGATTACGATTAATACGACAATGCCGAGAGGTCGGATTTATGACCGAATTGGACATGTACTCGTCGACAATGAGCCACAAAATGCGATTACATATACGAAGACGACACAGACGAAAGCGCGTGCCACTTACGATAAAGAAGGAAATCAAACGTCTGAAGATGGCATGTTAGAAATTGCTGAAAAACTTGCAGCGTATATTGAAAAGGACGATCGTCGTGTCACGGTTGCAGATAAACGGGATTTTTGGATTTTACTCAATCCAGAACTCGCAGCAGAAAAAGTACCGAAAGAAGAACGTAAAGAAATTTCAAGTGATAAAAAGAAAACGAGTAAACAAATCGACCGTGAAATTAACCAATTAACACGCGATCGAATTACTGAGGAAGAACTGAATTCTTTCACACAAGAAGAATTGAAAGTACTCGCGATTTATCGTGAAATGATGGCGGGCTACGCGTATTCACCATCGATCGTTAAAAGTGAAGATGTGTCAGAAGAAGAATTCGCAGTCGTTTCAGAACATTTGAGCGATTTACCAGGGGTCAATACGACGACAGATTGGACGCGAATTAAACTTTCCAAAAGTGCAATTTTAGGTTCAACGACGAGTCCGATTGAAGGAATTCCGAAATCGCATTTAGATCATTATTTATCTCGAGGGTATTCACGAAATGACCGCGTCGGACGCAGTTATTTGGAACAGCAATATGAAGATTTATTATCCGGCCAAAAAGCGGTTCATAAAAATATTAAAAACCGAGCTGGAAAAGTGATTGGAACAGAAGTAGTGTATGAAGGAGAGCCAGGTAAGGATCTCGTTCTATCCGTTGACCGCGAGTTAGAATTAGAGTTGGAACAAATGTTAGAAAAAACATTGCGCGACTTGAAGCAAAGTTCAACTGCTTCAAAGTTAGATCAAGGATTTATCGTCATGATGGATCCGAATAACGGGGAAGTTTTAGCACTCGTCGGAAAACAGATTGTTCGCAATGAAGAGACAGGAAAGTGGGATGTTTTAGACTATGCTTACGGAACATTTACCGCTGCTTATGAAGCCGGTTCTACAGTGAAGTTAGCGACGATGTTGACGGGATATAATGAAGGTGTCGTGCGCTTAGGTGAGCGTAAAATTGACGAACCTTTACGCGTCGGCGGTATTTGGAAACGTTCGTTATTCAACCGTTTTGGACGTGTCTCCATCGATGATGTAACGGCACTCGGTCGTTCATCCAACGTTTATATGTTTAAAATTGCGTTGTCACTCGGACAGTATGTACCAGGACGTGCTTCGTCTATTGATACGACAGCGTATGATAAATTCCGTGACAACTTCGCTTCATTCGGACTCGGTGTTCGCACAGGAATCGATTTACCAGGAGAAGTAGAAGGGGTAAAAGGTCCAGAGTTAACGGTCGGAAAACTGATGGACTTTTCAATCGGACAATATGATACGTATACGACTTTACAAATGGCGCAATATGTTTCGACGATTGCGAATGGTGGCTATCGTATCGCCCCACGTGTTGTAAAAGAAATCCGTGAACCGTCTGTAGATGGTATTCAGTTCGGTCCTTTGTTACAAGAGACGCCGATCAATGTGTTGAATCGCATTGAAAATACAGATGCGGAAATTGCGCAAGTGAAAAAAGGTATGAATTATGTGTATTACGGTGCGAATGGTACGGCAGCACGCTTAATGGAAGGTGCACCATATACAGCAGCAGGTAAAACAGGTACAGCGGAGACGTTTAAAGATGGGCGCAGTACGATCAGTTTATCTCACGTAGGTTATGCGCCAGCAGAAAATCCAGAAGTCGCGTATGCGATCGTTATTCCACACGTTACGACTCACTACACGTTCCAAACTTCAGCAACGACGAATAATCTCGTGCGCGGAGCATTAGATAGCTATTTCGCGATTAAAGAGCGTCGTGCGCAAGAAGGGACAGAATCTGAAATTGAGCGTTTAATTTTACCACCAATCGAACAAGTAGAAGAGAAAAATTAATACTAAGTAAGACTAGAAGACAATTCTGAAGCTAAAAAGGCATGAAATCGAATGTGAACACATTGATTTCATGCCTTTATTATTGTAGCAATGTTATTTTTGAAGTTTGACTGCCATTTGCCTCTTCATTATTCTCCATGTTTCGTTATAATTTTAGCGATTGCATCATAGTCCATCGCCGGATCAATTTCATATGTACCGAGTTGAATTTTAGAAGCATATCCTTTTTCTTTTAAAAAGTCATTGAACTTTTTAGCATCGTCGATAATGTTTGCCTCTGCTAAACTGACGGCGACATCGGGTGAACGAACGCCATCTTCAATGGTAATGACAATTTTCGTTGTCGCTTTTTTAGGTTTTTTCTCTTCAGCAGGTTCCTCATCATTCGCTTTCGCTTGTTCTTGTAGTGTTTCTAGTTCTGTTTGAATATTTGAAAGTTCTAGTTCTTTTTCATCTAATTTTTTTTGAAGCGTTTCTTTTTCTTTTTTTAACACTTTTAATTCCTTCGTTCCTTCTTGAGTTGGTTTCGAAGCTTCTTTAGAAGGAGCTAACGTTAAAGTGGCGCCGATTGTAAATAAAATAATGCCTGCTGTTAATAAAATTTGTCGAATCATACGTGCGCTCCTTTCGAACGTAACACTTCAGTAACTTTCGCTTCAGAAAGGGACGAGCGTTTTGCAATTTCAGGTAAGTCATAGCCCTGTTGATAAAGTGCTAAAATTTGACTGACGATGATCGCATGTACAGGTTCTTCTGTCGTTTGTTTCTGTCGTTTTGGTTTAGTCGTTCGCTGAGGCATGAGCGGTTGTGGAATGAGCATTTCATCCTCGATGACACGCATTCTTTTTTGTAAATCGTTCATTTGTTCATGCATAGCGATGGATACATTTTCAATTTTCATATCGAGATTGGCAGATTTCGGTTTGATTAAAAATGAAGCGACGATACATCCAATTCCGATGATCATTAAAATGATTTCGAGCGTCATGAGTAATCTCCTTTCAAAGCATGTTGTATAGCTATTTTAGCATAGGCAGAAGGAGAAAGAAATTGAAACTCAGAACTGGACAAACGGATAAAATATGTTATAATTTATGAGTCGTATAAATGAAGCTCACAAATGAAATTTGAAATAATATATGAGTGGGAGGGACTAAACATGCGCGTAAACGTAACTCTAGCTTGCACAGAATGTGGAGAGCGTAATTACATCACTAAGAAAAACAAACGTAACAACCCTGAGCGTATCGAAATGAAAAAATATTGCTCACGCGATAACAAATCTACTTTACATCGTGAAACGAAATAATTGTTTAGACCAAAACCGGCTCATGGTTTTGGTTTTTTCATTCTGATAAGGAGTTTTGCATGATGAAATCACAAATGCGTCAAGCGATGTTGCAGCAATTGCGTCAGATGACAGAGGAGCAATATAGAACGCGCAGTGCGAAAATCGTAAAGCGTCTTTTCCGATTGCCGTCGATTGAGGAAGCGGAAGTGGTCGCAGTGACAATTTCTCGTTATCCTGAAGTCGATACGTATGCACTGATTGAAACATTATGGGAAATGGGAAAGACAGTTGTCGTCCCGAGATGTCTTCCGAAAACGAAAGAGATGGACTTTCGAAAAATTACGTCATTTACTCAATTAGAAATAGCATATGCTGAATTGCTTGAACCGATTGTTCATGAAACGACTTCTTTTGAAAAGAGCGAGATCGACGTCGTCATCGTTCCAGGAGTAGTGTTTGACGTGAGAGGATACCGAATCGGTTTTGGTGGGGGATATTATGATCGCTACTTGGAAAATAATCCAATCCCAACAATCGCTCTTGCCTTTTCAGAACAAGTCGTCGTACAAGTTCCGACGGATCATTACGATATTCCAGTCGACCATATCGTGACAGATTTCAATATAGTGGAGGTTGTGAAATGATGTATATCAAGCATGAATTAAATGAATTGTATGATGTTCAACAGTTATTAAAGAAATTTAATATTTTTATTTACTTTGGCGATCAAGAGGCAGATTGCATCTTAATGCAAAGTGAATTGAAAGACTTATTTGATAGCGGAATGATTGAACGAGAGGACTATATTCGAGCAGTTGCGATCGTGCGACAACGTTTAAACTTGATAAAACAAGGGAACTAGACGTAAAATATGTAAAGATAGTGAAACTTTTCACGGTTTCATTCGTCTATTTATTAAGCGTCTGTAAAAAGTGCGACGCTTATATAAAATCTGAAATGAAAGGGAGAGTGGAATGAAGCAATTGAATTGGAAAAAACATTCCGTGCTCATCATCGCAATTATTGCGACATGGCTCACGACTTATTTCAGTTACTTAATGAGTTTTAACTTGAAAATTGACAATGTCGTTCAGCAGTTTATTTTATTTTTAAATCCGCTCAGTTTTTTATTGTTCGTTTACGGAGTTGCCTTATTTATTAAAACACCGAAACGACGTAATGTGTATATTTTGTCCGTCAGTGTGATCACGTCGATCATCATGTTTGCGAACGCGGTATTTTATCGTTTCTTTAGCGATTTTATTACGTTGCCTTTATTGTTCCAGACGAGTAACTTTAAAGACTTGTCAGGTTCGGCTTTTGCAAATATGAACTTCACTGATTTGTTTTTCTTTACAGATGTCGTCATTATTTATATTGCGATGAAATGGTTACCGACTGTTTCAGAACAACAAGTGACGAAGCGTCAACATACGTTAGGGCGCAAATTGTATTTCGTCGTCAGTGCGACAATTTTAATGTTTAACTTAGGACTTGCAGAAGCGGAACGTCCACAGTTGTTAAGCCGTAGTTTTGACCGTGAATTACTCGTCAAAAATATCGGAGCTTACAATTACCATTTATATGATGTGTTTTTGCAATCGAAATCTCATGCGCAGCGTGTTTTAGCAGACGGTAGTGAACTCGTCGAAATTCAAAACTATGCGAACGCGAAGTATGCAGAGCCGAATGAAGAAATGTTCGGTATCGCAGAAGGACGCAACGTCATTTTAGTGACGCTTGAATCATTGCAAACATTCGTGATGAACAATACGATGGACGGTCATGTGATCACACCGTTCCTCAATGAGCTTTCGCAAGATAAAGATACGATTTACTTCCCGAATTTCTATCATCAAACAGGGCTTGGGAAAACATCGGATTCTGAATTTATCGTTGAAAACTCACTCTATCCACGAAATGGCAGTGCGGTATTTTTCACACATAGTGGAAACAAGTACCAGTCGCTTTCGGGACGCTTAGGAGAAAATGGTTATGCGACGAGTGTAATGCATGCCAACAACCGTAGTTTCTGGAACCGTGACATTATGTACCGTGCGTTAGATATCGATCATTTCTACGATGTCGCAAGCTATGAGATTGGTGAAAATGATGCGGTGAACTGGGGAATGAAAGATATTCCATTCCTCGAACAATCAGCAGAATTGATGCAAGACTTTACGCAACCATTTGCGACACGTATGATTTTATTGACGAACCACCATCCGTTCACATTGGATGAGGAAGATATGTTCATTCCGAAATATACATCGAATTCACGCACATTGAACAACTATTTCCAAACCGTCCGTTACATGGACGAAGCGGTGAAGTTATTCTTCGAAGACTTGAAAGAAAAGGGATTATATGATAATTCCATCATCGTCATGTATGGGGACCATTACGGAATTTCGGAAAACCATAATAAAGCGATGGGCATGTATTTAGATAAAGAGATTACACCGTATGACAATGCGATGTTACAAAAAGTACCGCTCTTTATTCACATACCAGGTTCAAATAAAGGAGAAGTACGTGAACAATTAGGCGGACAATTAGATATTCGTCCGACATTGTTACATTTACTCGGAATCGAATCACGTGGCGATATTCAATTCGGTCAAGATTTATTCTCAGAGGACTACGACCCATTCGTCATTTTCCGAGACGGTCGTTTCGTAACACCTGAATACGTCTACGCACATGAAGTTTGTTATGATGTTGCGACAGGTGAAGAAGTAGATATTTCAAATTGTGAAACATCATTTGATCGAGTATCTGCTGAACTAGATTATTCAGAGCGTCTCATTAACGGAGATTTATTACGATTCAAATCGGATCAATCGAACGGAGAAGATGGTCCAACGTTACAAGAAGGTAAACCAAATCCAGAGATTCGTTCATTGCCACAATAAATAGGAAAAAGAGGGTGATGCATTTGAGCATCCCCTCTTTTTTTGAAAGATAGGAGGACAAACATTGAAAAGGCTCGGCGTATTATGGATTATTTTATTATTAGTAAGTTGTGCTCCAAAAGAAGAACAGCTTGAACAAGAAAAACAAGAAAAGGTGTCTCAAGTACATACGATTCCGAGCGAACAATTTCATTTCGTGGCAGGCTTTTTAAATGATGAGGAAATCGTCTACGTCGTGAGGGAAGCAGAAGCTTTTGAATTGCAGACGTTTCATTTACAAAGCGGAGAAACAAAGTCGATTTGGCAGTCCGACGCCCCGATTGTAGACGTCTTATTTCATCCAGCCGAGCCCGTACTTTACGTACAAACAGCGACGACGCAATATCAAGGGAATTTACATATTATTCAATCCGACGGTCAATTACTGCGAACGATCGATTTCGAAGGGTCTGAAATTTACGTCGCTTTGAATGAACGAGATGTTGAAACGTTCGCTTACACAGTATTTGCGGACGATTGGTCATTTGACACCTTTATTTACGATGGAAAAGAGCGTTATACACGTTGGGTCGAGACATCACCTTTCCCATTCCCGATTTACTGGAAAGACTCTCTCTACGGTTTAGTGGAGGCGGAACATCCGTTAGAAGGAAGCGCATTAGGGAAGTTCGACGAAGCGTCGAAAACCGTTTCCATCGAACAGGAAGGAGCGTTTATTGCGGCTTTTCCAAAAGGAGAAGCGATGAATACGATCAAGATTGACGATGATGAATTTGTGTACGAGGTGAACGAAGAGACGTACCGTGTGCCTGCTGTGAGCAATTACGGCAGTTGGGTCGTTCCCCCTCATGCATGGACAGAGAATGGTCAATTGTTGACGCTCGTAGCAGAAGAACGCGCAGAGTTAGATGAGTTATTAAATAGTTGGAACCTCGTCGCATGGGAAGATGGAAAGCAAACGGTTGTAAGTGAAGGGCTGATGATGCAATACGAGTTAAAATGTGCACCATCTGGACAACGTTGTCTCGCTGGAGACCGATATGAAGAGATATTGCAAGGAGAAGAACAGTATCCTTGGCTAAAAATTGAATAAAAAAGACCTTCTCGCGAATACGCGGAAAGGTCTTTTTTATTCAACTTATAATGTTGGTGGGTAACCTTGGAAGATTACCGTCAATACTGTGAATCCACCGAACACAACTGCACTCGCTAAGTTAAAAATAATGCTGAGGACATTGCGTTCTTTGAAGCTTTGGACTAAGCCAATTACTGAGAACAAAGCAACTAATCCAAAAATAACGACTAAAATGTTCATCTTTAAGGACACTCCTTTCAAAATCAAGAAAAATGAATGCCAAGTAAGCAATATTCCATTACTATTGTACTTGTCTTTTCGCGTTTTGTCGAGGTTATTTCAAGAAACAACAATTGAATTGTGACAAAAAAATTAGTACGATGTGAGAGGAGGTGGTATTGATGATTACGATTCAAACATACCCATTAGGACCGATTCAGACGAATTGTTACGTCTTAATCGATGACGCTACGAAAAAAGCGATCGTCGTCGATCCGGGGGATGAAGGAGATAAAATTGTTCAACTCATTAAAGATTTGAACGTGGAAGTGGAAGCGGTTTTATTAACGCATGCACATTTTGATCATATCGGAGCGGTAGATGCCGTGAGAGATGCGTTCAATGTGCCTGTGTACATTCATGAGATTGAAAAAGAATGGCTCGGCAATCCTGCGTTAAACGGTTCAGGGAAATATGTGCAATTACCCGATGTCATAAACCGCGAGGCAGATTATCATTTAACGGATGAAACAGAATTAAATATTGGACCGTTTCATTTTAAACTGTATCATACACCTGGACATTCTCCAGGTAGTGTAACGTATCATTTAGAAGATCACGACGTCGCTTTCGTCGGAGATGTCATTTTCCGTCAAAGCATCGGACGTACGGACCTCGTCGGGGGCAGTATGGAAACGTTGTTGAAGTCGATTCATGATCACATTTTAACGATGGATGAAACGACCATTCTTTATCCAGGACACGGTCCCGTCACAACGCCAGAAATGGAACAAGACGATAATCCATTTTTAAATGGTTTCTAAACGAAGAAAAACAGCTGAGGCAATCGCCAAAGCTGTTTTTCTTATGTACGTACCGATTCGTCTTAGTGACTTCCTGGCACGTGGAGGAACGTTGCATAGTAGCTGAATCCTACCGTGAACACCGTTAAGTATGCTCCAAATAAATACAAGTACATACGCTCTGTTAACTTTAAGTAACCGAGAAGTATAAAGAAAAATGTGCTCGCTGCGAAAATGAGCGTAGCAGGAATCATTCCCCCGACCCAGAACATAACTGCGAAAATCCCAGTCCAGAAGCCGAGCAATTTAAACATATTATCCATTGTGAGTTCCCTCCTTACTTAAAACAATACAATAAGCTCTTATCTATTATATAGGATAAGACGTCAAGATGTAAACTGTATTCGGGTGAATGATTGTGACAAAAAGGTAAAATAAAAAGAAAAAAAGAAAATGGTTAGAAAACTGCGACAAAAATTGTAAAAGAGACAAAAATCCCACATCACCTCGTAAATTTTTTATAATAATCGTGAGAAAGGAGAGAATATGTATGGTGAATGCAGAAAATATTATTGAAGTGAAAAGTGCGCAGTTACTTGAACAAGCAATTCAATACGGAGCATCCGACATTCATTTTTTCCCTCAAGCTGAGCACTATACGATTCACTTTCAAAAATCAGGAGAATTACATGAAGTGACGCAATATCCTCGTGCTCTATCATCACGAATGATTTCGTATTTTAAATTTATGTCAGAGTTAGACATTACAGAAACACGTAGACCGCAAAGTGGCTCTTTTTTCAAAGCGTTTGGAGAAGATCAATATTCATTCCGCGTATCGACGATGCCTGCGATGCATAAAGAAAGTGTCGTCGTTCGAATACAAAAAGAAGATGCTGTCATTTCGTTCAAACATTTATTTTTAGAAAACCAATGGCGTCAACAGATGGAACGAGTATTGAATTTGAAACAAGGGTTAATCGCTATTACAGGGCCGACCGGATGTGGTAAAACGACGACGATGTATGCTTGTACGTCCCATTGTGTCAAACATTTAAATCGCCATGTGATTACATTAGAAGACCCTGTAGAACGAGAAGTGAAAAATGTGCTTCAAGTGCAAGTGAATGAGCGATTTGGCTTTACTTACGACGCAGGTTTGAAAGCGATTTTACGCCATTCACCAGATGTCATTATGCTTGGAGAAATACGTGATCATCATGCGGCTGAAACAGCGATACGTGCAGCGTTAAGTGGACATCTCGTACTAACGACTGTTCACTCTAAAGACTTAATCGGTGTTTTATATCGACTGTTAGATTTAGGAGTGACGAGAGAACAGCTCGAACAAACAATCGTCGCGATTTTGACACAACGATTAATAGACGACCCTATGACGGAAAGGCGCCAAGCAGTCTTTCAAATTGCAACTGAAGAGAAATTAGAACGACTATTTTCTCTCGTAAAGGCAGGCGAACGTGATGATGCTGAGACGATTGAAGATGTGGTACGTCGCTATACAAAAGAAAAAAGAGCATTATCGTGAAGAACAACTATTAAAAATTCGAGATGAATCGCTCTTTATGAAGCGACTGTATCAGTTAGTAAAAGAAGGCTATTCATTGCATGACGCGTTATTTTTAGTCGTTCCTCACCATGTCCGTGATCAAGAGCGACTCGCTGATCGATTGAATGATCAATTTAAAGCCGGTTCTAGCGCATATGAATTGTTCCAATCCCTCCACTTAAAATATGTGAACTTACTCCCTCTCATTACATCGAACGTGACGAGCGATTTACTCATTGCTTTAAAACAGATGAGTGAAGCGACAGATCAAAAACTCACGTTGGAAAAAAGCTTTAGAAAAGTACTCATTTATCCCCTCATATTAATCACTTTTTTTCTCATGATTTTATTTGCTTATCGAACATTCTTTTTGCCAAGAATGAAATCGATCTATCAATCTGAACAAGTGCATATGACAATAAGTGAACGGTGGATGACCGTCGCTTTAACGTATTTGCCAGACGTTGTGCTCGTCATGAGTATTCTTTTATTTATAGCTGGCTATCATTTTTATCGTCATCACATTCAAAAAGTGAGTTCAGAACGCTCTTTGTATTATCGTTTCGTATTGACGCGAAAAATGATTCAAATTTATGCGACGCGTCATTTTTCCATTGAGTTTGGTCGTTTGTTAGAAACGCATATTACAGCTTCAGAAGCTTTAGTTATTTTGAAAGAACAGAACTACAATTTATACGTTCAACATATTGCGCATCTCGTCTATGAAGAAATTGCGCAAGGGGCACGTTTAGAAGAAGCTTTACAATTTAACCCATACTTATTGCAAGAGATTGCGACATTTGTGGAACACGGTAGTATGAGGGGATTTGTCGGCCGAGAGTTATTATTATTTGGAAAAGTCGTGAACGAAACATTCGTTCACCGGATAGAGTTACTCATTGCCCTTTTTCAACCGCTCGTTTTCATAGTCATTGCATGTGCCATTGTTGCGACGTATTTGTCTATTTTATTGCCGATGTACCGATTAATCGGAGCATTTTAAGGAGGAATCTCATGATGAAATGGTTAAAAAATAATAAAGGATTTACACTCGTTGAAATGATGCTCGTGCTCGTCATTATAGCGGTTCTTGTGATCATCACCGTTCCGAACGTATTCAAATACTCATCAACGGTCGATGAACGCGGATGCGAGGCGTACCATAAAATGGTGATGGGTGCTGCAGAAGCCTATAAATTAGAAACGAATGAGCGCCCGACATCTCTTCAAGAATTGGCGAATAAAGGATATTTACCGAAAGGAGAAGCGGAAAAAGTAGAAGAATGTCCAGGGGGACAAAAATTGACGATTGCGGATGGGGAAGTGAAGATTGTCAAGAAATAATAGTGGTTTTACATTCGTTGAAACATTAATCGCTTTCGCTTTTTTCATATTTGTAGCGAGCACGATTTATTTTTTAAGTCATACTCCATTGTTGAAAGTGGAAGAGCGCGATGGAATTGAACAGTTTGAAAGGGTGCTTTACGAAGCGCAAATGCGAGCGATTTCCCGTAAGCGGGCGATGAGCGTTTTACTGTTGACAGACTCGAATGAAATGAAAGTGTTTGACCCGTACACGAACGAATCAGAAAGCTATTACTTACCGGAAAGCTTTCGACTGTCGATTCATTCTCCAATGAAGTCGATTATTATTTTAGGGAACGGTCATGTGTCACAATTCGGTACGATTCGATATGAAGTGGAAGGAAAGCCAATCTTCTTCCGATTGCAATTTCAGAAAGGGAGGGTGCGGGTTGAAATGTGAACGGGGTTTCGTCCTAGCTGAAATGATTATCGCGTTAACGATTATCGTCATTTTAACATTTACGTTGCTGCCTGTATTGACACATGAAATGAAACAAGTGCGGGAAAAGAGGATGAAAGCGAATGATATGAAAGTAGCTTACATTGCGACGCAACTAAAAGTGAAAGAAGGACGCATGTCAGATCGGATAGCGCTCAATGAAATTTCATATCGTTGGGAGTGGAAAGAAGAGCATGTTATTTGTTTGGAAAGAGAGGAAGAGAACGTCTGTTACGATTTTTAATGAAGAGCGAGGCTCAACACTCATCGAGTTATTACTTTATGTCGCAACATTTATCATCATCGCTTTCATCACCGTATTTTTCATTATGTTTTTTCAAAAAGGGACGGTGTTAAAAATAACAGCTAATGAGATGCAATGGGGATTATTTGAATATGAATTGCATCAAATGTTAGCAGCTCAACCGTATGTTGACGTCGTCATTCATCCGAGTACGACATTGCGTTTAGTGGAGGAGCATCGAACGACCTTCATTGAAAAATATCAAGATATGATTCGTTTTCGCTCTCATCAAGGGGGACATGTCCCTTTGCTCGTCAATGTACAAGATGTATTTTTTTCAGAGGAGAGAGGAATGATTGTTGTGACGGTGACGATGAAAGGAGGAGAACAGTTTGAAGGATATTTTTATCCGCATATTCAAGAAGAGCTTGAACAATGAACAAGGTTCTCTCTTATTTTTTACCCTCCTTTTACTCTTTTTTGTAGTATACTTTATGGTAACGTATAGTACAGAACATCGCAGTATGTATCATTACTACAATTCCGTTGAAAAAATATATCGTGAAGCAGTATATACTGTGTTGCGCGAGCAGTAGGTAGGGGAGAAAAGATGAAAAAAGTATATTTAGTTGGCTTTATGGGCTGCGGAAAATCTGCTATTGGGAAGCGGGTCAGCATGTATTTAAAAATTCCATTTTACGATATGGATACAGAAATTAGTAAGAAGATGAACATGAGCATTCCAGAAATTTTTGAAAAGTATGGAGAGCCTGCTTTTCGCCAAATGGAAACAGACTTTTTACGTGAGTTTCGAGATGAATTTTGCATTATCGCAACAGGCGGAGGAGTTGCAACGAATGACGAAAACATTCGACTTATGAGAGAAAGTGGTCTCGTCATTTTCTTAAATGCACCATTTCGTGACATTTGGCGTCGGATTTCGACTGATAAAAATCGTCCGATCGTTCAACGTTCTACGAAAGAAGAAATCGCTGCTCTTTATAAAGCGCGCAAACCTTATTATATGAAAGCGAGTCATATTCGTGTCCAAACGAAAAAACGCTCTTTGCGAGAGATTACGAAATATATCGCTTATCAAATTACACGTTTGAAAGGTGAATAAAGAAAAAAGCCAAATGTCATGTGTGAACTTAAAGTAAGTTCACATGAACATTTGGCTTTTGCATTAAACAGCTTTTACGTTGTTTGACAATCGGTCGATCATATATCCGATCAGTGCCGCAATAAATGCAGGGGCGAGCCATGCAAGTCCAGCGTCGAATAATGGAATCCAAGAAAGGAAAGGTTCAGACCATTTCATATCGATCGATGTTGCGCTAAGTGCATCATAAATACCGAAAAGAATCGCAATTGTTACGCTGAATCGATACATTTGACGGCTATATCCGAGCATCGGCTGTAATAATGTTAATGTGATTAACATGATAGAAGCTGGATAGATGAAAACGAGTAACGGAACAGCGATGTTTAATAAGTTTTCGAGTCCGAAGTTCGTAAAGAAAAATCCGATAAAGATAAAGACAATAACATATGTGTGGTAGCTAAATTTCGGATATAGTTTCACGAAAAATTGGCTACATGCTGTAATGAGCCCAATCACTGTCGTTAAACATGCGAGTAAAACGATAATTCCGAATACGTAGTTACCAGATGTTCCGAATAATAGATAAGATGCAGCAACGAGTAAATCAGAGCCGTCTCCTGGAGTGCCTTCAAACGGAATGACACGGCCGATCCAAGCAATCGCAAGATAAACGAGTCCGAGTCCAATCGCTGCGATGACACCTGCCATCGTCGTCCCTTTAATAAGTTCACCGCGTTCACGAATCCCTGCAAGTTTCAAAGATTCGATAACGACGATACCGAAAGCGAGTGCCGCAATCGCATCGAGTGTGAAATACCCTTCTAAAAATCCGACTAAAAATGGATGTTCTGCAAATTTTTCACCCGCTGGTTTTGAAGTGTACGTAAATGTTCGCACTGCTTGAATAAATAATATTGTCAATGTAATGAGTAGTGCCGGAGTTAGCAATTTTCCGACAATATCGACTAATTTTTGTGGACGAATACTAACGAAGTATGTCGCCAAGAAGAAAATGACCGAGAAAATGAGGAGGTGCAACCCGTTTTCACCAATAATTGGAGCCCATCCAAATTTATATCCGATATTTGCTGCACGTGGAATCGCATAAAAAGGACCAATTGACATATATAGTAATACGGCGAATAAAACACCGAATACAGGACCGACTTGTTTTGTAATTGAAAGGAGTCCGTCTTTTGAAATAATCGTCGCAACCACCGCTGCTAATGGTAGTAAAATTGCTGTAATCGTAAATCCTAAAATCGCAGGTGTGAAAGCATCGCCAGAGAAAAATCCGACAGATGGTGGAAAGATTAAGTTACCTGCGCCAAAAAATAAAGAGAAAAGCATAAAGCCAGTGAAAATAATTGTTTTGCGCATTTGTTCAAACTCCTTTTCTGTAATAGTTAAAGTATAATCATGACGGATGAAAGTAGTACTGTCAACAGCTATTGACAGAATTACGTAGGAGAAGGCATCTTTTTTCAAAGGGAAGACGTACTAATGAATAGAAGTGAAAAGGAGAGAGACAGATGAAGAAATGGGTCCTTATTTTTGCGGTAACCGCAGGGCTTTCAATCGCTTGTTACAGTTATACATATCGAGCGATTGAAATGGATAAATCTGGAGATTCATTGAATACGAATGTTCAAACAGCGATCGTTTTAGGCGCTAAAATAAAGGAAGATGCAAGTCCAGCACCGGCGTTACGAGCACGTTTAGATCGCGTATTAACATTGTATGAAGAAGGTCATGTTCAACAAATTATCGTAACGGGTGGACAAGGTCATGATGAACCGACGACGGAAAGTTCCGCGATGCAACAATATTTGATGATGCATGGTGTAGATAGCGAGGATATTCTTTTAGAAAGTCGTTCCACCTCGACTTACGAAAACCTTGTCAATGCGAGTTATGTGACAGAGGAGCGTCATGTGTACATCGTATCGAGTGATTTTCATTTGAAGCGAGCTCGGTATTTAGCGGAGAAAGTCGGTTTTACTCCTGTGATGATCGCAGCGCCGACACCGCCTTCTGTCGCTCAAAAAGCGCATGTGAGAGAGACGCTCGCTTTACTGAAAACGTGGTTATTCCGCAAATAAAAAAACCTTTAAAAATGGCGGACCATCTTTAAAGGTTATGTACATTAATTTTTTGATTTTACTTTTCCTGTCCACGTACGGAAGCCGCCGTTTAATTGATACAGTTGCGTGTATCCTTTTTTCTTTAAAAATAGCGCAGTACGTGAGCTTTTTCCTGTATTTTGATCATATAAGTAAACAGGTTGATCAGGACGGATCTCTTGATATCGTTGGCGCAATTGGCTATACGGGATGTTACGCGCTCCTAAAATATGTCCTGCTTTAAAGTCTTTCGGTTCGCGAACATCGATGAGTTGTGCTTTTCGATAACCTTCTATAAATTGCTCCTGCGTTAAGTTTGTGACCGCTTTGCTTAAGCGCACATACGTAATGATGAAATAAATGATTATGGCAATCGCCAAACCAATGAAAAATTGTAATGTTGTCACCGTCTGTTCCTCCTTCATATTCAATGTCTATTATAATGATAAGATGGCATACATTCAACGAGTTTGTTAAAATTAGTAGGAATTAAAGAAGGAGTGACGAGCATGAACAAAAATTGGAACTACTTATATACGGGAAAACGTTCCGCTTCGTACAATATGGCATTGGATGAAGCGTTATTAGAGTGGCATAGTAAAGGAGAAATCGGTCCTGTCTTACGCTTTTTTGAATGGGAACCTGCGACATTATCGATCGGTTACTTTCAAAAAATAAAAAAAGAAATCGACTTAGAAAAAGTAGAAGAGCTCGGACTCGGTCTCGTACGTCGCCCGACAGGTGGACGTGGTGTTTTACATGAACATGAATTGACGTATAGCGTCATCGTAAGTGAAGAAGGGATGCCTGAAACGGTAACGGAGGCGTATCGCGTCATTTCAGGAGGCGTCCTTCAAGGTTTTTTAAATTTAGGCTTAGACGCTTCGTTCTCTGTTCCTGATACAGAAGAAGCGCGTGCGGATTTAAAACGTCCGAAGTCGGCTGTTTGTTTTGATACGCCGAGTTGGTACGAGCTCGTTGTAGAAGGTAAGAAGGTGGCAGGAAGTGCTCAAACACGTCAAAAAGGTGTCATTTTACAACATGGTGCTATTTTAGTGTCGCTTGACATCGAAAAATTAGTCTCTCTCTTTATTTTTAAAAGCGAAGAAGAGCGAGAGCAAACATTGCGTAGTTTACCAGAACGCGCGGTGTCGATTGAACAATTGACGTCACGCCCGATCACGATTGAAGAATGTATCGTCGCGTTCCGAGACGGTTTTCAGCAAGCGCTCGACCTTCAGTTGACGCCGATGGTTTTAACAGAAGAACAAGAAGCGTATGTCGCGCAATTAGAACGTGAGAAGTATGCGAATGACGAGTGGACGTATCGCCGTTAATTGAACTATTAAAAATGGCATGAAATCAAATGGTTACTTTGATTTCATGCCATTTTTTATTCCCAGCTCGTCGTTCCTACAATTTCTTCCACTTTGTCTACTGTGTAGCCGAGCACATTGCCGACATCTGCTAAAGAGCGTACGCGTAAGCGTGCTTTTTTCTCGTTTGGAAATTGAGCATCTTGTGTAACCGTTGTCGGATGAAGGTGCGCGTCGTTAATTTGAATCGTCACATCGTCTCCTTGTTGAATTTTCGTTAAGGAGACACGCGCGATTCCCCCGATATTCGTCCCAGCCCACGGTTGAGCGGAGTAAAAGTTTCCGAGAGAGTAGAAAACAGGTTGGTCATTGACGAATTGCATCGGTTGTAAAACGTGAGTGTGATGCCCGAAAATGATGTCGGCACCTGCTTCTGTAAAACGTTCACTTAAGCGCCGTTGTAATTCTGTCGTTTCATGAGAATATTCAGTTCCCCAATGTAAAGATAATACGGTAACATCCGCTAAATCTTTCATCTTTTCTAAATCGCGAACGATGCGATCTTCTTCAATAATATTTACTAAATATTTTTTGCCGTCTGGATGTGACTGCTTGTAAATGTTCGTTCCATATGTGTAAGCGAGTACTCCTACTTTTACACCTTCTACATCGACAACGCGCATATTTGCTAAATCTTCTTCAGACAAAAAAGCGCCAGTATAGGGGAGGTCGTATTCGTTAAATGTCGCAATTGTATTTTGAAGTTGTCGTTCCCCGTGGTCTAGTACGTGATTGTTTGCGATTGATGCGAAATGTACACCACTATTAACGAGTGCTGGAACGATGGCTGATGGACTGTTGAATTTAGGATAACCACTGAGTCCGAGTTCTTGTCCGCCAGGTAATGATTCAATATTCGCTAATAAAAAGTCCATATCTTGCATTTGTTTTTTAACATCGTTAAATGCGAAATGGTAATCGCCGTAATAAAGCATCGGTTCGTGTAACAGGACATCTCCAATCATGCCGATTGTGATCGTCGTTTCACTTTTCTCTTCAGTGATATTTTCTTGTTCCTTTGAAGGTAAATCAATTGGACTCGTTTCAGAAGCGATGGATGCTTCCGTTTTTGTAGGAGCCGCAATATTTTGTTCTTTCCATGCTAAATAAGAAAAAAGCAAAGTTAAAGAGACAGCAAATAATGTAATAACAGCTGAAATAGCATAATAACGTTTCATATATTCACCTCGTGAAATAGTAAGCAAATCATACAGCATTATACACGAAAGGTACTAAAAAAACATCAGAAAATGGTAAAAGATTGAAAGGAAAGACTTTTACATAATAAAAAACTGGAGAAGACCGTCATTTTAACATTGCGGTATTCTCCAGTTTTAAAAGTGATTACACTTCGCTATTTACTTGTGATACTACGACTTCTTCGTCAATTGTGACAGGAACATCGTCGAAAGCGTGGAGTCCGATACGCTCTACTTCACGTAACTTATTGAAAGAGGCGATCGCCACTTCCACTTGTTCATCGTCCGGCTCTTTCGTTGTGATAAGTTGCAACCAGAGGCCAGGGTACCCGATCGCTTTTAAAACGGGCACGTTACGCACCGCGTTCGTCACTTGCAGCACTTCAAAAGAAACGCCGAGCACGACCGGGATGAGTAAAATTCGGTTCGTAATACGTAACCAAAGCGGATCGTGGGGAACGAGGAAGTAAATGAACATACCGACGATCACTGTGAACAAAATGAAACTACTTCCACAGCGGTAATGTAAGCGTGAAGCCGCTTGAACATTTTTCACCGTCAATTCTTTTCCTGCTTCAAATGCGTTAATGACTTTATGCTCCGCTCCGTGATATTGGAAAACACGCTTAATGAGCGGCGTCATCGAAATTAAACTAATGTACCCGAGCAATAAAGCGAGTTTGAACGATGTTTCAATCAATACTTGTGCTGTTTTTCCAGGAGCGACGGATTGAAAGAGTTGCGCGAGGAAGACAGGAACAAGTGTGAAGACGAATTTTCCGAATAGAAAGGATAGGACGGTGACGGCGGCTACGCCTAAAATCATCGCGAGTTTAGATGGCTCTTCTTCCACGATTTCTTCATTCGGATCGACATCGTATCGGTCGCTTGAGAAATTTAAATGTTTTGAACCTAAAATCGCGGATTCAAAAAGGGCAACGACACCTCTTAAAAAAGGAATTTTTTTAAGTTTTTGCATCGTAGGATTTGATTTTTTCTTCGCATAAAAATAATCGAGTGTGTCATCATTTCTGCGGATAGCCGTTACCGTATGTTCGCGGCTTCCGAACATGACACCTTCTACTAAAGCTTGACCACCATATGTTGGGCAAGATTGTTCTTTGGACATAATGTCACCTACTTTAATTTAATGTATTCGTTCATTGTACTAAAAAAGAAGCGGAACGACTACTCATAACGCTTTTCATTCTGAAAAAATTGAAAAGCGTTTCAACGACTACGAGAATATGATAAAATGGATAAGATGAATAAAAGGGGTGGACTCGTATGCGTATACTCGTTTTAAACGGGCCGAATTTAAATCGACTCGGAAAACGTGAACCACATATTTACGGTCATGAAACATTACAAATGATCGAGGAGAAAATTGTTCACTATGCAACAGAGCGCAACATTGAAGTCGAATGTTTGCAGTCGAACCGAGAATATGAAATCGTTGAAGCGATTCATCGTGCAGAAGATGAAGCATTCGATGGCATCATCATTAACCCGGCAGCATTCACCCATTACAGTATCGCAATTCGCGATGCGCTTAGCGGGGTATCTGTTCCAGCAGTAGAGGTGCATATTTCAAACGTACATACGCGCGAACCGTTTCGCACGAATTCGGTTACGGCACCTGCTTGCATTGGACAGCTGACAGGTTTTGGCTCGAACGGCTATTTATTAGCACTTCAAGCGCTCATTCAACTAAAGGAGGACGTCAATTGAAATTACAACGATTACGTCAATTGTTAGTAGAGAAAGAAATAGAAGCACTACTCATTACGAACCCGTATAACCGTCGTTACATGACAGGATTTACAGGGTCAGCAGGAATCGCGATCGTCTCTCAAGACGATGCAGTATTCATTACCGATTTCCGCTACACGGAACAAGCGGCTGAGCAAGTGAAAGATTTCCGCATCGTTCAACATACGAAGACGATCTTCGAAGAAGCGGGCGCTCAATTAAAAGAGATGAACGTCCAAACGCTCGGTTTCGAAAAAGATAATCTTACGTATGGCTTAATGGAATTGTACGACAGCCAAACAGATGCGAAACTCGTTCCTGTTTCAGGTTTAGTCGAGCAACTTCGCATCATTAAAACAGACGAAGAACTCGTCATTTTACAACAAACTGCAGAGATTGCGGACAAAACGTATGAA
Organism: Savagea faecisuis; assembly: GCF_042675605.1. Taxonomy (NCBI): domain Bacteria; kingdom Bacillati; phylum Bacillota; class Bacilli; order Caryophanales; family Caryophanaceae; genus Savagea; species Savagea faecisuis. The sequence goes on from NZ_JBHTJF010000022.1 coordinate 522,203, forward strand.
TACATTTGTACGAAAATTCGCGCAGGTGTAACGGAGCTTGAAATTGCGAACGAAATGGAATTTTACATGCGCAAACTCGGCGCGACACAGTCATCATTTGACACGATCGTCGCAAGCGGTGTGCGCGGTGCTTTACCACACGGTGTCGCATCGAATAAAGTGATTGAAGAAGGCGATATGGTTACACTCGACTTCGGTGCTTTATACAATGGTTACATTTCAGACATTACACGTACTGTTGCGGTGGGGGAACCTTCAGAACAAATGAAAGAAATTTATCAAATTGTGTTAGATTCTCAATTGCTCGGCGTTGAAAAAATCGGCCCGAACATGACAGGAAAAGAAGCGGATGCGATCGTACGCGATTACATTACGGAAAAAGGATACGGCGAACAGTTCGGTCACTCGACAGGTCACGGAATCGGACTTGAAGTGCACGAAAATCCGTCACTTTCTTTCCGCTCTGACACTGTACTCGTACCGAATATGTGTGTTACAGTAGAACCTGGTATTTACGTACCGAATGTCGGAGGCGTCCGCATTGAAGATGACCTCGTTATCACTGAAGATGGCAACCGTCGTTTAACAAAATCTTCAAAAGAATTACGCATTTTATAATCGGAACATCCGAAAATTACGAATGAACATAAAGGTGGAGACAATATGATTTCAGTAAACGAATTCCGTACAGGATTAACAATCGAAGTAGATGGAGATATTTGGCGCGTTCTTGAGTTCCAACACGTAAAGCCAGGTAAAGGAGCAGCTTTCGTTCGTTCGAAACTCCGTAACCTCCGTAACGGCAACATCCAAGAAAAAACATTCCGCGGTGGAGAAAAAGTAAACCGTGCGCAAATCGATAACCGTAAAATGCAATATTTATACGCAAACGGCGACGCACACGTTTTCATGGACAACGAAACATACGACCAAATCGAAATTCCATCAGATAAAATTGAGTACGAATTAAAATTCTTACTTGAAAATATGGAAGTTTCAATTATGCAATACGAAGGCGAAGTACTCGGCGTTTCTTTACCAGTAACGGTGACGCTCGAAGTAGCAGAAACAGAGCCAGGTATTAAAGGAGATACAGCGAGCGGTGGTTCTAAACCAGCGAAAATGGAAACAGGACTCGTCGTCCAAGTACCATTCTTCGTCAACGCTGGCGATAAATTAGTAGTCAATACTGAAGAAGGCGAATACGTTTCACGCGCTTAATTCCAAAATAAAAGACTCACCTTTTCATACTTTGAGAAGGTGAGCAATTTTTTACAGAAAAAAGTGGTATGACCACTCGAAAACAGGTACAATGTAAAAAGAATAAATTTCTTGAAATTAAAGGAGCGAACAATATGTTAAAAGTAGAAGAGATTCGTGCGATTATCGAGGCGGTTGATCAATCGTCATTAACGAGCTTTAAATTTAAGCAAGATGGAGTAAAATTACACATTTCGAAAAAAGCGGGAGAAGTACAAGTTGTGCAACAAGTCGTTCAAGAACAAGCACAACCAGCACCTGTTAAAAAAGAAGCGCCAGCTGTAGCGGTGACGAATGCACCAGTACAAGAAGCGCCTGCGCAAGTACAAGAAGAAGTGGAAGCACCGCGTGAAGAAGGTTTAGTGGAAATCGTATCACCGATGGTCGGTACATTTTACGCAGCGGCGTCACCTGAAGCGGACAATTATGTTGCAGTCGGTGATCGCGTGACGGAAACATCGATCGTTTGTATCGTAGAAGCGATGAAGTTATTCAATGAGATCGAAGCGGAAGTAAATGGAGAAATCGTCGAAATTTTAGTGGAAGACGGTCAACTCGTCGAATATGGACAACCACTCTTTTTAGTACGTCCGAATTAAGGAGGAACTGTTTTGAAGAAAATTTTAATAGCCAATCGAGGCGAAATTGCAGTGCGTATTATTCGCGCTTGTAAAGAAATGAATATTAAAACTGTTGCTGTTTATTCGGAAGGAGATAAAGAAGCACTCCACGTAGAACTAGCAGATGAAGCATACTGCATCGGCCCTACTTTATCGAAAGACAGTTATTTAAACTTCTCGAACGTCATTAGCGTCGCGAAATTGACGGATTGTGATGGCATTCATCCAGGATACGGGTTTTTAGCAGAAAACGCAGCGTTCGCAGAGCTTTGCGAAGAAGTGAATATCGAATTTATCGGCCCGACATCAGAAGCGATCAATTTAATGGGAACGAAAGATATCGCGCGTGAAACGATGAAAAAAGCAGGCGTTCCGATCGTACCTGGCTCAACAGGACTCGTTGCGGACGCGGAAGAAGCGCTTGAAATTGCAGAAGAAATTGGCTTCCCTGTCATCATTAAAGCGACGGCTGGTGGCGGAGGCCGCGGGATTCGTGTCGCTCGCAATAAAGAAGAGCTCATTAAAGGGATTCAAATTACACAAAAAGAAGCGGAAGCAGCGTTCGGAAACCCGGGACTTTATTTAGAAAAGTTTATCGAAACGTTCCGCCACGTCGAAGTGCAAGTGCTCGCGGATAAGCATGGGAATGTCATCCATTTAGGAGAGCGTGACTGTTCGATTCAACGCCGTATGCAAAAACTCATAGAAGAAGCACCGTCACCAGCGATTGACGAGAAGCTTCGCGCGAAAATGGGAGAAGCGGCTGTGAAAGCAGCAGAAGCGGTCAACTACCGTGGAGCGGGTACAGTAGAATTCATTTTCGACCACATCGAACGCAAATTTTATTTCATGGAAATGAACACGCGTATCCAAGTCGAGCACCCTGTGACAGAAATGATCACCGGAGTAGATCTCATTAAAGAACAAATTCGCGTCGCATCAGGAGAAAAACTGCAATATAAACAAAAAGATATTCAGTTTAACGGCTGGTCAATCGAATGCCGAATTAATGCGGAAAACGCAGCGAAAAACTTCATGCCTTCCCCTGGAAAAATAGAAATGTACATGCCGCCAGGTGGATTTGGTGTCAGAGTTGACTCAGCAGTGTATAATGGATATACAATCCCACCCTATTACGATTCGATGGTTGCGAAATTGATCGTTCATGCGAACACGCGAGAAGAAGCGATTGAACGTATGAAACGTGCACTCGATGAATTTTTAATCGAAGGCGTGCACACGACAATTCCATTCCACTCGAAAGTGATGGAACATCCAGTCTTTAAATCGGGTGACTTCGATACGAAGTTTTTAGAGACATATTCTGTAATGGAATAGTTGAAGGAGGAATTACGATGGCAGAAAAAACGAATCCTTCGTTCGTTGGAAAAAGTCCAGCGCAAGGTGAAGAACTCGGACGCATTCATTTAGCTCCAGAGGTGTTGGAAGTCATTATCGGAATCGCGACGAATGAAGTAGAAGGTGTCGCGATGACGAAAGGGAACTTTGCGGATGACGTCGTTGAAAAATTCGGTAAAACCGTGCATGGCAAAGGTGTCAAAACGGTGTGGCAAGACGACGAACTCGCAATCGACATTTACTGTGTGATCGAATACGGTTATGTCGTTCCGAAAGTCGCGCAAGAGATTCAAGAGCAAGTGCGTCAAACGATTTATCATATGACGTCTTTAGAAACGAAAGAAGTGAATGTTCATATTATAGGCATTCAATTTGCTCAGTAATCCATATCGACATGAAAGAGGTTAGGCAAAAAAAGAGGCGGTGAGCCGATGATGTAGGTGTCAAAAAAAGGAAGCGAAAAGATTGATCTCTTTTTGAATACACTCTTTTTGACGCCTGTCATCTTTTTCACAAAGAAGCTTCTTTTTAATCCTAGCTTCTTTTTTACTTTCAAGTAGGTGCAAACGCTCAAAATATGCTATGATTAACCCCGAGACATTGAAATAGTTAGGAGATAGTATAATGAAACGACACGAAGCACGTGAAAAAGCGATTCAAACTCTTTTTCAGCTAGATGAAACCGAAATTACTTTAGAAGAGGCGATCCCTTTTATCGTCGAAATCCCTCTTGATGAATTTTACGAACAACTTGTAAGAGGGACGGTTGCTTATATAGATGAGATTGATGCTTTAATAGCGGAACATTTAGAAAACTGGTCATTCGGACGTTTACCTAAAATTGAACGAACGATCTTACGTCTGGCAGTGTATGAAATGAACTACACGGAGGTTCCAGCACGTGTTGTCGTAAACGAAGCGGTTGAACTTTGCAAAACGTTCAGCGATGAAAAATCAGGTAAATTCGTCAACGGCGTACTATCTAAAATGAATAAATAATGGAGTGAAGAAGATGGTGGCACAATTAATCGACGGCAAAGGTATCGGTCAAACGATTAAAGCAGAAATTGCAGAAGAAGTAAAAGAGCTCGTAAAACAAGGATGTAAACCAGGACTAGCAGTAATTTTAGTCGGGGACGATCCAGCGAGTGCTACATATGTGAAAAACAAAGAGAAGGCGACAATTGCGGCAGGTATGATGTCACGTTTAATTCGTCTTCCGAAAGAAACGACACAAGAAGAGTTGCTTTCACACGTTCGTCAGTTAAATGAAGATGACGACATTCACGGCATTTTAGTGCAATTGCCATTACCGAAACATTTAAACGAAGATGAAGTCATTCGTACGATTACACCGGATAAAGATGTCGATGGATTCCACCCGGTGAACGTCGGAAAAATGGTGATCGGCCAACCGACTTATTTATCATGTACACCATACGGTATCATTGAGTTATTAGAGCGTACAAATGTGGAAATTGCAGGACGTCACGCGGTTGTGATCGGTCGTAGTAATATCGTCGGAAAACCGATGGGACAGTTGTTATTACAACGCGATGCGACAGTAACATACTGTCATTCACGTACACCGAACTTAGCAGAGATGACGAAACAAGCGGATATTTTAGTCGTGGCGGTAGGCCGTGCTAAAATGATCGATGCATCATATGTAAAAGAAGGCGCAGTCGTCATTGATGTCGGAATGAACCGAGACGAAAATGGCAAGCTTTGTGGAGATGTTGACTTTGATTCAGTGAAAGAAGTGAGCAGTGCGATCACACCAGTTCCAGGTGGTGTCGGTCCGATGACGATTACGATGTTACTTAAAAATACTGTGCACAGTGCAAGACGTGCATGTGGCATCGAACAGTAATACAAAGCATATGAACCGAACAGAGCGCTGTCTAATTTTAATTAGACAGCGTTATCTTTTGTAGAGGAGGAGCACGATGACAACAGAACAAAGCTATTTAACTGTAACAGCATTGACGAAATATATAGCAAGAAAATTTTCAGCGGATCCTCATTTGACGAAGTTACTCGTTCGGGGAGAACTGTCTAATATTACATTCCACTCCTCAGGACATATTTATTGCACATTGAAAGATCAAGGAGCGCAAATTCGTGCGGTCATGTTTGCGAGACAAGCGCAACATGTGCAGTTTCGTTTAGAAGAAGGGATGCAAGTGCTCATCGAAGGTTCGGTTCAAGTATTTGAACGGATGGGTCAATATCAATTGTATATTGAACGAATTGAGCCAGACGGCATCGGGTCTTTATATTTGAAGTTCGAGCAGTTAAAACAAGACTTAGCAAAAGAAGGATTGTTTGAAGAGCGCTGGAAAATGCCTCTCCCTCCTTATCCTAAAAAAATTGCGATCGTCACCGCAAAAACAGGCGCGGCCATTCGCGATATGTACACGACGATTCGACGTCGTTACCCGCTCGTCGAACTAACGCTTTATGAAGCGCTCGTCCAAGGAGAAAAAGCGGCCCCTTCCATTGTACGAGCGATTGAACGCGCGAATGAAGGAGAATATGATGTGCTCATCGTCGGACGTGGCGGAGGTTCGATTGAAGATTTATGGGCGTTTAACGAAGAGCAAGTGGCGCGTGCTATTTTTGAATCGCGTATTCCTGTCATCAGTGCAGTCGGACATGAGACCGATACGACGATTGCCGACTTCGTAGCCGATTTACGAGCGCCGACACCGACAGCGGCAGCGGAGTTAGCTGTTCCTTCTCAATTGGAGCTACAAGAGCGCGTGAAGCAACAACAATGGTCGCTCACTCAATTGCTACGTCATCAGCTTGAACGGGCGAAAAAGCGCTATGAGTATGCTGTGCAGTCTCCTGTCTTTCAACGGGTGGAACGTTTGTATGAACCGCAAATCGAACGCCATTTACATGCTGAAAGAGCGCTACAACAAACGATGCGAAATGCATTGACAGAAAAAGAACGTCAGCTGTGGAATGTAACGCATGCGCTTTCGTCTCAAACACCTAAACATAAATTGATCGAAGCACGCCATTTGCATACGAGTGTAGCAGAACGTTTGCAACGAGCAATTGCGACCCAACAAGAACAGAAGCAGGAGCAATTACTGCATCAAATTCGTCTCCTGCAAACATTAAATCCTCTCTCTATACTCGAGCGTGGTTTTTCGGTAACATATGAAGAAGAGAATGTCGTGACGACGATTGAACAATTGACAATCGATCATGAAGTTAAAATACAGTTAAAAGACGGTGTGGCGAAGGCTGTCGTGACCGACGTACAAAAGGAGGAATTGTAATGGCGAAATTAACGTTTGAACAAGCGATGGAACAACTTGAAGAAATCGTACAATTATTAGAACGTGGAGATGCTCCGTTAGAACAATCGATTGAATTGTATAAAAAGGGAATGGAACTTTCTGCACTTTGCAAAGGTCAATTAGAACGAGCGGAGAAACAAGTGATGACTGTCGTCCAAGAAAATGGTCAAGTGACGACTTTAGAGGATGAGGAGAGTGTAGAATGAGCGCATTACAACAGTTTATCGAACGAGAAATACCGAAAGTGAATGCGGCGCTCTATGCTTTACTCGATCAAAGTACGATGCCTGCAAGCTTGAAAGAAAGCATGCACTATTCCATCGAAGCAGGAGGGAAGCGCGTTCGTCCATTACTCGTTCTAGCCGTTTTAGAAGATGCTTTAGAGGCGGACGAACGAGTGGAAGATCGATATGCAGTCGCTGCTGCGATCGAACTTATTCATACGTATTCGCTCATTCACGATGATCTTCCTGCCATGGACGATGATGACTACCGCCGTGGAAAATTGACGAATCATAAAAAATTCGGTGAAGCGATGGCAATTTTAGCAGGAGATGCGATGCAAGCGATGGCTTTTCAAAGCATCGCAGAAGCGCATTCAATTCCAGCAGATATACGCATTGAACTCGTTCAATTGTTAGCGAAAGCGAGCGGGGCAGACGGCATGGTCGGTGGCCAAGTGTTAGACTTAGAAGGCGAGACGAGACAACTTTCTTTAGAAGAGCTCGAACATGTACACATTCATAAAACAGGTGCACTTTTAACATATAGCATTGAAGCAGGTGCAATTTTATCACGTATGTGCGAACATGAGAGAAGTGAATTAAAACGTTATGCGCGTCATATCGGTTTAGCTTTCCAAATTAAAGATGATATTTTGGATGTGACGAGCACGACTGAACAACTCGGTAAACCTGCGAATAGCGATGAAGCTTCGGAAAAATCGACATACCCAGCAATACTCGGGCTAGAGCAATCAGAGAAGCAAATGCAAGCTCATTACGAGCAAGCGATCGATGCGATTGCTTTTTTCCAAGAGGATTCTTACCTCCATCAATTTGCTCATTATATCGTTGCAAGAGATTTATAAGTCATTCATCATTGTGTCCTTATCCTTTATTGATATAATGAACATATGAATCTATTCGCAAGGAATCAATTTATGAAGGTGTGTGATAGCGGTGGATATTTCTCAATTTAACGATCCATCTAAGTTGAAGGCGCTCAATTATGAACAGCTAGGAGAAGTAGCGCAAACGATTCGACAATTTTTAATTGAAAAATGTTCGTTAACAGGCGGTCACATCGGTCCGAACCTCGGTGTGGTCGAGTTGACGATTATGTTGCATAAATTATTCGACAGTCCGAAAGATAAATTTATTTGGGATGTCGGACATCAAGCGTACGTCCATAAAATTTTAACGGGACGTGCCGATCAATTCGATACGTTGCGTCAATATAAAGGCTTGAGTGGATTCCCGAAACGCGCAGAATCAGCGCATGACGTGTGGGAAACGGGGCATAGTTCCACTTCGCTTTCCGCAGCGATGGGTATGGCCGCTGCTCGCGATATTCGCGGGGAGAAAAACTACGTCATTCCGATCATCGGAGACGGGGCATTAACAGGTGGTATGGCGCTTGAAGCCCTCAACCATATCGGACATGAAAAGACGAATATGATCGTCATTTTAAACGATAATGAAATGTCGATTGCGCCGAACGTCGGAGCGATGCATACGATGCTCGGAAGACTTCGCGCGAGCGGAAAATACAATACCGCAAAAGATGAACTAGAATACATTATGCGCAAAATTCCAGCAATCGGCGGACATTTAGCAGACGCCGCGGAAAAATTAAAAGATAGTTTAAAATATATGGTCGTGTCTGGCATGTTTTTCGAAGAGCTCGGATTCACGTATCTCGGTCCGATCGATGGCCACGATTATGAAGAGCTTGAAAAGACGTTAACGTATGCGAAAAAAGTAGACGGTCCGACACTCGTTCACGTCGTCACGAAAAAAGGAAAAGGATACAAACCCGCTGAAAACGATAAAATCGGTACTTGGCATGGAACAGGTCCATATAAAATCGAAACGGGTGATTTCGTTAAATCGCCGACAAAAGGGCCAGCATGGAGTGCACTCATTGCGGATACGGTAGAAGGAATTGCGGAAGACGATCGACGTGTCGTCGCGATTACGCCAGCGATGCCTGTCGGTTCGAAACTCGAAAAGTTTGCGAAGCGTTTCCCCGACCGCTTTTATGATGTCGGAATTGCCGAGCAACATGCGGTGACGATGGCAGGAGGGCTCGCGGCAGACGGAATGAAACCGTTCGTTGCGATTTATTCAACATTTTTACAACGTGCGTATGATCAAGTATTGCACGATGTGACACGTCAAAAGCTCAACGTCTTTTTCGGCATCGACCGTGCAGGTCTTGTCGGAGCGGATGGCGAGACGCATCATGGTGTATTTGATATCGCGTTTTTACGCCATTTGCCAAACATCGTCATTATGCAACCGAAAGATGAAAATGAAGGACAACATATGGTGAAAACCGCATTGTCTTATGACGACGGTCCGATCGCTCTTCGCTTCCCGCGTGGAAACGGTGTCGGGGTAGAGATGGATACGGAATTAAAACCATTACCAATCGGCTCTTGGGAAGTGTTAGAACGTGGGAATGATGTGACGATTTTAACATTCGGTACGATGATTCCGACCGCACTGGAGGCTTCTCAAATCGCATTCGAACGTCGCGGAATTTCTGTAGAAGTTGTGAATGCGCGCTTCATTAAACCGATGGATGAACAAATGTTAGCTGACATTCGTGACGCTGGCAAAATGATCGTCACATTGGAAGAAGGTGTCGCAGCAGGCGGCTTCGGTAGCGGTGTGCTCGAATGGTATCATGAGAAAGCACTCGTCCAAGAAGACGTTCCATCTGTGAAAGTTCTTGGAATACCTGATGAATACGTAGAGCATGGGTCGGTCGATGAATTGTTGAAAGAAGTTCATTTAACGGCAGAGGAAGTTGCTGAAGTGATCATTAAAATGGTGGAAGAAGAACAAGAAATAAAATAGTCTACTAGAAAGCGCGCGATGAGCGTGCTTTCTTTATGTGAAAAAACTATACATTCCATGTATAATTATGTATAGTACACGGTAGTTATAAAAAACAAAAAGTTGAACCATGCTCGCTTTTAATAAAAAAGTGACGTTTGGATAGAATGAAAGAGAAATGGAGTGACCATCAATGAATAAAGGCCAACGCCATATTCGCATTCGTGATATTATCGCGAACAATGAAATTGAAACACAAGACCAACTCGTCGCACAATTGAAAGCTTCTGGAGTAGAAGTGACACAAGCGACGATTTCGCGAGATATTAAGGAGTTACATTTAATAAAAGTCCCACTTCCGGATGGACGATATAAATATAGCTTGCCAACGGTTCAGAAATACAATACAGAAGAAAAGCTAAGCCGTATGCTTGGAGACGCCTTTATTAGTATTGACAGTGCAAGTCACTTTATCATTTTAAAAACATTACCTGGGAACGCACAAGCCGTTGGATCCCTCGTTGACAATCTCGGATGGGATGAACAACTGCTCGGAACGATTTGTGGCGATGATACATGCTTGCTCATTTGTCGAGATGCGAGCGAGACAGAAAGTGTCAAAAATCAAATTTTAGCATTATTGTAACGATAGAAAAGAGGTTGAGCGATGTTAGCGGAATTATCGATACGAAACTTTGCGATCATTGAACAATTGACCGTATCTTTTAATGGTGGATTAACGGTGCTTACGGGGGAAACAGGAGCGGGGAAATCGATCATTATCGATGCGGTTCAGCTCTTAGCAGGAGGGCGAGCATCTACCCATTTCATCCGATTTGGAGCGGAGCGTGCTGAGATTGAAGGGCTATTTTATATCCCTCCTCATGAACAATTGAAAGAACTGCTGCAAACATTCGGCATAGAAGCGGAGGATGAATTAATTATTCGACGCGAGCTGAATCGTAACGGGAAAACGACGACGCGCATAAACGGCAAACTCGTCACGATCGCCATTTTGCGAGAAGTGACGAGCTTTCTCATCGACATTCACGGACAACATGAAAACCAAGAGCTCATGCAAGAGAAATATCATATCGTCTTACTCGATCAATTTGCAGGTGAGTCTTTCCACGATGCGTTAGCGCATTATAGTACGACTTATGAACGCTATGTGAAATTGAAACAGACGATTGCTCGAGCGATTGAAGACGAGCAATTAATCGCTCAGCATATCGATTTGTATTCATTTCAATTAAAAGAGATTGACGAAGCAGAATTACAAGTGGACGAAGATATCGAGTTAGAAAATGAAAAAATGAAACTCGACCACTACAATCGCTTATACGAACGTCTAAACTTAGCGTATGAAGCATTAAATGGAGAATCGAAAGGGCTCGACTATGTCGGCTCTGCGATGAGTGATTTAGAAGATGCGGCGACGGTTGATACGGATTTACAACCACTATGTGAAACGGTCTCCTCGAGCTTTTATAGTTTACAAGATGCCGTTCATTCTTTACGTCAACGAATCGACGAAATGGAATACGACCCAGCACGTGTAGAATATGTGGAAAGCCGCCTCGCTTTACTCGCTAATTTAAAGCGGAAATACGGACAAACGGTAGAAGAGATTCTTTTATATCGCGAGACGATTGAAGAGAAGTTAAATGAGTTACTTCATCGTGATGAAGTCGCTCTCGCTCAACAAGAGATGTTGGAGCAATTAGAAGCTGACTTACAAATCGAAGCGGAGGAACTCTCTTTTAAACGTAAAAAAGTCGCCAAAAAATTAGAAAAATCAATTATCGAACAGTTATCTGATCTGCATATGGCGAAAGCGAATTTTGTTGTATCTATAGAAAGAAAAGAGCATCAGGCATTCGATCAATACGGATATGATGACGTGCAATTTTTAATTTCGACGAACGTCGGAGAACCGTTGCAACCATTAATTAAAGTTGCATCAGGCGGAGAAATTTCACGCATGATGTTAGCGTTAAAAACAGTGTTTTCCAAACATCGTGGCATTACGTCCATTATTTTTGATGAAGTGGATACAGGAGTGAGTGGACGTGTAGCGCAATCAATAGCAGAAAAAATCGCAATGATCGGTGCACATTCACAAGTGCTCTGTATTTCACATTTACCGCAAGTCGCAGCGATGGCGGATTATCATTACTTCATCGCTAAACATGTGACGGGAGATCGAACGACGACGGCGATCACACCACTTGCGGAAGCTGAGCGTACAGAAGAGCTGTCTCGCATGCTATCAGGTGCGGAAATTACCCCTCTTTCTTTAAAGGCAGCGAATGAGCTTTTACAATTAGCAGAGAGACGAAAGTCACAGATTGCAAATAAATAATGAAATTCAATATAAAATGATTGAAAAGTAGCATTGTTTGTTAAGTTCATGAACTGAGATAATAAAAAAGAAGAGATAAAACTGAGAGAATTACGTCATCGTCACTACGAGCAATAATGATTATCTTTGAATATAGTCTATTATAAAGGAGGGCTTGATATGCTAGAACAAAACGAATACTTTGATTTATTTGTAAAAGACAGAAAAGTCATTTTACATTTAAAGAAGAGCGGATACTCTATGAAAGATTTAGATTTTCTCGTGCAACAACATCCTCGTATTGAAGTCGGCTCATTTATGGCGCTTAGACAAGCGTTAACGGTAGTCGGTCAAAATCATGAGATTGGAAAATATGTTCCGACGTATCAAATTATCGTATCTCAAGATAAGATGAAAGCGGAATTGTACATTAACTTAACACAAGAAGATTTCGATGAAGATAGGGAAAAGTATATCGCTGAAATTAAAGATACGATTGAAAAATCGAATATTACACACGGCATTCAAGAAATTCCCGAAGATGTGCAAGTGAAGGAGCCATTAATTATTGCGAAAGGGCAGGAACCTGTTCGAGGTGCGAATGCTGTCGTGCGTTACATTCCAAAGCCAGAGCGCCGTCCCGTCATTCGAGAAGATGGTTCAGCGGACTTGTACGAAATGAACTTCGTCACACCGATTGAACAAGGTGGTTGGTTAGGTGAAAAAGAGAAGGCAAAACAAGGAACGCCCGGATTTAACGTATACGGTGAACCAATCGCTGCGATGAATGGTGAAGATGTTGCGCTCTACTATGATAAAAAGACGGTCGAAGAAGTAGAAGAGGGCGACAAAATCGTTTTACGCGCTATTCATGGAGGCGCTTTACAATGGAAAAATGGCGTCGTCTCTGTCGATAAACAACTCGTCGTTCAAGGAGATGTCGGTCCAGAAACAGGCTCTTTAAAATTTGACGGTTCGATCGTCATTCGTGGCACTGTGCTCGCGAGCTATTCTGTCGTCGCAACAGGAGATATTTCGATTGAAGGACGAGATAGTGTATCCAACGCTAAAGAGATTCGCTCGACACAAGGTTCCATTTATATTAAAGGTGGCGTTTTCGGTGCGAATCGCACAGTGATCGAAGCCGCAGAAGCACTTTACATTAAGCATTCGAACAACGGAAAGTTAAAAGGGAAAGAAGTACATATCGGTTCGTATTTGCTCGGTTCTACAGTAGAGGCAGAAAAGGTATTTATCGATCGCAATAAAGGGAAAGTGATCGGGGGCCATGTCCGTGCTCGTGAATATATCGAAACGGCTTTTGCAGGAAATGTCCATGAGCGTGCAACACATTTAGAAGTGTACGGTATACCGAAAGATAAGTTGCGTCGAGAGTCACAAAAGATGGCGGAACAATTGAGTGAAGAGCAAAAAGCGTATAAACGTTTGGAAGAACAATTGTTAAAAGTGAAGCCGCACGCCTCTCGTTTAATCGGTCAACAGTTAGAAGCATTTGAAAAGTTAGAACAAGAAGTGCAGAAAAAAGTACGAATTATATCTCAATTAGAACGTTCGATTTATAACAATTTACAAAAGATGAAAATTCGTTTAAAACCGAGAATTGAAGTCGTGAGGGAAGCCCACCCTGGCGTCATTATTCAAATCGAGGAAAAATCGTCCACAATCCATTCATCAACCCAAGGTGTCTTTGAAATTGTGGGAGATACACTCAATGTGTAATGTCGAAATATATGGGCATCGTGGCGCAAGTGGCTCTGCTTTTGAAAACACGATCAGTGCGTTTCAGCGAGCGGTTGCTGAAGGAGCAGATGGCATCGAAATCGATGTACAGCTGACGAAAGATAGTGTGCCGATCGTTATTCATGACCGGAATTTAAGCAGAGTGGCGAGCCGTGATCGTTTCATTGACGAGATGAACTTCAAGTCGTTAAGAAGGGTTAAATTAGGCTCGTTATGGCAACGACGCTTGAAAAATTTATACATCCCAACATTGAAAGAAGTCGTCCACTTTTGCGAAGTGCATCAATTAAAGTTGAATGTAGAGTTAAAAGAGACAGTGGCAGAACGGCCAGAACAAATTAAACAAATCGTTGAGCTCCTTGAAAGAATTGCACCGCTCACACATATTTCATCCTTCCATTATGAAGTGATTGAAGAAGTGAAACGTCAAAATCCATCGATTGAAACGGCCTATTTATTAAAGAAGAAGCAAGTGAGACAAATGAATTGGTCGTCATATGAGGCCGCAGATGTATTCCATTTTCATCATAAGTATTGGAATGAAAGTGTCGCTTCTTATGTCGCGAAAGAACGTTATCAAATTCGATTATATGGAATCGAAGGGACGGAAAAGCTTTTAAACAATCCACCATCGAACATTATAGGTTGGATTACAGATTATCCACAACGGGTAAGAGAAGCATAAAAAAACTGTTTTAAACGTCGATTCGTCATCGAACGTTTAAAACAGTTTTTAATCGTCTTTCTTTTGTTCTGCTTCGGGAGGTAATTGAAAGCGCTCTTGAACGCGTCCTTTTCGTTGGTCGCGACGCAATAAAAATCCGCCGAAAAATCCGACACCGAGCACCATTAATACGAAGCCGAAAATGAATTGGAACGTCATATTCGTCATGAAGGCAACAGGGATGCCGAATAACGAGTCGCGCATCATTTTAATTCCGTAAGCTGCGGCAATACCAGGAATAAGTAATACGATGACCGCTAAAAGTCTTGCCATACTTGAAACAACTCCTTATCTGTTAAGTTAATTTTACGTGGTTCATGTAAATTGTCAAGCAAGTTTCACCGGTCACAATGTGTTGAATTTTTTGAAAAATTAGTTTTTATTTCAAAAAAGCATGGAAACTGTCGCTATAATGTTGTAAATTATAAGAATAGGAAAAGGAGTGACTGTACAATGGATTTATTTAAAACGATGGAAGAGCAAGATGTGGAACAAGTAGTATTTTGTCAAGATAAGGCGTCGGGATTGAAAGCGATCATCGTCATCGATGATACGACACTCGGCCCAGCACTTGGTGGAACACGTATGTGGCCTTACAATACGGAGGAAGAAGCTTTGGAAGATGCGGTGCGTCTTGCGAAAGGGATGACGTACAAAAACGCAGCAGCAGGCTTAAACTTAGGTGGTGGGAAAGCCGTCATCATCGGAGATCCGAAAAAAGATAAAACAGAGGCGATGTTCCGCGCATTCGGTCGTTACGTAGAAGGATTGAACGGTCGCTACATTACAGCAGAAGATGTGGGAACGACAGAACAAGATATGGATTACATTTATTTAGAGACGGACTACGTGACAGGTACATCGACAGTCGATGGCACTTCAGGTAACCCGTCACCGGTCACAGCATTCGGTGTGTACCGCGGAATTAAAGCGACAGCGAATGAAGCGTTCGGCACGCCATCCCTCAAAGGCAAAACGATCGCTGTTCAAGGAGTTGGACAAGTCGCTTATCGCTTATGCGAACATTTACATGAAGAAGGCGCAAAGCTCATCGTTACAGATATCGACCAAGAAGCGGTTCAACGCGCAGTAGACAACTTCGGTGCAACAGCGGTCGGTCCAGATGAAATTTACGATGTGGAAGCGGACATTTTCGCACCTTGCGCACTCGGTGCTGTCATCAATGACGATACGCTTGAGCGTTTGAAAGTAAAGGCTGTCGCGGGCAGTGCGAACAACCAATTAGCAGAGCCACGTCACGGTCACGCTTTACGCGAAAAAGGCATCGTTTATGCACCGGATTATGTTATTAACTCGGGTGGTGTCATTAACGTAGCGGATGAGATGATCGGATACAATCGTGAACGTGCACTCAATAAAGTGAATCACATTTACGACGTATTGGAAGAGATTTTCGAAATTTCTCGTACGCACAATATTCCGTCTCATTTGGCAGCGAACCAACTTGCGGAAAATCGCATTCAACTCATTCGCGATTCACGCACACACTTTTTACCATCGAACAAATCAGTGATCGATTTATTGAAAAAGAAATAATAGAAAGTATCATACATCTTTAAAAAGCGTTTATTTTTCAAAAAACATGAAAAATAAGCGCTTTTTGTTCTTTCTATCGCTCTATTCTTGCAACGAAAATGGAATATGGTTAAAATGAAAGGGAACGATTAGAATAGAACTGTCTAATTTAATAAGCATGTTTGTTTAGCATGCGATAGATGAGGAAGGGGATTTACAAATGACAATGGATTTTAATATGTATGTTCAAGATATCGTCAATCAAGCGCGACAAGAGATGGAAGCTGCAGGATATGAGCAGTTGCAAACACCTGAAGAGGTAGACGCAGCGTTCAAACGTCCAGGCACGACGCTCGTGATGATTAACTCAGTATGTGGATGTGCAGGAGGAATCGCTCGTCCAGCAGCGACACATGCGATTCACCACGATAACCGTCCGACACATTTAACGACAGTATTCGCAGGACAAGATAAAGAAGCAACGGCATATGCACGTATGCTCTTCGGTGAAGATCACTTACCATCATCGCCTTCATTCGTCTTATTAAAAGACGGAGAAGTAGTTGGAGAAGTAGGTCGCCATGAAATTGAAGGACATGACCCAATGTCTGTCGTAGCGAATTTACAATCACAATTTATGGAGTTTTGTGAAGAAGTATAAAGGGTGACAAAAAAAGCGAAGAGCTCGAACACTCTTCGCTTTTTTCCATTATAAAATTGCACTGACGCCAAAGACGATTGTTGAAGCGAGCATAATGACAATCATCGCCATGACGATAAACTTTTGAATTTTTTTATTACTCATTTTTATTAAACCCCTCATCGCATTATAATATCTCTATTTTAACAGAAAATATAAAAACCTCAATCACCAATGGAAAGAAGGAAAACAAAAATGACAACACGTGTAGTGAAAAACTTTATGGAATTAGTACAAATCGACTCAGAAACGAAAGATGAGCGCGCCATTGCGGACCATTTAATTGCAGCGTTTCAAGAGCGTGGCTATGACGTCGTAGAAGATGATTCAGCGGTGCGCTCTGGTCACGGAGCAGGTAACTTAATCGTGACAATTCCGGGAACAGTAGACGGAGATTACATATACTTTACATGCCATATGGATACGGTAACGCCAGGAATCGGCATTCAACCTGTGTTAAAAGAAGATGGCTATATTTATTCAGACGGTACGACAATTTTAGGAGCGGACGATAAAGCAGGAATCGCAGCGATCTTCGAAATGTTAGATACGTTAAAAGAACAAAAGATCGCACACGGCCCGATGCAAATTGTTATTACAGCAGGAGAAGAGAGCGGACTTCAAGGAGCGAAGGCGATGGATCCTAAGCTGTTACAAGCAAAATACGGCTATGCGGTAGACAGCACGGAAAAAGTCGGCGGAATCGTCGTCGCAGCACCATACCAAGTGAAGATGAATGTGACGATTGAAGGCAAGACTGCACACGCAGGCGTCGCACCAGAAAAAGGGTTATCAGCCATTCAAGTCGCGGCAAAAGCGATTGCTGAAATGAAGCTCGGTCGCATCGATGAAGAAACGACAGCGAATATCGGGAACTTCCACGGTGGAAAAGCGACAAATATCGTCTGTGATGAAGTGATCATCGTAGCCGAAGCGCGCTCGATTCGAGAAGATAAAGTGAATGCACAAGTGACACATATGGTC
Source organism: Savagea faecisuis (assembly GCF_042675605.1). NCBI lineage: Bacteria > Bacillati > Bacillota > Bacilli > Caryophanales > Caryophanaceae > Savagea > Savagea faecisuis. The sequence goes on from NZ_JBHTJF010000022.1 coordinate 539,873, forward strand.
GAAACATTCGAACGTGTCGCAGAAAAATTAGGAGGACGTGCAATCGTCGACGTTCAAAAGATGTACCCAGGATTCTCCTTTACAGAAGAGGATGACGTCGTACAAGTTGCGATGCGTGCGATTGAAAAAATTGGTCGCAAGCCTGAAATTATGGCGAGCGGTGGCGGTAGTGACGGTAATATTTTCAATGGAATGGGTGTGCCGACAGTTACTTTATCAGTGGGATACGAAGAAATCCATACGGTCAATGAGCGCATGCCTGTAGAAGAATTGGAGAAATTGCATGAATTATTAACTGAAATTGTAAAGGGAGCGGTGCATGTATGAACGCATTAACATTCCGTACGAACGGGCAACGATTTGCTTGTAATATTGAAAAAGTACAATCGGTTGAAAATAATTTGCGTGTATCATTCGTTCCGAAAATGCCAGACTATGTTGACGGTTTCGTGAAACAACAAGGGGAAGTCATTCCAGTATTAGACCTCGGTTATTTGTTGTATGACCGTACGACTAGCCGTAAAGATGGCGAGGCGTACATCATTTATCAAGCGGAAGCGTTGACGATCGCGTTTTTCGTAGAACATGCGGATCAAATTGTTCAAATGGAAGATGATAAACTCGCTGAAAAAAGTTTACAAACGTATTCACAAGTTCCGTATTTCCGAGCGATTTATGATTTGGAAGATGAACTCGTTACGATTATCGATTTCGATATTTTAGTGAATTCGACAGAAGGTATGGAAGATGTCATTGAATTTGCGCAAGATGAGATGAATGAAATGAAGTGATGGCAGTGGCAAAGGTTCGTGTCATTTTACATGTCGATATGAACAGTTTCTTTGCATCGGTAGAACAGGCTGAAAACCCGAAATTAAAAGGCAAACCGATCGCGGTTGCTGGAAATCCGAGAGAGCGTCGTGGTGTTGTCGTGACGTGTTCTTATGAAGCGAGGGCGCTCGGTGTGTATACGACGATGAACGTCGGAGAAGCGAGACGACTCGCCCCCGAACTCATCGTCATTCAAACACGCCACGCGTTGTATCGCCAATATTCTGAGAAAATATTTGAGTTGTTAAGACAGTTCACCCCGCTCGTCGAACCGGTATCGATCGATGAAGCGTACATGGATATTACGGATATCGGCGGTTTGACACATGCGGTCGAAATCGCAGAAAGTATTCAGAGGCGGTTGCTCGAAGAACTCGATTTACCGTGTTCTATCGGAATTGCTCCGAATAAATTTTTAGCGAAAACAGCATCAGATTTAAAAAAACCACTCGGTATATCGATTTTGAGAAAGCGAGATGTCCCTCAAGTACTTTGGCCGCTCCCAGTCATCGAAATGTACGGAGTCGGTGAAAGTACAGAACAAAAATTACACGCACTCGACATTCAAACGATCGGTGATTTAGCGAAAGCTTCTTTAGCACTTGTCAAAGGGAATTTAGGAAAACATGGAGAGCGATTGCATGCCCGAGCGAATGGGGAAGATTCGAGAGTAGTGGATCCAGAGGCAGCGGAAGACCGTAAAAGTGTCGGCTCCTCCACGACACTTCCCGCAGATGAAACGGATTCAAACGAGTTGTATCGCACGCTCGGAAAATTGAGTGAAAAAGTGTCACGTCGCTTAAAAGAACTACAAAAAGTCGGCTACACATTAACCGTTCAAATTAAATATGCGAATTGGAAACAACAATCGCGCAGTCGTACGTATTCCGTTCCTTTAGTAGAAAGCGATGATTTGACACAAAAATCGGATCAATTGTTACAACAACTTTGGAACGGCCAACCCGTTCGATTGCTCGGTGTGACGGTGAGTGAATTAGTCGAACAAAATGAAATTGTCGAGCAGTTAACATTCGATACGTATGAACGTTATGAAAAAGAAAATGAAACGTTGCGAGTATTGCATCAACTGCAACAAAAATTTGGACGAGATGTTATTTCGAAAGGAAAGAAGGAGAGTTAATGGACGTCACATTTCTTGGAACGGGGGCAGGAATGCCATCGAAGACGCGCAATACGTCAAGCATCATTTTAAACTTGCGCAATGAAGGGGAAGATTATTGGATGTTTGATTGTGGGGAAGCGACACAACATCAACTGCTTCACACGTCAATTAAGCCGTCTAAAATTAATCGCATCTTCATTACCCATTTGCACGGCGATCATATTTTCGGGCTTCCTGGTTTCCTCAGTTCCCGCTCCTTCTTAGGAGGAGAAACTCCTTTGACGATTTATGGTCCGCCTGGATTAGAAGCGTGGCTTACGATGACGATGCAGACGACGAAAACTCACATCCCTTATCCGATTCATTACAAAATTGTAGAGGATGGGCAAGTGATCGATTCCCCGAAATTTCGCGTACGAGCTCGAAAATTAGCTCACGTCATTGACAGTTACGGTTATCGCATCGAAGAAAAAGAGCGCCCAGGTACGCTATTAATCGAAGAAGCGTTAAAAAGAGGCGTTCCGAAAGGGCCGTTACTTAGTGAATTAAAAAATGGGCGAGATGTTGAACTTTCAGATGGTACGCTCGTTCGGAGTGTAGACGTCACGACAGAAAAGCAAAAAGGAAGAGTCGTCACCATTTTAGGAGATACCGCGTATACGAAGGCTTCAATTGACCTTGCGCACGAAGCGGATTTGCTCATTCATGAGGCGACTTTTGATGATGCGACAGCAACGATCGCGAAGCAGTACGGGCATGCGACGATACGCGAAGCGGCGCAAGTAGCGGATGAAGCGAATGTAAAGCGACTCGTCGTCACGCACATTAGCGCACGTTTTTTGAAACATGATTTGCCTGCATTTTTAGCACAAGGAAAAGCACAATTTCAAACGATTTCGATTGCGGAAGATTTTATGACAGTGGATATTCCGTTACAGACAAACAACACGACAACGTAATTGTCGTGTTGTTTTGTCCTTATGCTTTTCCGAGTTCAATGGAACGTTGTTTTGCGGCTTGAACACAAGCGTGAATCGTTTCCGCAAATTGATGCTCGCGCAATGCATCTAGGCCTGCTGCTGTCGTACCGTTCGGACTCGTGACACGTTCGCGCAAAGTAGCGGGCTCTTCTCGCGTCTCATCGAGCATTAAGGCCGCTCCTTTAATCGTTTGGATAGCGAGCTCGCGCGCCGTTTTCGGGTCCAACCCTTCTTGAATGGCTGCCGCTTCTAAAGCTTCTACGAAGAAATAGACGTAAGCAGGACCGCTCCCTGAAAGACCTGTCACGGTATGCAATTGTTCTTCATCTACTTCTTGAACGATGCCGATTGCTTCGACGAGTGACGTCACCCAGCGCTTCGCCTCATCTGTCACTTTCGTATTCCAAGCTACCCCGCTTGCTGATTCGCCAATCGTAGCAGACGTATTCGGCATGACGCGCGCAATCGCTTGATTCGGGAATGTCGCTTCGAAAGTAGCGAGCGGTGTTCCTGCAAGAACGGATACGATGATGGCGTTTGTAAGAGAAGCGTATTTTGGCAACACTTCCGCGATTTGATTCGGTTTTGTGGCGAAAATGAGGACGTCGACATCTTTAATATTTTCGACGTCACGGAACGGCGTCACACCGTACTGTTCGTGAAGGCGTGCGAGACGTTCTTTATTCGAGTGATTCGTTACATAAATAGCATTCGCAGGGAGCACTTCATGTTTCACGATTCCTGCAATGATGGCTTCTGCCATAGAACCTGCACCGATAAAAGCAATTTTTTTCATTTCAAACATCCTTTCATAAAAAACAACATTTCTTTTCAGTTTACCATAGGAAAGACCGACAGTTGAAATTGTTAGGGAAATCGTGTGTAATAGAAGAATATAAAAAATAAAGGAGGAATGCCAATGCGTGAAAGGATTACATCGATTTCGATTGATACCCCATTCCAAGTCGGTCCTATTCATAGTTTTGTACTTCACGGTGAAGTATTGTCATTAATTGATGCGGCGCCTCGAACAGAAGTCGCGCGCGCACAAATTATTGAACAACTCGCTGCTCAACAAATTGAACTTGAGCAAATTGAACAGCTCATTTTAACGCATCATCACCCAGACCATGCGGGGTGGACGGATTTATTTCCGAACGCTGTCGTCATCGGCCATCGTTATACGGGAGAATGGATGGCGCGCAGTGAATCTTTCTTTAACTGGCATTATTCTTTCTTTATGCGTACATTATTATCTTTTGGGGTACCTGAACATCTTTTATATTGGAAAAAAGCTGTAGAAGGAAATTTTCAATATATGGCGGAACGTCCAATGGATCAATTTTTACAAGAAGGAGATTATCTACCTCATCATCCGGATTGGCTCGTTTATGAAACGCTTGGACATGCGCAAAGTCATTTTATTTTTGTCCATGAGGAAACACGAGAATGTTTAGGTGGCGATATGTTATTGTCGGGAACATTGCCGAATCCACTACTGGAAGCACCTTTAGAAATTGGAGCGGAACGTCCGAAGTCACTCGTTCAATATCGTGCATCCTTATTAAAGATGCGTGAACTTGGATTAAGTCGCGTCTATGCAGCACATGATGAGATGATCATCGACAGTCCGAATGAATTGATTGATATGCGTCTTGCGCAAATTGAACGTCGCTTGGAACGCTTATTGAAGCACGTAACAGCGCAACCGAAAACGGTGTTTCAACTGACGCAAGAAATGTATCCGACGAAATATGACAAAATATTAGGGCTCACTTTATCTCAAGTGATCGGTCAACTTGATCTTCTCGTGTTGCGGGGAGATGTTACTGAACACTTAAACGCTTGTGGAGTGTATGAGTATGTCAGAGCATAAGCGTGTCATCATTATTGGTGGAACGAGTGGTGTCGGTTACGCGGTGGCAGAACGGTTGCGCGATCAATGTCAATTGCTCGTACTCGGTCGCAATGCGTCACGCCTTTCCGAAATGAAACAACTTGGCTATAACGTCGCTTCTTTCGACGGCTTAAAGGATGATTGGCGGGAAGAATGGCAAGCGGATGTCGTCATTTTCAGCGCAGGATGTGGATTTTTTGAAGAAGCGATCGAGGTGACGGACGCTCAAATTGAGCAAATGTGTCGCACGAATATTGAAATGCCGATGAAATTAACGTCGCGTATCGCACGTCATATGATCGCGCAAGGCGGTGGACAACTTCTTTATATCGGCAGTCAAGCAGGGAAAGTAGCGACGCCGAAAGCGAGCGTTTATGCCGCTACGAAACATGCGCTCATTGGCTATACGAACGCACTCCGAATGGAACTCGCTCCGCACAATGTGAAAGTGAGTGTCGTACAACCGGGACCGATCGACACACCGTTCATCGATTTAGCTGATGAATCCGGAAGCTATAAACAGTCGCTCGGGCGATGGCTTTTATCGCCTGAACAAGTGGCGGACGCAGTCGTTCACATTATGCGTACGCAAAAAAGAGAAACGAATGTGCCGAAACTGATGTTTTGGTCAAGCAAATTGTACAATTTAATGCCGAGTGTCGTAGAAACACTCGGTCGTTCATTTTTTAATAAAAAATAAAAGGAGTTATTTATGTCTAATTACTACACGAAACCGTATAAAAAAAGAAATTATAAACCGTTCATTTGGATCGTCTCCATCATTTTAATCGGAGCGATCGCGGTGTTATCACGCTTACCAGGAGTGGAAAATTTCGATGCGTTCGATATTACGATCCTTCCTCTTATGAACGCCATTTTCAACAGCTTTACGTTCATTTTTTTAGTGCTCGCGCTCATCATGATTAAAAAAGGAAATGTCGACGGGCATATGAAAATGATTTATGCAGCGCTTACGACGACGACATTTTTCTTAGTGACGTATGTGACGTTTCACTTTTTAGCGCCGTCTACACCGTACGGAGGAGAGGGAATTTTACGCCCGATCTACTTCTTCGTTCTCATTACACATATCGTGCTCGCAGCAGGTATCGTACCACTCGTGCTCATTTCTGTGACGCGCGCATGGAATCGCAATGTCGAACTGCACCGTAAAATCGCGCGCATTACGATGCCTTTATGGTTATACGTCGCATTTACAGGTGTGCTCGTCTACATTTTAATTCGTCCTTATTATTAATGAGCAAATACATTGTTCTTCTGAAATTCACATGTTAATATACCTATAAGGGTATAGAAAGAGGAGGAACAACAATGGATAAAATTGATTTACTCGTAACATTAACAGCACATGAGCGCGACAGCAACAACGTCACGATCGCCTTTACAATGGGATGGAAAGCTGCACAAAAAGGCTTGAAAACAGAACTTCTTTTATTATCAGATGCCGTTCACTTAGCATCGAAAGGCTATGCAGAAACGATCGACATCGGTTCACCATTTAAAGCGGTTGGCGAATTGCTTCCACTCTTCTTAGAAGCAGGTGCGAAAATTAAAGTATGTTCAAACTGTATGGAGCATAACGGTGTAAAAGCAGAAGACTTAATTCCAGAAGCTGAAATCGTCACAGCAGACTACGTTGTTGATGCGATTATGGCAGCGGAAAAATCATTACAATTAAATTAAAAATAGAGAAAAAGCTTGTTCGAAATATGGAACAAGCTTTTTCTATGTTTGAATGTAGGTCCAGAAGGCTACATAAAGATATAGGTAAAATTAGGGAGGGTGCCTAATCTTAATGAATTTAAAACGAGGAGCAGTTGGGAATATGGTCGTTCAAGGACATCCGTATCAAAGAGTACATTTAGGGCTCGTCCGCATTATCGCTCATGAAGATTCCCATTATCATTTACATTCTCATGAATTAGAAAGAATGATTCGAGTAGAGAAAGTGCTGATCCACCCATTTCATCCAGTGGAAATTGACAAGTGAAACGATACATATTATATTTCTTTTAGAGTGAACCGGCAAATTCACATTTAGAGGAGAATGAACATGAAGACGAAAGTATTCGGTCAACATGAAGAAGGCACATTGCGCCAATTCCAAAACTGTTTACAAACAGGACAAGTTGGAGGTGGCGTGCTCTGTGCAGACGGGCATTACGGTTATAGCCAACCAGTCGGGGGCGTCATTGCGTATGAAGAGCAAGTCGCACCGTCTGGCGTAGGGTATGACATCGCCTGCGGAAATAAAGCGGTCCGTACGAATTTGAAATATGAAGATATTCGAGAAGACTTACCGAATATTATGGATGCGGTCGCATCGCGTATTTCATTCGGAATCGGTCGCAAAAATAAAGAGCGTATCGATCACGCTTTATTTGAAGATGACGGTTGGTACGTTTATCGCCAATTCGGTCAACAAGAACATGATATTTTAAAGAAACTCGCCTATGAACAGCTCGGAACGGTAGGAGCGGGCAATCATTTCGTCGATATTTTCGTGGAAGAAGCAACAGGTGACGTTTGGATTGCGAACCATTTCGGTAGCCGAGGATTCGGGCATAAGACAGCGAGTGGCTTTTTGAATGTCGCAGCAGGTCGCCAATTTTTAGACCGTGCGCCAGGAGAGTCGATGGAACAACTACCGACACTTTTAAATTTAAATGAAGAGCTCGGTCAATTGTATATGGAAGCGATGCGTCTTGCGGGAGTGTATGCGTACGCTGGACGTGACGTTGTGATGGATGAAGTGCTCGACATTTTAGGAGCGGAAACGACATTTGAAGTGCATAACCACCATAACTACGCTTGGAAAGAGCAACATGATGGACGTGAATACGTCGTCGTGCGTAAAGGGGCAACCCCTTCAGCGCCAGGACAGCTCGGCTTTATCGGAGGTAGCATGGGCGATCAATCGGTCATCGTGCGCGGAAAAGATAATGAAGCGAATCGTGAAGCTTGGTATAGCACCGTACACGGAGCGGGTCGCATCATGAGCCGAACGGAAGCAGCAGGTAAGATGAACTGGAAGACGAAAAAACGCCGTGGCGGCAAAGTGACAGAACGTATGATGCAAGACGCGATTCGAGAAGCAGGTGTTGAATTGCGCGGAGGCGGAACGGATGAAAGTCCTTTCGTTTATCGTAAACTAGCTTCTGTTTTAGACGAACATAAAGAAACGATTGACGTGTTACACACATTGCGCCCGATCGGTGTCGCGATGGCAGGAGCGAATGAATTCGATCCGTATAAAGACTAAATGAGTAAATGACCACTTCCTAAATGTTAAGGAAGTGGTTTTTTATGAGCATAAAGATGCATCGTTCATCGTTAAATGTTAATATTATAAAGTAGATGAAAAATTATAGTAGAAATAAATCGAAAGAGAAGAAATGAGGAGAATCCGTTGAAAGCTATTAATTTACAATCGATTATTGCAGCGAAACAAAGTTTGCCTGCGCCTATGCTTGAACGTTTTCTAGATTCTTTCGGAATTGAAATAAAAACGCATGAACTAGAAGATTTACAATTACTCGTCGATGCGATTTACGAACATGGAACGATTTTCCCACTTCACAATTTTTTCGTCGGCTATCGCATAGAACAAATTAGTAAAGAATTTGATTTATTGCGTGTTTGTGACCAGCTCGTCGTCGATATCGAATTAAAACGTCAACAAACGGGAGAGCGTATGGAAAGGCAACTGCGTCAAAATCGCTATTATTTAAACAGTTTAAATCGCGAAGTCCATCTCTTTACATTCGTCAGTTCAGAAAGAAAATTGTATACATTGAAAGATGATCGATTTGAAGAAACTTCATTAAAGGTATTGCTCGATGTATTGGCGAGACAAGAGAAGTTGTTGGAAGCGGATGTTGGCCAATTGTTTACACCGACACAGTACCTCGTCTCTCCATTCAATCAAATCGGTCCTTTTTTAAATTCACAATACTTTTTAACGTCGCAACAGCAAGAGTTTAAAAATACGATTTTACATTTATTGCATACGAAGCCGAACAATCAAATTTTAGCGATTGAAGGGGAAGCAGGAACGGGAAAAACATTGTTAACGTACGATATCGCAAAACATTTCCACTACCAGCAACAACCTGTGACGATCATCCATTGTGGCTTATTAAACGAAGGACACCTACGATTAAAACAAGAAGGCTTTGATATTCGAGCAGCTCACGTCTTAGATCATCATTTGCCGAAATCATCATTAATCGTCATTGATGAAGCGCAACGTATGCATCCGAGTTATATTGAAAAATTGCTCGCTTACAGTTATCAAAACGATGTTCATTTATTATTTTCTTACGATCCGCGTCAATATATCGGACGAGAAGAAGCGAAGTATCGCAATGAAGAAACATTTCAACGTGTGACGACAGCTGAACGACCGTTTAAATTAACAGGGCGCATCCGTTCGAATAAAGAAATTATTTCATTTACGAAAAAGTTGTTCGACCGTCGCCGTCCAGATCAACTCCGTCCGTATGAAAACATTCACTTTCAATATTTTACGAATTTGCAGGATGCGAAGCAGTTCGTTCAATTAAAGGGGCGCCGTGGTTGGAAGTTCATCGATTATACCGTCCCACCGATGAACGGGGATTTGATTCGAGAAATGTCGCTCAATTATGAACGCAATTCTCATCAAGTGATCGGGCAAGAATTTGATAAAGTAATTATCATCATTGGAGAAGCGGTCACTTATAATGAAGAAGGGCGTCTCGTTGACCGGACGCCGAACGATTATTTAGCGGCGCATATGATTCATCAAAATATGACGCGTGCCCGTGAGCAATTGTATGTCGTCATTTTAAACAACTTAGAAGTGCTCGAAACATGTTTGCACGTTTTACCGTTAAAAGAAGAGTATATGTAAAAGCAGTGAATCCTCGTTGAGAAGATTCACTGCTTTTTTTAAAATCGTTTCACATCGACTTTTGAAACGAACTCGATGAAAGCGCGAACGACATTTAATGTGAGGGCGTCGGACCCGTAATAGAGCCATGTCGGACGCGTCAACAACTCTCCATCTTTCGTAATGAGTGGATTGATGACGAGATCGGGATTGCGTTGGACGACGAGTTCGGTGACGATGCCGTATCCGAGCTTATTGACAATCATCTCTTTACACGTTTCGACTTGGTTGACGTAAATGTTCGTGAACGGTTCTTGCTTATATTTCGTATACCACCATTGATCGACCGTTTGTTTCATCGTTTGATCGGTATGATAGTCGATACGTGGGAGCTTCGGTAAGTCGACCCAATCGAAATCCCAAGGAGATGCGACGACGATCGACTCTTGATAAAGCAATTGTTTCCCTTCTTGCCACGGGTAGTCTCCTTTAATGATGACGACGTGGACGTCATGGTTGAGCAGCTTGCGATACATTTCACTGCTCCACCCTGTAATGACGTGACATTCGACATTCGGATGCTCGCGTTGGAAAAGGCGGAGCAGTTTTGGCATTTTGTTTAAAGCGAAGAAGTTGGAGACGCCGACGCGCAATGTGCCTGCGACCGCTCCTTGTAAATTGTCGAGTTGTTCGCGCATTTTTTCATGTTCGCGTTGCATATTTTGTGCGAATTTCGCTAACATGACACCTTCTGGAGTAAATGTGATGCCGCGGCGCTTGCGCAAAACGATCGGAATATCGTATTTTTTCTCTAAATTATGTAAGCGTGACGATAATGTAGATTGTGACACATACAGCTGATTCGCTGCATGAGTGATGTTTTTCGTGTTATATAACGTAACGAGTAGTTCAATATCTTGCCAGTTCATGGTGATTCCTCCTTAGCAATCGATTTTTTCGATGGCTAGTATTCAAAAATGCCTAGTTCACAAATGACTCCACATCCTTTAAAGTAAAGATAAGACGTCAAGCCAAAAATGTAAAGGCTTACACGCTTATAATTTATTGGGGAGGGAATTGTTATGGAACAGTTTAAACCAGGTTTAGAAGGGGTCGTCGTCAGTGAGACGGAAATTTCAGTATTGGACACGGAGGTCGAAAAGATTGTCATCCGTGGGTATGACTTAATCGAGTTAGCGAAAACAAACTCGTATGTAGACATTGTACACTTGTTGTTAGAAGGGGAACTACCAACAGATGAGCAGCGTCAAGAAGTGGAGAAAAAGCTACATAAGTATCAGGCGCTTCCAACAACGGTGCTCGACATTTTGAAACTCCAAAACGGTCGTTTCCATCCGATGGACGCACAGCGTACAGGAGTATCTGTCCTCGCAGGGTATGATGATGACTTAGAAGATCGCTCACATGCGATGAACATTAAACGTTCTTACATGTTGCTTGCACAATTACCAATTATTACAGCGAACAGCTACCGCATTTTAGTGGATGAACCAACATTAATGCCGAAAGACGATTTATCGTATAGCGCAAACTTCTTATATATGATCACTGGGGAAGTACCGACAGAACAAGAAGTGAAAATCTTCGATAAATCACTTTTACTCTACAGTGAGCACGAAATGCCGAACTCGACATTTACAGCGCGTGTCATCGCATCGACAAACGCAGATTTATACGGTGCATTGACAGGAGCAGTTAGCTCATTGAAAGGAAACTTACACGGTGGAGCGAACGAAGCAGTGATGCATATGTTGAATGAAGTTTCAACACCAGAAGCATTCGAAGAACTCATCCGTGAGAAGTTGAAAAACAAAGAAAAAATTATGGGCTTCGGTCACCGCGTATACATGGACCGTATGGACCCACGTGCTTCAGTAATGAAAGAGCACTTGCGTGAGCTTTCAGAGCGCGATGGTGACGATACGTTACTCCGTATGTGTGAAGCGGGCGAGCGCGTCATGAAAGAGGAAAAAGGGTTATTCCCGAACCTCGATTACTATGCAGCTCCTGTTTATTGGAAGCTTAATATTCCGATTATTCTGTACACACCGATTTTCTTCGTAGCACGTACAGCAGGACTTACAGCTCACATCATTGAGCAACATGAGAACAACCGTATTTTCCGTCCACGTGTTAAGTATATCGGACGCGACTACTAATAGAAAATAAATTTTACATGAGAGGAAGAGTTAGATGACTGAATTAACGAATTTAAACGAACGTGTAGAGTATGATGAGATCATCACAGCAATCGCTGATTACGTACTCGACAAGGAGATTGACAGCAAGGAAGCTTTCGAAACGGCACGCTATGTGTTGATGGATAGTATTTCATGTGCTATTTTAGCATTAGAGTACCCAGAATGTACAAAAATGTTAGGCCCACACGTGAAAGGAACAGTCGTACCGAACGGTGTGCGCGTACCAGGAACATCACACGTACTCGATCCAGTGAAAGGTGCATTCGACATCGGTGTTCTTATCCGCTGGTTAGACTATAACGATACGTGGCTCGCAGCAGAGTGGGGTCACCCATCAGATAACTTAGGAAGCATCTTAGCGATCGCTGACTACGTAAGCCAAGTTCGTTTAGCGAACGGTGAAGAGCCAGTAAAAGTGAAAGAAGTTCTCGAAATGTCAATTAAAGCACACGAAATTCAAGGGGTTCTCGCACTTCAGAACAGTTTGAACCGTGTCGGACTTGACCACGTATTCTTCGTTAAAGTAGCATCGACTGCAGTAGCGGCGAAAATGCTCGGTGGAAGCCGCGAAGAAGTATTAAACGCACTTTCAAACGCATGGGTAGACGGCGGAAGCTTACGTACGTACCGTCACGCTCCAAACACAGGATCACGTAAATCGTGGGCTGCTGGAGATGCGACGAGCCGTGCTGTTCAATTAGCACTCATCGCAATGAAAGGTGAAATGGGGTACCCAGGAGCACTTACGACAAAAGGATGGGGCTTCCAAGATGTTCTCTTCAAAGGACAGGAAGTTACACTTGAGCGCGAACTCGGAAGCTACGTTATGGAGAACGTCTTGTTCAAAGTATCGTTCCCTGCAGAGTTCCACGCACAAACAGCAGCAGAAGCTGGCGTAACATTGCACCCAGAAGTGAAAGATCGTCTCGACGAAATCGAAGAAATTACAATTACGACACACGAATCAGCGATCCGTATTATCGACAAGCGTGGACCACTCCACAACCCAGCTGACCGTGACCACTCATTACAATACATCACAGCAATCGCATTGATGAACGGTGACGTAGTAGCGGAAGATTATGAGGATGAAGCAGCAGCGAACCCGATGATCGACCAATTACGTGACAAGATGGTTGTCGTTGAAAACGAACAATATACGAAAGACTACTTAGACCCAGAGAAGCGTTCAATCGCTAACGCGGTACAAGTTAAATTTAAAGATGGTACGACAACGGAAAATGTTGCAGTAGAATATCCACTCGGACACCGTTTCCGCCGTCAAGAGGCGTTCCCAGAGATCGTCAAAAAATTCGAACAAAATATCGCAACACGTTTCGCATCGAAACAAGCGAACGCGATCGAAGAGTTATTGCTTGACGATGAGCGTCTCCAAGATACACCAGTACATGAATTAATGGCATTACTTGCATTCGCATAAGACGTACGCATAGAAAGGAAGATTACGATGACGTGGATTATCCAACAGCCAACGCCACAAGCAGAATTAGCAGAACGCTTCCTTGAACTCGTGAAAGCCCCGGAAATACTTCAAATTCCGGGTGCTCACGACTCAATGGCAGCGATCGTTGCAAAACGAACAGGATTCGAAGCACTCTACTTATCAGGAGGAGCCTACACTGCGAGCAAAGGGATTCCAGACCTCGGCATGTTAACGTCTACAGAAGTAGCGGACCGTGCACGTGATCTCATCCGTTCAACGAATTTACCAACACTCGTTGATATCGATACAGGTTTCGGTGGCGTCTTAAACGTCGCTCGTACAGCAGCAGAAATGGTCGAAGCACGTGTTGCAGCTGTTCAAATTGAAGACCAACAGCTCCCGAAGAAATGTGGTCACTTGAACGGAAAGCAACTCGTGACGACAGAAGAAATGATGCAAAAAATTAGCACGATCAAGCAAGTTGCGCCGACATTAGTTATCGTCGCGCGTACGGATGCTCGTGCAGTAGAAGACTTAGATAGCGCAATTGAACGCGCGAACAAGTACGTAGAAGCAGGGGCAGATGTCATCTTCCCAGAAGCGCTTCACGATGAGAAAGAATTCGCAGAGTTCAGTAAACGTGTGAACGCACCGTTGCTCGCGAACATGACAGAGTTCGGAAAAACACCGTACTATACGGCAGAAGAGTTCAAAAACCTCGGATACGATCTCGTCATTTATCCAGTGACATCATTGCGTGTTGCAGCAAAAGCATATGAGCGTGTCTTTAACGCAATCATGGAAGAAGGCACACAGAAGAACCAATTGGACAATATGCAATCTCGTGCAGAGTTGTATGAAACGATTCAATTGCACGACTTTGAAGCACTCGATGCAAATATCGCTCAAACTGTTTTACCGGATCAACAAAAAGATTAATTGTACAAACAATCCCATTACGAACGGCAATGTTTACCGCATTGCCGTTTTTTGGCGTTTCAAAAAGTCGACAAAAAAACGAGCGATGATGATCGCTCGTTTCTAGTTTCACTATTATGCGTGTTTCGCTTGGAATTCTTTCATAAATGTTGCAAGTGCTTCACAAGCTGCTACTGGAACAGCGTTATATGCGCTCGCGCGGCATCCACCGACAGAACGGTGACCGTTTAAGCCGACGAATCCAGCTTCCGCTGCTTCTGCTAAAAATTGTTTCTCTAGCGCTTCATCTGCTACACGGAATGTAATGTTCATGAGTGAACGGCTATCTTTGTCCGCATGTCCGTAATAAAATCCTTCGCTCGCATCGATCACATCGTAAATGAGTCCTGCTTTCATTTCGTTTTGACGATCGACGGCTTCTAATCCACCTTGCTCTTCAATCCATTTCAACACTTCACCTAACATGTAAATGCCGAACGTTGGCGGTGTATGGTAAAGAGAGTTTGAATCCGCATGTGTTTTGTATTGAAGCACGGTCGGATTTTCTTCTTTCGCTGTTTCGAGGAAGTCTTTTTTCACGATAACGACCGTTACGCCTGAAGGACCTAAGTTCTTTTGAGCGCCTGCATAAATCATCGCAAATTTCGATACGTCGACTGGTTTTGACATAATGTCACTTGACATGTCTGCAATTAAAGGAACATTCACTTCAGGAATGTCTTTAAACTGCGTACCGTAAATTGTGTTGTTTGATGTCATATGGATGTAACGTGTATTGTCTTCTACGTTCCAGTCCATCGGAATGTTTTTAAATTGATTGTCTTTTGAAGAGGCTACTTCATACGTAGCACCTTGCATTTTTGCTTCTTTTAATGCTTTTTGTGACCATGAACCACTCATGACGTATCCTGCTGTTTCGCCTTCGTTTAAGAAGTTCATCGGGATCATCGAGAATTGTAAGCTCGCGCCACCTTGCATGAAGATCACTTCATAATCTTCTGGAATGTTGTAAAGCTTGCGCATGCGTTCAATCGCTGCATTGTGCACCGCTTCGTACACTTTGCCACGGTGACTCATTTCCATAATTGACATGCCATTGCCTTCGAAGTCGAGCAATTGTGCTTGGGCACGCTCCAATACGACTGTCGGTAAAGCAGAAGGACCCGCGTTAAAGTTATATGTAGTTTCTCTTGTCAATGGTTCCACCTCGTTTATATAGTTGAAAAAATATACTGCATCTTTATTATAGCGCATTTTTTAGAAAGATAGTGAAAATTACATGAAACTATCCAAATATTCTGTGCCAATATCGAAACATTCATGAACTTTTTATTTAAAACGTTCGTGTTTTGAGAGAGTGTCCTATAAATTAGAAATAGCTCTTTACAATTAAAGTGTAATGATGAATGAAGAAATCGAATCGTACTTTGATGAATTGCATAGAAGGATTAATCTTTTTCGTCATTTTGTTTCATAAGAAGGAAAAAAGGGGATAAATAGTCTATGCTATAAATATATTAAAATAATGTAAAAGGAGATTGTTATGGACCCTACGACTCGCACTGAAAAGCAACGGACATTCATTATACGTGTTGCTTATATTGCCATTATTTTAACGTTAATCGTGTTGTTTTTTAAATACGTATTTCCTGTTATTATGCCGTTCGTCATCGCCTTTTTAATCGCAGCGACTTGTATGCCGATCGTTCGTTGGTTGACGAAAAGGACGCCACTTCACAATGTGAGAGTGTGGGCGCTCATCGTCATCTTCGCGCTCTATACGTTAATCGGTAGCCTCATCACTTGGCTCGTTTTTAAAAGTTTAGGATGGATAGGAGATGCGGTAAAACAAGCGCCTCATCTTTATTACGACAGTATTTTACCCGCACTTGAAAAGGTGAAAGAGTGGAGTGAAGCGATATTTGCACGCATTTCACCTGAATTATCATCGCAATATCGCTCGATGTTAAATGATGTTTTAAAATCGATTACGAATGCAATCATTTCATGGTCTGGAGATTTAGCTGGAATTATTACATCTTTCTCACTTTCTTTACCGAGCTTCTTCATTACCGTGTCATTTGCTTTACTCGCTTCTGTTTTCATCATTTGGGACTTCGATCAATTAAAGCGATTTTTCCTCGCTCAATTACAACCGAAAACTATTACTTTCTTAAGTAAAGTAAAAAACAGTTTTGGAAAAAGTGTTTTCGATTATGTAAAAGCGTATATGATTATCGCTTCTATAACATTTGTTGAGCTTGCGGTCGGATTTTTAATTATCGGATTACCGAATGCGGTCGGAATTGCGGCTGGAATTGCCATTTTTGATATGATTCCAGTATTCGGTACAGGGGGAATTATGGTCCCTTGGATCATCATCGCCTTCTTAAATGGAAACATTACATTAGGTATTCAACTTGCGGTCATTTACGGAGTAGTGACGCTCGTACGCAATGTGATGGAACCGAAAATTGTCGGAACGAAACTCGGTTTGAACACCGTTTTAGCATTGTTCGTCATGTATGTCGGATTGAAAGTGTTCGGATTTATCGGTATGATTTTCGCGCCGATTGTGACAGTTATGGTGATCAATTTCAATAAGACAGAAAATATGAATTGGTGGAAAACGGTTCCGGAAAAGCAACAAGAAAAATGAAATAAATGGAAAATATCAAAAGTGAATGTCTTTCATTTTTGACGCTTTTTATTTTCTTTATTTTTTTAAAAAGTATTTTAAAGTATTGATATAGATAGACTAAATGATTTTACAAAATAATAATTAATTATTTAAAAATAATAAAAGAAAAGACTTTGCATTTTTCAGAAAGCTATGATACAGTTTTTCACAAGATGTTTTTTCCTTCGGGGCAAGGTGCAATTCCTTACCGACGGTGACTCGAACGAGCGTGTTCGACAGTCCGTGACCCGCAAGCATATCGCGAGCGGCTGAGCTGGTGAAATTCCGGCACCGACAGTTAAAGTCTGGATGGGAGAAGGAAAATGTCGTGTTTTTTCAACATGCCTCTGTTCGTATATGACGTACAAGAGGAGGCGATGCCAATGACAGATTTACACTATATGCAGTTTGCATTACAGTTAGCGAAAGAGACGATTGGCCAAACGTCACCGAATCCTTCTGTTGGCGCAGTATGTGTCAAGCAAGGAGAAATTTTAGGAATCGGGACGCATTTAAGAGCCGGTGATGCTCATGCGGAAGTCCACGCTTTACAAATGGCAGGAGACCGAGCACAAGGAGCAGATCTATACGTCACGTTAGAGCCGTGTTCCCATACGGGACGCACAGGAGCTTGTAGCGATGCGATTATTCGAAGCGGAATCCGCCGCGTCATCGTGGCGACGGTAGATCCGAATGAACGAGTCGCAGGGCGCGGAATTGCAAAGTTGCGCGCAGCTGGTATAGAAGTGGACGTTGGTTTATGCGAACGAGAAGCAAACATGTTGAATCGACCATTTTTTCATTACATACAAACAGGAATGCCTTATACGACATTGAAAGCAGCCATCACCCTCGATGGTCGACTCGCCACATCCCGTGGCGACAGCAAATGGATCACATCTGCGGAAGCGCGTCACCACGTGCATGAACTCCGCCACCAATACGATGCGATTCTCGTCGGAAGCGGCACTGTTTTAGATGATAACCCATTTTTAACCACCCGATTACCCCAAGGTGGAAAACATCCCATACGAATTATTTTAGATCGGCGACTTCAAACGCCAATCGATGCAAATGTTGTGACCGATGGAGCGGTACAAACGATCATATTTACGACGAGCGACCGAAATGTTGCGTATCCTTCTCATTTCGTACGAGTCGAACGCATTGACCCGTCACGTCCTTTTTTGCGCACCGTTTTAAAAAAATTAGGTGAAGAAGGCATTATGACGCTATTTGTCGAAGGTGGTCCGTCCATTCATGCGAGTATGATTGAAGAACGATTAGCGCAAGATGCGTACGTTTTCATTGCGCCAAAATTAATCGGAAACGGACCGAGTTTATTTACGTCGGACCGTGCAGAAATGAATGACAGTACGAAGCTCCAATTTGAACGAGTGACACAAGTCGGTCCTGATATTTTAGCGTATGCTCAATTCGAAAAGGAGGACGATTCATGTTCACAGGAATTATAGAAGAAATCGGTGCGATTCGTGCGATTCAACCTTCTTCTGCCGGCATGAAATTAACGATTACTGGAGAGAAAGTGTTACAAGATGCAAAAATTGGCGACAGCATCGCCGTGAACGGTGTTTGTTTAACGGTGGAAACGCTCGGAGCGAACGCATTTACCGCAGATGTTATGCATGAAACGATGAAAGCGACTACATTAGGCTCGCTCAGCACGCAAAGTGCAGTCAATTTAGAGCGAGCGCTCGCAGCGGGAGACCGATTTGGCGGTCATTTCGTGTCGGGACATGTCGATACAGTCGGTCAGATCGTGAAGACGCGTCGTAAAGATAATGCGCGTTACGTCGAAATTGATATTCCCGAACCGTTTCGCCGTTACCTCATTCAAAAAGGCTCAGTAGCGGTAGACGGGACGTCACTCACTTTATTTGGTGTGACGGAGCGAGGATTTATCATTTCGCTCATTCCGACGACTGAACGCGATACGGTATTAGGCGCGAAAGATGTCGGCGATCCGGTAAATATCGAGTGTGATATGTTTGCGAAATATATCGATGAACTATTGACGGCAAGAGAACAAACGACTCAATCGAGCGGTGTGACGATGGACGTATTAATGCAAAATGGATTTGTATAGGAGGGGTTTTATGTTTGCGACAATTGAACGAGCGATAGAAGAATTGAAGCGTGGTAAAGCGATTATCGTCGTTGATGATGAAGATCGTGAAAATGAAGGGGATTTCGTATCATTAGCTGAATTTACAGATGGCGCAATGGTGAACTTTATGGCGACAGAAGGACGCGGATTAATTTGTGTGCCGATGACAGAAGAGCGGGCGGAAGCGCTAGAGTTCAATCCGATGGTGACGAACAATAGTGACCCGTACGGAACGGCGTTTACGGTAAGTGTCGATCACGAAAGTTGTCATACGGGCATTTCAGCTTTTGAACGGGCGACGACGATCGAACGACTCCTTGCGAAAGATGCCCGACCTGAAGAATTTAAAAGACCGGGACATATTTTTCCGCTCATCGCCAAACGTGGCGGCGTGTTGAAACGTGCAGGCCATACGGAAGCGGCTGTCGATTTTGCGAAATTGGCAGGCAGTGAGCCAGTCGGTGTCATTTGTGAAATTATGAATGAAGACGGCACGATGGCACGACTTCCAGACTTAGAGAAAATTGCCGAGCGACTTGATCTCGTCATCGTTTCGATCGAGCAATTGATCGAATACCGTCGACATGAAGAACGACTGATCGAACGGATTGTCGAGACGAAAATGCCGACCGATTACGGAGAGTTTCGTGCGGTGACATATGTCGAGAAACTGACGAATCAAGAACATATCGCATTCGTTAAAGGAGACGTAGCCGGGAAAGAAGACGTGCTCGTACGCGTCCATTCGGAATGTTTAACGGGAGATGTGTTCGGTTCGAGACGTTGTGACTGCGGTCCACAACTCGATGCAGCGATGCGTCAAATCGAAGCGGCTGGAGAAGGTGTTTTACTTTATATGCGCCAAGAAGGGCGAGGCATTGGACTCGTCAATAAAATGCGCGCTTACAAACTGCAAGAAGAAGGGCTCGATACGGTCGAAGCGAACGTTGCGCTCGGATTTCCAGACGACTTGCGCGACTACGGCATCGGTGCTCAAATTTTAGCGGATCTCGGATTACGTACTTTGCACTTGTTGACGAACAACCCACGTAAAATTGCAGGGCTTGAAGGACATGGCTTACAAGTGACGAAACGCGTCGCATTAGAACTGCCGTTAAAAGAAGAAAACGCAAAATATATGGAAACGAAAAAACAAAAATTAGAACATATTTTAAGAAACTAGGAGGAAATGAATATGGTATACGAAGGATCACTCGTTGGAACAGGATTAAAAGTAGGAATAGTTGTCGGAAGATTCAATGAATTCATCACGAGCAAATTGTTAAGTGGGGCGGAAGATGCGCTCTATCGTCACGGTGTCGAAAAAGAAGACGTAGACGTCGCTTGGGTACCTGGCGCATTTGAAATTCCAATCGTGGCGAAAAAAATGGCACAAAGCGGAAAGTACGATGCGGTCGTCACATTAGGTACGGTCATTCGCGGGGCGACGACGCATTACGATTACGTTTGTAACGAAGTAGCGAAAGGCGTCTCACACGTCAATATGGAAACAGGAGTGCCGACAATTTTCGGTGTCGTCACGACAGAAACGATCGAACAGGCGATTGAACGCGCAGGAACGAAAGCAGGAAACAAAGGATGGGATTCGGCAATCGCAGCGATTGAAATGGCGAATATTCTTCGCAAGCTGTAAGCATGGTCATGTCTAAAATTTGAAAAAACGGGTACACTAGAAGTAACGTAAAGGAAGGATGATAGACATGACATTTTACAATTTCAAAATGCCCGACATTAAAGGAAATGAAGTCGATTTTGAGCAATTCCGAGGAAACATCGTGCTCGTCGTCAACACAGCGAGTGAATGCGGATTTACACCTCAATTAGAAGGGCTCGAAACATTATACCAACAATATAAAGAACAAGGTCTCGTCGTCTTAGGCTTTCCTTGTAACCAATTTGGTGGACAAGATCCAGGAAGTAACGACAAAATCGAACATTTTTGCCGATTCAATTACGGCGTCACGTTCCCGATGTTTTCAAAAATCGATGTGAACGGAGACGATGAAGCGCCACTGTACACATGGTTGAAAGACCAAAAAGGCGGCATGTTCGGAGATAAAATTAAATGGAATTTCACGAAGTTTTTAATCGACCGTAACGGAGAAGTCGTCGACCGATTCGCGCCACAAACGAAACCTGAATCGATCGAAAAGCCGATTGAACAACTGTTGTGAAGTGAAAAAAGATAGAAATGGAAGACGGAAATTCATAAAGCGATAAAATTTTCAAAATAGAAAACGCATGAAATCAAATTGTAATTGTTGATTTCATGCGTTTTTAAACTTTTTAATTACTATACACCGCTCATCGAAGACGGCACGTTATTCATCTTCATTTCGCAATCAGGCGAAACGGCTGACAGCATCGCCGCTTTGAAAAAATGTCGTGCGAACGATTGGCCAACATTAGCACTCGTCAACGTGAAACATTCCACGATGGCAAAACTTGCGGATGACGTCTTACTGTTGCATGCGGGAACAGAAGTGGCGGTCGCTTCGACGAAAGCGTACGTCGCTCAAGTGACGTTATTGAGCTTAATCGCCGGCAGTCTCGGTCGTTTTTCCGGCATGTATGAAACGTTCGACATGACGAAACAACTCGCCATCGTGCAATACGTCATGTACGAAACGTTCCAAATGCAATCGCTCATTTGCCAAACGGCTAATCAATTCGTCGATGCGAAAAACGTCTTCATTCTCGGACGTGGACTCGACTATGCGATCGCTCAAGAAGCGGCACTGAAAATAAAAGAAGTGACGTACATTCAAGCGGAAGCGTACCCGAGCGGTGAATTAAAACACGGACCGATCGCCCTCATCGAAGACGGCACACCGGTCATCGCGATCATTTCAAACAAACGAACAGTCGATCAAGTGCGCAGCAACATCGCAGAAGTAGAAGCGAGAGGAGCGCGGGTGTATGTACTGTCGTCAGAAGGACTCGAACAACCGACCGACTGGCTCACCTTACCCGCAACACACCCACTCTTCGCCCCACTCGCGATGATCGTCCCACTCCAACTCCTCAGCTACGAAATCGCCCAAGCAAAAGGACTGGACGTAGACAAACCAAGAAACCTCGCCAAAAGCGTGACGGTAGAATAAGAAAAGCAAACCCTCATATAAAAATGGGGGTTTTTGTTTGTCTAAAAATGAGTGAGAAAAACTGATGATTTCTATATTAAAATAGAAGAAATTAAAAATAGGGATAATATACTGATTTCAATTATGTATATTGTTCTAATAAATTTCATGAAAACTGGAAAATGACTAGATTTTCTAAGAACTTTTGATAAAATGGATATAATAGTATGTTATTTCTCTAAAATGTAATAAATGGCGGTGATTCTTTAAAATGTCTTTTAAAGAAATTAAAAATATAAAAAAATCGTATAAAACATTGGAAAACGATGATATTGTCAAAGATTTTTTAGTGCCTGTTATGAAATTATCTACATCTTATTTAAGAGCTGTCGGATATTTTTCTTCAGGGGCTTTAGTGCTGCTCTTACAAGGTATTCGAGAATTAATAGAAAATGGCGGGAAAATAAAAGTAATCACATCACCTCAATTGCAAGAAAATGATGTGCTTGCAATTGTAAAGGGTTACAAAGATCGTGAAGAAGTAGCACAAAATGCTTTTTTGACAACAATACAAACCGAGCTAGAAAATGATGAATATGTAGAGAGTTACTCGCTACTTTATCATTTGATTAAGCATGGTTTTTTAGAACTGAAAATTGCGACAATCCAAACGGATCGAGGATTAGGAATATATCATGAAAAAATAGGCTTACTTGAAGATGAAACAGGCGAAATGATTGCATTCGATGGATCTTTAAATGAAACATACAGTGCTTATATGGAAAATTACGAATCAATTAATGTTTTTTGTTCTTGGAAAAGTGATTTTGAATGCGAATTAGTAGAAGAAAAACATTTAGATTTTAAGCGTTTATGGGACGAAGAACATCCTGCAGTACAAGTTTCAAAAGTAGAGGAGTCTCAATTTGAAACAGTCATCGATAAAATAAAAGCACCTCCTAAATGGTTAGCTGAAATAATTGAATCGAAATCGATAGAATCAGAAGAGGAAGGTTTTTCATTGCCAAATTGGCTATCATTACGACCTTATCAAAAAGACGCTATCGCTAATTGGAAAGAGCATGGTTACCGTGGCATCTTTTCAATGGCAACAGGTACGGGAAAAACACTAACCGGATTAGCAGCAGCTGAACAGCTATATCGAGATAAACAAAAGTTACTAGGCATTGTAATTGTCGTACCTTATCAGCATCTCGTCACTCAATGGGTAGAAGATATCGAACAGTTCGGAATACAACCGATTATCGGATTTTCTGCTTCGCCACAACGTAATTGGCGCAATCAATTGAATAGTGTTACGAGACTGTTCAACTATAAAACAGAAAAGGATCCAATGTCTTTTTGCTTTATTACAACAAACGCTACGTTTCGTACAGAAGCTATACAGAAAATGTTGCGACGTTTGAAAAGAAACGTATTGTTAATTGCAGATGAAGCTCATAACTTAGGAGCGGAACATTTACAGAAAGCATTACTGCCAAATGCAGAATATCGTTTAGCTTTGTCAGCTACAATTAATCGAAAAGGAGACGTAGAAGGAACAGAGTCATTGCATAGATACTTTGGAGATGTCGTCATGGAGTACTCTTTAAAAGATGCTATTAATAGTAAGATGTTAACCCCTTATAACTATTATCCAATACCGGTTTATTTGACAGAAGATGAGCGGCACGAATATTTATCATTAACACGTCAAATTGCACGTTCAATTATTCGTGAAAAAAGTGGGAAAATAAAATTTACAGAAACAGCAAAAATGCTTTTAATTAAAAGAGCTCGTATTGTTGCTGGAGCTGAAAATAAGTTAGAAGTTCTAAAAAAAGAAATTGAACGATACAAAGATGATTCTCAAATACTCGTCTACTGTGGAGCTACTACTATTAATGATCCTTCTTATGTTGAAGGTGTATCACCTGAAGAAGAAGTGCGCCAAATTGATGCTGTTTCAAAAATGTTAGGAAATGATTTGGGAATGAAGGTTGCTCGGTTTACAGCACAAGAAAATCAGCAGGAACGCAAATTACTTATTGATACGTTCTCAAAAGGAGAGCATTTACAGGTACTCACGGCAATTCGTTGTTTAGACGAGGGTGTAAATATACCAAGTGTTGAAAAAGCGTTTATTCTAGCGAGTAGTACAAACCCTAAAGAATACGTACAGCGAAGAGGACGTGTATTAAGATTATATGAAGGAAAAGAACGAGCAGATATATATGATTTCATTACATTGCCATTTTCAGAACGAGATAGCATATTGCCTGAGGAAATAGCAAGTACAAAGAGCTTGATTGTTCGAGAATTGAAACGGTTAGAAGACTTTGCTTCTATTGCATTAAATCGTAGAGAAGCATTTGAGGTTAGTGAATTAATACGTGAACGATATTCTATCGAAGCGGTAGATATGGAAAGGAAAGATTTAGTATGACGAATTATAAAAATCAAGAAGAGATTGAATTAAATAAAGCAAAATTAAATGTAATGCGTCAAAGAATTTACATTTTAGAAAGAGACAATGTAAAAACTAAGGAATATAATCACGCTGAAATGAGAAGGCAAATTATAAAGATTGTAAATGAAGTGTACGAGTCTAATTTATAAAAGCTAAGGAGGGTTTAGCATTGATTATCCAATCCATTCAAATTGAGAACTTTAGACAGTTTAAAGGGCAACAACCATTAATAAACTTTTCGACAGATTCAGATAGGAATGTTACCGTTTTATTAGGAGATAATACATCAGGAAAAACAACTTTTCTACAAGCGTTTAACTGGTGTTTATATGGATTTGCAAATTTTAAGTCGTCAAAAGATTTGTTAAATAAAGAAGTAGAGCAAGAGGTTTTAGATAACAAGCAGTACAAAGCAATAATGAGTGTAACATTAACCTTAATGCATCATGAATATGAATATACTGTACAACGTTCTCAAGCTTATGTTAAAAGAGGAGAAGAAGTAAAGCCATTGGGAGAAGAAAGTGTAGATATTAGTCGTAAAGGTGCTGATGGTACAACCGAACAACTACAATATCCTAAAAAGAGAACAGTCATCAACAGTATTTTCCCTCAAGAACTCTCAACTTATTTTTTATACGATACGGAGCGTTTTAAAAATATTACAGAAAATGCGGATCTTAAAACAGCAGTTGAAGATTTGTTAGGTTTGACAGCATATGAAAATGCTATTGAACATATCGGTCCAATCAATTCTACAAGTACACAAAAAGTATTAGGGATGTTACGAAATAGTTTAGAGAGTGAAGATGAGAAAAACTCTCATCAATTACAAGCTCAGATTGAAAAAATAGATCAAAATATCGAAAATATAAAAAAAGAACAGATTCAGTTGGAAGAAGATATTACTTATTATGCAGAGAAAGCAAAGGAAAAACGTGGAGAATTAATGAAGTTTGCGAATGCGAAAGAAAAAGAGTTAGAGCGTCAAGAAGCAGAAAAAACATTAGATATTTATCGTTATAGTTTGAAAAAGAAGAGAGAGAGAAAATTCGAAATGATATATCTGCTCGTCCACAAAATTACTTTGCTCAACCTCTTATTCATCAAGCTTTAGAAATTCTAGAAGGTGCACAGCTTGAAGATGTTGGAATTCGAGATATGAATGCCAACTCAATCAACCACATTATTGAAAGAGGACATTGCGTTTGTGGCACACCGATAGAGAAAGAAACACCAGAATATCAATCGCTTTTAAGAGAGAAGGAATACTTACCACCTCAATCTATTGGTTTAATGATTCGTCAATTCACACAGTCTTTAAATAGTATGAA
Source organism: Savagea faecisuis (assembly GCF_042675605.1). Lineage (NCBI taxonomy): Bacteria > Bacillati > Bacillota > Bacilli > Caryophanales > Caryophanaceae > Savagea > Savagea faecisuis. The sequence goes on from NZ_JBHTJF010000022.1 coordinate 565,919, forward strand.
AAATAATGGGGATCGTTATGTAGAGCATGTTACTCATACACATGAAGATATTTTAAATTTGGATGTGCAAATTGGCGAGACAGAGGAACATTTAAAAGTTTTGAGCGAAGAGTTAAAAGGTATCGACAGTGTTCATGCTCTAGAAGTAGAAGTTCAAAAATATGAAGGATTTGAAAGAGAATGTCTACAGAAAAAAGGGGCAAACAATAATCAGATAGATGCATTAGAAAAACGAAAAACTAAACTCACTACAAAGCTTAGTAATTTAGCAGCAAACACAAAAACAAATCGAAAAATTCAAGAGAAAATTAAATATGTCGAAGGTGTTAGACAGTGGTTTGAAGATAGTTATAATCGTCAATCATTTGAGTTACGTGAAGATTTAGAGAAGCGTGTTAATCACTATTTCCAAGAGATGTATCACGGGAATCGAGTAGTAGAAATTGATGATCGTTATCGAGTCACATTAAAAGTGAAAAATGATATTAGACAGGATACAGAGATTGATGGTTCACAAGGCCTTGAAACAGTTAAAAACTTTGCATTTTTAGCTGGATTAGCTGACTTAGCGGAACATAAGAAACTGCAAGATAAAAAGAATGATGAGGGAATTACAGCTGTAGAATCATTACCAATGATTTTAGACGCACCCTTCTCTAATACGGATGATACTCATGTGAGCAATATTTCACGAGTATTACCTCAAGTTTCAGAGCAGTTGATTTTAATTGTGATGCAAAAAGACTTTACACATGCTGAAACAGTAATGTCTAAACATATAGGGAAGAAATATCGCTTTGTAAAGAAAAGTGAAACACATACTGAGATTGAGGAGGTATCATTATGATCTTTGACCGAACGTTATCTATTGCAGGAGAACATGGATTATATTTAGATCATTTAGCTGGTCAAGATAGTAACAGGGTTTTCAAGCGTAATATCGATGTATTCTTGATAGCTCCGTTAATTGGTTATTTACTTGGTAGATCAGAAGACATTAAAATGTCGGAGGAAGAAAAACACCCCGAGAAAAAAATTGATTTAGAGCAGTTAAATCGTGAAGCGACAACGATTGAAACGATTTTTCAACTCGTGATTTTATTACACTATGCGAAGAAAGAAAAGACAGACATCGATACGGCTGTAAATAGAGCGTTTCGAGAACCTGCTAAAATGCGAGTCATTCAGCGAGATGACGGTGAAGAAACTTATGCGAAAACGGAAGAGCATTTAGAAGATGTTGAAATTTACTTAGCTTATATGAGAGGTGGAATTAGTTATTTATATGAGCACATTATTGTAGGTGGAAATAATTTTGATGATTACATTGACAACTTTGCTGACTACCTTGAAAACTATTCAACTTACATCGAAGCTTCTTTGAATTGTCAAGAAGAATTTAAAGAAATGCCATCTACTATTCATTAATTATAAAAAAGGGAGTATTATGACTTCCTTTTTTATTTAACAGTACGTACTGGACAGAGCGACCAGTGAGAAGGAAGTGAAAAAAAGTTGGGATATAATCAACATCAAAGTTTCTATTTGAGAGATCGTTGGTTAGGAAAAGCGATTCGCAGTATCGAAACGAATCCTTCATTCTTCTTTGAGAAGGATGCTTTTGAAAAAATAGGGCTTGGAAAAAATATGGTTCAATCTTTGCGACATTGGATTAAAGCGATAGGTATTGTTGACGAAGATCGTATAAAAAAAGTACACACCTTAACTCCTTTAGGAAAGCTTATAAAAAAATATGATATTACATTGAAGTATGTCGCAACAGCAGCGATTTTACATTATGAGATTACGAAGCAAGATGAGCCTAGTACGGCATGGTACTGGTTTTTTAATGAGTTGAAAGATACTCAAATATCAAGAGAAGACTTGCTCGTTACATTTCAAAGTTGGGTGCAAAGTAGAGAAACACGAGTTGTTTCTGAAAACTCATTAAAGCGTGATGTAGATACATTGATTCGTATGTATACTGCAGGGGAGGATAATGAAGATCCTGAAGAAGTCACGTTAAGTCCTCTAGCAAATTTACAAGTAATGACTGAAAAAAATGGCATTGTATATAAAGAAGAAGCTATTATTCCGAAGCAAGATGAAATTTTTCTTATGTATGTGTTGTTAGATTACAGTCAAAGAAAAGAGCAGTATGTTTTAAATATAGATGATTTATTACAGGAGACAGGCCTATTTGGAAATATTTATAATTGGTCACGAGCGAACATTTTGAGAATGTTAAATGATTGGACTTATGAAGATGAATTTAAAATTGTGTTTACACGTACAAATAACTTAGATGTTATTCGTGTACCTGAGGTAGATCCTATTGATTTTTTAGAAACGCAGTATAAAAATAAAGAAAATGAAGAGAAGTGGTGAGTGAAATGAGTACATTTAAAACGAGTGTCAATATAAAATTTGATATTGGAAAATTATCTTTTGTACAACGTTACTTGCCTACCCCTTCGCACGCGGACTTTTTAATTGGAATGTCTCAATCTTTTATTCATAAGGAAAGTAAGGCTGCTCATATTAGTGTTGGGCCATATGGAAGTGGTAAGTCTTTAATTGCTACAATTATGGCTAATATTGTATCTCATGCTATTGAAGGTGAGGAAGCGGAGCAACTTGTTAATAAATTTCAAAAGGTACACCAAGACGTTTATGACAGTTTAACTCCTTTACTCAATTTGCCGAGGCAATATGTCCCAATTGTCTTGAATGGTAATGAAGGAGACTTTACTGAAGCTATCTTACGAAAGATAAGAGTTATCTTAAAGAAGAGAAACATAGAGATTGAAACGGCAGGTATCTTAAGACAAGTAGAAGACGTTTTAAAGATATGGAAAACAGACTTTCCAAAGACATATGAGCACTTTTTAGAGCGTTTAACAGAACGAAATATATCATTAACGGATTGGCTTTTACAAATTGAAGAACAAAATACAGATGAAATAAAGTGGTTCAGTGATCAATATACTCAACTTACGGCAGGAGCTTACTTTGAACAAAATATACAAGTTAATCTAGTTGATCAATTAACAGAAGTGCTTAAAAAGCTGAAAGAACATAATATAGGCATCTTTATTATCTATGATGAATTCGGTCGATTTTTACAAACCTTATCACCGCATAAAGTACATAAGACAATGGAAGACATTCAAGACTTAGCTGAATTTGTTGATCGTTCAGACGGTTATATGCATGTTTTATTAATATCACACCAAACAATGTCTCAATATATGTCAGGCTTCCAAGAAGATTTTCGCTCGGAGTTTCAACGAGTAGAGAAAAGATATAATACGTATTTTATCGACAGTGATATTGCGACTTATTATCGGATGACAGATCAGTATATGTCGCAATTAGCGGGTCAATACCCGATGCAAATACCTAATTTTGACGGTGTTCAAAGAAAGTTGAGACAGTATCCTCTGTTCAATGAATTAAATTCGCAAGAGATTGAGAAAATTGTCGTTGAAGGAGCCTACCCTGTTCATCCTGTATCTCTTTATTTATTGCCGAGAGTATCAAAAGTGTTTGGACAAAACGAGCGTACTTTATTTACATTTTTAGAAAGTGATGAAACAGGCGGCCTTATTAATCACGTTATACAAGAAAAAGGTTATTATTATGCTAATAAAATCTTTGATTATTTTTATCGAGATTTAGATATGACGACTTTAGATGATTTGAATCAAGATATTGTTCGACTATACAAACGGAACTTATCGAAAGTAAGTAGTGCTAAACGTAATCAATTGCAACGTGATATTTTAAAAGTCATTACATTGTGGGAATTGACGAATTCTAACGCAGTACATCCGATTGACGTGTCTTTAATCGCCTATAGTCTCGGTCAACTTGAAGATGAAGTCGAACAGTATCTCATTGAAATGGCTGAAAGAAAGTTGATTCGTTATAATCGTGTTCTTGGACATTGGGAGTTATATGAAGGAAGTTCGACAGTATTAAATACATTAATTGAGGAAGAACAAGCGAAGCTCAAATTAACATTGGAAGATCGCTTAGATTATGTACAGGAAGAATTGCCACGCAAATATTATTTAGCACGTGACTACAATGATTATCGTAATATTACGAGATTTGCGCGTGTGAAAGTAGCGGCTTCTCATCAATTGTTAGAACTTCAAAAAGAAGAAATTTTAAAGCTAGAGTCTAGAAGTCAGGAAGACGCACTAGTTTATTTAATAGTATTAACGGATGAAGAAGAATACAGTGACGTAATCAGATGGATGAAGGAAAGAAATAATCCTTATGTCTTTTATGTTATTACTCGACAACCATTTAAAGATATTGAAGGTACGATTAACCGAGAGCTTGCGATAGATACTTTATTGCAAAATCGAACACTACTATTAGAACATAATAATTTACAAGAAGAGTTACAAATTCTAAAGGAAGAGCTACATCATGAGTTTTTAGCATATATTCAGCATTATTATGCTTTTAATCGTGATAGTGAGTGGATGCATCAAGGAAATCGTATTCAACCAACGTCTGCATTGAACTTTGAGTTGATATTAAGTGAGATGATGGAAGAGCGTTATTCTATGACACCGATTATTATGAACGATGCGGTCAATCGATTTATTGTGAAAGGTGTACAACGCAAGTCGCTATATCGTGTGTTAGATGGAATTATTCAGCAACCTTATACGCCTATGTTAGGCATTGAAGGGCAAGGACCAGATTATTTAGTCTATGCAACAATATTGAAAAATCATGGTGTGTCATTACAAGATTTAGATAGATTACAAACGATTGAATATGCTCAGATGCGCAAAGATTTACAGCAACATTTGAGACAACATCCTCGTTCGTCACTTGATACATTAAGTGATATTTTACAATCAGAGCCTTATGGTATTCGACCACCGCTCATTCCGTTATTGACGTTTATGTTGTTGCGTGATTGGTTAGATCAAATTATGTTTTACCGTCACAATATGTTCGTCCCAGCGTTAGAGGCAGAAAAAATTTATGAGATGTTTAAAGAAAGTGCAGAATATGACTACGTGTTCCATGACTTTGATGAACACCAGTTAGCTTTCTTACAACAAGTAGAGACGATTGTATCGCCTTATATTAGTGAATATGTAGAAGATAAGACTTTATTAATACAAGTAAGCAGCGGCTTGTTAGGGTGGTTACGCTCATTGCCACGCCATACCCAAATGACCGAACGTGTCAGTGAAGACTTACAAACATTAAAACGTTATATTCGTCAAAGTGAGGTCAATCCTTTACTTGCTGTTGAAAGTCTCTTTGAAAAATATGGAGAGAATATAGCATTACTTAAACAACATATGCAGCAACTAGAAATGACTATGATTGAATTTAAAGAGAGTATTGAAAGCTTTATTTGTGAGCAATTAAAGATAGCTTCTATCGATCAAATGTTTGAATATCCTTCAAGCTTTACGACAGAAGAAATTGCACACAATAATTTGTTGAAAGTTTTATCAAAAAGTGATGAATTCATCGACTTTTTGAATCGTTATATCGGAGTTGAAGTAGAAGCATGGTCAGATACGACAGTCGATTTATTTTACCGACAATTTGCAAATGATGTGCAACACGCTGGTAATACAAGCGTAGAACAAGGAGATTACATCAACTTGGAGTATAATGGTAAATACCAACGTATTAAACGAGTTGAATTATCGCCAAAAGCAGAAGTAATCCATAAAAACGTGGAGAGAATGTTGCGAAATGCGGGGCGCAATGTAGAAGTAGAGGAACTACAGTATGTTCTTTTGCAGTTGCTCGATGATTATACGAAGTAATTCAGATAAGGGTGGAATGGAACATGACAGAAAGAAAACCAGTGCATATTGCAATGTATAGTGGTGGAGCATCAAGTGCCTATGTTGCTTACCAAATGGTGCAAATGTACGGGAAAGAGAATTGTATTTTATTTTTCACGAATACATTGTGGGAAGACGATGATAACTATCGATTTATGGATGAAGTAGCAGAGTATATCGGTATTGAGATTACAGAGCGAATTGATGGACGTACACCTGAAGAAGTCTTTTTTGATTCTAGATTTTTAGGAAATTCACGCTTCGCTAAATGTTCGCAAGAATTAAAAGTGCGCCAAACGATTTTGTTTTTAGAAGAATTGAGAGATGAGCATCAATTAGAGCCGATTCTCTATTTCGGGATCGGTCCACATGAGGCACATCGTGCGGAAAATCTTACTCATTTTTATGAGCATTATCCTGTAGAGCCGGTAGAGACTAGATTCCCGATGATTGATACATTCCGTGAAGATGTTGATGTGAAGGCCATTATCGAAGAAGAGTGGGGTATTAAACTCCCTCGTATGTATGAACTCGGTTTCTCACATGCCAACTGTGCAGGACGTTGCGTTCGTGGAGGGTTTCAACATTATGCTCAATTGTATAGTGTATGGCCAGATCAGTATGCTTTACAAGAAGAAATGGAAGAAAATTTCCGCTCTGAGTTCCAAAAGGACGTTTCGATTCTTAAGAAAGATAGCACGCCTGTTGATTAACTAAGTTTTACCAATAAAATGCAATAAAAAAGAGAGATTCCATGTAAAATGTA